>CACGNZ010000007.1 GCA_902574475.1 uncultured Alphaproteobacteria bacterium | reverse complement strand
TCAGTATGGCAGCTAATGTTGCTAGAAAACGTCTTGAAAGAGGTGTTAAACTTAATTATCCAGAAGCGATAGCGTTGATAACAGATTTTGTCATAGAAGGTGCAAGAGATGGAAAAATGGTATCAGAATTAATGGAAACAGGTGCACATGTAGTAAAAAAAGAGGATTGTATGGATGGTATTCCAGATATGATTCCAGAAGTACAAGTTGAAGCAACATTTCCAGATGGAACAAAATTAGTAACAGTACATAAACCAATAAGATAATGAAACCTGGTGAAATAATAACAAAACAAAATAGTGATATTAATTTGAATGATGAAAGACAATCAATAACTTTAAAAGTTTCAAATAGTGGTGATCGTCCAATTCAAGTTGGTAGTCATTATCACTTTGCTGAAACAAATGAATATTTGAAATTTGATAGAGAAAAATCAAACGGTATGCGTTTAGATATACCATCTGGAACAGCTGTTCGGTTTGAACCTGGTCAATCAAAAGATGTAGAATTAATTCCAATTACAGGAAATAGAAAGATATTTGGTTTTAATAAGAAAGTTATGGGTCAATTATAATGAAAAAAATAAAAAGAGAAGCTTATGCCGATATGTATGGACCAACAACTGGTGATAAAATTAGACTTGCTGACACTGAACTCTTTATTGAGGTGGAAAAAGATTTAACAACATATGGTGAAGAAGTAAAATTTGGTGGAGGAAAAGTTATTCGAGATGGAATGGGTCAATCTCAAGTATCTCGCAAGGACGGCGCTGTTGATACAGTTATAACAAACGCTTTAATTGTAGATATAAATGGAATTTATAAAGCTGATATTGGTCTTAAAGATGGCTTAATTAATGAAATTGGTAAGGCTGGCAACCCAGACACACAACCAAACGTAAATATTATTATTGGACCTGGAACAGAAATAATTGCTGGTGAAGGTAAAATTATAACAGCTGGTGGATTTGATAGTCATATTCATTTTATTTGTCCTCAACAAATAGATGATGCACTTCATTCTGGTATTACTACTATGTTGGGAGGTGGAACTGGTCCAGCACATGGTACTTTAGCTACTACAGTTACACCTGGACCATGGCATATAGAGAAAATGATACAATCAGCAGATGCTTTTTCTATGAACTTAGCTTTTGCAGGAAAAGGAAACAGTTCATTGCCTCAAGCACTTGAAGAACAAGTAATTGCTGGAGCAAGCTCACTAAAATTACATGAAGATTGGGGCACAACCCCAGCAGCAATAGATAACTGTTTAAATGTAGCTGATGATAATGACATTCAAGTAATGATCCATACAGATACATTAAATGAAAGTGGATTTGTCGAAAGTACAATTAAAGCAATTAATGGACGAACAATTCATGCTTTTCATACTGAAGGAGCTGGTGGAGGTCATGCACCTGATATTATAAAAGTTTGTGGTGAACAATATGTTATTCCTTCTTCTACTAACCCAACAAGACCCTATACAGTTAATACAGTTGAAGAACATTTGGATATGTTAATGGTTTGCCATCACTTAGATAAATCAATACCTGAAGATGTGGCATTTGCTGAAAGTCGTATTCGAAAAGAAACAATTGCTGCAGAAGATATACTTCATGACATGGGTGCTTTTTCAATTATTGCTTCTGATAGTCAGGCCATGGGTCGTGTTGGCGAGGTTATTATTAGAACATGGCAAACAGCACATAAAATGAAAGTTCAACGGGGACAATTAAAAGAAGAGCAGGGTGATAATGACAATGTAAGAGTTAAAAGATACATTGCCAAATATACAATTAATCCTGCAATAGCACATGGTGTTTCTGATCATATTGGAAGTATCGAAAAAAATAAACGTGCTGATATTGTTATTTGGGATACTGCCTTTTTTGGTGTTAAACCTGAAATGGTATTACAAGGTGGAAGTATTGCTTGTGCACAAATGGGTGATCCTAATGCATCAATTCCAACACCACAACCTGTTTACTCAAGGCCAATGTTTTCTTCCTTTGGAAAATCATTAGAAAAATCTACTGTCACTTTTGTTAGTAAAGTTTCTATAGACAAAAATTCATTTAAAAACTCTGAAGTAAGTAAATCTTTATTACCTGTTAAAAATATTAGAAAAATTTCTAAAAAAGATATGGTACTAAATGATTATTGTCCAAAAATAGAAGTTAATCCAGAAACTTATGAAGTTTTAGCAGATGGTGAGTTAATTACTTGTGAGCCAGCTAAAACATTACCTTTGGCTCAACGTTATTTTATGTATTAAAATGCAAACTTCTTTAAAAATAATTCATCACAATCATAATAATAAGGATTTATTAGATGAAATTTCACTATCTTATGAGGAAAGATTTATTCGTAGAAAAAAACTTATAGCAAATAATGGTACTGAATTTTTAGTTAATCTTGAAGAAACAGTAAGTGTTGATGAAAATCATTTTTTTGAATTAGAAAATGGTAAAATAATTAAAGTATTATCAAAAGAAGAAAATTTAATTGAAATAACAGGTGATAATTTAAAACAAATAATATGGCACATAGGAAATAGACATCTACCATGTCAAATTGAAGATAATAGAATTCTTATTCAAGATGATGCTGTAATTCTTGATATGGTTCTAAAATTACATGGAAATGTAAAAAAAGTTTTTGAAAAATTTAAACCAGAAGGTGGTGCTTATGGTATAGGCAGAACACATAGCCATAAACATTAAAATGAAAAAATTAAAAGATCCTTATCAAATATTACAAGTATGGTTTTCATCCTCTTTTCCCATTGGTTCTTACGCATACTCTCATGGTTTAGAAGCTCTGATAGATGATAAAAAAATTAAAAATAAAGATGATGTTAAAGAATTTTTAGATGCTCTTTTATTTTATGGCACATTAAGAAATGATTATATTTTTATGAAGTCTATTTATAAAGGTGAGGAAATTAATGAATTAATTATAGCAAACGCTTCTTCGAAAGAAAGGCAAATAGAAATGAAGGATATGGGAAATTCTTTTCGTAAAATTATGAATGATAGTTGGGGTTTATCTTTACCTGAAAATGCATCATTTATATATTGTCTAGCTAAAGCTGGATTACATTTTAATATTAAGTTTGATGATTTAATTAAGTTTTATCTGCAATCGTTTATTTCTAATTTAATAAATGTATGTGTAAAACATATACCAATGTCACAAAAAGATGGGCAGAGTCTAAATGTAATTTATATTAATCAAATTCAAGATTTTTTAACTCATTCAGAAAAACTGACTATTAAAGATATAGGTTCGACTTTTTTTATTGGCGATATTTTTGCAATCAAACATGAAAATTTAGATTCAAGGATTTATTTAACGTGACTAATATAAATGGACCTTTAAAAGTTGGTATTGGTGGTGGGATAGGGACCGGTAAGACTAGTTTAACAGAAGCATTATGTCGTTATCTATCTAAAAAAGTTTCTATGGCAGTTATTTCAAATGATATTTATACAACTGAAGATGCTGAATATTTAATGAAAGCACAAGTACTACCTATAGAGAGAATTAAAGGTGTTGAAACTGGTGGATGTCCACATACGGCTATAAGGGAAGATTGTAGTATTAATTTACTTGCAGTTGATGAAATGAAAAAAAAATTTCCGGATTTAGAGTTAATACTTATTGAATCAGGTGGTGATAATTTAGCAGCAACTTTTAGTCCAGAGTTAGTTGATTTAACAATTTATATGATAGATGTGGCTCAAGGTGCCGACATACCTAGAAAAAAAGCACCAGCAATTAGAAAGTCAGATTTACTCGTAATTAATAAAGTTGATCTTGCTCCATATGTTAATGTTGATTTAGAGCAAATGAAAGAGGATGTGAATGAAGCCAGAAATGGTTTACCGTATATTTTTGGTGAAATGAAAAATAATAATGGTATTGAAAAAATTTCTGACTTCTTAATATCTCAAGGTGGTTTATAATTATTCTACTTTTTGTAAAGAATAGACCGTATCTGTACTATTAAATTTTGAATCAAATTCTTTAGATTTTGGATCATCAAATAAAGCATAAAATTTTTCTTCATCAGTAACATTACACATAATCATTACATGGCCATCTTTAACGAAAGCCATATCAAATGCATCTGTATATTTGGCAATATCATCTTTAAAAAAAATTGTATAATTCCATGTAATCATCTTTGGTAAAAGATCCTTTTGATACAACACATAAATTCATAATTATCTCCTAAAAAAAATATCCTCACTATTTTTCTTAATGGGAGGATAAATTTATACGTATCTCATTTTAGCTGCTTGTAAACCGCAATAGAGTCAAATCGTTCATAAATTGAATATTATATAATTATTACATTTCAATTAAAAATATTAATACTGTTAATATTTGTTAGTTCATCTTAGTAAAATTAATCCTATTGAATAATAAAAAACTAAATCTAAATTTATTAATAATCATGAAACAAAACATTTCGAAATTATTTAATTTAAATAATAAATATAAAACAGAAGAACATACCATTCCTGATAATTTACGTAGTAAGGAATTAGAATGGAAATTAGCTTTACTAGTAAGAAATGTTGATAGCATAGAAGATATGGACCTGCAATTTGTCAAAAAGACTAAAATTAACAAGGGAACAAAGCAAGATTTATATACTTCTTACAGATTAGATTTCGATGTTAGAGAAAAATTAAATCAATTTAAAAAAAAATATAGGGATATACTTTTATAAATCACTCATATTTATCAGAATACAAGTAAGGTATCCCAATAACTAAAATAATATAGAAAACCATAAAGCCGGCAATAAGAGGTAATACTTCTCCAACTGGCACTGTACTAAACGGACCAATAATAAATCCGTAAATCACAAAAAGAATATTTAAAGCTACTAAATAATAACCACCACTTCTTTTCATACTATACAACATATAAATTGTGTAAGCGATTGCTAATTGAAAAACTAAACTCACAATAAAATCTAAAGTGGAAAGTTGAACATTAAAATCTCCTACAGGTGGTTGCACACCTTGACCGGAAAAATATCCATACGTAATTCGATAAGACGTATCAATAAAATCAAGAGAGATAAGGATTAACATAATCCAATGTAGAGGTTTAAATAATCTTTCTTTCATACTAACAAATATAATTACTAATCTTTTTTAATTGCTTCTTGTAATGAAGTATTTTCTTCTGATGATTTTGAGTCTTTTTTAATAGGCTGTATTTTATCAGATTTTTTAATATCACCACTGATTTGGCCGCCAAGCTTAATTTGTAAATTTTGATACTCAATGTCACCAGAAGCAACTCCCTGCTCTTGGATAGTTAAAGTACCAGAAGCTTTTATTTCACCATCAAACTTTCCCCAGATGTCAGCATTATGTGTTTCTATATTCCCTTTGCAATCTCCAGTAGCACCAATAACTACATTATCAGTTTTCATAGTAACATCTGCTTCACCATCAATCTGAACTTCATCAGCTTTTTTAATTTCACCATTAATTGTTACGCCGTGACCAATTACAACTTTTGCGGATCCTTTAGCAGGTCTAAATACATCAGGTGTTGAATTTGTATTACCGTCTTTTTTATCAAACATTATACCTCCCCATAGTTTTGTTAATGCAGGTAATCTACAACTGCTATAATTATTCTTAGATATTTAACATATAAGCATAAATATTTGAAGGTTTATGTAATTTTTACAGGTTATTTTTGATGATTTACAACGTCAACAAGGATAGCAATCACCAAATTCAATATTGTAATTGAGCAAATTGAAATAAAACTGAAAAAATAAATCCATGCCCACCAGTAAATCGCTTGCATAGGCAGCATGACATTCTCCCAACTAGATAAAGTTAAAACTTGAAAAAAGGGTAATTAGGGATATTCCTAGATCGGCCCATCGTTCTGGATCATCTTCCCCAAATAAAATTGATCCCATTGTTGCATAAATATAGAGTATTATAAACAGTAGAAGACTAACAAAAAATACTCTTTTTATTGAAGCAAGAATAGCTTCTATAATTTTTTTTAATTCAGGAATGACAGATATCAATCGTAAAACTCTAAAAATACGTAGAAGACGTAAAACTAAGAAGCTAGAATTATTTGGAATAGGAATGAGTGAGATTGCTACAATGATTGTATCAAATACATTCCAACCATCTTTTAGGAAATTTTTCTTTTCTTTTTCTCCTATAAAACGAATTAAAATTTCAATAACAAAGAAAACAGTTATTGCATAATCAAGCAAATGAATAGTATTTAAAAATATAGGATCTAATTGATATGTCGTGGCACCAATTAGAATGGCATTTAAAATAATTATAACAACAACAGAAAATTGAAAAATACGATTATCTTTCAACTTAGAAAAAAAATCTATCATATTAAATTAAATAGTTTTTAATTTATCTATTTTCCTATCCATCACAAAAAACCACAAAGGAGGGATTAAAGCCATAATTAACATTATGGAGTAATTAGCAGGCATCTCTATTGCTTTTTTTTCTTGAGATAAAAGAGGATAGGGCTTTGATGCGCTCTGGTGATGTTCAGCATGAAGACCTAAATTAAATGTCGACCAATTAGCAGAGATGTGACGACTATTCCAAGAATGTAAATCTGTAAATCTTTCATATCTTCCATTTTCTTTTTTTCTTTCTAAACCATAATGCTGAATATAATTTACTAACTCCAATAAGATTATGGAAACAAAAGAATGAAAGATAACAAAAATTAAACCATTCATACCGGCAATTAAATAAGCAAATACTAAAAATAAAAATTCTAATACAAAATAATGAATCATTCTGTTTTGGAAACTAAATGTATTTAGATTTTTTCTATCAAGAATATTTTTTTCAATATTCCATGATGAAATCACACTATTGATTACACAGCGAATAAAATAAAAATAAAAATTTTCTCCTCTTCTAGCTGTAGCAGGATCTTCTTTAGTAGCTACATTTAAATGATGACCATAAATATGCTCAATTCGAAAATGGCCATAACAACATAAAACTAGTAAGAATACTCCAATACCGCGCATAAATTTATTTTTTCGATGAATAAGTTCATGTGCAGTTGTAATGCCGATAGAACCGCCAGACATACCTACAGCTGCCCCTAAAGCTGCAGCGGTTAATAAAGTGATAGTGGATTCAGAAACAATAGTTAAACCAAATATAATTAAAAATAAAATGCAGGGGAGTACGATTAAAATAGAAAAATTGTGAAACACACTTTCATTTAACTCAACATCATCTTTACTTAAGTAAGGTAATAAAAGGTCAATAATTGGCACTAATATGAAAACCCAAATAAAAGGTGAAATTGACCAAGAGGGATTAATGATTAATCCTAAAGAACTAGCGAAAATCAATATTAGTGGTGTTACAAGATAAAAAATCATCAAAATAATTATATATTATTTTTTTTTCTAAACTAATACCTAAATTACTCTAAGAAAATTTATATGAATAATAACATAAAAGGTCTTATTTTAATTATTGTAGGGATGTTATTCATCATTACCCAGGATGTTTTAATTAAATACACCATACATGATGCCTCTTTAATGCAAATACTCGTATTTAGAGGAGGAATAGGATTTTCTTTGTTATGCCTTTATTTAATTTATACAAAACAACCAATATTCTTTGGAACAGCGCACCCTTATATTGCAATTTTTAGAGGTTCCACCTTCTTCTTTGGCTTTACCTTGTTTTTTATTTCGTTAAGCCAAATTACTTTAGCAGAAGCAACAAGTTTGTTTTTTGTGAGTCCATTTTTTATTACTATTTATTCTTACTTTATTCTGAATATAAAAATTGGCTTGAATAGAATATTTTCAATTTTCGTTGGTTTTAGTGGTACCCTTTTAATTATCAAACCTGAATTTAATGACATAAATATTTATATGTTATTTCCAATCATTGCTGCTGCTACCTACGCTTTATCGATGACACTTGCAAAAAAAACTTCAAAAAATGATAATTTATTTCAACAAACTTTTCATATTTATATAGGTGCATTTCTTGGAGGAAGCGCAATTAGTATTTTATTACATAATTCTGATTTTAATTTATCAATTTTTTCTATTCTTAGTAATCCTTGGATACTTAATGATCTTCAATTTATTGGATTAATACTTTTTATCTCTACAACTGGAAGTCTTGGAATATTTTGTTTAATTGCTGCATACAGAGTAGGGTCACCTTTAGTTAATAGTATAACTGAGTATGTCCATTTAATTTTTGCGATTATAATAGGAATTATTATTTTTTCTGAAGTGCCCGATATAAACTCATTTATTGGTATTTTTCTTATTATGGTAAGTGGTATATTTGTTGTATTCAGAGAAAATAAACGTGAGGAATTAGTTGTATCCAAAACTACTCTTAGAACATAAGAAATTTATAATTATTTATTTTTCTACAAATTTTTTTACAGTATCATAAAATGAAGGTGTTACTGTAAAGTAATAACCATTTTCTTCATGAACACTGTTGTTGCCAATACTATTATCTGAGTGAAAATCTATAAGGTGCTGATAAAAGCCATTGGGGTCATCAACATGGTATTCTCTTCCATCATCTGCTTTAACTATTAAAGTTTTCATCTTGATATTAAATATAGAAACACGTAAAAAATTAAAATAGAAAAATTTATATATGGCAAAAAAATATGATTTTATAATTGCAGGTGGTGGAACATCAGGAATTATTACAGCAACAAAATTAATTGAGCATGGCGCCTCTGTTTTAATTTTAGAAGAAGGAATTAAATCCAATAATTTACTTTTATCGATGCCTGCTGGTTGGATTAAAGGTTTAGAGAATAGTCCATATTTAAAATTCTATGAATCTATTCCACAAAAACAATTAAATAATCGTCAGCACTTTATAGCTCAAGCTAAAACTCTTGGTGGAGGATCAAAAGTGAACGGTATGGTTTATATGCGGGGGAAACCTTCAGATTATAATAAATGGGAAGAGGAGACTGAAGACAGTAATTGGAATTGGAACTCGTTGCTCAAGCATTTTGTTAAACTTGAAAATAATCAACGTATTCAAAATGAATATCATGGAAATAAAGGTAACTTAAAAGTTTCAGATCCCGGTTATATCGTAGAAGGGTCAAACTTATATATCAAAACAATGCAAGCTATGGGCTTGCCTTATAATGATGATTTTAATGATGGTGATCAATATGGTGTAGGAACTATGCAATACACCATTGGTAATGGCAAAAGATGTGATGTGTATAGTGCTTTTTTAGATTCAAAAACAAAAAACAAGAATTTAGATATTAAAACTAGTTCTGTTGTTACAAAAATTATCCTTCATCAAAAAAAAGCAATTGGTGTTGAGTGTGTATCAAATGGTAACTTAACTAAATATTTTGCAAATGATATTATTTTAACTGCAGGTGCTTATGTTACTCCTAAAATATTAATGCATTCGGGTATAGGGGAAGAAAAGCAATTAAACGAGTTTAATATTCCTGTGATTGAAAATTTAAAAGGTGTAGGTAAAAATTTACAGGACCATCATGAAGTTCCTGTTATTTCTAGAGTTAAGCCAGGATATAGTTACTTTAAACAAGATCAAGGTTGGCGAATGATAAAAAATGGAATTCAATATTTATTATTTAATTCAGGACCTGTCCGTTCGCAAGGCGTTGATAGTTGTTCTTTTTTTAATCCAGAAAATTTAGAAGATAAAATTGATCCTAAAATTAAACTGTATTGTGTGCCCATAATGTATACCGATAGAGATACAAGAGGTATAAAACCTGATCACGGATTAACACTTACATCTTGCTTAATGAATCCAAAATCAAGAGGAGAGGTTAAAATTCAATCTTCTAATCCATTAGATTTACCTCTTATTGATCCAAATTTTTTAAGTCATGAAGATGATATGAATGTTATGTTAAATGCCGTAAAGCTTGCAAGAAAGGTAATTCAGACAAAACCTTTATCTGATATTGTGTTGGAAGAAACAGTTCCTGGTCAATCCATTAATTCAGATGAAGATCTCATTAATTATTCAAAAAAAATGATCAAAACTAATTGGCACCCTGTTGGCACATGTAAAATGGGTAAAGATAATGATGATATGGCGGTTTTAAATACAAAACTTGAAGTTAAGGGAATAAAGAATTTAAGAGTTTTTGATGTGTCGATGATGCCAACAATTGTCGGTGCTAATACTAATGCTCCAGCAATGGCAATAGCTGATAAAGCTACAGACTTATTATTGAGATCAAACCACTAATTTTTAAAGAAAATAGTAAATAGTTAATATTAATGGGGCAAAACTCCCTCAGTGGAGAGGGCTTTATACCCCAACTAATTATATTGTATCTTTTTCTTTTCTAAAACTATATTCGGCTTACATTATTAAAAAATGAAAAAATTTATCTTATTAATTTTGGTAATAATTATAGCAGGAGGGGGTTACTACTATTTCTTTGTGAGTAATAATACAGAAGTAGCAACTACCAGCTATGAATATATAAAAATAGAAAAAGGAAATATAAAGAAAACTGTTTCTGCTACTGGTAAAATTATTCCAACCTCTACATTAACATTATCATCAGAGATATCTGGAAAAATAGTTGAAATTAATAAAGACTTTAACGAACAAATTAGCAAAGGTGAAGTTCTAGCAATCTTTGATCAAAATCCTTTTACTTTAAGCGTAAAAGAATCTCAAACTTCTGTAGACATATCAAAATCTAAGTTAAAACAAAAACAAGCAAGTCTTGAAAAAGCAAAATCAGAATTAAATAACTCAGTTGCAAATAAATACGGTGCTGAATCACGATTAGAAGACTCTAATTTATATTTAAGTAAGCTAGAAGAAAATCTTGAAGAACGAAAAGCTTTATTTGACAAAAAATTTATTTCTAAAAAAGAATTTGATAACACGAATTTTGATTATGAAAGTGGTATTATTCAAAATGCTACTATAAAATCAGAAATATCATCTTTGGATGCAATTATCAGCTCAAGAAAGGCTCAAATTGAAATTATTAAAGCAGAAATTGAAGAAGTTGAAAAAATAATTCAACAATCTGAACTGACATTAGAAAGTGAAAAACTAGACTTAACAAAAACTAAAATAGTATCACCAATAGATGGTTTTATTTTAGATAGACATATTAGTGTCGGTGATGTTCTTGGAGCTTATCAAAAAGACTCTATAATGTTTACTATTGCAGAAACACTATCCAATATGAATATCGAAATATTTATTGATGAATCAGATATTGGAAACATTCAATTAAATCAGGTTGTCGAATTTTCTACCGATGCTTTTCCTGATAGAAAATTAAATGCTACTATTAGCCAAATACGTTATTCACCAATAGATGATCAGAATGTTATCACTTATGAAGTAATTGCTTCTTTTGACAACCCAGAAAATCTTCTTTTACCTGGCATGACTGCTAACGTTGATATTATTGTTCAAAATAAAGAAGAAGTTTTAAAAGTTAAAAATTCAGCACTCTCTGTAAAACTCAATCAAAAACCTAAACAAAACTCAGGTGGAAGTAGATGGGGTGGAGGAGGCGCATCTCAAATGCAAGAAATCATGGCTCAAATAAACATGACTGCTGATCAACAAAATAAAATGAGAAGTGTTTACCCAAAACTAGGCAAGGTAAGAGGCTCTCTAGAAGCAAAAAACTTATCGCCAGAAAAAATAAGAAAAGAAATTCAGTTATATATTGAGAACGCTTTAGTAGAGTTATTAACTGATGAACAAAGAAATAAATATTTCTCTTTAAAAGAATCTTTAAATGTCAAAAAAGTATACAAATTAGTTGATGGTTCTCATGAACAGATTGATTTGGTTACAGGTCTTAATTCTGGTGGTTATACAGAAATAATAAAAGGTGAGATACAAGAAGGCGATGAAGTAATCTCCAAAGTTATTATCGAAACATCAGAAAAAAAAGCTCTACGTCTATTTTAAGATGATTAATATCAATTCTCTCTCAAAAGAATATATTATGGGAGATAACAAGCTATTAGCACTCGATAATATTGATCTTTCAATCAATAAAGGTGATTTTGTTAGTATTATGGGTTCATCTGGCTCTGGAAAATCAACCTTAATGAATATTATAGGATGTTTAGATGTGCCATCTAGTGGGGAATATCATTTTAGGGATAATAATGTATCAAATTTAAATTCGAATAAATTAGCTGAATTACGTAACAAAGATATAGGTTTTGTTTTTCAAAATTTTAATTTACTGCCAAGATTGAATGCACAAGAAAATGTTGTGCTGCCATTATTATATTCTGGTAAAAATTTAAAAGAAAGAAATCAATTAGCAATAGAGGCTCTAGAAAGTGTTGGATTAAAAGATCGAGTTCATCATAGACCTAATCAGTTATCTGGTGGTCAACAACAAAGAGTATCAATTGCAAGAGCAATAGCTGGATCTCCAAAATTAATCTTAGCAGATGAACCAACAGGAGCTTTAGATAGTAAAACAGGTTTAGAAATTATGAAAATTCTAAATGATCTAAATTCAAAAGGTATAACGATCGTTCTTGTTACACATGAAGATGATATAGCAAAATATGGTTCAAGAATAATTAAAATGAAAGATGGTAAAATTTTAGAGGATAAAAAAAATGTCAATAACTGATCTTATATATCTTTCACAAAAAAGTTTACGCTCCAACATCTTAAGAAGTATTTTAACTTCTCTTGGTATCATTATTGGTGTTAGTTCAGTTATTACTATGATCTCAATTGGTTCAGGAGCAAGAATTGAAGTTGAGCAACAAATTGAAAGATTTGGATCGAACAACTTAATTGTTAGATCACAGAGCTCTTCTAATAGAGGTGTATCGATGGGTGCTAATTCAGTTAACACGTTAACTTTAAAAGATATGGAAGCTCTTAAAGAAGAATTACCAGCAATTAAAGCTATCGCACCAAGAGTAAGTTTAAGTACACAAATTGTTGCTAATGGAAATAACTGGCTTGCTACTGTTACAGGGACAACAAATGATTATTTTGATTTAGGTAATTGGAAATTTGAAAACGGAAGAAGTTTTGAAGAAGAAGAACTCAATTCAGGTTCAAGAGTTGCCATTATAGGAAAAACTGTTCAAAAAAATTTATTTGATACTGATAGTCCCATTGATGAAGTAATACGAATTAATAAAGTTCCTTTTACTGTTATTGGATTATTAGATGCAAAAGGAGGAACGGCATGGGCTGATTTAGATGATACAGTTATAGTACCTTTAAAAACGGCTAAACAGCGACTAGTAGCTAAAAAATTTCCAGGCGATCAAATTCGCAGCATGACAATTAATGTTAGATCTTCTGATTTACTTTTTAAAACAGAAAAAGATGTTGATACGGTTATGCGAAAACTTCATAAAATTTCGGCTAATGGTAATCCTGACTTTGTAATTAGAAACTACGCACAATTCTTAAATGCCAGACAAGAGTCTTCAAGAGTTATGTCTATTCTTTTAGCTACTGTTGCAGGTATTTCATTAATAGTAGGGGGCATAGGTATTATGAATATAATGCTTGTTACTGTTACAGAGAGGACGAAAGAAATTGGTGTTTGTATGTCTGTTGGTGCAAAAAAAAGAGATATACTCCTTCAATTCTTAATTGAATCATTAATGATTTCTCTTATTGGAGGGCTCATAGGTATTGCTTTAGGTTTAGGGGTAATATTTGGCGTCAGTGAATATTTTAAATGGAAAATGAGCCTTGATTATATGTCTATCGTACTCTCTTTTGTTTTTTCATCGTCAATTGGAATTATATTTGGTTTTTATCCAGCAAGAAAAGCGGCAAACCTTAATCCTATTGATGCGTTAAGATATGAATAAAATTGAGGGCAAAATAATTATTACCCTCAATAAAATTAAATCTACTCAACTAAAAAAACTAATTCCTGGCTATCTAAATCCACACCTGCATCGGTTCTAAGTTTTGCTAATTCTGGATCTTGCATAGCTTGTTGCATTTTTTCCATCGATTCAATCTCTAAAACTTGATAAATTTTAGTTTCATCATCTTTCGGATGGCCATATGCTAAAACTTTTATTCCATATTTTTCTCTATGTGTATCAACACTGAGAAAAAGATTTTTCCATTTTTCATAACCTTCTTTTAATTTAACATTCATAATTATTTTCATAATTCCTCCTTAAAATAAGTTTACTTACATTTCTGTAGCACCAGTCTCTGTTCTCCAAATTAATCCATCTTTTTTTAATGCAACCATCATTAAGGCTTCTTTATCTCCAGACGCATAAGTATTAAAGCGATGTGTAACTAAAATTTCATCATTTTCATAAATACAACGAACTTTATCTTGAGTAATATTATTGAACATTTCTAATGTTTGTTCTTCACTTCCGTCACTTTTTTTAAAAACTTTATTTTGCTTATGACTAATAAATTCATGATCTTCATGGAAAAGAGCTCTGTGAGCTTTTGCATCTTTTTCTTGAAATGCTTTTTGTAATTTTTCAAATAACATAAAACTCCTTTTGTTTAGTAAAATCTAAAATTATAATTTTACAAATTTATGAAGATTGTATTATTCAGTTAAATTAAATTTAAGTAAAAAAATTATTATTATAAATAAACAGCAATTTTAACTGAACTTTTCTGTTCTAATGTAGCCAACTTCTGTTGTTTTGAAGTGTTTGAAGGGTACATTTAGAGCCTTAATTGCATTGATTGTTTCATCAGTAATATTACCGTAAACTTCTATTTCGAATTTATCGGCTATTTCTTGATGTTTTTCTACATATGCTACAACAGGAGGGTTATTAATGTGATTAACCATTGCCTCACTTGTACGGTAGACTTCACTCCAGGTAAACTCTAAGGGATCTGTTGGGTCTTGATCAAAAGTATGGATCAGCATATCTGGTTCTGATGCATTAACGGCGTCATCAGCTTCTTTTGCTATCTTGAGATACTCTTCAATCTTACCTTCTTTTACACGTATTCTAGCTATTAAAATAAAAGGATTAGACATAATCTAATAGTAATAGTTCAATTATCACTTAAGCTGGATCACCTTTAGCAGTAATTTGTTGAATCGCCTTACCATCTCTAAATTTAACAAACCACATAACTATACCTTTTCCAGTATCCCACTCCTGTAATACGCTTATTACAAGTAAGTCATCTGATGAAAGGTGAACTTCTGGTGTTAATTTTATTGACGTACCTATGCTACTTATTCTTTCTAAAATTTCTTTTTTAGATTCTACAGTTTTTTGTGGACCTTTTGTAAGAGATCGCATCTCAAATTTATCATCCATCAAACTTGGTAAAGTTTCACGATCTAAATTGTTCATATAATCAAACCAAGCTTTTTTATATTTCTCTCCTAAATTCATTATTGTTCCTTCTCAATTTAATAATAATAGTTTTTAATTATATTTTAAATACATTTATTGAATTATATAAAATGCTTCTTTTAAAAATTTTTTTGTTAAAAAAATTTACCAACGTAAATAAATTAATTTTTTAAATTGCTTAAAAGTAAATTTTTAAATTCTTCAACAGCAACTGTCGCAGGTTTATGAATGGCAAAATCAAATTGATCTTGATTACTTGATGGTTCAAGATTTAATTCAATTGTTGGTTTACGCATATCTTTAAACATCGAAACGAAACCGGCAGCAGGGTAGACTTGTCCTGAAGTGCCTATAGAAACAAACAGACTAGATTGTTCAGCTAAATCGTGAATTTCATCCATTTGCATGGGCATTTCACCAAACCATACAATGTGAGGTCTCATTTGAGAGCCACATTTAGGGCATTTATCGGTCTCATTTAGATCCTCTAGCCATTCAAATACATGATTATCATTCATTATACATCTCGCTTTATTTAGCTCACCATGCATATGAATTATTGATGATGATCCTCCAATCTCATGCAAATTATCGATATTTTGTGTAACTATATGAATTTTATATGTTTTTTCTAATTCATAAAGAAGAATATGAGCCTTATTTGGCTTAATTCCTGAATTTAGTTCTTTTCGACGTTTATTATAAAAATCATAGACAAGAGTAGGGTTTTTATAGAATCCTTCGGGACTAGCAACATCTTCAATCCTATGATTATTCCATAGTCCATCAGAGTCTCTGAATGTTTCAATCCCAGACTCTTTACTTATACCGGCACCGGTTAATACAAAGATCTGGGAATCAGCTGAAATCTGCGGTAATTTTTCCATTTGATACACTATATACAGTATTTTATTACACGTGAAAATCTATATCTAGTTTGTAATATTATAAATGTATTTAGATAATATAAATAAATTATTGATAAATAGTTATTAAATTTATAACTTGACTATTATTTACGATAACTGTAATTATCGTAATATATAATATGGTTAAAATATCACTAAATGATAACGTTAATAAATTAAAGGAAAAGTCTAAGGCAAAGAATACTCAGGATAAATACAACGGAGATTGGCTTAAATTTATCGACTATTGCAAAAATAAATACAATTGCAGTCCATTAGATGTTGATGATTTAGAAAGTGCATATGCTTTAACTGCTAATTATATGGATTGGCTTCATGAAGATCCAGAAGCAAAAATATTGAAAGGAACAAGCAATATTCCAGGAAGAGAAAAGTTAAATAATAACCCCTACTCTTCATCAGCCTATAAAGCGTCAACTATACAAAGAATTTTAGCCTCTATAACTTACAAATATAGAATTAATGGTTTTCAGTTTGATAGAAAAAATCCCAACATATCAGAAACAATAAGTGCAATTGTAAGAGATGAAAGAAATAATAAATCTGGTCAAGCAAAGGAGCTTTTGAAAGCAGATATTGAGAAAATAATTAATAAAATTCCAGAGGATAATGATGATTTTAGAAACATAAGAGATAAAGCTCTAATATTAATTGGATTTTATAGTTTTTGCAGAAGATCAGAATTGTTAGGAATGAAATATGAGCATTTAAATTTTGAAGATGATGGTGTTCAGGTTTTAATTCCTTTTTCTAAAACTGATCAAAAAGGTGAAGGGAGAATGATCTATTTACCTAAAAATAACTCACCTTATTGTCCTGTATCTGCGTTAAAGAATTGGTTAGACGTTGCATTAATTGACTCTGGTTCCCTCTTTTATAAAATTAACAAAGCTAACAATATAGAAAAATATATTCTTAATAATAAAAATCAAAAAGTAAGTTTGACTGACACAAGTTTTGTTTTAATTTTAAAGAAAAGAGCCGAAGACGCAGGCATAGAAAATTGTGATAAAATTTCTGGCCATAGTCTAAGAATAGGTTCAATTACTCAGGCTAGAATGAATGGAGTACCCACTCATGAAATTATGGCTCAAAGCGGTCATAAAACAACACAAATGATAGATAGATATACAAAGCTAACAAATATTAAAGAGACAAGTGCAGCAAAAAAATTATAACTATTAAATTTAAATAAAAATTATAAATATTAAATTTAAATATTTTCTTATTATTAGTAACAATATTTAAAGAAAATATATGAAAATTTTTTACTCTTTAATTGTTTTGCTATGCATAAGCTTTTTTAATGTCTCAAATGCTGGAAATTGTGATGTGGAGAATAGAGTCTGTATGTGTGGCATGCAATATTTTGGCTTTGGAGAAACACCGATTGTACGAGATATAAGAATTAACGCAGTAGTTCATGTTTTAGATGGAGATAAATCAAAGTGTAAAAGAATAGTTAATATTTTAAACGATGCAAAAATTAATAGTGAAACTTATAAAACTTTAATAACAAACCATACAGATGAACTTCAAATTACTCCCACACATGATGTTGATATTAGTGACATGCGAATGCAGTGGTTAGTTTCATGTACTACTGGTATTGTTAAAGATCCTAAAAATAGGCAAAAAATATGTGCAGATATTAAACCTTATACTTTAACTCTCATATCTGAGTTTCAAGATGGAAAGTATTTAGTTGAAGAAATTTTTAATGAAACTCTAAATAATGAAAGTTCTCTAAATAAATTAGAAGATTTTTTTAAATAAAATATAATAATGTAATTTAATAAAAAGCTATAGCAGCAGATATCAGTACTATTATCAGTAACCCTCTTCCACTCATTGTTGCTATTTTCATTATAGTTTTATTTGGCGGTAAATTATTTTTTGAGGAATTAAATACATGAAAATTTACAAAAGTAGACAACCCTAAAAGTATACCTGCTGCAATTATTTTAATTGTAAATGCACTGTTGATTATAAAACCGCCATAGAGATTAATTGATAGTACAATTCCGGATATCCATAAAACAATTAAGGATATTAGACCAATATAGCCAAGTAACTTCAATATCTTTGCTGTATTTAAATCAGGAATTTGATTTGCTTTAGCATAAACAGATTGAATAACTCCACCACCAACTAAAACTCCACCTGAAAAAACAATTGCAAGGTAGTGTATAAATTTAAGTGTTATTATTAATGTCATTAAAATTAAATATTACTTTTTATGTAATTATAGTATTAAAGTTTTAATATGAAAATAAAAAAAGGTGATGCACCAGAACTAAAATTAAAGAAAATGGATGGATCAGATTTTGATCTTAATAATTTTAAAGGAAAAAAAGTATATTTAAAATACATGAGATTTGCTTCTTGTATGTTTTGTAATTTAGAAGTTAATCTTTTAAAAAATAAGCATAGTGAATTTGGAAAAGATTTTGAAATTGTTTTAGTATTTCATTCTAGTGTTGAGTTTTTAAATAAACAAATGAAAAAACACGGACCTCTTCCATTTACAGTTCTTGCTGATCCAGATTTTACCTATTACAAAAAATATGAAATTGATAGATCAATGACTAAATTAATGAATGCATTTATTTTTAAATTCCCAAAAGCACTTTCTGCTATGCTCAAGGGTTATATTCCTATTAAACTTGGCGGCTACTTAGATATAATGACTGCAGATTTCTTTCTTGATAAAGAAGGAGTTGTAATAAGGTCTAAATACTCTGAAAAAGATGCTTTTGATGGTTTTGAATTTTCAGAAATTAAAGAATTTTCATTAAGATAAAAAGCTGGGATTTAAATCCCAGCTTAATATAACTAAGTGTATATTGTATAAGAAAGTCTGTAGATCAGAACAATTGCTATAATAACAAATACGTGCCCTACTATCTCATCACCAACATCTTGCTTTGAATCAGGGTCTATAATTTTAAACCTGGTAGCCCAGCCTAAAATTACCTGATGTGTTGAAACAAGAAAATTTAATACAAGAAAAATCCAAGCACCTTCAGGTCCTCGAAAAAGTAAATAAATTCCCAAAATTAAAATTGGCAATACAAAAGTTCCAACAATTCTTATAATAGGAACTGATTTTTCTCCTAAATCATATCTAGTGACTAATGTATTAGGACTTAAAACTGTAAGAAATGCATAGTATCCTAAACCCAACATACTAATTAGATATAAAATTAGATTTAGAGTACCTCCCCAAGCTTCGATCATATTTTCTCCTTCATTGAATATTCGATCAAATTATAATTATAAATAAATTTTATCGGATAAACCATAAATTATAATTAAGTTTAATACTAGAACTACTGCTGATACAATTGGTTGTTCTATTGTCGAATTAACTTTATCTCTTCCAAAAAGGAAAGCTATTTTAAAATGAAAACAAAAATTGTAGACAGTTGCCATTGCAAAGACAATAACATTAATTATAAAGAAAGGCCAAGTACCATCCGGTCCAGTAAATAAAATATAAAGACCAACAAAGAAAAAAGCAGTAACCCAAAAAATTCCAAAATTTGCTGCAGGTGCAGCACTTGAATCTGTGTTATATTTTGCGAATTCTTTTTCTTTATTAAATAAAAATGTAAATGAATAATAACCAGCTAACGCAATGTTAATTATGTACAAAATCAAATAAAAAATACCATTAAAATTTTCAACCATAAATACTCCTAAATCAATAATATAATATTTTTTCTAGATTCTCTGACTCAAGTTGACACATTTTAGTAGAAATAATATCTAAAATTAGCTAAAAAATATATATGAATTCTGATAGAAAATTAGCGACTATTCTTGCAACTGATTGTGTAAATTTTAGTAAACATATGGAAGAAAGCGAAGAAAAAACTCTTCGAAATTTAAATGAATGTCGCAAAATAATAGATGCTAAAATCACAGAATTTGGAGGACGAATATTTAAAACTGAGGGTGATAGTGTTGTATGTGAGTTTGCTTCACCTGTAAATTGCTTAAAAGCAGCAATAGAATTTCAAAATGAAATTTATAAAAGAAATGATCATTCTATCACAGAATTAAAATTAGAATGGCGAGTTGGAATACATGTAGATGATGTAATAGTTGAAGGTGATAATATAATGGGTTCAGGAGTAAATGTATCAGCTAGACTTGAGAGCGAATGTGAACCTGGTGGAATTTTAATTTCAACTATTGTTAAAGATCAAGTCAATAAAAGATTGGATGCTAAAATTGAAAATGATGGCACGAGAAATTTAAAAAATATAAGTGAAAATTTTGAAGTTTATAAAATTTCTAATTTACTTATTCATGAAGATGATTTTTTAAAAGAAGAAAAACCAACAAACAATAAAATTAAAGAACCAATAGCTCAAACTAAAATCAATAAAGCAAAAAAAATTAAACTAGCTATTCTTCCTTTTGAAAATTTAAGTAAAGATGAAGATTCAGAATTTTTAGTAGAAGGAGTATTTAGAGATTTAATACAAGAATTTTCGCGAATGCAAGAATTTGAAATACTTTCACATCAAACATCGATGGATTTTAAAAAAAGTGATGAAGACGCACTTGGATTTGCAAAGAAACACTTAGTTGATTATTTAATTGGTGGAAATATTAGATCTGCAGGTAAGAGAATAAGAGTTAGTGTTGACTTAACTGATGCGAGCGATGGTTCCAATTTATGGGGTGAAAAATACGATAGAGTAATAGAAGATATTTTTGATTTACAAGATGAAATCGTAATGAAAATGTCTCGACAATTACTTGGTAATATTGAAATAAGTAGCTTACAAAGGATTAAAAGAAAACCATCAGAAAATTTAAATTCTTATGAATGGTTAATAAAAGGAACTTATCATCATGTTCGATCAGGAAAAGAAAATAATTTAAAAGCTATTGAAGCACTCGACAAAGCAATTGAAACCGATGAAACAAATGCAAGAGCTCATGCTTTAAAAGCGTGTACTATTGGTGGTGGATACGGCAAAGGTTATTATGAAGATCCAGATAAGATGATGGATATGGGTCTTGAACACGTCAAGAAAAGTCTAGAAGCTGATGAAAATGATTTTGAAGTATTAAGAATCTCATCTGCTATAGCTCAAGGCAATAAAGATTTTAATAAATCAATTGAACATGCAAAAAAAGGACATTCTATTAATCCTAATGACCCAAGAATTTTAGATAGATATGGTACTTGCTTAGTTAAACTTGATAATGTTGATGAAGGTTTAAAGCATCTTCATAAAGCATTAGAACTTGATCCAATTCCCCAAGGTGCAGCAACATCATGTTCACGTTATGACGCATTAACAATTGGTTATTTTTGTAAAGAAGATTTTGAAAAATGTATTTCTTGGGGTGAAAAAATACAATACATGGGACCTTCTACTTGGTTAGCAATTTTATATTCTATTTCTAAAAATGATGACATTAGTAAAGTTAAAGAACATAGTATTTACAAAAAATATGAAAATGATTTTAAGGAAACAAATTGGGAAAAAACAATACATAATATGCACTTTAGACCTGAAGATACAAAACATAATAATCTTTTAGAATTTTCTAATAAAATGTTTCCTAATATAAAAATTGTAGAAAAAACTGCTTAATCCTATTTTCTTTTTCTCTCCGTAAAAGCACTAGCCAATATACCTGCTGGTAAAGCAACCGCCCCTATTCCAAATAATGCTGTGCATACTGCAGCAAACCTTCCTAAAAAAGTAATAGGCGTATAATCACCATAACCAGTGGACAATAAAGCAGCAGAACTAACCCAAAGAGATCTTGGAATTGAGCCAAATGCTTCAGGTTGTAAATCCCCTTCTACAACATAAAGTAAAGTTGCAGACAATAACATTAAACTTAAAGTAAGCAGCAGTGAGAATATTAATTCATGACGTCTATCATATATTGCATGAAGTATAAAATCTACTGACTCACTAAAGCGACCAAAACGAAGAATGCTAAATATTCTTATAGCTCTTAACAATCGTACTAAGAAACCTTCATTGATACCAATTAAAAATAATGGAATAAGTGCAATTGCATCAATTAAAGCAGGTACTGTAAAAATATACTTTATCTTGCCTCTCAATCCTTTAAATTTATCAATTTGATCTACGGCAATTAACCTACAAATATACTCAATTAAAAATACAATACCAAAAAAAAGTTTTGCTGAGTCAAAGAGCTGATTATATTGCTCATAAATCAATTTTTCTGACTCAATAACAACAAAAATACAGTTCAATATAATGAGAAAGAATATAATTTTTTCAATAAGAGTAAAATCCTTCTCTTCAAGACCAAAATGCAAGTGTTCGAATAAATACTTTGAAAATGAATTCATTTTTATATAAATTCTTTATAGCAAAAATTACAAAATGAAAATTAACATTTTTTACCTACTATCTAAGATTAGCATTATTTTAATAAGCTTATTATGTATTTTATCTATTCTATTATTTTATAATAATGCCGTTACTTTAAATTCTTTATATATACTCATTTCTGTATTCATTATTGGTTCTGTAATACAACTAAACAAATTAAAGAAATTTAAACGAGTACTATTTACTATCATTATACTTCCTATTTTATCATATCTAATGGTAAATTTTTCCTATGATATAGTTATTCAAAAGGAATTTTTTTTAATTAATGAAACAGTAAGTAGCCTTACAGATAAAATCTTACTGATAACTTTATATTTTATTCCATCAATATTCATAATGATGTTTTATAAATACGAAGTATTATCACTAAATGATAAATCAGGAACAACAATACCTGAAATAATAACATTTCTTTTTCAGTTTTTATTATTTGCGATACCTGCATTTTTAGTTTTATCATTTGTTTTTAATTTAGAACTTACAAGTATTCTTGCTGCAGGTGGTATAGTTTTTGCTGCTATTGCACTTTCTTTACAATCAAGCTTATCAGATTTAATTAAAGGAATTTTTGTAAATATTGAAAGACCATTTGCAATAAATGACTGGATTACTGTTGATGATAAAACAGGTTATGTAGAAAATATTACCTGGAGAAGTACAAGGATAAGAACATTTCAAAATACTGAAGTAATCATTCCAAATGAAATTGTTGCAGATTCAATTTTAACTAATTGGAGCAAACAAGATAAAGAAAAAATGAGTGAAGGATTTCATATTTTTAATAAATTATATTTTCATCCCTCTCATGATCCTGAAAACATTTCTAAATTACTCTATAATGCTCTTAAAAAAGCTAAGCCAGTTGATGGTAGAGAGCAATTAAATTTACAGTGGGTTCGATTTATAGGTGCTAATGAATTTGGATTAGAATTTGTCGTTGCTTTTGATTGCACAAAAAGAATTTTAAAAAATTCGATGCAAGATAGTGTGATGATGGAAATACATAAAACTTTAAGACATGCAGGCGTTCAAATGTCAGCGGGTAAACTTTATGGAAAACTTGAAGAAGATACAGGACTACATGCTCTTGACACGCACAGAAGTCGAGAGGATTTTGAAAAAAGACAGGTTAGTGAATTTAATCCTTATAATGAGTCAGTAAAAAATAGAGTCCTACTCCAAAAAATTCCTATTTTTATGTCTTTAAATTCTGAAGATTTAGATGAAATTGCTGAAAATGCAGAAAGACTCCATTTTGAAAAAGACGATTACATTATTAAACAAAATGATTCTGGAGATTCTCTTTACGTTATAAATGACGGAGTAGTATCTGTTTATTTAGATAATGAAAATAAAGATAAAGTATTTTTAGCCAAACTTGGTGTTGGAGATTTTGTTGGTGAAGGAAGTCTTCTTACTGGTGAACCTAGATCTGCTAATGTTATAGCTGAAACTCCTTGCATAGTTATAAAAGTAAGTAAGGATATAATAAAAGATATATTTTCTAAAAATCCTAATGTTTATGATTATGTTGCAAATATTTTAGCTCAAAGAAAGTTAAAACTTGATAAGAAAAAAAATGAAAGTCAATTAACTAAAGATGAAAATAAAAATCTTGTTAATGATATTAAGAATGCAATAATAAATTTTTTAAAATAGAATAATTCCCCTACTCTTCGTCAATTTCTTTACTAAAATCTTCTTGTAGTTTTTTTAATTCCTTCATTGCAGCCTTCATATCAGAACTATCAAATATTTGAATATCCACGTGGTTACCTTTTTTCGAATATGATTTTTTTGTTTTGCTATTTTTTTTATTTTTAAAATCAATTACCTTGTAAGTTTTAACAGGTCTTACAAAACCTTTAGGGGTTATTTCTTCATACTCTTCGCAGTTTATTTGATTTTTAACTAAATTATATGTTGTATCAGAAATAATAATTTCATTTTCTGGAGCAATGGATTGCAATCTAGAGGCTAAATTTACAGAAGAACCTATTGCTGTATAATCACTCATTACGCTAGATCCAAAATCACCAACATTTGCAAAACCTGAAGAGATTCCATATCTTACCTTTAATCCGCCTTTAACACCCTGTCTGATCCAGAAAGATTGCAATTCTTTAACTCGTTCTTTCATTTCTAAAGCCATGCTTATACAATTAATAGCATCATTCTCATCTCCCAGTGTTTCTGGAGCACCATGAAAAGAAAGTATCGCATCACCTATAAATTTATCAATCGTAGCATTTGAATTTATTGCAATTAAACTCATTTCACTTAGATAATTATTTAAGATTAAAGCAAGTTTTTCTGCTTCTAATGCATCAGATAAATCAGTAAAATTTACAATATCAGAGAAAAATATTGTTAAATTTTTTCTTACATAATTTTCTTTTGTTTTTTTGCCTGACTCTTCTTCATCAAAAATAGACTTATATACTTGTGGTGAAAGATATTTTGATAACCTATTAGCAATATTTTCTAATCTTTTAGTTTTTTCTTCAATCAATTCTCTATCTTTTAATTTTTGATCAAGTAATTCTTCCTTCTCCCTTCGAAGATTATATTCATCTGTTCGATCAACAAATTGTCCTTGAATACCATTTAAAAAAGGGAAATCTTTGTTTTCAGTATATGCAGAAAGTAAAGAATATACTCTAATTTCATCACCAATTTTGATTTGTATTTTAGGAATAATAACAAAACCATTTTTTTCTAAATTTTGTTGAAAATTTTTAATATATTCATCCCCAACTCCAAGTTGCTCTAAAATACTAGTAAAGGGAATATTATTGACAGTTTTAAGGATTGGAAAAAATTTTTTAAAATTTTTATTTACTCGCAAAACTTCTAAGTTTCGGTTGGCAAAATAAGCTGCAGTTACAGCATTAGAGAAATTAAAAAAACTTAAATCTATGACAGTTTTTTCATCAAAAAACTTATCAAGTTTCATTTTTTATTTAATTATGGGTGATGTTTAGTAATTCCGCTAATATAATCCATTATTGCTATAACTAATCCTGATAAAATAAATACAGCATGAATAAATATCATTAAGTAAATTTCTTCTGATGTTTTTGAGCCAACATCAATAAAAGCTTCAAGCAAACCAATACTTGAGATAGCTACTATTGAAGCAATAAGTTTTAATTTCAAACCTGAAAAATCTAGTTTACCCATCCACTCTGGCTTATCTTCAGATTGATTTGCAATATCAATTTTTGAAACAAAATTTTCATATCCAGCAAATATAACCATTAAAACTAAATTTCCTACAAGAGCTAAGTCAACAATATGTAATACAAAGACAAGAAGTTCATTTAAAGTTAAGTCGTTTAAGTGTGTGATTTCATAAATAAATAATGCAATAACTTTGTATGTAATAACTAGTAGAGTAAGACATAGAGCAACATAAACAGGAGCTAATGCCCATCTGCTCGAAAACATGGCTCTTTCTAATAATGTTTCAAACATTCTTTTCATTATTTAAATATCTAAATTTATTTGATTAATTGTCAATTAAATTATTGAAAACTATAAATTATAAAAAATTATTATTCTTTTAAGTTATTTATTTTATCTAAAATTAGATTATTTATCATTTCAGCACCTGCTAATGATGGATGATCATTATCACAATAAAATATATTATTATCGTCATGTGTTATACATCTACCTTCAACAAAATTATCGCAAAATAACTTATGAGGATACACTCTAGAAATATTATCTGATTTAATATTATCAAATAATTCAAAAGTTTTTTTTGTTCTTTTTTTATACACATCATAAGATGTATTGTGCATGTAATTAAATCCCCCATTTAGATATTTATTAGGATTATCAATATACATTTTCAAAATTTCTTTTGCAGGTTCAAAACCTACTTCTGGAATTGGATATACAAGAATAATTTTATTATTATTTTTTAATAATGACTCAACAAAATTATTAAAAGAATCAATAATTTCAGATTTTTTAAAAGGATATCTAAGCTTAATGTCACCATCCCAATCTCTTTCAACACCGCCCTCTAAATTATTAAAACCCATATTACTCAAGAATGCTGGAAATCTTCCAACAATAATAATTGTACTATCAAAAGTTTTATCAAAAAAAATTTTATCAATATTAGATTTCTCAATATTACAATTAGGATGAATTCTTTTAGTTCTTCTATGTATTTGATCTATACCTCTAAAATTAAAACAATTATTAAATTTGGTTACAAATTGATATTCAGAATTATCAAAGTATTCTTTTAAGCCAATTGAAAGAGATCCTGCATGGCTGTCTCCAAATAAAACAATCTTTTTCTCTCTTTGTGTATTAAAAAAACAAGTATTATTAATACATTTTTTAGATTTATCATCCAACAACATTTCAAATGTTGGAGTAACATTCAAAGAATCTGCAATTACTTCGGGTAATCTATTTTGATACCCTTTATTAAAAATATTACTTAAATTAAAAAATAATATTAATAAGATTGTAATAGAGGTTATTAAAAAGACGTATTTAAATCTAATGTTTTTATTTCTAAATGGTCTTTCAACAAATAAATAGCTAATTGTAGATAAGATTATTATTAAAAAAATTAATTCAATTTTATCATAGTGAGTTAAAACTGTATCTTTCCACATAGGGGACTTACCCAAATTAATTCTAGCAAATGCAAAAACTGGATAATGAATAAGATAGAGAGAGTAAGAGATTAAACCTATGCCAACCAATGGCTGAAATGATAAAATTTTTGTAGTGATATCATTGCTATTAGAAAACCAAATAATTAACATTACTCCAATTACAGGGACTAAAGTATAAAAAGATGGATTTATTATTTTATCATCAAAATAATAAACTGAAAAAATAATTAAAAATAATCCAAAAAAAGGAAAAATAATATTTAATAATTTATTTTTACTTCTGTGACCTGAATTAATTTCTATATAAGCTAACAGTGATCCAGCTAATAATTCCCAAGCTCTTGTAGGAAGTAAATAAAAATTGAGTGAAGCAAAGTTTATAGATCCATAATATGATAATAAAAAGCTACTTATAAATAAAATGACTAAAATAATAAAAGTATATTTATGTAAATATTTAAAACTGAAATATAATATTATAGGAAAAATAATATAAAATTGCTCTTCGATGGATAATGACCAAGTATGTAAAAAAGGTTTTAAAAGAGCGTTCTCTGAAGCATATTCTAAGCCAGAGTAATAAAAATAAAAATTAGATGAAAATCCCAAAGCATAGAGTATTGATTCAGAATATTCTATAAATCTATTAGGTAGTATATAAATCCATGCAAAAGGAATAGTTACAATAAATACGCATAACAAAGCGGGTAATATTCGCCTTATTCTCCTTTGATAAAAAGTTAAAAATGAAAAAGATTTTTTAAAATATAATTCTTTATAAATTATTGAGGTTATTAGATATCCAGATATTACGAAAAATATATCTACACCAAAATATCCGCCATTAAAAAAATTATAATCAAATATATTTAATCGTGCATGATAAAATATTACAGATAAAACTGCTATTGCACGTAAGCCATCAATTTCAGGTCTGTAATTAATCTTCATTAGAAGTAATTACCCCCATTTATAGCTGACTAAATCATACCTTTTTGCAAAATTTAATAATAAATTTTTTGTATCTTGATCTAATGGCTTAATAGGATCTCTACAGAAGTCAGATTTTATTACCCCGCCCTCTTTCATTACAGTTTTAGTAGCCCTAAAACCACATTGTCTGTTTTCAAAATTAATCAAGGGTAGAATATTATTATAAATTTCTTCTGCTTTTTCTTTTTCATCATTCCAAAAGTGGTCGATTACAGGTGCTATTTTTTCAGGTAGCAAAGCTGAACTCATACTTCCTGAGATCCCAGCTTCTAAATCTGCGTAAAGAGTAATACTTTCCTCTCCATCAAATGGTGCATCTAATCTTGAACTACAATTTTTTATAAGTGCTCTTATTTTTGATGCAGCTTGCGCACTTTCAATTTTAAAACATGTTAATTGTTCAATTTCATTTATCATTTTAGTTAAAATAGGTACAGTTAGCTCAATACCTGATAATGGAGCATCTTGAATCATAATTGGTATACCAACTTTGCTTATTTCGTTAAATTGATCGAATATTTGGTCTGAATTACCTTTAAGTAACGCGCCATGATAGGGAGGCATCATCATTATTATATCTGCGCCAAGAGACTTGGCTAATTCAGCTCTTGGACGAACAATGTCGGTTGCAAAATGACTTACAGTAACTATAGTTTTAACTCTTCCATCAATTTTTTTCATGCAAAGTTTTGTTAATTTTTCTCTTTCATCATCAGAAAGTAAAAATTGCTCGGAATAATTAGCTAAAATACAAATGCCTTCAACTTTTTGATCAACCATGCAGTCAATTACTCTCTCCATTCCCTCATAATCAACATCACCATTTTCATGAAATGGTGTTGGAGCAACTGGCCACATACCCTTATATTTGTAGTTATTTTTCATTATATTTAAAACTTTATAAGAATTTAATCATTTTCAAAAGATTTAATTTATGATTTTTTATTTTGTTGATTAATAATCTTAGCAATTTCATTTGCTATTTCTTCTGTACCAAATTTATTAAAATGACACTCATCGAAACGATAGTTAATATCTAGATTATCAGTTACATTTGTTACATAAACTTTATGTCTTTCAGCTAATTTCTTTTGTTGATTATTAAGAATATAATCTCTTTCATTTCCACAAATAGAAGTCTGGGTAATAATCCATTTTATATCTTTTAATTTTTCAAATGAAAAATCTGAAAGTAAATTTTTTCGAAAAATGTTAAATTCTTTTATATAATCAACATCAGTATTATTATCACTTTCACCCTGTATCCAAATTAAATATCTTAATTGGTGTTTTTTTAATAATTCTTTTAAATTTTTTTTAACATATTTAACCAACATACTATTTGGATGAGACCAATCATAAATTGAAGTTCCTCCCCATCCATTTGTTAAAAAAATATATGGATTTTTAGATTGTAACTTTGCTGCAATGGCTGGTGCAACAGAATCTTTATCACCATTCGCGCCAAGTGCAGGGTTAGATAAAGGGTAAAATTTTTTATTAAAATAATTTAAATGTTTAGATTTACTATATTCTTTACTTATTACTGAATTTGCTGAGTTAGATTGTCCAAATAAAACAATAATATCTTTATTAGATGTTACGTTTATATGTTTTTTATATTTGATTGGCTGAATTCTTTCTCTAGATGGAAATTTTTTACAATTCTTAGATTGAGAAGTTTTTTTTCTTTTTTTCAACACTAAAGAATTAATATAATTTTATTGAATATAACCTTTTTTAAGTTTTAGAGACATATCTTTAAAAATTTTACTTAGTTTTTTAACATTAAATTTATTTGTTCTATCATATAGATAAACACCATTTGTTTCTTGTTCAACATCAGTTAGTTGAGTGTAGCAGAAACCTTGTATGTGTTTTGTTTTTAAAACTACCTCGGTAAGTTTTTCCATACGTTCATAAACTTCTTTTATCGTCTTTGGTCTTACTTTATCTCCATGGCCCCAGGATTTAATTTTCTTTCTCAATTTTATTGGAAGCCACCATACCCCTCCATACTCATCAATAATATAAGGTTCATTTTTGTAACTCGTCTCAAAGTGTGGAAAATTTCTGTAAACACCTTTTTTTGGATTAAGCGCCTTATTTAACATTTCGGGAATGGGCTCATAATGATGTACCGTCCAAATATCTGTTTTTTGATGTTGATAACCACTGGTTTCATTTACAGGTCGTGTGGGATCAATTTTTTTCGTAACATTGTAAGCTTTACGCATCAAATTTTTATGTTGGGAATTACATTCTAGTGTATTTGTTTCATTAAAAGGTGTCCAAGTAATAATTGAAGGGTGATTTTTCAAATAGTTTACAATGCGAGGCCACTCTTTCATAAAAGATATTTCAGAACCTTTAGCATTTTCATTCAATCCCCAATTTGGAAACTCCGCCCATGTTAGATAACCAAGTTTATCTGCCCAATAATGAAAACGATCTTCAAACACTTTTTCATGTAACCTAGCTCCATTAAATCCAGCTTTCATAGATAATAGAATATCATTTTTTAAATCTTTATCAGAAGGTGCCGTCCATATCCCTTTAGGATAAAATCCTTGATCAAGGACAAGACGTTGATAGAGAGGTTTTCCATTTAGATAAATTTTATTTCTTTTTATTTCTATAGATCGCATTCCCCCATAACTTTTAACAACATCAAGAGTTTTGTTATCTTTGTTTAATAATGTAAATGTGAAATTATAAAGATTTGGTTTTCCAATAGACCAAAGTTTAGGTTGAGAAATTTTTATAGAGAATTTTTTACTTGATGTTGGTTGAATTTTTGAAATTATTTTTTTGTTATTAAAAGAAATATCAATTTTTAAATTACAAGATAAATTTCTTGAATATTCGGGAATAAAGATAAAGCTTGAAGATTTTACATTAGGTTGAATTGTAATATTTTTAATATTATCCTTATTTACAGCTTCTAACCAAACTGTCTGCCATATTCCAGTGGTTCTTGTATAAAAACAACCCCAAGAATGTTGATGAGGCGACTGTTTCCCTCTTGGCTGTATTCTTTTTTTATTGAGAACCCATTTTTTAATTAATTTTTCGTTATCAAAAGTACCATCACCAAAATACCAAGGTGTGGGACCTATACTACCTTGACATCTTTTATCAATTACGTGTAACTTTAAATCATTAGTTTTATTTTCTAAAATTGCATTTGTAATATCGAAACTAAAAGGAGTAGAACCACCAGTATTGGATCCAACTTTCTTTTTATTTACATAAACTGAAGTTTCATAATCAACTCCCCCAAAATGTAATAATATTTTTTTATTTTTCCACGAATTAGGAATATCAAAAGATTTTTGATAATACATTTCTTGGATAAAATCAGTATGCCCAATTCCAGATAATTTACTTTCAGGGCAAAAGGGAACATTTATTTTTTTTGAAAATTGTTTTTTATTTAATTTTGTATTTGAAAAACCTTTTATGTCTTTTGAGAATTCGCATGACCATTTACCATTTAAATTTAACCAATCTTTGCGGTAAAAAATAGGTCTTGGGTGTTCTTTCCTCATCTGATTATTATAATATTATTAGAACAAATTTCTATATTAATAATTAAAATTTATTAACAATTTATAGTAATTATTAAATTTGTTTTTTGATAAAACTTAAACAATTTCTAGTAATTTCAAAAATGTTTATATTAGAAATTAATTCATTCGAAAATGGTTCAAAAGAAAAATAACCATTATAATTTTCTTTTATTATTTTTTTAATTTGAGTAATGTTATCTATAATATCTACTTCATCAACAATAGATCTATGATCATCTTGTAAATCAATATTGTCATACTTATTAGAAACTCCAGAAAAATGTACCAATCCAGTTAGAGAAGAGAAAAAATTATTTTCATTTGATAATTTATGGTGAAAAGTATCATGAACAAGCTGTAATTTATTTTTTTGCAAACTATTTATTATTTCAACAGCTAGTGATTTAAATTGTAATGAAGACTTCTTAAAACCTAATGGCTCAACCAACCCTTTTACATTATAATCTTGAAGAATATTATTAATTGAATTTAACGAAACTTCTAATAATTTTTTTTTATCTTTTTCAGACTTTATTGAACCATCATTTAGAGGCACTAAAACTATAGAGTTTATATTAGCTTTTTGAGCATATTCACATAGTATAATTAATTCTTCTTTCCTGTCTGAATTCCATATATTAAATTTTTGAAGAGCATTTATAGATAGAATTTTGATAGAATTTTTTTCACATTCTTCCTTTACTTGTAATGGATCATTTTCTTTAATAAGATTGGTTCTGATATCGTTTCTAATTTCTATTGCATCAACATCTAATTTTTTTGCAAAATAAATAAAATCAGAAAATGGCGCTTCAGGTAATATTATTTGATTTAAAGCTAATGATATATTTTTCATATTATTGCTCTACAAATATAAAAATATATAACAAAAATAAAGTTTTATATATATATTATAAATTATAATGAAAACGGTTAAAGATACTGATTATGGCATTAGAGATAAAAGAGGTCATTGGTCTCCTTTTAAAAAATTAACTATAAATCCAGAATATTTACTCCCTTTTCATTTTTCTAAATTTCTTTTTAAATTTATTAAAGATAAATTTATATTTGGATTTATGGGCTATATATTTATTGCCATGCCTATTCTTTGCTGGTTATTTTTAAGCCCTGATCTTGATACAGTAAAAAATTTTGAAATAGGCTGGATACTTTTTATTTTTATAAGGAATTTAGCAATAATTTTAATTTTCTTTGGTTTTTTTCATTTACGATTGTATACTTTTAATACTCAGGGAAATGAATTTAAATATAATCCAAAACCTTTAGATAAAGATAATAAAAAATTTTTTTTTAATAATCAATTAATAGATAATTTATTTTATACTTTATGCTGGGGTGTTCCAATATGGACTTTTTACGAAGTCTTAACATTATGGGCTTATGCAAATAATTTTATTAATTATATAACATGGGAAGAAGCACCAATTTACTGTCTTATTGTATTTCTTTTAGTAACAACTTTTCAAGGTGCACAATTTTATTTTGTTCATCGACTACTTCACTGGAAACCATTATATAAATATGTACATGCAGTTCATCACCGCAATGTTAATACTGGTCCATTTAGCGGCTTATCATTTCATCCTATTGAACATTTGCTATTTTTTTCTGGGATCTTTTTATTTTGGATAATTCCATCTAATCCAATTATTGCAATGTGGTATCTTTTTTTCTCAGCTCTTTCACCAATAGGTGGTCATTCTGGATATGAAAAAATGATTTTCAAAAATGGGAAAAGTATGCCATCAGGTGATTACAATCATTATTTGCACCATAAATATTTTGAATGTAATTATGCTGGAGCTGGAGTTAGTATTCTAGATGAGATATTTGGAACTTTTCATGATGGATCAGACGGTGCCACTAAAAAAATAATGGCTCGTATTAAAGACAAAGCACATTATCTTTAATTATTATTAATTACTTTAATTTTAATCGAACAAATAAATAGGATAAAGGCGGTATATCAGCTTTTAATTCATTATTCTGATAAGATACAATAGTAGTATTTTTTGGAATTATAGCATTGGGATTGTCTTTAGTATTACTAATATAAATATTTTCATGATTGATAATTTGCTGATCAATAATTTTTTCAATATCTAAATTATATAAATCAAAGCTTAACTCTGAATTTTCTTTTTCAGATCTATTTATAATAAAGAAAGATAATGTTTTTTCTTCATTGTTAATTACTGCCGAAGCATCTATGAAATCAACATCATCTGCATTATCACTGGAATATTTAGGTGAATCAATTTTAAGTTTTAAAGACTCCCCTCTTCCATACAATGATGCAAAATAAAGAGGGTAATAAACTGATTGCCTCCAACTAATACCATTTTTGACTGTTGAAATGGCTGGAATAACATTCACGAGTTGAGCCATACATGCAATTTTAACAATATGTGAATTATTGATGAAAGTATTTAGAACTGTACCTACAAGCAAGCAATCAAGAAGATTGTACTGATCCTCTAAAATTGGATGTGCTTTTGGCCAATCTTTTAAATCTGCATTTAAGTGCTCATTCATAAATTCTATACTATGATACCAGGGCTGATATTCATCAAAGCTAATTTTGACATCTTTTTTTGATCGTTTTTTTGATTTTATAAAATTAATAGTACTCTCAACATCAGATATATATTTTTGTAATCCAATACTATTCGTTAGATAGTTTGTTGTACTATGTTTTCCTAATTCTCTATCATCAGATCTTTTATCTGAATTGCTCCAATATTTGTGCATAGAAATATAATCAACTGACTCATAAGATTGATCTAATACCTCTCTTTCCCATTCAGGAAAAGTAGACATAGTATCTTGTGAGCTTCCGCAAGCTACTAACTCAATGTTTTTATCAAACAAACGCATAGCCTTTGCTGCTTCGTGGGCCAATCTACCATATTCGTATGCAGTTTTATGGCCAACTTGCCACTCACCATCCATCTCATTACCTAAACACCACATTTTAATATTATGAGGTTCTTTGAATCCATGTTTTATTCTCAAATCACTCCAATACGAACCACTCGGGTGATTACAATATTCTATAATATTTCTAGCTGCATCAATTCCTCTAGTTCCAAGATTTATAGCATAAATCGGTTCAGTATTTACTTTTCTACACCATGTAATAAATTCATTTAAACCAAATTCATTGGTCTCTTTACTTTTCCAGGCTAAATCTAATCTTGTAGGTCTATTTTCTTTTGGGCCAATTGAATCTTCCCAATTGAAAGCTGAAACAAAATTTCCTCCTGGGTACCTAACAGCTGGCATATGTAAATCGGAAACCAAATTCATTACATCTTTTCTAAAACCATTTTCATCCGAGTCTGGATGTTTAGGTTCGTACACACCTTCATAAACAGCTCTTCCTAAATGTTCTAAGAAAGAACCATAAATTCTTTTATCAATTTTACTTATGATATAATCTTTATGAGCAACTAATCTTACTTGCATTAGCCCTTAATACCAGAAGTTAACATTATAGCTTGTGTTATTCTTCTTTGAAAAATTATATACGCTAAAACAACTGGTAAAGAGGCAGCCATTGCAACGGCCATCATATAAGCATTTTTTACACCCCAGGCTTCATCAACCTGAGACATGCCTGCTGTAATTGTATACATTTCAGTTTTTGTTGTCATAATGAATGGCCAGAAAAAATTATTCCATGCGCCTATAAAAGTTACTAATGCTAAAGCTGCAGTGATTCCCCAATTTAAAGGCATATATACCCTTAAAAGAATTTGAAATTCACTAGCCCCATCAATTAAAGATGCTTCGCGTAATTCTTTTGGGACTTGATCAAAAAATTGTTTATAAACAATTACACAGACAGGGGAAATAACTTGAGGTAAAATAATGCCTGTCCAGGTATTTATTAAACGTAATTCAGCAACAAAAATAAATAAGGCAATAACAAGGGCTGTTCCTGGAACCATTATACTTAAAACAACACACACGAAAATAAAATTTTTTCCTGTAAATTGAATTTGTGACAAAGCATAACCACAAGGCATACTGATAATAATAACAAGTAAGGTCACACCAACAGAAGTCATCATGGAATTTATATACCAAGTCATCATTGATGATTTAGTGAACATATAAACAAAATGCTCAAATGTGATATTATCTGGAATAATGCCCCAACTTTCAACATCTAAAAATTCTACTTCACTTTTTAAAGAAGTTGATATCCCCCAAAGCATAGGAAATATAAAAATATATGCAGTAATAAGAGTAAGTAACCCTAATAAAAACCAACTTATTGTTATATCTGTTTTTTTCATATTCTATCTCTGCTTATCTAAATCTACTGCTCTAAGCATATAATAATTTGCTACGGAGACAAAAATTATAAAAAGGAAAATTAGTAAGGCAATTGCGGAAGCATATCCACCTTTGTTCATCATAAAAGATTGTTTGTACACATGGTAAAGAACAACCATGGTTTTATTATAAGGACCTCCTCCAGTTAATAAGAACATTTGATCAAAGATTTTTAATTGAAAAATTAACTGTAATGTTAATACTAGAGCTGTAATTGGCCAAATAAGAGGCCATGTAATAAATCTAAATTTATGCCATCTATTTGCTCCATCAATTTCAGAAGCTTCATAAATTTCAGGATTAATCATTTTTAATCCCGCTAGAAAAAGAAGGACATTAAAACCAACTGTCCACCAAACTGTAATAAGTGCAACTGATGGCATAGCCCAAACCTTATGTCTAAAAAAAGGAATTGGATCATCTTGAAACATTTTAACAATCCATTGAATAATTCCTAAATCATTTGATGTCATAGATGTCCATAAATCTGTTACAACTGTCACTGGCAAAATATGAGGAATAAAAAAACATCCTAAAATAATTGCTGCATATATAGTTGACTGTATTCGGTGTATCATCATTGCAATTGCTAAACCAAGAACAGTATTTGGAATTACAGTCCAAACAACAAAAATAAATGTCTGATAAATCGATTTACCAAAAAGTTTATCTTTTAAAATTTTTTGATAATTTTCTAAACCAACCCAATTACCCCAACCAATTAAAGGAGAATCTGTAAAACTATGAACTACTGTATATGCAAACGGATATATTAGAAAAACTGTAAAAAAAAATACAAATGGAAAAATTAATACCCATGCTGTCAAATTGGATTGTATATTTCTATTCATATTTATATATTAAATAAAATAAGGCTGCAGTCAAATACACTGCAGCCTAAATTTTAAATTACATCATGGCATTCATTTCTTCTCTAGCGCCTTGAATTGCTTCTTCAACACTAATATCACCATTAACTCCACCTGGAAACCAGTTGCCCATTACATCGTAAGAAGGTCCTGCTATTCCAAAAATTGGATGATTTGGTTCAAAGAAACCAACTTCACCTACATCAGCGTAACCACTATTAGGCCACATATTCTGGAAGAACGGTGACTCAACGGTTGGTCTATGAGGTAAATAGTGACCAGCTGTAGCCCAGTACAAACTATTCTTAGAGAACCATCCCATTATTCTTAGAACTGCTGCTCTTTTTTCATCAGAAATTGGATCAACATCACTATGAGGAATTATAAAAGTATGAGAGTGCAACATTGCTGCCATTGTTGGCCCAAGTTGAGGTATTTTAAATGCTCCGTATTTGAATGGTAATTCATTTTTTCTTGCCAAATCAACATGAGTTGGAGTATTCCATCCACCGTCAATATATATAGCAGATTTACCACTTACAAAGTTACCTTGTTCTGTAGCGCCATCAGCGTTTCTATTCATATAACCTTTATCTACAAGGTCAGCTAAGAATTGCATTGATTTTTCGCATTGATCACCAGGGCAATATCCATCATCAGGATTCCAAATTTCTCCTCCTATTTGATAAATAATAGATAACATCCACCAATAAATTGCATATTGGCTTGAGTTAACAAAACTAATTGGTGGTGTATCACCAGTTATAGCTTTAAGTTTTTCCATTTGAGCCATAAAATTATCAAAATCGCCATTCAATGCAGTTGGATGACCATTTTCATCAAGCAATCCAGCCTCTTCAAACATATCCAAATTTATATGCATAACATATAATGGATTATCTAATGGAAGACCGAACAGATAACCATCGTCATCAGCTTTAGCTTTATTCCAGATTGGTTCATAATACTGATCCGCTGTAACGCCAACACTTGCTAATTCATCTACAGATATAGGACTAAAAATATTTGTACCTTTTGCCATTTGATATCTTGAAATATGATAAATCGCAATGTCAGGCTGCTCACCAATTGCAGCTGATGTTTGTAGTTTTGCATAATATGGTGGGCCCCACTCTAAAGTAGAGTTCACAATATCAATGTCAGGATTTTCTTTTTCAAATGCATCAATCATTTGAGACATTCTTACACCATCTCCACCACCAAGTAGATCCCACCAAATAACTTCAGTTTTAGCAAAAGCACTAAAAGAAGTAACTGATAAAATTATGGAAGCGAAAATAGATAAAATTATTTTCTTCATATAACCTCCCAATTATATTTATGAAAAAATTCTATCTGAATGAAAGTAAAATTCAATAGATTTTGGATAAAATAAAAGATAATATATTGTTGATTTATATGAATAATTTACCAAATCTTGATAACTCATACCTAATTTCCAACGAAAACGTTGACTATTTTTGGCAGAATGGTTTTGTGGTTTTAAAAAACGTTTTATCAAAAAGTGAAATTTCTGCATATAGAGATGAAATAAAAAAAGTAGCAGAAGAAAGAAATAAAGATAAAGATAAAGAATTTGGTGGTGCTTTTTATCAAGCACTTAATATCCGCTATGATTCTAAAGGTGTTGAAAAATTTTGTTTATCAAAACGTTTAGGGAAAATTGCTGCTGATTTAATGAAGGTTGATGCTGTTCGAATATTTCATGAGCAAGCGATTTTTAAACATCCAGGAGATACAAAATCATACTGGCATCAAGATCAGTTTTTTTGGCCACTTGATACAAATCTTCATATTGGAATGTGGATGCCTTTAATTGATTGCAGTAAAGACATGGGTATTATGCGATTTGTCAAACAATCACATAACATGGGTGATTTAATGGGAATATCGATTAATCAAAAATCTGAAGATCATTATGATAAAATAATTGAAGAACAAAATTTAGAAATTGTAGAATTAGATTCAATAAATGCAGGAGATTGCACTTTCCACTTTGGTTGGACTATTCACGGAGCTGGATTAAATAAATCAGACAAAATACGTGAAGCAATGGTTGTAACATACTATGCAGATGGATCTCGTGTAGGTAAACTTGATACAAAAGATAGAAAAGGAGATGCTGAATTATTTCTTGGTGGAAAAAAAGCAGGAGAAATAGCAGATCATCCGATGAACAAAATTGTTTATCAGCGCTAAATATTTATAACTTTTTTTAACTTAAAAGATTTAATTGATGCAAGTGCAAGTTCTAGAGCTCGTTTTCCAGCCTTAGCATGTATTGGAGGGTTCTTCCCTTTTATGAAATTATTAATTACTTCTTTATAATGCTCATCAAACGTTCGCAAAAACTCTCTTTCGTAATCATTAAAAAATCCTGCTTTCCACACTTCAGCGGTTTCACTATCTTTCTTATTAAATGTATATTTTTGTACCTGATCCTCTATTAAAATTCTTCCCTTTGACCCATTTATTTCTACATAATGAGAATTAGGATATTGATAAGATGTATCATATGATCCAAGCAAGCTTCCAATTGATTTGTTTTTGAAATTCATTGATACAACCATCGTACTAAAACCTTTTTTTGTTTTATCTGTCATAAATGAATGAACCGATTTTATTGGTCCATTTAAATATTCAAGCATATCAAATCCATGGCATTGAGTTTCAATTAAGTTCCCGTTAGGATCTAAATTTTTTCCACCTCCTCCACCTCCAAATCTCCATGTAATAAAATTAATTTCTCCTAACTGATTATTTTTAATTGCTTTAATCGCTTTTTTTACTGGAGTAGAATAATGCCAATTAAAATTAATTCCAAAAAAGAGATTTCTTTTTTTAGCTTCAGTTAAAAGTTTATTTGCTTCACTCATTTTAAAAACAAGAGGCTTCTCAACAAATAAAGGAGTGTTAGATTTAATCACTTTCATTGTCATGTCGTAATGATGCTCATTTGGAAGACTTATATTTATTAAATCAGGTTTTTGATTTTTTATTAGTTCTTTGAAATCAATATAATATGGAACATCATAAAGTTTGGCTCTGTTTTTAGTTCTTTCTTTATTTCTTCCTAAAATGCCACAGAACTCCACTTGAGGGCTTTGTGAAAGAATACGGCAATGTTGTAAAGACCAATTTCCAGTCCCAATAAGTGCAACTTTTATCTTTTTCATAAATTAATTATGAACAACAGCTATTTTACCTGCATCAGATTCAGGAGAGAAAAAATGTTCGTAAGATTTTTGAACATCTTCAATGCTATATTGATGTGTAATTATTTGAGATAAATATTCTTGGTTATTTTTAAGTAATTCATGATTTGCTTCCATCTCATTGTAAGAAAAATATTCACTACCAAGAATGCTTCTTTCAGGACCTCCCATATCTGGATATTGCTCAAATTCCAAACCTTCACCATTACCAACCATAACTAGCACACCTCTTTTAGCTAAAGCTTGAAGAGCATTTTTTCTGGCTATTGCTTTGCCTGTGGCATCAATAGCAACATCTGGATTTTTAATTCCATGTTGTTCCATTCCCTCTTCTAAAGATTGTTTTGATAAGTCTATAGGTAAGCCACCCATCTTTTCCGCTAATGGCAATCTAGATGATTTAACATCATTAATCAGAACAGGTAAATCTTTTGCAAAAGTTAATTTACTCATCGCTAAAAGTCCAAGACCGATAGGTCCCGCTCCATTTATTAGTACAGATTGAATATCTTTATGGACTAACTGAGCTCTTTTTGTAGCATGACCACCTGTACCCATTACATCTAGTAACAGAGTTGCATTGACTACATCTACACTTTCATCAACTGGAAAAAAAACATAATCATTTACAAGGTAATATTCACAAAAAGCACCATCAACGTTAAAACCATAATCACAGTTTTTATGTAAACATTGATTAGTTAAACCTAATTGGCAACTTCGACATTTATGGCAATAATCATATAGGTATACAGCACCTTTCATGCCAATATCAAATTTTGCATTTTTTCCTTTATCGACAATTACACCTGCCCCTTCATGTCCTGGAATACATTGAGGACTTCCATTATAAAATTGATTTCTGTCTGAGCCACACAATAAATTTGCTTTTGCTTGAATCAAAAGTTGATTATCACCTGGAGTTGGAATTTTTCTTTCTTCAAAATGTACTTTACCTTTTCCGGTAAAGATTGGAACATTCATAAATTCATTTTTCATAATATTACTCAAAATACATCATTATTTAGGAACAATATCAAGTGCCTTTAATGATTTTCTTCTTTCAGGATCAATTTTATTTGTTAGAGTTTCCCAATGAAATTGCGGTGTTTTAGGGCCACCACCTACATATTCAAACCCTTCATTACTAATTGATATTTCATTTTCATTGAGCATTTCAAATCCCATAGAACGTCGTAATTCATTCATTTCAATAAGTTTATTTTTTGTTTTTTCATTAAAATCGTAAAACCAACCATCTCTTTGTTCTTTTCTTTTAATAACTTGAGGATCATCCTTATAACATTGTTCATAAATTTCTTTATTATTGAAATGAATGTAAAAAGTTCTTCTAAGACCATCTGTTTTATTTCCTGCAGATCCATGTGGTGCAGATAAAGAATGGAAAATAACATCTCCTGGTTCAGTTTCAAAAGGTATAATGCCTGGACAATTAAATAACTGTTCTTCTGAAAAATTTTCAATTTCTATATGACCAACTAAATGATGATCAGGAATCCCCCAGAGACATCCATTTTCTTTTGTTGAATGGTCCAAATAAATGTCACAATCTATATTTGGAATACGTTGAAGTTTATCCCAATCTTTTTTTAAATAAGGAGGATCTTGATGCCATAATACAGGAACATCACCGTGAGGTACTTTAACAACCATTGCATCATCAGCAGGCATAAAAGAATGACCAATAAGTTGTCCATAATGTTTTAAAATTTCTGGATTTGTGCAAACTGCTTTAAAGACAGGATCTCTATCAAACATATTTTGACTTCTTCTATATATATGTTTTCCATCTTTTTTGAGCATGTATCCATCAAGACCTTTCCATATAAATTGTTTTTCCTTTTCATTATTTGGAATATCTTCAGGGGCATTTTCAATTCCCTTATTAACAACTTTGTCTGCAGCCTCTTGAAGTTTTTCTAATTCTTCACCTTTAATTAAATTTTTAGCAATAATTGTTCCATCATGATGGAATTGGTCTATTTGTGATTGAGTAAACATTATAAATATCCTTTCATTTATTCTTTCACTGCGCCTCCCGTAATACCTCTGACAAAGTATTGTTGAAGAAAAGCATAGAAAATTATTAGGGGAATGAAACTTACAACAGAACCAGCTGTAAGATCTCCCCATTTCATCTCCCATTGATTTGCACCTGTTGCTATATGTTTAAGTGCAACATTAAGCATTTTCATATCTTCAGAACTTATAAATAAAAAAGCTAATATGAAATCATTCCACGATACATACATCGCAAAAACAGTAACAGTTAAAATTCCAGGAATAGTTAGAGGCATTAGAACTGTTAAAAGAATTTTAAAATCATTAGATCCTTCTAAAATTGCCACTTCCCTTAAAGATTTAGGTATACTACTGAAGGCATTTCTCATCATAAAGATACCTAGAGGCACCATAGACATGGAGTGTAAAAAAATTAATGCTGTATATGTATCAAGTAAATTTAAATTTTTGAGTAATATGTATATTGGAATAATTAAAGAAATACTAGGAATTAGAATAGGCAAAAGAAGAAAGACAAAAAAATATTCTTTAAATTTAAATTTGTAAAATGTAAAAGCATAACCTCCTAAAGTTGAAACAATTAAAGATAAAATGATAGTGCCTATAGTAACTATAAAACTATTTTTAAAAGCAATAAATATATTTCCAGCACTTAAAAGCCCGTCCTCTAGTGTTACATTTTCGGACTCATCAACTTCTTTAAACCCATATGTTAATATTCTTTCATAATATTCAAAAGTAATTGTATGTGGATAAAACGTTTGTTGCTTACTAATTAATTCAGGTGGTGTTTTGAGAGAAGATATAATAGTCCAATATATTGGAAATAAAATAATAATAACTAATGAAATATTTAATAAATAATACAGATAATAATCACTAGAAAATCTTTTCATTTGTTATCTTTTCGTAAAATTGATAATTGCAAAGAAGTAATAATAAGTAATATTATCATTAATGTAGTGCCCATGGCAGCAGAAGGACCAAGCTTATAATAATCAAGACCAACATCGACTATATGCATAACTAATGTTTTCGTTGAATTTGCAGGACTTCCTTGTGTCATGATTAAAAATGGTTCATATACCTGCATTGAACCAGCAATTGATAAAATTAAACATAACACAATTGATGTTTTAATAAGAGGTAGAGTCACATTCCATATGGTTTGCATACGTGAAGCTCCCATTAATTTTGAGGCTTCATAATAATCATCACTAATTGATTGCAAACCCGCAAGCAATATAATCATTGAAATGCCAAAAAATTTCCACGTTATTTGAATATTAACTGCTAAGAGTGATGAATTTCTTTCTAACCAAATATTATAATCATCTGATACGATACTAAAATATCTAAGACCATACATAAATACTCCGTTTGATTCATTGTACAACCACATCCATACATATGCAGAAACCGCAAAAGATAGAACTACAGGGAAAAAATATACACTTCTAAAAAGAGTTGATCCTTTTGCTTTTATATTACATAATAAAGCTATTGGAATTGCTAATGCAAATAGCATTGGCGTCACTGTAATAGTATAAAGAAAAGTAAAATATAGAGAGTTCCAAAATTGATCATCTTTCCAAACTTTAATGTAATTTTTAAATCCCACAAATTTTGCATCCCCAAATACAGGCCATTTATGAAATGACATGTAAAATGAATTTAAAAAAGGATAGACTAAAAAGATAAGTACTAACAGAACAGCAGGCAGTATAAGGAGATAACCGATTATTTGTTCTTTATCAGATCTTCTCATTAATACTGCCTACTTTAATTATTTTATTCAGGTCCTTCGTCTATAATCTCTTGCATTCTAGCATTATGCTTAGCTAAAACACTACCAGGATTGCCTCCACCGTAAATTTCTTGGATAGCAACACCCCAAGGTTCCATAAGTTCATTATAAACAACTGTATAAGGAACATGCCCTGTGTCACCAGCATTTAAGAAAACACGGTGATTATCTGTCATACAAGGATCTGTATTAAAAAGATCAGAACGAATTGGTAAACCACCATTTTGGCGAGTATAAACACTTTGCCCTTCAGCAGATAAAATGAATTCAATGTATTCCATTGCACCTTCTTTATCACCTGTAGTAACAGGTATACCAATTAAATCACCACCAACAAAAGCTGATTTGCGAGTTCCATCAGATGAAAACATTGCAAAAAAACCCCAATCAATATCTGGATAGTCACCCATCATACCTATTATGAAGTTTCCTGTACCAATCATGGCAAGTTCACCTCTTAGGAATGCATCTTGTTTGTCTGCCCAATCCCACGCAGCAACATTTTTTGGAACACAACCTATTTTCTGCAAATTAGTAAAATGGTCAAAAGCCGCTTGCATCGTTGAGTCATTTAAATTAGCAGTAGAGCCATCTTCGTTTACCCAACCAGAATGTGCTCCACCTTCAGCCCATCCCCATGGTGCGTGTGTGTATATCATACCGCCACCACTGACCGTTGGCCAACCGGTAAGAAATTTACCTCTGCTTGCAAATTCTTCACACATAGTTGTCATTTCAGCCCATGTTGTTGGAGGATTAGGTAACAATTTTTTATTATAAGCAAAACCTGATATACCTAAATCATTTGGAGCAGAATAATGCCTACCATCTATACTACCTAAATGCATCATAGGGCCATTTAGATTATTATAATAATCTTTTCCCTTTAGAAACTCAGTCATATCCTCCAAAGCTCCTATAGAAGCATAATAAGGAACATATATTAAGTCTATTGCGGCAACATCCACTCTTTCACCCGCAGCTAAAGCAGCAGTAAATTTAGGCACAAAGTCACCACCAAGTACGCTATTAACAGCTCGTAAATCTTTACCTTCTGCTTCCATTTTTTTATTAAACGCATCTACCAAATTCTGTGATGGAGAATGTCTACTCCAAACAACTAATTCTCTTGAAAATACTTGAGAAGAAAAAGTTACTAAAGGAATTAAAGTAGAGAGTACTAAAAAAAATTTTAATATAATTTTCATAAAACCTCCCATTAAATATTATAAGAAATATTTTAACTATATTTAAAGGGTTATCAACATAAAGAGTAATATGTAATTTTTGTTATTTTATATAAAAAATGTATTTTTTTGTGATTTTTCTTCAATTTGATCAATGTTAACAAAGATAAATAACTTAAATTTTTTTAAGGAAAATATCTAGTTCTGATTTAGAGATGGAAACAATATTACCTTTTTTTGCAAAATTATTTTTTTTGGCATCAGCATTAAATTTTTTCAGTGCTTTTACCCTTTCTTTTTGTATTTTTTGATTCAATAATAAAAGATTTCCATACTGAATAGCATGTCTAGGCAAGTCTTCATTCTCTCCACAAATATCACACATGAATAAATAATTTACATCACCACCATTACCAGAACCAAGTGATACTGTTATCATACTCGTTCTTTTAGAAATTTCTGATAAGACATCACCAGCTATAACTTCTGCTTCTACTAAAACAGCACCAGCATTTTCCATGTCTTTAAATTGCTGATAAAGTTTATATGCTTCTTTAGAAGTTTTAGCAGTACCCCTAATTCCACCCGTCCAACTTGATTTAACTGGAATAAAACCAAGGTGTGCCATAACTGGAACAGATTCTTTTGCTAAATATTCAACAACATGAGGATTTTTGGATGTATAAATTGCATCAGCACCATTTTCTAGAGTACGCATAGATGCCTTTAAGAGATCATCTTTATTATAATATTCATGCTCTAAAATAGCGCCAGTTATAAAATGGTTTGGAGCATTTGCTCTAATCATTTTAATATCTCTACCAAGGCAAATTAAAAGATCTATATTTGCTTCTACTGCTGCTTGTACTTCAATTTCATTTCCACAGTTTACTTGAGTTAATTTTTTCTTACCTTTTAAATTTAGTAGATCATAAATAGTAAAATTTCTTTTTGATCTTTGACCACTACCCCATGTAAAGATTTCTTTCATGAAATTATCTTTTGTTTAAATAAATTAATCTCATTTTTATTATATGGTGACTTATCTACTCTATATATATAATGAAACCATAATTTAGGCTCATGAGTTTTTTCATTTTTCTTGAGAAATTGTTTATTCTTTAACAGCACTTCCTGTTACTCCTCGAACAAAGTATTGCTGCAGAAATGTATAAAAAATTATGATAGGAATAAAACTTATAACTGAACCTGCAGTAATAGAGCCCCACTTCATATCAAATTCATTACCTCCAAGGGCAATTTTTGCTAATGCAACATTAAGCACTTCTCTTTCACCTGTGGTGACGAATACATAAGCAAAAATATAATCATTCCACGAAACATACATGGCAAAAACCATGACAGTTAAAAGACCTGGGATGCACAAAGGAAGCAATACTCGTAAAATAATTTGTAACTCAGAAGTACCTTCTAGTATGGCTACTTCTCTCAGTGAGCTTGGTATACTTATAAAAGCATTACGCATCATGAATACTCCTAGTGGTAACATAAAAGTGGAATGTAAAAAAATCAAACCATACAAGTTATTAAGTAAGCCAATATCTTTTAAAATTTTATACAAGGGTATTAGTAAAGACACTCCGGGAAAAAGAATGGGAGTAATAATGAGTAAAAAAATTATATTTTTAAAAGGCCCTCGTAAAATAGCTAAGGCATAGCCTGCAAACGTACACACTATAGTAGTTAAAAGTATCGTTCCAAAGGAGACAAAACAACTATTCCAAAAAGCTCTACCTATTGATTTTTTTTCATTAGGTATAAAAAAATTAATTATACTTTCTTTTAAAGATTTAGTTTCTAATCTCATATAATCATCACTGCTTAATTGCCAAGTACTTGACAAATCATAGTTCCAAATTTGAAAATAGTATTTCCATGTCCAGGTTTCAGGAAAATAAGTGGGATCACTAGTAATAAGTTCAGCGGGTGTTTTTACAGAAGAAATAAATGTCCAATAAATTGGAAAAATAATTAAAATTACTAAAGTATAATTGATAACATAATACCAATACCAATCTGAAGAAAATCTTTTCATTTAATGAGGTTTAAATAAACGAAGTTGAATAGCTGTAAGCACAAATATAATAACCATAACAAAAATACCAACTGATGCTGCAGGCCCTAATTTAAACCATGTAAATCCCATATCCGTTGTATGCATCAAAATAGTTCTTGTAGCACCTTGTGGTCCTCCTTGCGTCATTATTAAAAATTGTTCGTATGCTTGATAACCTCCAGCAATACAAAGTATGAGACAAAGAGCAATAGAAGGTCTTAATAGTGGTAGTGTCACGTGCCAAATAGTTTGCCATCTTGAGGCACCCATTAATGTAGAAGCTTCATTGTAATCATCTCTGATAGCTTGAAGACCTGCTATTAAAATTATCATTTGAATACCAGAAAATTTCCATGTCACCATGGTATTAACAGCCCATAAACCTGATGTAGGTGTAGTCCAAACGTTTAGGTTTTTATCTGGACCACCAAAACCAAATAATTCTAAAACATAAATAATAATGCCGTATAATTCACTGTATAACCACAACCAGATATAACTTGCAGTAGCAAATGATAATACCACTGGTAAAAAATACATTGCTCTGAAAAAAGTTGTCCCCCATGTCCTAACGTTACATAATAATGCTGTAATGAGAGCAACAATAAATAACATAGGAGTAGCAGTAAAAGTATAGATTGTTGTAAACTTTAATGTTTCCCAAAAACGAGGGTCATTTAATGTATAGATATAATTATCCAAACCAACCCATTTAGGTTTACCAAACATTGGCCATGTATGAAATGATATCCAAAAAGAATTAAATAAAGGCCATATAAAAAAAACAGAGAGTAAAAGTAAAGCAGGCGAAACCATTAGAACGAAAATGATTTTTTCTTTACGAACAAAATTCATAAGTTTCGCCTACTATCTATTATTTTTTAATTAGCAGCATCTAAGATTGCCTGAAATGTAACGTTTGCTTCATCAAAGACTTCTTGAGCATCCTCTCCAGCCAAAACTCTTTGAAAAGCAGTAACGATTACTTCAGAAATTTCATGATATGGTTTTAGATATGGCGCATAACCACGTCTAGACTCTACAAGAAACATCTTAGAATCTTCAGTTAAATAAGGATTATTATCCACCAAATCGGAGCGAACAGGTAATCCTCCATTTTTACTGTAGATTTCAATTTGTACTTCTGGAGATAATGCATATTGTAAATATTCCTTTGCACCTTCCATATTACCAACTGTAACCGGAATTGAAATTCCATCGCCACCTACATAAGAGGAAGTCATAGAACCGTCTTTAGACATAAAAGGAGTAAATCCAGCATCTACTTTTTCGGTATGATCTTTAACCACATTCATCAAGAAATTACCAGTTCCAATCATAGCAATATCACCAGCTAGAAAACCATCTTGTTTATCTCCCCAATCCCAAACAGATACGTTTTCTGGCACACATCCAGCATCATACAAATCTTTGTAATGCATTATCCATTCAATATTTTTAGGGTGATTAAATTGTGCTGTTTTTCCATCATCACTCGTATAACTTCCACCATTTGCCCAAGCCATTGGTAAACCTGTAAACCTCATACCTCCAGGATTTTTTGTTGGCCATGCAATCATTATCTGATCTTTGGCAGCAAAATCTTTACACATACTTAACATCTCAGCCCAATCTTTTGGCGGTGTTGGCATTAATTTTTTATTATAAACAAATCCAGATACATCTGCTGCATTAGGTATTGCGTAATATCTACCATCAAGAGTACCTTGTTTAAGATGAATTGGATTCAGGTTATCAAAATAATCAAAACCTGTCACAAAGTCAGTTATGTCAGTTAATGCACCCATAGCTGCATAGTTAGGTAAATCATTTGTACCCATAGCAACTATATCAATTCGCTCTCCTGAAGACATAGCAGCATTAAATTTTAAAACAAATTCTGGATTAAGAGTACTTGTCGCTCTAAGAGCTCTTCCCTCAGCTTCCATTTTTTTGTTAAATCCTTCAACAACCCATTCTCCCCAACCTCCTCTATTCCAAACAATTAAAGTATCATCGTTTGCAAAAGAAATTTTAGTTATAGGAAGAAGTGTAAACACTGCTAAAATAATTTTAAATAGTAATTTCATGTTACCTCCCTATTTTAGAATAATGTTAAATTAATGAATAAATATATCAATATTTTTCAATCTATTTTAGTTTAAAAAATGATTTTTTTGATAATGAAAAAAGGTTTTAATTCAAAAAAATTGAAATATCTTAGATTTTCCTTATAAAATTAAGAATATGAAAATTGAATTAACTGAATGGTATAAATGTAAAATTGATAAAAAAGAATTTAAGAAATTATGTAAAAAATCTGATTTGCAAGGTTTTAAACATGTAACAATATATTTTATTCTTTTAATTTTTTCAGGTTATTTAGGTTATATAACTTGGGGAACTTGGTGGTCAGTTCTTTTCTTTTTTATTTATGGAAATATCTGGAGTTGTAGTAATTCTATTTGGCATGAAACTGGTCATCGTACTGCATTTAAATCAAATTTTTGGAATAACTTTTTTTATTACATTTCAAGTTTTATGAGTGAATTTGAACCCATTAGATGGAGGTATTCACATTTTCGTCATCACACGTATACAATATTTAATGATCCACTTGACTATGAAATACAAGTTAAAAAACCAACTGACTTATTAATGTTTTTTTTAACATTCATACCTCCATCAACTATATTGTTATTTAAAAATTCATTACAACTTGAAACAATTAAACATTCATTTGGAATTACAACTGACGTAATGAAAGTTTGTATTCCAGAAAAAGAGAGATCAAAATGTCGATGGTCTGCAAGAAGTCATATGCTTATATGGCTTGTAACTATAATAAGCTCGATTTATTTTTATACTTGGTTGCCAATACTTTATATTCTAGTTCCAAATTTTTATGGACGATTACTGATTATCTGTATGGCAAACACACAACATGCTGGATTAGAAGAAGATATTAAAGATCATAGAAGAAGTACAAGAACAGTTTATTTAAATCCATTTTTTAGTTTTCTATATTGGCATATGGAATATCACATTGAGCATCACATGTTTCCACAAGTACCATCTTACAACTTACCAAAATTACATGCTTTAGTTAAAGATCAAATGCCTCCAGTACGAAAAGGATTATGGGGAGCTTATAAAGAAATCATACCAGCTCTTATTAAGCAATCAAAAAATGCTAATTATAAAATTAAGGTTGAAATACCTGCAGAAGTTTAAATAAAAAATTAAATTAAAAAAATTAGTTTTTTTATTAAATACCAAATATTGATTTTAATATTTAAATATTATATTTATTGGTGATGATTGAAGCAAATAAAGAATCAATGAGTGTAGCAAGTGGATGGTTTAAAGCTGAAATAGATAGAAAAACATTAAAAAAACTTGCTAAAAGAAGTGATTATGAAGCTTGGAAGCATATGATAATATTCTTCTTTTCACTAATGATTTTAGGTATTGCTTGTTTTTTATCATGGGGCACATGGTGGTTTATACCTGCATATTTAGCATATTGTACTTTACATGCAGGAGGAGATCCAATTTGGCATGAATGTGGCCATAGAACTGCATTTAAGACGAGAAAACTTAATGATTTTTTTTACTTAATTGGTAGTTATATGAATTCTTTTGAGCCTGTTCGTTGGAGATGGAGTCACTCACTACATCACAGTTATACGGCATCTTTAGATCCTCACGATTACGAAACTGAAGAAATGATTTATCAAGAAAAAACATTATTTAGTTATTTTACTGGTTTTATACCTGGGATCCTTTTTTTAAGAATTCATAAATCTATATTTGTTGAAATTATTAAACATGCTCTTGGAATAAGAACAAAAGTTATGATAGATTGTATACCAAAAGATAAAATACAAAACTGTATTAATAGTTCTAGAGTATTTGTGTTAATTTGGATAACTATAATTATAATATCAATCTATTTGCAATCATTACTTCCTATTTTATTATTTCTTGTTCCTAGATTTTTTGCAAACTTTGCTAATCTTTGGGGAATGACTCAACATACTGGATTAAGAGGTAATGTCAAAGATCATAGAGTAACGACTAGATCAATTCGGCTTAACCCAATTTTTAGTTTTATATATTGGAAAATGGAGTATCATGTCGAACATCATATGTTTCCAATGATTCCATCATATAATTTACCTAAGTTATACGAAGTAATTAAAGATCAACTACCTAAACCTAAAACAATTCTATCTGCACATAAAGATATTATAAAAGGAATTATAAAAAAGAAGACAGATCCTAATTATTATATTAAAGTTGAACTCCCGACAAACTAGTTTTTGATCTATTTGATAGAATTTAAAATACTTTTAAAATAAAACTTTTGAAGAATAACAAACAAAATCATAAATGGTAAATAAGAAATTACATAACCAGCATACGGATAATTTGATCTAAAACCAATTTTAGATAGTGTTACATTTAGCATTTGCATATCATTTGAATTCATAACTATATAAGCAAATAAATAATCAGTCCAAGAAATATAAACAGAAAAAATTATTAATGTAACTATACCGGGAATGGCTAAAGGTAACATAATAAAGAAAAGAATTTTAATTTCAGAACTGCCATTTAAAATTGCAACTTCTCTCAATGACTTAGGAATACTAATAAAAGAATTATACATAAGAAAAAAACCTATTGGAAGAACGTAGACTGAATAAACTAAAATTAATCCTAAATAAGAATCATTTAAATTAATTGTATACAAGAAAACATATAACGGTAGAAAAATTGAATATATTGGAATTAAAAAAGGTAATATTAATAATACAAATATAATATTCTTTAAAGGTACCTTTAACAAAGAGATTGAGTAACCAGCTAGAACATTAATAATTACAGAAATAAGAACTGTACCAGAAGTAACAATTATACTATTAAAAAATGATTGCTTAAACGTATTATTATTGTTTCTAAATTCATATTTCCAAATAGATAAATAAGTATCAAAACTAAATTGATTAAAAAAGTTTTCAAAACTTATTTCTGTACTAGTTTTAAAAGAAAGTAATAAAATTATTATAATAGGAAAACTAATTATTATAACTAAAATAAAAGATACAGTATAAAACCAAAATTTATCTTTCAATAGATAATTCACTAAATTTATTCTTTTACAGCGCTTCCTGTAATACCTCTAATAAAATATCTTTGTAAGATAGAGTATATAATAATTATTGGGATAAAACTAATAATCGATCCTGCAGTAAGGTTTCCCCATTTCATTTCAAACTTAGCACCACCAAGTGCTATTTTTGCAAGTGTAGTATTCAACATAATGTTTTCAGGACTATTTATATAAATGAAAGCTAAAATGTAATCATTCCAAGATATATATAAGGCAAAAACCATAACAGTTAGTAAACCTGGAACAGCAAGTGGTATCATAATTGTAGTCATAATTCTTAGTTCTGAAGTTCCCTCCAACATAGCTACTTCTCTTAATGATGAAGGAATACTACTAAAAGCATTTCGCATCATAAAAACACCAATAGGCAACATACCTGTTGCGTGTAAAAATATTAATCCGATATGAGTATCTGTTAACCCAAGAGATTTTAATAATTTATAGATCGGTATAATTAATGAAACTGCAGGAATTAAAATAGGTAAAATTAATGCAATAAAAATAGCTTCTTTAAATGGTATTCTAAAAAAAGTTAATGAATAACCAGCTAGCGTGGAAACAATTAAAGATAAAATAATAGTTCCTAATGTAACAATTCCACTATTAAAAAAAGCTCTCTCAATACCAGCCGTTATTGTTGTACTACCAGATATTTTTTTTTGAAGTTTAGTCCTCATTTCGTCATCAAAATTCCATGTTGTATCATAATATTCCCATGTCCAATTATGCGGATAGAAAGTTGGATTGCTTGTAATTAATTCATCGGGAACTTTAACTGAAGAAATGAAAGTCCAGTAAATAGGGAATAGTATTATAAGTACTAAAGAATAGTTGATGACATAGTACCAATACCAATCAGATGAATACCTTTTCACATTACTCTTTCACAGCACTTCCAGTTACTCCTCTAACAAAGTATTGTTGAAGAAAAATATAGAATATTATAATTGGTACAAAACTTATTATTGCTCCAGCATTTAAAAGTCCCCAAAAAGTATCAAATTGAGATCCTGAAAATGTTAATTTCATTAGGAAAACATTTAACATTTCCATATCAATAGTATTTACAAAGAGAAACGCCAAAATAAAATCATTCCATGAACCATAAAGAGCAAAAACCATAAGTGTTAATAAACCAGGAATTGCTAATGGTAACATCACAGTAAACATAATGCGTAGCTCACTAGACCCTTCTAATAAAGCTACTTCACGTAAAGATGTTGGTATACTCATAAAAGCATTTCTCATTAAAAAAACTCCTAAAGTTAGCATGCCTGTTGAGTGAATTAAGATTAAGCCTAAATATGAGTTCATTAATCCAAGTTCTTTTACTAATTTATAAAGAGGAATTAAGAGTGATATTCCAGGAATTAATATTGGCATAATTATAAGTAAAAAAATAAAATATCTAAATGGTGTTCTTAAAATGGTAAGAGCATATGCAGCTAAAGTAGAAATAACTGCTGACACCACTACAGTTCCAATTGAAACAATTGCACTATTTGTAAATGCAGATCTTACATTACCTCTAGAGCTAGTAGGCTCTAAGTTCCAAATTCTTTCATAACTTTCAAATGTTGGATTGATAGGAAAGAGTGTTGGGGTATTTGTTATTAATTCATCAGGTGGTTTTATAGATGAAACAAAAGCCCAATAAATAGGAAATGAAACAAGGATAATCAAAGTGGAATTTATAAGATAATACAAATACCAATCTGTTTTATATTTTTTCATTAATGAAATTAAAAGAAATTAATTTTCATTAACCCAAACCAACATTTCATTTTCACCTCTATTAGACCAACAATAATATGGAATAAATTTAAGTGATGTTTCCGTTATGTCTGGTTTATCATTTAGATATAGATCTTTAGAATCTTTAAATTTAAATCCATTTGCTGTTAAAGAAATAATATTTTCTGAACTTATTTTTTCATCTTTTTCATCAAAATTATTATTTGTATTTAATATTAATTTATTAAGATCTTTACCATTGTCTTTTTCCTCTAAACAATAAAGAAGTGGGCCTCTAAATAAACATGCTCTTCTTACATTGTATCGAACATTTGGATTAGTTCGAACATATCGTGGTGAAAAATCAAAAGATAACTCAATTACATCACCTTTTTGCCATTTTTTGTTAATTTTGGCATAACCATTTACAACTTCATAATCAATTTTTGACCCATTAAGTTTAATCTTCATATTTTTATCCCATGAAGGAATTCTAAAATAAATTGTAGTTTCATTATTTTTAGATTCTATTACTTCAATTTTAGAGTATCCTTTATGTGGGAAATCACTTGTTTGATTAATTTTGATACCTTGAGTTTTATTCATTAAATCTATTTCAGAAGAAATATATTGATCAACAATTAATGAATCTTGATATGAATTATAAATATACATATCCATACTTGCAAAGAGACGAGTTATATTTGGCGGACAGCAGGAACACATATGATATTTATCTCTAATGCCATGACGTCTGCCTTGTGAATGAAGATATCCAGGAACACATTCTAAATAATTATCATAAAAGAAGCCTTCACCATCTAAAGAAGTACTTGCTAAAAGCAAATTATATAAACTATTTTCAATAATATCACCATACTCACTATTTAATTCCATCTTTGACATTCTGTTTGCAAAATAAATAAGAGCTATAGTTGCACATGTTTCAGCATATGCCATATCATTGGGTAAATCATAATCATATGTAAATCTTTCTCCAATGTGTGCACTGCCAACTCCACTATGGACATACATTCTCTTGTCAACGATGTTTCTCCATAGAGTCTTACATGCATTTAACAATTTACTATCGTTATTTAATCTTGCTAAATCAGCCATAGCCGTAAACATATAAAGTGCTCTAACTGAATGTCCTTCTGCTGTTTTTTGATCAACAGGTCTTTCATGAGCCTGCCAATAATGGAGATCTCTAAAAGTTTTACCCATGAAATCAGCATCAAATGCCATGAAATCTCTCATATTAGATGGTAATTTTGAGACGTCTATGTCTCCTTCTTTTTCCATCAATTTCTTTTTTTCTTTTACATAATAATGATCTTCAGGTTTATCGTGGGTTCCACGTTCGTCTATAAAGTAAGTCGCAAGATCAAGAAATTTTTTCTTATTTGTGTGCTCGTAAGCTTTTACAAGTGCTAATTCAATTTCCTGATGACCAGGATAGCCCCTCATCTTACCCTCTTCTCTTCCAAATTTAGAAATTATATGATCTACATATCTTTCCATTGCATCAAAAAATTTAGAATTACCTGTTGCTTTGTGATGCTCAATTGCAGACTCAAGCAAATGGCCAGCACAATATAATTCATGCCTATCTCTTAAATTGGTAAATTTATTATCTGGTTCATGTCGTGAAAAAAAATAATTTAAATATCCATCCTCTTCTTGGTTAGCGATAATTTTATCAATTATAGAATCCATTTTTTTTTCTAAATCTTCATCTTTTTCTTGTTGCATGGAGAAAAAAGCACCTTCCATTAATTTAGCTAAATCTGATTCCCAAAAAATGTGTGGTCTTTGTTTCACAGGATCATTATCACCAGTCATTGCTTTAACTCTTCCAGTGTCTTCAAAGGATTTCATAACTGCAAATAATGAAGTATTTTTATTTAATTCTTTTCTTTTTTTCCAAAAACCGCCATTTATTTTTGTATCTATGATATTCATATTCTTAACCTTTCTTCACTATTAATATCAAAAAAGTAACAGTCTTCCTTATTGAAGTTTAATTTTAAAACAGAATCAATATCATACTGTGTATTTTTATCTGTTTTGACAATTAGATTTTGATTATTTGATTTGAATGTTACTAGATTTGCTTCACCGGTTAATTCGACAGAATAAACCTTAGCAGATCCATTATTTGTATCAGTATCATTAACTATTTGAATTTTATCAGGTCTGACTCCAAGGGTAATATCACCTTCATAATCAATATCAAAAGATGTCGTAAGACTATCAGAAATAAATTTTTTGTTTTCTATACGGCCATCAATCAAATTCATGGCAGGTGAACCAATAAAACCAGCAACAAATTTAGAAGAAGGATCATCAAATATTACCTGTGGTTTATCAAACTGCAAAAGTTTACCGTGGTTCATAACAGCAATTCTATTTGCTAATGTCATAGCTTCAACTTGATCGTGTGTTACATAAATTGTTGTAACGCCAAGTCTGTGATGTAGATTTTTTAATTCTGCTCTCGTTGTAACTCTTAAAATTGCATCAAGATTTGATAATGGTTCATCCATTAAAAAAACTCGTGGTTGACGTACAATTGCTCTGGCAAGCGCAACACGTTGCCTTTGACCACCTGATAATTCTGCTGGTTTACGGTGTAATAAATCCTGTAATTCTACAAGAGAAGAAACTTCTTTAATAAGTTTATCATGTTCTGAATTAGGAATTTTTTTCATTTTAAGAGGATAAGCGATATTATTTCTAACAGTCATGTGGGGGAAAAGACTATAATTTTGAAATACCATTGATACATCTCTTTTTCTTGGATCTACGTCATTAACTATTTCATTACCAATTTTAATTTCACCATCAGTTATTTCTTCTAAGCCTGCTACAAGACGCATCGTAGTTGTTTTACCACATCCAGATGGACCAAGAAGAACTACAAATTCTCCTTCATTAATATGGAGATTTACTTGATCAACAGCTGTAACATCACCCCATTTTTTTGTTACATTATTTAAATTTACAGAATACATAAAACCTCCTATTCTTTTACTGCGCTTCCTGTAACTCCTCTTACAAAATATTGTTGAAGAAAAGTATAAAAAATTATTATTGGAAGAAAACTAACAATTGAACCAGCTGTTAAACTCCCCCATTTCATTTCAAATTGAGATCCACCTAATGCAATTTTCATTAATGAAATGTTTAACATTGTATTTTCAGGTGAATTTATAAATATAAAAGCATAAATATAATCATTCCACGAAACATACATAGCAAAAACCATAACAGTTAAAAGTCCAGGAATTGCGAGTGGTAACATTACAGAAGTAATAATTTTTAATTCACTTGAGCCTTCAAGCATTGCCACCTCTCTTAATGAAGTAGGTATGCTATTAAAAGCATTTCTCATCATAAAGATACCTAAAGGTAACATACCACAAGTATGTATCAAGATTAAACCTAAATGTGAATTAGTAAGTCCAATTTCTTTTAGTAATTTATAAAGTGGGATTATTAGAGAAATACCTGGTATTAAAATTGGTAATATTACTAATAAGAAAAAAAAATTTTTAAAAGGAGTATTTAAAACAGTAAGTGCGTATCCACCTAAGGTACAAACAATAATAGTTAGTATAATTGTTCCAGCTGAAACTATTGCACTATTTATAAATGGTCTTTTAACACCTTCACCATCAAGACGAAATTTTTCTTCAACTTCAACACCGGAAGAATTAGTATCTTCAGTTTCGGTATCTTGAAGTACTTTAATTCTATCAAAATTCCAAATTTGATCATAATACTGTAGAGTTAAATCATGAGGATAGAAAGTAGGTTCACTTGTAATCAATTCACTTGGTTTTTTAAATGATGAGATTAAAGTCCAATAGATTGGAAAAATAATTATTATAACTAAAGAATAGTTAATTGCATAATACCAATACCAATCTGATGAGTAACGTCTCACTTAGTAATTCTTTCTAAATAAACGTAGTTGAATAACGGTTAGAACAAAAAGTATTATCATAATGATTACGCCAAGTGAGGCTGCTGGACCTAATTTGAAATAATCAAATCCCATATCAACCGTATGCATAACAAGTGTTTTTGTTGAATTTGAAGGACCACCTCTTGTCATGATTACAAATTGTTCATATGCTTGAATTGAACCTGCTATTGATAAAATTAATGCTAGAGCAATTGAAGGTCGTAGAAGAGGAAGTGTTACATTCCAAATTGTCTGCCATCTTGAGGCTCCCATTAATTTAGATGCTTCGTAATAATCATCTCTTATAGCTTGTAATCCGGCTATCAAAATAATCATTTGGATACCTGAAAACTTCCATGTAACCATAGCATTAACGGCCCACATTGATGATGTTCCTGTTTTCCAAACATTTAGATTTTTATTTTCACCACCAAAACCAAAAAATTCTAATGCATAAACGATAACCCCATACATTTCACTGTAGAGCCATAACCAGACATAACTAGCAGTAGCAAAAGACATAACTACAGGTAAAAAATAGATACTTCTAAAAAAAGTTGTTCCCCAAGCTTTTGCATTACACAATAGTGCAGTTCCCATAGCTACAACAAATAACATTGGTGTAACAGTTAAAGTATAAACGAATGTAAATTTCAATGACTCCCAGAAACGTTCATCCTGGAACATAAAAATATAATTATCAAGACCTACCCACTTTGGTTTTCCAAAAAGTGGCCATTTGTGAAATGACATGTAAAATGAATTTACAAGAGGATAAAGAAAGAAAACTGCAAGTAAGATTAATGCAGGCGAAACCATTAAAAGACCAACGAGTTGTTCTTTTCGTAATCTACTCACAAGTTTCGCCTACAATGTTTTATCTATTAATGACCAGCATCAATGATTTTTTGCATGATTGCATTTTGTTCATCAAGAACTGTCTGCACATCTTCGCCAGCAAAAATTCGTTGGTTTGCTACTTGCCATGGATCCATTAACTCCTGATAAACAGTTGTATAAGGAACATCTCCAACAGTAGATGCATTTGCAAATACCATGTGATCATCAGTTAAGTATGGATTACCTTCAAATAGATCTGCTCGAATTGGTATACCACCGTTTTTAGTATACACTTCGATTTGACCAGCTTCAGATAATACATATTCTATATATTCAAGAGCTGCTTCTTTTGCACCAGTTGTAACTGGAATTGCAATTAAGTCACCTCCAATAAATGCTGAATTTCTTGAACCATCACTACCCATAAATGCTGTAAATCCAGCATCTACTTTTTCAGTGTGATCTTTAACAACATTAATCATGAAGTTACCTGTACCAATCATTGCAATATCACCTGCTAGGAAACCATCTTGTTTATCTGGCCAATCCCAAACATCAACGTTTTCTGGCACACAACCAATATTAATTAAATTTTGGTAATGCTTAAACCATTCAACTGTTTTTGGATGATTTAACTCAGCTGTTTTACCATCTTTACTTACCCATGAACCGCCATTTGCCCAAGCAACTGGCATACCTGTAAAGATCATACCGCCATAACTTTTTGAAGGCCAAGCCATCATGAGTTGTCCTCTAGCAGCAAAGTCTTCACACATACTTGTCATCTCTGCCCAATCTTTTGGTGGGTTTGGCATAAGTTTTTTATTATAAACATAACCAGAAACATCAGCAGCATTTGGTGCAGCAAAGTGTGTTCCATCATAAGATCCTAAAGCAAGCATTGGACCATTTAATTGATCATAATATGGTTGTGACTTTAAAAAGTCAGTCATATCTTCTAATGCACCTATTGCAGCATAATAAGGGACGTTAATTAAGTCGATGTTTGCAACATCAACTCTTTCACCTGCAGCAAGTGCAGCTGTAAATTTAACCTGAAAGTCAGCATGACCAATAAGGTTGTTAATAGCAACGATATCTTTTCCTTCGTCAGCCATTTTTTTATTAAACCCTTCAACCATCCAGTCTGACCATCCACCTCTACTCCAAATGATTAATTCTTCTGCAGAAGTAGTTTTAGCGAATGGAAGAATAGTTAAAGAAATTAAAAATAATTTTACTAGTAATTTCATATTACCTCCCAATAATAATAAAAAAATTCTAATGCATAAACGATAACCCCATACATTTCACTGTAGAGCCATAACCAGACATAACTAGCAGTAGCAAAAGACATAACTACAGGTAAAAAATAGATACTTCTAAAAAAAGTTGTTCCCCAAGCTTTTGCATTACACAATAGTGCAGTTCCCATAGCTACAACAAATAACATTGGTGTAACAGTTAAAGTATAAACGAATGTAAATTTCAATGACTCCCAGAAACGTTCATCCTGGAACATAAAAATATAATTATCAAGACCTACCCACTTTGGTTTTCCAAAAAGTGGCCATTTGTGAAATGACATGTAAAATGAATTTACAAGAGGATAAAGAAAGAAAACTGCAAGTAAGATTAATGCAGGCGAAACCATTAAAAGACCAACGAGTTGTTCTTTTCGTAATCTACTCACAAGTTTCGCCTACAATGTTTTATCTATTAATGACCAGCATCAATGATTTTTTGCATGATTGCATTTTGTTCATCAAGAACTGTCTGCACATCTTCGCCAGCAAAAATTCGTTGGTTTGCTACTTGCCATGGATCCATTAACTCCTGATAAACAGTTGTATAAGGAACATCTCCAACAGTAGATGCATTTGCAAATACCATGTGATCATCAGTTAAGTATGGATTACCTTCAAATAGATCTGCTCGAATTGGTATACCACCGTTTTTAGTATACACTTCGATTTGACCAGCTTCAGATAATACATATTCTATATATTCAAGAGCTGCTTCTTTTGCACCAGTTGTAACTGGAATTGCAATTAAGTCACCTCCAATAAATGCTGAATTTCTTGAACCATCACTACCCATAAATGCTGTAAATCCAGCATCTACTTTTTCAGTGTGATCTTTAACAACATTAATCATGAAGTTACCTGTACCAATCATTGCAATATATTTTTGGCAAATGCCTTCTCTAACTTCATTTATATACGTTTTTGTGGCTGCAATTTCTGGAACAATTTTACATCTGGCTCTAGCATTATCTTATAAATATGCAGATCTTTCTGTAACTCAGCCTGTTTGGTTTACTGGTTTAATTTTTGGATCTGCATTTGGTTATTTTGCATTTAATGAAAATCCTGATTTTTGGACATGGATTGGCGGTA
>CACGNZ010000006.1 GCA_902574475.1 uncultured Alphaproteobacteria bacterium | reverse complement strand
TCTTAAGTTTTTAAAGTCATTAGGATAATAGAACCATAAGATTTTTTTAGGTTTTAAAATAGGAGCATATTCAATAAAAGTTGCAAGTTCTAGTAAGGGTCCATTACCACTTTTCCCTAAATTTATTGAATTGTAACCAAGTTTATTTAGTGTTTCTGAGAAATTATCCTTTCTATAAACACAACACCCTTCAACAAAGGAATCTCCTATCAATAAATATTCTATTTCATTTTCATAATTAGTATTTGAGTTATTAAAGCCAAACTTATCAGTTTTATAAGTTGGATAAAAACCAAGTTCGTTGTTCATCACAGTGTAAATATTGGAAATACCCCCAAGAGGAAATAGTCTATCGTTTTTACTAGACAATCCGTTTGATTCTATAAATAAATGGGGGCCTATATTTAAGTATGCTTCTTGTTTATTTTTATTCATCTCTTGAACAATTTCATATTTATTTTTACTACTCTTTTGAAAATTTATTTTGTTTGTTATGAAACTTAAATAAAACTCAAATGAATACACTCCAATTAGGCACGATATTAATATAATTGATATTTGTAATTTATGTGTTCCTTTAAGTTTTATAGAAAAAAAACAGAATAATGATATAAAAAAAACAAATAAAATAACATAAATTATACTTATGTTTTGAAAAATATTTTCAGTGATGTTAGATTTAAAAGTATATAATAAATATAAACCAACAACAAAAAAAGTGGAAGAGATAGAGATAAGAAAAATATTTATTTTACTCATTTAGATAAAAATAATAAACAAATATTAACCATATATTACTATAGCAGATATATGAATTAAATAAGTTTTAGATAATTGTAAATTAAATGTTATAAAATTAAATCGAATCAATGTCACTATCATCTTTTACAATAAAAAATTTAATATGCCCAGTTTGTCAATCTGAGCTGTTACAGACAGAAAACTTATTTAAGTGCTTAAACAGTAAATGTTCTAAAGATTATCCAGTAATTAAAAATATTCCAATCTTAATAAATGAAAGTAATAGTATATTTTCGATTAAAGATTACATTAATTTAAGAGATAGAGTAGGATATAATAGAAAAGAAATTTTTAAAAAAACTATTTCTAGTCTCATTCCATCTATAAGTAACAATATTGCTGCTTCAAATAATTACAAAAAATTTTTAGAACTAATAACCTCAAATACTCATGATGTAAAAATTCTTGTTATAGGGGGTGGCTATCTTGGCAATGGAATGGAATTATTAACTAAAAACCAAACTATAGAGCTTATTGAAGGTGATGTAACTCATGGGCCAAGAACAAATTTGATTTTCGATGGGCATGACATACCCTTTAGAAATAATTCTTTTGATGGTGTAATAATCCAGGCAGTTATTGAACATGTAATTGATCCATATAGATGTGTTGCGGAAATTTATAGAGTTTTGAAAAATGATGCGTTGGTTTATTCAGAAACACCGTTTATGCAACAAGTTCATATGGGTAAATTTGATTTTACTAGATTTACCTTATTGGGTCACAGAAGATTGTTTAGAAATTTTGAAGAAATAAACAGTGGAATTGTTTGTGGACCAGGTATGGCCCTAGCTTGGTCATATAGATATTTTTTATTAAGTTTTTTTAAATCAAGCATTTTGAGAAAATTGGTTATTGTATTTACAGCATTTACAGCTTTTTATTTTAAATATTTTGATAAATTTTTAGTTAAAAAAAAAGGATCTTTTGATGCAGCTTCTGGTTACTTTTTTTTGGGAAAAAAAAGTAAGGAAACATTGTCTGATAAAGACTTGATAAAACAATATAAAGGGTTTTTTTAGTTAAAGTTTACAACAGGTAAAATTTAATCTTAATTTAGAAGTAAAATTATGATTTGGAGCGGGCGAAGGGATTCGAACCCTCGACTTCAACCTTGGCAAGGTTGCCATGTACAATTATGGCAAGGTAATCTAGGAAATTATTTTGTTTCATATTGAAAACTTTATTACGAAGTGTCGGAATAGTGTCGGATATAAATAACGATTAAATTAATTATCAACGTAATTAACATTGTAATAAGAATATTTTTTTTAATTGAATAAAATTTTATAAAAAAAGAGGCTATTGTAATTATTCGCATTGTGGTTGATAGATTTATGAACAATTAAAGGAAAATTAAATGACACCAAGACAAAGTAAAATATTAGAAATGATATATATTTTTTGGAAACAAAACGAATATGCACCCTCACTAGAGGAGATTAAGGACTACGTAAAAGCAAGTAATGTGTCTAGTGTATATAATTCAATTAGAACTTTAGAAAGCAGAGGTTATCTTACAAAACTTAGACATACTCAAAGAAGTATTGAACTTACTTCTAAAGGAGTTTCTCACTTCGAAGATTCTGAGCACAAAAAAGAAATTAATATAGTTGAAACTGAAAAAGATTTTAAAGATATACTTAATGATTTTAACGAGATAAATCTAAGAGAAAAATCTTTAGATGATTTTGTAGAAAATTTTATAGTTGATTATAATACATATGTAGTAAAAAATAATCATGATCGCAATCTTATGATTTTCAATTATTCAGAATTTTATAAAATCAAAGAGCTTCAGGAAATAGTTACAGAAGATTTATAAAATTTGATCCAAACAGTCGGAGAGGTGTCGGAGGTACGTGTTCGCTTGCTCTTTTTTGGAGCGGGCGAAGGGATTCGAACCCTCGACTTCAACCTTGGCAAGGTTGCGCTCTACCCCTGAGCTACGCCCGCTTAATTTACACAATTACCACTTTGAGTTTATAAGTCAATATTTGAGAAAATGATTTATTTAAATCTACTTCTATAAAGAATATCAACAAGTAACATATGTGGGAGGGTTAATGCTGCAAGGCCAATAAAAATAACTTTTAATATAGACTCATATAAAGATAAATTTTGAACTAAATAATAAACAATTCCTAAACCACCTACCCATGAGATTACCGTAAAAATTAATGTAGAGTAAATAACAAATTTCTTATTTGTTAAATTTAAATAAATATTTTTAATCAAGTGTTTTAAATGTTTGTAAGTATGGAAAAAACAAAAATATATTGCAAAACTTAAAAGTGGTTCAAATAGATAAAAAATTAACAAAAGTAATAAAATTTCAATAATGCCTTTACGTAATTTCTTTTCAAAAAAAGAAAGGTAAATAAAATATAAAATGGATACAACTGTTAAAAAATATGGAATTAAAAAATATTTTTGAAAAAAATAAATATTATCATTAGTTAAATATTCAAATATTATAAATGACTGATCTTCATTAAAAAATATAATCCCAAAAATAATCGTCATTCCATAGGTAAAACTTACAGAATATTTATATTTATTAATTTTATAATTTGTCCAATCACATAATCCAAAGTGAGAGATGGTCATTATAATAAAAATAGTTAAAGTAATAATAGGAAAATAAAACCAGGATAAAATTACTAGAAAAAATAATAATAAGTAGAAGATGATGAATTGTAAAAATTGAATTCTATTACTAAAACCTACCAAAGAAGCAACTGCACCATCAAATGAACCATGGGGAAGGCCTATGAAAAAAATTAGTAAAAAGGAAATAATATTCAAGATTGAAAGATCGGCTATCATTTTATTTAAATAGTTCTTTTATAAATGGCAGCTTAGGCATACTTTTGATTATTTTTAACTTAGTTAATAAATTAGACTCGCCCATCATAAAACTTTGGAATTCATTTCCATTTAGATTAGACGCAAGATTAATAAAAGATTTTCCATCTTCGTAATTATTTTTTAAAAAATTAATAAAAATATTATCCATTTTTTTATCTAAAAATTTATGAATATTAATGTAATTTTTCTTTGAAGTTTTTAACAATTGTATTTGTTTTATGAGAAAAGAAAACGCATATCCGGTTGAAGGTTTGCAAGCCCCTCCTCTAATTCCAATGTTAAAAATATTGGCATTAAGTGCTTTTTTTTCTTCTGCAAAAAACATTGGAATTACACCTTTTTCTGTACTCTTTTCTTCAAACTCAGTGATATTATTTATCTTTAAATAGTCATTGATTTTTTCTCTATACCAAGAGTTTTGGAAAACCTCTTTTGAAAATACTGTAGACTCAATAAGTGCTTTATTGTGACTGAAAGGTAAAATATAGATAAAATGTAAAATATTATTTTCTTTTGTAAAGTGCATTAAGGTTAATTTTTTTTCATTAAAAGTATTGTCTGCTGTTTTTATATAAACTCCAAAAAAATGTTGGAGTAATTCATCTTTTTTTTGTTTTGCAGATCTTGAATCATATATTTTCTCGGCATAATATTCTTTATTATCATCAGTGGTTATTTTGAAATAATTTTGCACAGGGGCATATTTCACAACTTGGTTATTTTTTATTTCTAATTTATTTTTGGTTTCTAAGCAGAAGTTTTTCCAATTTTTAAAACTTATTACACAATAAGGTTTATGACTACTTGTATGTGTTACATTAATATTTTTATTTCCAATTGTCCATTTATACCATTTTTTTTCAATTATATTTTCGAAAGGTTTCATCCAATCAGTTAGCCAAAATCCAAAAAAATTATCTCTGTTATTTATATTTTCTTTTTCAAATGCAATAATTTCATCATAAGTATCTCCGAAAAGAATTTTATTTACTGCTAAACCACTAGGACCTAAACCAATTATAGCAGCTTTATAAATTTTCATTTGGTAGACTGTTTCTTATGATTTTATATTGATAATTCATCAAAGGAATAATTGTAAAAAGTAAAATAGATTTAATTGTAATTATAAGTTTTTCAAATGTGTTTAAATATACTCTTTCTGTAATATATTTTTTTTTCTTGGATTGTATCTTAGTACCAATACCTCGATAGACATTAGCTGCTATAAATATTCCTAACCTTGCAGAAAAAGGAATGTATTTTAAACCAGCAAAGCCATTTTGATAAAATTTTTCTGATAGGTTTATTACTTTGTGAATTGCATTTGATATTATTTCATTCTTTTGTGAACTTAATTCACCTGGGTCACTTAAATTGTCTAATGATATATTTGGTATCCAATTTGCAGGTAAATAAATTCTTTTCATTTTTGAATCTTCATAAACATCGCGTACTATATTAGTTAACTGCATTCCAATGCCTAAATCAATAGCTGATTGTGCGGCTTTTTTATGATTTGCACCTATAATTTTAGACATCATTAGTCCTACAGTTCCAGCGACATGATAAGAGTATTTTATAAGCTCCTCTTTATTTTGAATCCTAATTTTTCTCTGATCTAAAATTAATCCTTCTATTAAATCAATAAAAATTAAATTATTAATTTTGTTTTTTTTTAAAAAAATATTTATTTCGTTTCTTTTATTATTCTTAATTTCTTCTATTGTTTTTTTTAGGTAATTGGTTTCATCTTCATTGCTTTTATCAGCTATATCATCAAAATATCTGCAAATTGAATAAAGAATTCCTGCATTTATTTTTGAGCTTTTTGGTAAAAAAAAACTTGCCCAATAAAAACTTTTACCCTCTCTTTTAAGGTCAGTTTTTGAGTTAAGTTGTAAATCGATCATTATTTTTTTAATTCAGCTTTAATAATATTTTCAACAACTTTAGCTGAGGAAAGAACGCCTGGTATTCCTGCTCCTGGATGAGAACCTGCAGCAGAAAAATAAAGGTTTCTTATTTTTTTATCTTTATTATGGTATCTGAACCAAGCTGACTGAGTAAAAATTGGAGCTATAGAAAAACCTGCTCCATGCATTGAGTTGTAGTCATTTTTGAAATCTTTAGGGTTCATCCAAAAAACATCAGTGATATTCTTATCTAAGTCCGGCATGATTGTATGTGATAGTTCTTTAACTATTCTATTTTTGAGATTTTCTGATTCCTCATCCCAATCAACATTACCTTGTAAATTAGGCACTGGACATAAAACATAAAAACTATCACAACCTTTTGGAGCAAACGATTTATCTGTCGCAGTTGGTCTGTGAATATATAATGAAAAATCTTCAGATAAAATTTTATTTTTAAATATATCATGAAGTAAAGATTTAAATCTTTCTGTCATCCAAATAGTATGATGAGCAATTTTATGGTATTGTTTTTTTGTACCAAAAAAAAGCACAAAAAGTCCCATTGAATACAATAAATTTTTTTCTTTTAATACAGGCCTGCTTAAATTTTGTTTTTTTAGCAGTTTGGAATAAACCATAGGTGGGTCAGCATTACAAACAACTAGATCTAAATCATTAATCTCTTCATTGTTTGTTAATATTTTTGTTATTTTATTATTTTCAATAATAAATTCTTTTGCTTCTGTATTTGTTTTAATTTTAATACCACTATCAATCATTAATTTTTTTAATTCAGATACAATTTTGCCAGTTCCGCCCATACAGAAAAATACGCCCCATTTTCTCTCTAAATAATGAATTAAAGCATAAATTGATGTTGTTGTATGTGGGTCACCACCAACTAATAGGGGATGAATTGAAAATGCCTTTCTAAGATATGGGTTTATTAAATAACTGTTTACAAGTTGAGACACAGTGAAATAACTTTTCAAAATTATTAAATTGGGAATCACCCCTAGCATTTTAAAGAAAGAAATAAATGGTTTATCAGCTAGTTTTGTAAAACCTACATCAAATATTTTTTTTGACTGATTTAGAAGTCTAAAATACCCTTTTATATCTCTCTTATCAAATTTACTTATTTCCCTATTGGTTTCTTCAACCGTAGAACAATAGTCAAAAGTCTTACCATCATGAAAATAATATCTATACCAAGGCTCAAGAGGAACAAAATTTAGATAATCTTCTCTTTTTTTTCCAAACAAACTAAATAATTCATCAAAAAGAAATGGTGCTGTTATCACTGTTGGTCCAGCATCATGTTTAAAGCCATTTATTTCAAAAACTCTTGCCCTTCCCCCAATATCATTCAATTTTTCAATAATTGTTGTGTCGTAGCCAAGTTTTTTTAATCTTAAACTAATTGCTATACCTCCAAAACCACTTCCTATAACTACTGCTTTTTTTCCCATTGTTAATTTAGTAATTGTGTTTAAATACCTTATTTCTTAATAAATATAATATTATTTATGCTCTCAAAGACAGATTTATTTGAATTACTTAGTGTAAAAAATAAAGATTTTCAAATTCATGATCATGATCCTTTATTTACAGTTGAAGACTCCGAAAATCTAAGAGGTGAAATAAAGGGGGCACATACAAAAAATTTATTTTTAAAGAATAAAAAAAATAATTTTTTTCTTTTTAGTTGTGATGAAAATGCAAAAGTTGATTTAAAACAATTTTCTAAATCTATCGATGCTAAAAATTTATCATTTGCTAATGCTGAATATTTAGAGCAATTTTTGGGTATAAAGCCTGGATCAATATCTCCATTTGCCCTTCTTAACGACAAAGATAATGTTGTTAAATTTTACTTAGATGAGAAACTTTTTAACAGTGAAATAATTAACTTTCATCCTTTAATTAATACTACAACTGTAAGCATTAAAACTTCAGAGTTCATTAGCTTCCTCCTTGAAAATAATAAAAAAATTCATATTTTTTCTTTGGATAGTTATAGTATAGTCAAAGTTTTATGAGTGAAAATACAAATATAATCGATGTAAATGAATCTGATTTTAATGATCAAGTTATTGAAGCAAGTGAAAATAAATTAATTATTGTTGATTTTTGGGCCCCTTGGTGTGGTCCATGTAAACAACTAACACCAGTTCTAGAAAAAATTATATCAAAATCAGCAGATAAGGTTACTCTAGTAAAAATTAATATTGATGAGAATCAACAAATTGCAGCTCAATTAAGAATACAATCTATTCCTACAGTATATGCATTCAAGGATAAGCAAATTCTTAATGCTTTCCAAGGTGTTATTCCGGAAAATCAGATTGTTGAATTTATTGAAAAGTGTTTGGGGTCTAAAATTAACGAAGATTTTACTGAATTCTATGATGATATAAAAAATGCAATGGCTGAAAATAAATTTGAAGAAGTTAAAGAAGCTCTTCTAGAATTTATTTCTAAAAATTCAGATGAAATAAAAGGTATTTGTTTTTACCTAGAATGCCTTATCGAACTAAAACAATTTGAAGATATTGAAACATTTATTAGTTCATTAGAAAAAGAGGTGCAGGAAAAGGATGAAATTAAACAGCTTTTAAAAAAGATGGAAATTGTAAAAAATAATTCCTCCGGACCAGATGTTAATGAATTGCTCAATAAGCTTGAAAATGAGCCTGGTAATATAGATTTAGTTTTAGAATTATCAGATAAGTATTTTTCAATGAAAGAATATCAAACTGCAATGGATTTACTTTTAAATAATTATCCAAAAAACAAAGACAAAGTTAAAAATAAAATGTTAGAGTTCTTTGGTGTTCTTGGAAATAGTGATCAAATTACTATTGAATATAGAAAAAGATTTTCACAAATAATGTTTTCTTAATATGGAAATTCCTATTTTTCCCTTAAACGGAGCCGTCCTTTTCCCAGGAACAAGTTTGCCCCTAAACATATTTGAACAAAGATATATTGATATGATTGACTACGCTCTTTCAAGGGAGAGGTATATAGGAATGATACAGTCTGACGAAAAAAATAATCTCTACAATATTGGTTGTGTTGGAAAAATTCATAGTTTTAGTGAAACAACAGATGGGAGATATTTAATTAGTTTGCAGGGTGTAAATTGTTTTAAAGTTAAGAAGGAGTTAGAAAAAAAACATAAATTTAGGTTGATAGAAGCTGAAATAATAGATTTTGAGGAAGATAAAAACTTTATAAATGAAAAACAAAAAAATAACCTTCTAGAAAAATATAGTAAATATATAAAAGTAAAAAAAATTAACTTAGACCTTAAGGAAATTCAAAATATAGATTTTAACCAGATTATAAAATTTATAGCAATGATTTCACCTTTTAGTGATATTGAAAAACAGGCTCTATTAGAAACACAAAATCTAGCTGATTTCTATAAAAAACTCCAATCAATTTTAGAACTTGAGAGCATTGAAAATGATAATAATAAGAGTATTAATTAACTCCCATTGCAAAATCACTAATTTGATTTTTAAGTTTTTTACTTCTCTCTATTAAATTAATCGCTGAAAATCTTACATGATTAAAAAAAATGTTATCTAATTTAAAAATACTATCAACTTTATCAGTGATTTGATACAATCTATAAGCTTTAAAAAAGTTGTCTTTCTGAAATACTTTACAAAATATTTCATCTCCCAATTCCAAACCTAGAGAGTTATATTTTTTAACAAGATTATATAAGCTTTCTACATCTTGCATCCCAAGGTTCCAGCCTTGTCCAGCAATAGGATGAAATGAGTGAGCTGAATCACCAAGATAAATAATTTTGTTCTCAAAAAATTTAGAGTTTAAATGGGCTTTCAAAGGAAAGGTTTGTTTTGTAATAATTTTTTTAATCTCACCAACACTTCCTTTAATTTTTTCATTTAAAATAGAAACAATCTTATTGTCGTCTAAAGAAAGTAAAGAATTTATAAATTCATTAGTATTCGTCCAAACTATGGAGCTTTGAAATTTATTTTTATTTTTTTGCATTGGTAAGATTGCAAGTGGGCCATTTTTAAAGAAAAACTCGTAAGCAGTGTTGTGGTGATTTTTTGAATGATAAAAATTTATTACAATTGCTTTTTTTTTATAATCTTTATTATAAATTGGTGTTTTAAAAATTTTTCTTATTGAGCTGTTTTTCCCATCAGATGCTAACAGAAGATTTGTATTAACAAAAAAATTATCCTGCTTAGTTATAATTCTATTACCTTGATAAATAATATCTTTAATACATACATTATTGAAAATTTTTACATTTTTTTGTTTTTGTAATTTTCTATATAAGCTGTCGAGTATATGTTCATTTTTAACTATATATCCCAAGTTAGATTTTCTTCTTTGATTATCAAAATAAATTTTATTAGATTGATTTCTGTCTATTATTTGAATTCTTTTAATCGGCTCAGCATGATAGCAAATTTCCTTCCAGATATTTATTTGTTCTAGAAATTTTTTAGTTCCCTCTGATATTGCTGTTGTCCTTTTATCTAAAATTTTTTTTTGATCAAACTTAGATTTTTGCTCTAAAACAACAATATTGTTGCCAAGTTTTGAAAGTGAATAAGCCGCCATAGCGCCTATAAGACCTCCTCCCACAATATTTATGTTTGACTTAATTTCTTTCATAATTTTCTTCGAATTACCATAATCTAAATGTATTACAATCTAACTATATGTTCAAGTATGGTTCATTAAGAAATTTTGTTGTTAAATTTTTAGTTGGGATAGTTCTATTTGGATTTGGTTTAATTTATCTTACTAGCCTTTATTCATATTCTCTAAATGATCCTGGATTTAATCAATTAAATTATAATATAAATGAATATAAAGTTGAAAATCTTGTGGGTTTTTTTGGCGCTTATTTATCAAGTTATTCATTTATTATTGTCGGCACATTAAGTTATTTATCGGCACTTCTTTTAACACTTGAAGGTGGAAAATTATTTTTAGGCATAACCAGTAGATTAATAATTTTAAAACTTTTATCAAACATAGCCGGGATAATAATTGTTAATATTTCCTTAAGATCAGTTGATATTACCTATTTAAATAAAGGCTTAATTTCTCAGTTCTTAATCGATTTATTCAGAAATATTGATTTAAACATCATGGAAAATGTTTTTATATATTTTATTATAAATTTATCACTTTTAATATTTGGTATAATTTTAATATTCTTATCTTTTGGAATAAATTTATCATGGATAAATAAAATAGCATCTTTTTTAAAGTTTTTTAAATACTTCAAATTTTTATTTTCTATTTTTAGCTTACTAAAATACATAAAATTCAAAAAAGGCCCCGCCAATAAAAACTTAAGAAGTGAGCCTACTATAAGAAAAAGAAATTATGTTAATTTAAGAAGAAAAAATAGCATAAAATCAGAGCCTCAAAAACAGCTTGAGTTAGATAGTTTTAGTTTTAGCCTTCCACCAAAAGATCTGCTTTCGAAATCAAATTTAAAAAATAATAAACATAAAGAGTTAGATAAAATAAATACAGATGCAGCAATGAAATTGGAAAAAACTCTTTCTGAATATGGTGTTGAAGGAAAAATAGTTGGTTTTAGTAGTGGTCCAATTGTAACTTTATTTGAGTTTGTTCCCAATGCAGGTATTAAATCTAGCAAAGTAATAGGGTTGTCAGATGATATTGCCAGAGCAATGTCATCTATTTCTGCTAGAATTTCTACTCAACCAGGGAAAACTAGCTTGGGTATTGAAATTCCAAATGCCAAAAGAGATGAAGTTTTTTTTGGTGATCTAATTGAAGAGGAGGAGTTTGAAATAGGTGATGACTCTCTTACACTAGCCTTAGGTAAAGATATTTCAGGTAAAAGTATTTTTGCAAATTTAGAAAGAATGCCCCATTTGTTAATTGCTGGAACAACTGGTTCAGGAAAATCAGTCGGTATTAACACAATGATATTAAGTATACTTTACAAATTTAAACCAAATGAGTGCAAATTAATATTAATTGATCCTAAAATGTTAGAGTTGAGTATTTATGAAGATATTCCTCATTTATTAACACCTGTTGTTACGGACCCGAAAAGAGCAGTATTTGCACTAAAGTGGGTTGTGAGAGAAATGGAAAACAGATATAAATTAATGAGCTCCCTAAATGTAAAAAATATAGATTCTTATAATGATAAGGTTTTAAGAACTATCTCATCTGGAAGAAAAATGTATAGAGAAGTTCAAACAGGTATTGATGATGATACTAGAATGCCAATTATAGAAAAACAAGAAATTCTTCTAGAAAAAATGCCTTTTATTGTTGTTGTTATAGATGAAATGGCAGATTTAATGATGGTGGCTGGTAAAGAAGTTGAATCTCTAGTTCAAAGATTAGCACAAATGGCAAGAGCTTCGGGTATTCACTTAATAACAGCTACTCAAAGACCTAGTGTTGATGTAATTACAGGAACAATAAAAGCAAATTTTCCAAGTCGCATAAGTTATAAAGTTTCTAGCAAATTTGATAGTAGAACAATATTAAATGAAATGGGTGCAGAACAGTTGCTGGGAAGTGGGGATATGTTATTTTTAGAGAACGGCGGGATAATTAAAAGACTTCATGGTGGATTTGTTTCAGAAAATGAGGTTGAAAGAGTGGTTTCTTATATCAAAAAACAGGCCACATTTGACTATAAAAAAGAAATTTCTTTATCAGAGGAGGATTTGAATTCTACAAGCAAAGATGATTTAATTTCCAGTAATAATGACGACCTTTATAGCAAGGCTGTTGAAATTGTTATTAAACAACAAAAAGTTTCAACGAGTTATATACAACGTTATCTTCAGATTGGATATAACAGGGCTGCCAGAATTGTAGAAAAGATGGAAGAAGACGGAATTATAAGCGAAGCAAACAATGCGGGTAAGAGACATGTTCTTAAAAAATGATAAATGTTTATTTTATTTTTTTTTAGTTATTATTTTTCTACTTTCAAATACGAGTAGATCAAACACTGATGATAAAAATAAGATTTTAAATTATTTAAGCAATTTAAAATATTTTTCAGCTTCTTTTATACAAAATGATGGAGAAAGTCTAAGTGAGGGTAAGGTATATATTGGGGAAAAAAGGGTTAGGGCCGAGTATATATCACCTACAAAAATTTTAATAATTCTAGATGAAGACAAGGCTATGTATTATGACTATGAACTTGAAGAGGATGAGTTTTTTAACCCAAAAAATACTAATGCTTGGTTCCTTTATGATATTTTTAGAAATCCTATTTTTTTTGAAGATAGTAAAATAAAAATAAAAAATAATGAGATTGTGCTTGAAAAGAATGGTTTTAATTTTGATGACAAGGGGTTTATTATCAAAGCATACTTTGAAAACAGCCCTTTGGTATTAAGGGGTATAGAAGTAATAATTGAAAAAGATGCTCTTAAGTTGTCAATATACAATCATGCTTACAACCAAGAATTTGATAAAAATTTTTTTAAGCTCATAAATCCTAGTTTTTTAAATTAAATTGTAATTAATAGTTTTTCATTTTTTGCCTGTATTTTAACAGCAGTTTTTATTTTGATCATTTTTTTTCTAATTCTTGTAAGGTGGCTTTCAAGGGAGTTTGTTTGAATATTTGATTTAATATTTAAAATTTTTTCTTTTATAAAATTTTTACTTGTTACTTTCTCTTTTATTAAGCAGCTTAAAATTTCTAACTCGACTTTAGTTAGATAGCAAAAAGAATTGTTACTCAAATTTATTAATTTCTCATTATCTAGAGATATATCATGAAATTGAATTTTTAGATTTTGTAAAAAATTTTCTATTGAATTTCTAATATGATCAATTGACAGTGGGGTATGCAATAATTTAATGACATTATTATTTTTTAAATTATTATTTTTAAGAGTAGATATTATTAAATAATTGTTATTTAAATTTTTAAAATTTATTAAATTAAGCTCTTCTTTTTTATTTATAAAAATAATATTTGCTTTTATGCTTTGAGAAACCTCTTCGATTATATTTAATTTTATAAATTTTAATTCATAATTTGAAAGAATAGAGATTAACAAATTTTTAATCTTATTATTACAGAATATATATAATTTATTTTTCACTATCTTTTTCCAAATAAAACAGTTCCAAGCCTAATATATGTTGGATTAAATTGTAATGCTTTCTCATAATCATCACTCATTCCAATACTTAGGCCAAAAATATTATTTTCGTTTGCAAGAATTTTTAATTTATTAAAGTGATAAACAGGATCATCATCTGGCGGTGGTATACACATTAAACCAAAGATAGATAATTTCATTTCATTTTTTAAGAAAAATAAAAATTCTTTTGTGTCTTCTGGGAAAATACCGCTTTTTGTGTTTTCTTTTCCTATATTAATTTGAAGAAAAATTTTCTTTTTTGATAATAAGTCTCTGTACTTTGCAAATTCTCTCGCTATTTTTTCTCTGTCTAAGGTATGGAATACATCAAATAAAGATATTGCGGCTTTAACTTTATTAGATTGTAATGGCCCTGTTAAATGTAATTCTATCTTTGGGTTGTTTAGTTTTATTTCTTTAAACTTTTGCATTGCTTCTTGGACCTTGTTTTCTCCAAATATCTGAACCCCCGCATTTATTGCTTCTATTACACTTTCTTCTGGATGATTTTTAGATATGGCAATTATTTTCGCAGAATTATTGGATTTTTTTAAAAAATCATTGATTTCATTGTATTTTTTAATATTAAACATATGTTTTTATGTTGTAAAAAAACAACATTGTTTCAAAAAATATAATAAATCATTAAGCTTTTTTTGTAATTTATTCAATTTTTAAATATTACACCCTCAATGCAGGTTTGTTGCTTGCATTTAATGAATATTCATTAACTCAAAAGGAGTAATTATGAAAAAAGAACTATTAATGGGAACTGCTCTAGTTTCTACGCTAGGTGCGGCTTCAGTTGCTGAAGCAGTAACTGCTACTATGAGTGGTAACCACCAAACTGGTATTGAGTTTGATTCACCAACTGGTGGAACAGACACAAACGCTCAGATTAATGACAACAACTTTACTGTGTCACTATCTGAAACTACTGATGGTGGTATGACTATTTCATCTAGCTTTAAAGTAATGGATGAAAACACAAAAGAAGATTATGATGCTGGTTTTACTTTAGCATTCACTGATGGCTCTAAGCTTGATGTAATCGCTGCTGGTAACGCGGCTGGATCTCATGCTGTATCTGTTCCAGGTTCTGCTGGTGCAGAAGGTGTAACAATCACTACAGCAAACACTGCTCCAACTGGATTAGACTTTATGACTGCTACAACAGCATTAGGTGTTGAGTATCATACTGCAGCTGATTTCTTAGCTGATGGTCTAAAAATGTCATTCTCAGCTTCAACTGATAATGGTGCTACTGCTGCTACAACTTACAAAACAGACAGTCACGTTGCAATTGGTGCTACATATGTAACTGATCTTGGTGATACTGCAGTAACAATTGGTGCTGGTTTATCACAAAGTGATGGATCAAGAGATGGTACAATGCCTACAAATGACCCAGGTGGTGCGCATGTTGGTATAAGTGCTGTAACAGGTGATTTAACTGTTGCTGTTGGTTTTGCTGATGGTGATAAAGTTGCTGGTGACTCAACTACAGTAGAAGTTGATGCTGAAGTTGTAAAAGCTGGTGTTAAATATGTTACTGGAGACCTTACGTTTAATATAGGTCTTGCCTCAGGTTCAGCTAATGATGGTACATTTGGAACTGCTGGTACTACAGAAGACTCTCAGGATGTTACTTCTGCTAGTGTTTCATACGCAGTTGCTGCTGGTGTTACAGCTATCCTTGGTTATACTGATGTTGACTCAGCTAACGAAGGTGCGAATGATACTACTGATGGATCTGCATGGTACATCGGTGCTAACATGGCATTTTAAGTATAAGACTTAATATCTTTAAAAACGGCACTTTAATTAGTGCCGTTTTTTTTATGTTTTACATTTTCTTCCCAATACAATAATTAAACCTTAATGTTTTTACGAATTATATTTATTTCTTCATTAGTAATTGTTTCGTCGTGTAACAAAAACATGACAGAGGAAGAAAGGGAGGAGCTTTGGTCAAAAGCTCAAACCAGACAAGCAATTATTGATAGATCAGGAACAAAATTCAATTCTGCAATGGACCCAGAACTAGCGATGAGAGATGCTGAAACAAGACTTCAAAGCGGTGGAGGGTTATTAGGTAAGGGTGGTTTGTCTCTAGATATGTTAGGCAAGGAAACCAATTCAAATAATACTAACTCAGTTGCAATGCCTGTGAATGTTTTTTTGTGGAAAGGAGCTTTGGAAACTCTGAGCTTTATGCCACTTAACTCCGCTGACCCAATTGGCGGAACTATACTTACAGATTGGTACTCTAACTCAGATAATCAAAAAGAAAGATGTAAGTTAAATGTTTTTATATCTGGTAAAAAACTAACAACTCAAAATCTTAAAGTAACATCCTTCTGTCAAGAATTTAAAAATCAGATATGGGTAAACAAAGATGTTGATTCAAATAACAACACCAAGATTGAGAATGCTATTTTAAATAAAGCAAAAAAACTAAAGCTTCAATCAAGCTAATATAGTGTCATCTAGGTACAACCATAAAATAGTTGAAGAAAAATGGCAAAAAGCCTGGTCTAAAGAAAATATCTTTAGAGCAACCAAAGATGAAAAAAGAGAGAAATATTATGTACTTGAAATGTTTCCATATCCCTCTGGAAAAATTCATATGGGTCATGTTCGAAATTATACATTAGGTGATGTTGTTGCTAGGTATAAAAGAATGAGAGGATATAATGTTTTGCACCCTATGGGCTGGGATGCATTTGGTCTTCCTGCAGAAAATGCGGCCTTAACTGAGAAAAAACATCCAGAAACTTGGACATACAAAAATATTGAAACAATGAAAAACCAACTTTTACAAATGGGTTTGTCTTTGGATTGGGAAAGGGAAGTTGCTACCTGTCACCCCGAGTATTACAAGCATGAGCAAAAATTTTTTATTGATCTTTTTAACGCAGGTATTGCTTATAAAAAAGAGGCTGAGGTAAATTGGGATCCGGTTGATAAAACCGTTTTAGCTAACGAACAAGTTATAGATGGAAAGGGCTGGAGATCAGGGGCAATAATTGAAAAGAAAAAACTTTCTCAGTGGTTTTTGAAAATTAGTAAGTATTCTGAAGAGTTGCTAGATGAACTAAACAACTTAACTGGTTGGCCTGATAAAGTAAAGATCATGCAGTCTAATTGGATAGGTAAGTCTATAGGCGCTGAAATAGAATTTAATATAAAAAACGGGGGCGGTGGAATAAAAGTTTTTACCACTAGGCCTGATACAATTTTTGGAGCTACTTTTATAGCCCTATCAGTTGATCATGAATTAACAATAGATATTTCTAAAAAAAATACTTTGCTAAAAAATTTTATTGAAGAATGTAAATCTATAAATTCTGACAAAATAAAAAGGGGTTTTGACACAGGGCTTGTTGCTGAACACCCATATATAAAGAATAAAACAATACCTATTTATGTGGCAAACTTTGTTTTAAAAGAATATGGGCTAGGAGCAATTTTTGGTTGCCCAGCACATGATCAGCGGGATTTAGATTTTGCAAACGAGTATGGTGTTGATGTAATTCCAGTTGTAAAACCAAAAAACTCATCTTTAAATGAAACTACTATTTCACAAGAAGCTTATGTTGATACTGGTGTAGTAATTAATTCAGATTTTTTAGATGGATTAGAAACAGAACAAGCAAAAAAGAGGATAATAGCAGACCTTGAAAAAAGAGGGATAGGAGAGAGAAAAATCAATTACAAACTAAGGGATTGGGGTATATCACGACAGAGGTTTTGGGGGTGTCCTATACCTATTATATACAGAGAAGATGGGGAGGTTTTAACAGTAGATGAAAAAGATTTACCCGTTAAACTTCCTAAAATCGAAAAGTTTGATGAGTCTTCTGGAACCTTATCTAACATTCCAGGGTGGAAAGAAACTGTTTGTACAAAAACTGGAATGAAAGCAATTAGAGAAACTGATACATTTGACACATTTTTTGAATCATCATGGTATTATTTTAGATATTGTAGCGCAAGATCAAATAATGCTTTTAATGAAAATGACATTAGTTACTGGCTACCTGTCGATCAGTATATTGGTGGAATAGAACATGCAATTTTACATTTATTGTATTCTAGGTTTTTTACTAAAGCTCTAAGAGACTTAGGTTATATTAAGCTTAATGAACCATTTAAAGGATTGTTCACCCAAGGAATGGTAACTCACATTACTTATAAAAATAAAAATGGAGAGTGGTTAGAGCCGAATATGGTTAATATAATTGATGGTATTTTGAAAGATGAAAATGGAAACTTAGTAGATAAAGGTAAAATTGAAAAAATGAGTAAGTCAAAAAAAAATGTTGTTGATCCAAATGACATAATTAGTCTCTATGGCGCTGATACGGCCAGGTGGTTTATGTTGTCAGATAGTCCTCCTGACAGAGATTTACAGTGGACTGATGCTGGGATTAATTCATCGCATAAGTTTATGAATAAAATCTGGGACCTAACCAAAGTTTACAATGAAGACAATTTTACCAAAACAAGTGATCCAGAAATAATTGAAAAATTTAAAGAAACTATAAATGAGGTTACTGATTATATTGACCGTTTCCAATTCAATAAATCTGTTGCTAAAATTTATGAATATATAAATACTTTTAATAATGCCATAACTAAAAAAAAGATTTCTAAGAATTCATTTGAGTGGGCTCTCAAAAAATTATCTCTTATATTACAGCCTTTTGTCCCCCATATAAGTGAAGAGATTTGGTCAGCTATTGGGGATGGCAGTTTGTGTATAAATAATAGTTGGCCCATAGAAAAATTAACTAAGAAAAGTAATATAAAAATTGCATTACAAATTAATGGAAAAACGAAAGCAATATTAGAGGTAACTGATGACACACCCAAAGAGGGTGTGATTAATTTAGCTAAAAAAAACGAAAAAATAGAAAAAAATTTATTGAATAAAAATATAATTAAAGAAATATATGTGCCTGGCAAAATTGTTAATTTCGTTATATGAAAAAATTTAGAGCTTTAGTCGTTGTTTTTCTGTTTTTCTTAGCATCTTGTTCAAAAATTGATTTTGTTTATAAAAATGAAGGAAGTGTTGTAAACCCAATATACAATAATACAAATGTTAGTGTTTCTGGTCTAGATGTACCAATTATGAATAGATATGTTTCCTCATATTTTGGCACACCTAACAATCCACAATATAATTTAAAAATTCATGTAACTGAGAAAAAAATTAAAACCTCTGTTGCCACAGATCAATCAATAACAAAAATAAGATATGAGTTAGGTTATTTATATAAGCTGAAATCAAAAAAAGATTGCGTATCTTATGAGAAAAAAATTGTTTCAACCTTTACACTAACACCAAAGTCATCAGGTTTCAATTTTGGTTCTGATAGATCTCTCGACAATAAATATGAGTTGGCTATTATTGATAGTTTTAACCAGTTCTTAAGTTTTATATCAGATAAAAATTTCAACAACTGCAATAATGAAAGCTAATCCTCTAGATCTTTTTTTGGGCGGTAAAATTAAATTAGATAAAAAATTCTATTTTATAAGTGGAAATGAAACTTCATTAATCGAAAGATCAAAAGACCTTATTATAAAAAAGTTAAAAAACGAGTATTTGTTAGAAACACATTATATTGATAATGTAAAATTTTTCAAAAAAGAAACTGGTCTGTTTTCAGACAAAAGCCTCTATATAATAAAAGAAAGTGGAGGGTTGAACGACGCATCTATTAAACATTTACTTGATAGCGATGATATTTTTTTATTTATTTTTGAAAATTCACCAAAAATTAACTCACTTAAAACACTTTTTTCTAAAAGATTAGATTCATTTGTTTTTGATTGTTATGAATTAGACAGGAAAAATAAGGTGATGCTGTTGAATGATTTTATCAAGAAAAACAAAATTTTAATTGATGATGACAAGTATTGGATGTTGGTTGAAAGGCTTGATAGTAAATATGCCTTATTTGAAAATGATTTAAATAAAATTAAAATATTAGACCTAAAAGATATTACTTTACATAACCTTAAAGGCATAATGAATGTTGAAAGGGATAATAATGAAAAAATTTTTTTTCAAATTTTGAAAAACAACAGTAGTTTTGTAACCCTATACAAAGAAAGAATTAAATCAAATAAGGATGTCAATGATTTATATTATTATAGCAAGTTTTTTTGTCTTCAAATAATTACCTCACAAAACGAAGATCAATATGCAAGAAATATACCAAGGTATTTATTTCGCGAAAAAGATTTTTTAATTGATATTTATAAAAAATATAATTCTAAAAAAAAGATGCAGCTTTTAAGACTGTTAAACAAAACAGAAAAAATTATAAGAATGAACAATGCCTTGTCTTTAATGATAGTTCTTCGTTTTTTGTTGGGATTTAAAAGAATCTCTATTTCTTAAGCCTTTTCATTAAATCGTCTAATTGATTTAAGTCTGAATAATAAAGTGTTAGAGATCCGGACGATCCACTTTCATTAAATTGGATTGAGGTTTTGAGACCTATTTTATCAGATAGTTCTTTTTCAAGATCAACAATATTAGGATCTTTCGGTGTTTTTTTTGTTTTATTTTTTTTAAACTCAGAAGTTATTTTCTCAACCTGTCTAACACTGAGTTTTTTTTTAATTATTTCATTTGCTTTTTCAATAGCATTAGGAACCCCGATAAGGGCTCGTGCGTGTCCCATTGATAAATCTCCAACTATAACCATTTGTTGAATTTTTTTGTCAAGTTCCAAGAGGCGTAAAATATTTGAAACGTGACTTGAGCTTTTGCCTATTAATTTTGCAAGGCCTTCATTATTTATATTTTTAATATCAATTAACCCTTTGTATGCATTCGCCTCTTCAATGACATTTAAGTCTTCTCTTTGAATATTTTCAATTAAAGCTGCTTCTAAAATGTTAATGTCATCTAAATCTTTAATAACACAATCCACTTCGTGCATTCCATTTAATTGGCACGCTCTCCACCTTCTTTCTCCAGCAATAATTTGAAATTGCTTATCTGTTGTTCTTTTAACAATTATAGGCTGAATTAAGCCTTGGTTTTTAATTGAAGAGGAGAGCCCTTTAAGCTCTTCGTCTTTAAAATTTTTTCTTGGCTGAGAAGGATTTGGTACTATTTGTGAAATATTGATTTTTTGAACACCGTTACTGTTTTCATTTTTATTGTTAGAATTTGACAAAAGCGCTCCTAGGCCCATTCCTAGTTTGTTTTCTTTATTCATAATTTTTATTTTGATTTAAAATTACTTCTTTTGCAAGCTCAATATAAGCCAAAGAACCTGCTGCATGTGTATCGTATACCAATGCTGGCTTCCCGTGACTTGGGGCTTCAGATATCTTAACGTTTCTTGGAATGGTTGTTTTGTATACTTGTTTACCAAAATGTTGCCTTACATCTTTCTCTACAAGTGAGCTTAATGAATTTCTTTTATCTAGCATTGTAAGTAATATTCCTTCGATTTTTAAATCATTATTATAATTTTGTTGAATTAATTTGATTGTGTTCATTAAAGATGAAAGGCCCTCAAGAGCAAAAAACTCTGATTGAAGAGGAATAAGTGTAGTATCAGATGCAACTAATGAGTTTATTGTTAGAAGCCCAAGTGCAGGTGGGCAATCTACAAAAATAAAATCAAAATTATCAATTTCAGAAAATATTGACTTAAACACAAACTCTCTTTTTTCAAAACTTGTCAGCTCTACCTCAGCTGCTGCCAAGTCTGTGTTTGCTCCGATTATTTTAAGACCAGGAATTAATGTTTCTTTGATTCCTTCAATTAAGAGTTTCTTTTCATGAATCATTTCATAAATTGTTGGTTTTCTTTCATCATAGGTAAGGCCAAGTCCAGTGCTTGCATTACCTTGAGGATCAGCGTCAACAATTAAAACATTTTTTTTTATTGCAGCTAATGAGGTTGCTAGGTTTATTGTGGTTGTGGTTTTGCCAACACCACCTTTTTGGTTAGATATAGAGATAATTTTTTTCACAGTTTTTTATATTTGTTAATTTTTAACACATACCCATCACCCTCACTTTGGCTTGGATAAAGATTGTATTCAAAGCTAAAGGATTTTTTTGCATCATGTATTTCTTTCTTAACACTTCTTCCTTTTAGAAAAAGCAATGATGTATTTTTTTTATTAAAAAATCGTGAATAATCTAATAATTTTGCTAATGGAGCGAAAGCTCGGCAAATAATAAAGTCAAATTTTTGATTTTTAATTTTTTCAACCCTTGTGCAAATAGTTTTTATTTCTAGATTTTGCTCGTATGCAAATTCTTTAATAAAGTTTATTTTTTTCGTCTTAGAGTCAATCAATAAAATATTTGAATGCCCATAAATATGTAAGATCACCCCTGGTAAACCTGCGCCAGTACCAAGATCTATTATAGATGCATTTTTTTTCGAAATAAATTCAGACAATTGTAATGAATCATTTACATGTCTATCCCAAGCAACACCAATTGTGGAGGGGCCTACCAAATTGTGTATTCGGTTACTTTTTGTTAACTTCAGTATGTAGCTATCAATTAAATCAATTTGCCTGCTGGTAAGATTATATTTTTTTATTACAGTACTTTTATCCAAATTATGCTGCTTTTTTATTTTTATTTTTTTTAATATATCTAAGGAGGGCTATAGTAGCTGCTGGCGTAACGCCTGAAATTCTTGAGGCTGCTCCAAGCGTATGTGGTTGAATTTTTGATAATTTTTCAACTATTTCATTAGATAAGCTTCCGACTAATTTATAGTTAGTTGATTTAGGAATTTTTAAATTTTCTTCCTTTTCAAAATCTTGTATATCCATTCTTTGTCTATCAAGGTAGCCTGCATATTTAGCTTCAATCTCTATTTGTTCCATCACATCATCCTCTAAGTCATTTAACTCTGGAAGTATTTTTTTAAGTTTAGGGGTTGTAATATTAGAAAACGACAAGAGATCTATGATGTTTCTTTTTTTTCCATCTTTGTTTATTTTGATCCCTTTTTTTAGAAGTGCATCTGGTGAGAATTTGTGATTTTTAACAAACCTAAACCCCTCTTTTATCCTTTTAGATTTCTTTTCGAACTCTCTTTGCCTATCTATATCAACACAACCAATATCAATTCCAAGAGGTGTAAGTCTTAAATCTGCATTATCAGCCCGAAGTAATAGTCTGTATTCAGACCTAGAAGTAAACATTCTATATGGCTCTTTAGTTCCTTTTGTAACCAAATCATCTATCAAAACACCTATATATCCAGAGGACCTAGGTATTATAAATTCTTTATTAGATGTTGTTTTAAGTGATGCATTTATCCCAGCCATTATACCTTGTGCAGCCGCTTCTTCGTATCCAGTTGTTCCATTTATCTGTCCTGCAAAAAATAAATTTTTAATTTTTTTTGTTTCAAGTGTGTGTGTTAGTTCTTGTGGATCAACAAAATCATATTCAATAGCATAAGCGGGCTGTGTAATTTTAACATTCTCTAAACCTTTAATCGTTTTAACAAATTGCTCTTGAATTTCAGTTGGAAGTGAAGAGGATATTCCGTTTGGATATATTAAATCACTATCTAATCCTTCTGGCTCAAGAAATATCTGGTGTGATGACTTATTTTTGAATTTATGAATCTTGTCTTCAATAGATGGGCAATACCTAGCTCCCATTGATTGTATTTCTCCTGAATACATTGGTGATAGGTTTAGATTTTGCGCAATTATTTCATGTGTTTTTTTATTTGTATGGGTGATAAAACAAGATATTTGAGGAATGTGGATATCTCTGTTGATAAAAGAAAATGGAATAGGCTTTTTATCTGGGAGTTGTTCATCTAAGTCATTGAATTTTATAGTTTTTTTAAGTAATCTTGGAGGTGTTCCTGTCTTCAATCTGCCTATTGAAAACTTTAGTTCTTTAAGCCTTTTTGCAAGCTTTATTGAGGGCTTATCTCCAACTCTTCCCGCTTCTTGCTTTTCTAAGCCTATTCTTATTAATCCTTGTAAGAAAGTGCCTGTAGTTAAAACTACAGATTTGGAAGATATTTTTTTGTTATCTCCTAAAACAACGCCTATTACCTGATTATTTGAAACAATTAAATCTTCTACTGATCCTTCAATAATTTGAAGGTTTTTTTGCTCGGATACAAGCTCATTTATAGCATTTTTATATAAAAATCGGTCTGTTTGAGCCCTTGGGCCCCTTACAGCAGCACCTCTGCTAGAGTTTAACATTCTAAATTGAATACAGGATCTATCTGTAGCTTTAGCCATTATTCCATCTAAAGCATCTATTTCTTTTACAAGATGTCCTTTTCCAAGACCTCCAATTGCAGGGTTACACGACATTTCTCCTATTTTTTCAATTTTATGTGTAATTAAGGCTGTCTTTGATCCGGTTCTTGCAGATGAGCATGCTGCTTCTACGCCAGCATGACCCCCACCAATTACAATTACATCAAATTTATTATCCATGTCTCTTTTCACGTGAAATTACTTACCTATACAAAAATCACTAAATATTATATCTAAAATTTTCTCAATATCAAATTTTTGATTAATTCCATCAATATACATAATTGATCTTCTAACATTTTCAGCAGCAATATCTATTTCTTTTAAATCTAAATTTTTAAGCAGTAAAAGGGATTTCTTTAGGCCTTCCATATGTCTTTCACGTGAAAATACTGGTCCAGAAATTGGTTTTTGCTTTAATTTTGAAGATATTTTTTTAATAAGAGGCTCAATTCCATAACCAGATACTGATGAAATACTATGTACCCCAATAATTTTCTTTTTATTTGTATCATATTTTGATTTAACAAATATTTTTGATCTGATTTTACTGTAGTTTTTCTTTTCATTGTTTTTGAGAAAAACTATATTTAAATCAGACTTTTCAGCGCTCTCTAAGGATCTTTCAATACCTATTTTTTCAATTAAATTCTTATATTTTCTTATTCCAGCTGTATCAATAAATGTGTATTTATCCCCTTGTATATCTAGTGTGGAACTTACTAAATCTGTTGTGGTTCCTGGTATATTAGTAACTATAGAAACTTCTTTGTTGTTAATATAATTGATAAAGGAAGATTTTCCTGTGTTTGGTTTTCCAATAATAGTTATTTTAAAACCGTTATGAATTTTTCTAGATAAATTTGATCTTTCGATAATGTTTTCAATTTTTTTATATATGTTCTTATTTTGTTCTCTTATGTTTTTATATATTTCTTTAGGAAGATCTTCATCAGCGAAATCAATTATAGCCTCTATATCTGCTAGAAGTTTTTTTTGTTTATTTGATATTTCATTAACTACTTTATCTAAATTTCCACTTAAATTACCAATCGCTATCTTTCTTTGATTTTCAGTTTCTGCATTAACTAAATCATTAATTGTTTCAGCTTCTAAAACACCGAGTTTATCATTCATTAGAGCTCTTTTGGTAAACTCTCCAGGCTCAGCAAGTCTGATTTGTTTTTTTAATAGGGTTTTAGTTATTTTGTTAATTACAGAAATACTTCCATGACAAGATATTTCAACCATATCTTCTCCTGTATAGCTTTTTGGTGATTTAAAAAAAGTTGTAAGCGTCTGATCTACAATGCTCTTTCCGTCTAATAAATTGTTTAATGTAGCAAAGTTTGTTTTAAATTTCTTTTTAGAAGATATTGATTTAATTATCTTATGGGAGCCTTTTCCTGAAACCCTAAAAACAGCTATGCCTGATTTACCTCTTTGCGTAGCAAGAGCAAAAATTGTCTCTTTGGAAGCTTTCATTTTTTGGGAATTAAACCCAAGATGATGTTAAGTAAATAAGTAAATAAGAAAGATTATAAAAAAAATTTATATTTATTTAGTTCCCATGCTTTGGAAGAATTCGTTGTTAGTTTTTGTATTTTTCATTTTATCTAACAAGAACTCCATGGCTTCTGTACTTCCCATAGGTGCTAGTATTTTTCTTAAAATAAAGATTTTTCCAAGCTCGTCTTTATCAAGTAATAGTTCTTCTTTTCTTGTTCCTGACTTACCAATATCAAAAGCTGGATAAGTTCTTTTTTGGCTAAGTTTTCTATCTAGAACCATTTCACTGTTACCAGTACCTTTAAATTCTTCAAATATGACTTCATCCATTCTGCTTCCTGTGTCTATTAAAGCAGTGGCAATAATTGTAAGTGATCCGCCTTTTTCTACGTTTCTTGCAGCTCCAAAAAATCTTTTTGGTCTTTGTAATGCATTGGCATCAACACCACCCGTTAATACCTTTCCACTAGATGGAACAACAGTATTGTAAGCTCTTCCAAGTCTGGTGATTGAATCAAGAAGGATTACAACATCATGTTTATATTCAACCAGTCTTTTAGCTTTTTCAATTACCATTTCAGCAACCTGAACGTGGCGTGAAGCAGGTTCATCAAAAGTTGAGCTAATTACCTCACCTTTAACTGATCTTTGCATATCAGTAACTTCTTCAGGTCTTTCATCAATTAGTAGAACAATCAGTTTAGCATCTGGACTATTAGCTGTTATAGCATTTGCAATTTTCTGCATAATTATTGTTTTACCAGTGAAAGGTTGTGCAACAATTAATTGTCTTTGTCCTTTTCCTAGCGGCGCAATAATATCAATTATTCTTTCTGTATTGTCCGGCATAGGTTTCTCTTGCTCAAGTCTGAACCTTGCCTCAGGATACAATGGTGTTAAATCTTCAAAATTAACTCTGTTTTTAACCACATCAGTTTCTTGACCATTTATCTTGTTAATTTTAGTTATAGCAAAATATCTCTCACCTTGCTTTGGAGATCTAATTTCTCCTTCTACACTATCACCAGTTCTTAAACTAAACTTTTTAATTTGTGATGGAGAGATATATATATCATCTGGACCAGGCAGATAGTTTGACTCTGAAGACCTTAAAAAACCAAAACCATCCTGCATAATTTCGATAACCCCTAAGCCCGTTATAATTTCACCTTCCTCAGCAATTGTTTTTAAGATTACAAACATCAAATCTTGTTTTCTTAGAGATGAAGGGTTTTCAATACCAAGTTTATCAGCTTGTTTTATAAGCTCTTGAGGTTCTTTTGCTTTTAATTCTTGTAAATTCATAATGTTGTTGGGGTAGTTTAGAAATGAATAATTTTAATAATCAAAATTAAAGTTAATGTCAAAATAATAATAAATATATAATTTATATATTTAATTGTAGTGTTAGTTGTAAGGTTAAAAAGCTTAATTATTGCTTTATTATTGTACCATTCTTTATTTACCAACATATGAATAACAATCCCAAGAAATATGTTAATTTAAAGAATATTGAAAAAAAAATATTATTTTTAAATAATTTGCAATGCAATAAATTTATAATAACTTGTTATTAATTTTGTATAATAAATATATTAACACCCACCTTATAATATTCAGACAAGTTATTAAGTTGTTAACAACACATTTTTAAAACAAAAGAACTATTTCTTAAATTCAAATTATATTTAATAGTGTTTATAAGTATAATTTTTATTAACACACTTATGCACCAAAAATTTATATTAGCCAGTTCAAGCAAATCTAGATACAAAATATTAAAAAATGCAGGATTAAATTTCACACAAAAAAAACCAAACTGCAACGAAGAGGATATTAAAAAAACCATTAATAGAAAAACAAAACCTGAGATTTTTGCAAAAAAACTTTCTTATGAAAAAGCAAGAAGTGTAAGTAGACAAAAACCGTATGCTAATAAAATTGTTTTAGGCTGTGATACAGTCATTTATCACAATGGAAAAATTTTAGATAAAGTAAACTCTATTGATAAAGCCAAAAAAAAAATCAAGTCTCTATCAGGAAAGGAGCACCTAATAGTATCAGGTCTAACTATTTGTTTGAACGGTTCCAAGATTTGGGAAAATTACGAAAAAACTCATGTTAGAATAAGAAAACTTAATAATAGCGAAATAAATATATATCTAAAAAAAACAGGTAAACAAATACTAAGCTCTGTAGGGTGTTATCAAATAGAAAGTTTAGGGCCAAATATTATCGAGAGCATAAAAGGAGATTATTTTAATGTTATGGGATTACCTTTATTTAATTTACTAGATTATTTATATTCAAAAAAATGAAAAAACTTTACGTAGTTGGGAACAAGGTATCTAAAAGTCTTTCACCAACAATATTTAACTATTGGTTTAAAAAATACAACATTAAAGCAAGCTACGGGTATTTAGAACTTACAGAAAAAAACTTTCATAATAAAATAAAAGATGTTTTGGAAAAAAAAGATACGCTTGGTCTAAATGTTACCATTCCATTTAAAAACAAAATTATAAAACATCTTGGCAAAATAGACGCTCATGCAAAAAAAATAGGCGCAGTAAATTGTGTAACAAATAAAAAAACTATTAAAGGAACAAATACTGATTGGACAGGATATTACAAAACGCTACCAAGCATAAAAAAAATTAAAAATAGAAAAGTTATTATTTTGGGTTATGGAGGAGCATCACACGCTATTCACTATGTTTTAAAGAAGAGGGGGTTTAAAGATATTTTAATTTTCAACAGATCTAAGAAAAAAATTAAGTATTCAAAAAACACTGAGTATACAAAAAAATATAGTGATCTTGAAACACACCTTGAGGGAGTTTTTTTAATAATTAATACTACACCAATAAATCCTATGTTGAAAAAACACCTAAAAATTATTACCAGCTCCACAATTGTAAGTGACATAGTTTACAGCCCAAAAAACACCCCATTTCTCAAACAGTTTCCAAAGAATAAAAAGATTTATGGAATATCAATGTTGATAGAACAGGCCAAACCGTGTTTTAAAATGTGGTTTGGAAAAAACCCATCTGTAGATGAAAAAATGCTTAACGTTATTTATAAAAAAATTTAATGACAAAAACCATAGCAATAACAGGAGGGATAGGGTCAGGCAAATCTACCTTTTGTAGCGAATTAAAAGAAAAAGATTTTAAAATTCACAGTTCAGATGAGCAGGTGGCCAAAATATATAAAAACCCTGATAAGAAATTTGTTACTTATTTACGTACCATAGGTTTGTCTAAGTCCATTTCAAAAAAAAAAATAGATAAAAAAATTATATCAAAGATTATTTTTGAAAATAAACAAATAAGAAAAAAGCTCGAGTTATACATATTTAAAATAGTTAGAAAAAAGAGATCTGATTTTATAAAACAAGAAAAACAAAAAAAAACAAGATTAATATTTATTGACATACCTTTATTATTTGAAAATAATTTAGAGAAACAGTTCCACAAAGTAATATCGATAATAGCCTCCAAACGAGTAAGATTAAAAAGATTAAAAAAAACAAGGAAAATGGCAGAATCACAGTTTAAAAATATAATTAAATCTCAAACTTCAGACGTTATAAGAAAAAAGAAATCTGATTATGTTATTTACAACAACTCGACATTAAAGGATTATAAAACCAAAATTAATAAGTTAATAAATAAACTTTAATTAAAACCATGAGAGAAATAGTAATTGATACAGAAACCACCGGTCTTGACTACAAGACTGGTGATAGAATAATAGAGGTTGGTTGCGTGGAACTTAAAAACCACGTTCCTACAGGAAACACGCTCCAATTTTATTGCAAACCAGATAGGAGCATCAGCGAAGGTGCAAAAAACATTGTAGGTCTCTCAGATGATTTTCTTAAACAACAAAAACCATTTGAAGAAAACCACAAAGAGCTTTTGAGTTTTTTGAAAAACGACACATTAATAATTCACAATGCGTCATTTGATTTGGGCTTTATTAATAATGAATTATCAATCCTAGGCTTATCCCCTTTAGATAATCCTGTGGTGGATACAGTTTCTCTTTCAAGAGAAGTTCTAAACACAAGAATAGCTAACCTTGACTATTTGTGTAGAAGATTTAACATTGATTTATCAGACAGATCATTTCATGGAGCCTTACTTGATTCCCAGCTTTTAGCAGCAGTTTATTTAGAGTTAAGAGGAGGCAAGCAATTTTCTATGGAATTGGTTTCAAACAGTAATGAAAAAAACACACAAATTAACAACAAAAACGATACAAAAACCAAAATTATAGAAGTTAATAAAGAAGATTATCTTGCTCACAAAGAAATGTTAAAAAAAATAAAAAACCCCCTTTGGAAAAAATTTAACTATTAATATTTAAAAAAGTTATTATATTAAAATCAGATGATTTATGGCGACCTACAATTTTTTGACATTCTAATTTTTGCAGCTATTGCTGGTTTTATTATTTACAGATTAAGAAGTGTTTTGGGGAAAAGAACAGGATTTCAAAAAAATATATCAGAGCCAAAACCTCAAGAAAATAATAAACAAGAAGATGTTCAAAAAATACCCTCACTAATGGATAATGAGACAAAGCTTGAGGTTGTATATAAAAAAGTAAATAATTTTAATCATAGAGAGTTTCTTGATGGTGCCAAGAAAGCATTTGAAATTATAATTTCATCTTTTAACAATGGAGATAAAAAAACACTTAAAAATCTTGTGTCCAAAGGTGTTTATTCTGCTTTTGAAAAAGCGATTGATGAAAAAACAAATAATCCTGAATCACAATTTTATTCACTTATTGTAGAGGGTATTGCAGATGCAAAAGTAGAAAACAACACAATATCAATATCAGTCAATTTTATTAGCGAACAGATGCTAAACAATGATGAGGGTTCTATTGTTAAAAATAAAGACACTTGGACCTTTGAAAAACCGGTAAAATCATCAAGCCCCATATGGATACTAACCCAAACTTAATACTTGTCCTTTAAAAAACTTAAATATCGAATTAAAAAAAATGAAGGTTATTCTCATAAGCCTTACAAAGATCAACTAGGGTTTTATACCATTGGTTATGGCCACCTCATTACAGAAAATGAGAATAATTATTATATAAAGAAATACAAAAAAACCCACTTTAAAAAAGTATTTGAAATAGATTTTAAAAAGGCACACGATCAATACAAAAAAAATTTTTTTAAAAAACACCACACAACTTCAGAAAAAGAATTATTAATAGAAATGTTGTTTCAACTTGGAGAGAAAGGTGTCTCTAAATTTAAAAAAATGCTTTATTTTTTAAATAAAAAACAAAAATTCATGGCATCACTAGAGATGTTAGATAGCTTGTGGTATTTACAAACTCCTGAAAGAGTAAAAAATTTAATTAAAAACTACACTAAAAAATAATGGAAGAAGATTTTTTTTTAAAAAAAATGAAAGGAGTTAAGCCTTTTAAAAAAGACACACCAACAACTAAAACAAGAACAACCAATAAAAGTAACGTAATATTAGATAAAAAAACTAAAAGCAAAAATAGTACCGAGCAAACAAAAGTTGAGCAAAAAATTATTAGCTCTGAATTTAAACTATCTTTTGGTGAGGTCAACAAGGAGCTTAAACGGGGAAAGGTACAAATAGACAGAAGAATTGATCTTCATGGGTATGGCCTAGTTGAAGCATATGAAAAGTTTATAAGTGAAGTTAAAAAAAATTATAACAAAAACAAAAGGTGTTTGCTTATAATTACTGGAAAAGGTGTTCATAAAAAAGCTGAAAACGAGCAAGAAACAAACCCTAAGCTTTTCTATGGAAAGATAAAAAACTCAATAATAAGCTGGATTAATGAAGATGATCTCAAGAAATACATCTTAACGTATCAAGATGCGGGTTTTGAACATGGGGGCGACGGAGCTCTTTTTGTCTATTTAAGAAAAAAAAAGTTTTAAATTCTTTCTAGCTTGAAGACTCTTTCTTTAAAATGAATAAGAATTTCATATGGAAGCAAATCATCTTCAATAAAAAATTCAATTTTTTTTAAATCATTTCTTTTATGATCGGCCCAAATATTTATATAGTCTGTAATTTTTAAAACTATTTTTCCATCCTCGTCTTCATTTTTTTTAAGTCTATAAATTCTTCTCCCGTCAATAGTTTTTACCTCGTCTTCCCCATTTAAAATATTTATAAAAGAGGTGATTGGGTCAAAATATAAATATAAGCCTTCTAGGTTTACTCTAGCCATTTCTTTTTCTATAGGTTCTTGTTTTAATTCAATTAAATAATCATCAAAAGACATTTTAACTATTTTTGTTTTCTTCTTAGTTTTCCAAAACTGTTTATAATTCTGGGTCTTAAATATGTTGTTTTCAATAATCCCAGTTGAAAGATAGCTTCCTTCAAATTTATATAAGGGCGAAAAAATGCCAGAATTTTTTAAATTAATTTCTGTTTGATAAACATTATCATTAACATTTAATGACCAACTAAAATTACCAATTTTAATTCCTGTTGTGCTGACCTTATATTCTGCACTAAAATTATTTGCATAAGATGCATTAACTACAAATATAATAAAAAATACTAGAAATTTATTCAAAAAAAACCTCGTAAACATCAAGTTTTCTTTTTGTAAATTTTTGATCAGGCGAATTTATTTTTAGCACCTTATATTCATTCTCTAAATAATTTATATCTGAGGGGCTTCCAATTAAAGTAAAGTTATCATTTATATATTTATCAAGAGGAGACACTATTTTAAAGTGGTTTGTTATTTCATCACCTTCTTTATGTGGCATATAGAAATTAATATCCTTATCTCTTAATTCAAAATTAAGGCTTGAAAACAAAAGCCGATCTGAAACTACTATATTTTTTACGACACCACCTGAAGAACCACTGTAAATTTTTAGAGCATAATCATTTATACCACTTATTCGGTCAAAAATTTTAGATGGATAGCTTATTCCAATCATTACAAAAAGAATTAAGCAGACAATAAAATTAAACATGTAATTAGCTGTCTTTAAAAAAGAATTGTTAATTCTAATATATAAAAGAGAAAATAAAGAAATTAAAGCTGGAGCAGCCCAATTTGCATTAGCTCTGACAATAATCGCTTCTACTAAAACAATTAAAATTATAGGCATAGAAAATATTAGAAAAATTTTTTGAATATAGTTCCATTTATTAAATCCAAATATCCCACCCAAAACCATAAACGGGCCTAACATTAAAACTTGAATTAACAAAAATTCTAAACCTCTAATGAGATCTATGTCAATATTTCCAAAATTTGCATTATCCGAAGTATGCTGAAGTGTTATCCAGTCATTATTAAAGTTCCAAATAATATTTGGTACGATAATTACAAATACACATAAAAAAGTAAGACAAAAACCAAATAAATTATCCAAAAAAATTTTTCTAAATCTTTTATCAAATAAAATTAGGACAAATAAACAAATCACAAAATATATAGCTGCATATTTTGATAAAAAACCTAACCCCAGAAAAATACCCAATAATATAAAATTTTTTAAACTATGTTCACCATTGATCTTAATTAATTCATTAAGTGAAAGTGTCCAAAATAATAATAAAAAAAGATCAGTACTAATTATAAAAGATGAAAAAGAAACAGCGGGTATAAATAAAAAAATTAAACAACCTGCAAATGAATTTTTTTTATTTAGTCCAGAGTTGAGTAAAAGAATATAAATACTCCAAGCAATCAATAAATAAACAATCGATGGGAGAAGTTTTAATGAAATAAAACTACTACCAAATATTTCTGTATAGACTCTTATTATCCAGGACAAAAAAGGGGGTTTCGAAAAATAACCAAAGTCAATATCTTTTGACCATAACCAATACTGTGCTTCATCACCAAACAAATTAAAAGTAGTAAAATTTAAGGCGCTTATTTTTAATAAAAGTAAAACAATGAATGATGGCAATAGAATTTTATTTAGCATAATATTTTTTATATAATTCAAATAAAATTATATTTAAAATTACAATAAAAAAGCCAGCAAAAAAAATGTCACTTAAAAAATGACCACCAGCTATTATTCTAATTAAACCAAGTACTAAACCAACAATAAAGCCTCCATAAAGAAAAATTATTTTTTTTGTAATTAAATATAAAATTATAATTGAAAACCCAACAGAAGCATCCCCTGAAACAAAGGAGCAGTTTGTTTCACAACCGTTGGTTATTTCAAACCACGGTGAAAAAGATTCTTTTCCACCCAGTTCCACTACATCGTTTGGTCTTGCCCTACCCCAAAAATTTTTTAGTATAAGATTTACAAATATTAAAACGCTAATAATTTGAGTAATCCATAACAAAACTATTTCCTTAATAGAAAATTTATAATTAAAAAAAATTTTATCAATTTTCAAGAAACGCCCAACTATTGGTAAAATTAAAATATAAATAAGGATTAGTGGTAATAAAATATCTCGAAACAATATTGAAGTTAAATCAAAACTTTGTAATTCAAATTGTGATGCCCCCTTATAAAAAAAAGATGATACATATAAATCTAAGGATGGGCCGGCAGTCACAAACACACAACTAAAAAACAAAATTAGAATGTAATAAAAAATCTCAGAATTTTTTTCAGGAATTAAATTTGAAAATTTGTATTTATTATATTTACTTTCTGTTAATTTATTTAAAACCTTAAATAATATTAAAGCTAAAATTGCTCCAGCAACAACATCTGTAAAAAAATGTGCACTCACAATAACTCGACTAAAAGCAACAATTGAAGCTAAAAAATAAAAAAAATATTTTAATTTTGGAAGAACAGAAACCAAAATAAAACAAACGATAAATATTGTAGAAGAATGTCCAGATGGGAAAGAATGAAAACTTGAATCCATGGTAAAATATTTAAAATTAAAAACTTCTTCGAAATCAGTATGATTTGGTCTGGGCCTTCCCACCACATGTTTTATAATTTGAGTAATTATCCCAACTGTCAAAATATATACAAAAGAAGTAATAAAAAAATTAGAAAGATTTTTTGCTGATTTATTTTTTACGATTTTTAGTCTGTTGTTTGTATAAAAAACAACAAAACCTATTATTGTAATAGAAAAATACCAAGACGAACTTCCAAGTTTCGTTATTTCTGAAAAAAATTCTTTTAGAAAAACTCCATTTTCCCACTCACTTAAGTTTATAAAATAACTATAAAAAAAAAGATCTAAATTAAAAGAAGCAAAAATACTTAATGTAATTAATACTAAAATAAGTAATTCAAATTTGATGCTTTTAAAAATACTCATTCTACAACTTTTAAAAAATTAAATGAGCTTTACAATATAAACTTAGATAAGTCCTGACTTTTAATAAGTTCTCCAAGGCTATTTTCAACGTATTCTTTGTTAATTATGATTTCTGTAGGACCTATATCTGAGGCTGTATAACTAACCTCTTCAAGTAGTTTTTCCATTACAGTATGGAGCCTTCTAGCGCCTATATTTTCTACGTTCTGATTGATCTCTGTAGATAGGGAAGCGATGGTATCAATTCCATCTTCTTCAAATTTCAAATCAACCTTCTCTGTTCCAAGAAGTCCTTGATACTGCTTAATCAAACTGTTTTGTGTTTCAGTAAGAATAAGTTTAAAATCTTTTTTACCAAGACTATCAAGCTCGACTCTAATTGGTAATCTGCCTTGAAGTTCAGGCAGCATATCTGATGGTTTTGATAAATGAAATGCCCCGGAGGCAATGAACAAAATATAATCTGTTTTTACCACACCATATTTTGTAGTAACCGCAGTACCCTCAATCAGTGGAAGTAAATCTCTTTGAACACCTTCTCTTGAAACATCCGCACCACTTCTATCAGCTCTAGAAGTAATTTTATCTATTTCATCTATAAAAACGATACCATTTTGCTCTACATCATCCAATGCTCTTGAGTTTATTTTATCTTTATCTAAAAGTTTATCAGTTTCCTCATTTAACAAATATGCATGAGAATCTTTGACACTCATTTTTTTCATTTTCTTTTGATTGCCAAAACCTTTTCCAAACACATCACCTAAGTTAATCATACCCATTTGAGAACCAGGCATACCAGGTATGTCCATAGTTGGTAAACTTAAGTTTGCATTAGCTGAAACTGGAATTTCAACCTCATTATCATTTAGTTCACCTGACCTTAGTTTTTTTCTAAAATTATCCCGAGTAGCTGGCGTTGAGCTTTTAGAAACCAAAACATCTAAAATTCTTTCTTCTGCATTTTTTTCTGCTTTTGCCTTTACCTCTTGACCCATTTGTATTTTTGTTTTTGTAATACTTATTTCAACCAGATCTCTTACTATTTGCTCAACATCTCTTCCAACATATCCAACTTCAGTAAACTTAGTTGCCTCAACTTTTACAAAAGGTGCATTTGCTAACTTAGCAAGTCTTCGTGAGATTTCTGTTTTTCCACAACCTGTTGGACCAACCATTAAAATATTTTTTGGTACAATTTCCTCTTTTAATGAATCATCAAGTTGTTTTCTTCTCCATCTATTTCTTAAAGCAACAGCAACAGCTTTTTTTGCATTGTTCTGACCAATGATAAATTTATCTAATTCGGAAACAATTTCTCTTGGACTAAAACTAGATTCCATTCTACAGCTCAATAGTTTCTGAAATAATATTATGGTTTGTATAAATACAAATATCTGCAGCTATATTAAGTGATTCCAAAGCAATTTCTTTTGCATTCATTTTTGTATTTTTCATCAATGCTTTAGCAGCACTATTTGCGTATGGGCCTCCAGAACCTATTGCAAGTATACCATCATCAGATTCAATTACATCACCGGTACCTGATAATAACAAACTTACATCTTTATCTGCTACGATCATCATTGCTTCTAATCTTCTTAAATATCTATCTGTTCTCCAATCTTTAGCTAATTCTACACACGCTCTTTTAAGCTGGTTTTTGTATTGATCTAATTTTCCTTCTAATCTTTCAAACAAAGCGAACGCATCTGCAGTAGATCCAGCAAAACCAGAGATAACGGTTTCATCAACACCAAGCCTTCTAATTTTTTTTACATTTGATTTCATTACGGTATTACCAAGACTGGCCTGACCATCACCCGCAATAACGACAAGATTATCTTTTCTAATTCCTACAATAGTTGTTGATTTGATAATATTTTTTTTCATTCACTCATAAGATGGCTATTTAATTATTTTTATCAAGTAATTTACCTAGAATAAATCATATTTCACTGATATTAGGCAAAAATGCGAAAAGGTAAAGTTGAGAGGAATACTAAAGAAACCAAGATAAGTTGTGAAGTTAACCTAGATGGAACTGGTCAATCTAAAATTTCAACCAAAATTGGGTTCCTCGATCATATGTTGGAATTATTATCACACCACAGTTTGATAGATATAGATTTAAAATGTGAAGGAGATACTAATGTTGATCTTCACCATTCAGTTGAAGATACAGCTTACGCAATTGCTTTAGCTATAAATAAAGCATTGGATGATAAAAAAGGAATAAATAGATATGGCTTTTCATATGTTCCAATGGATGAATGTTTATCTAGATGTGTTATTGACTTAAGTGGAAGGCCTGAGCTTGTGTGGAATGTTAATCTTGGTTTAAAAAAAATTGGCGAAATGGATACAGAGCTATTCCATGAATTTTTTAAAGCCTTTTCAAATGAATCAAAATGTAATTTACATATTGAAAACTTGTACGGAAAAAACAATCACCATATCATTGAATCATGTTTTAAAGCTTTTGCTAAAAGTTTAAGATTTGCTGTCGAAATAGATAACAGAAGAAAAGACAATATACCATCATCAAAGGGCACTCTTTAATTTTTAATGAAAAAGATCACTATTGTCGATTACGGCTCAGGCAATGTTTTGTCTGCACAAAAATCTTTTATTAAAATAGCAAGAGATAACAATATTGAGGCAGATGTTTTAATTTCAAAAAAACTGAATGATGTAAAAAGCTCAACTCATATTGTATTGCCTGGGCAAGGAGCCTTTTCTACCTGTATGAAAGGTTTAAAAAAAACTGATGGTTTGATTGATGAGCTTTGTGAGTTTGCATTAATAAAAAAGAAACCATTTTTAGGCATATGTGTTGGCATGCAAATGTTAGCTAATATAAGTGAAGAAAATGGAGATCATGAAGGCCTAGGCTGGATAGACGGTCAAATTAAATTATTGCCTGGAGATAATTTAAAACTTCCTCATATGGGTTGGAATTTGGCAATACCAACAAACTCAAAATATAATAACTTAATCTCAACCAAAAATGACTATTACTTCGTTCACTCTTATTATTTCGAATGTGCTGATAAAGACAATATTTTGGCAGAAACTAAGTACGGAACAAATTTTGCTTCAATAGTTGGTAAAGAAAATATATATGGCGTGCAGTTTCATCCTGAAAAAAGTTCCTCCCAAGGATTAAACTTACTAAAAGAATTTATAAGAGTATGAACATGTCTACACAACTAAAAGAAAAAATTAATATTTCAGTCGATAGCATTGAAACACTTACGGATGTAGATTTAGCAGATCTTTGTAATATTACAGAACAAGCAATTAAAGCTGGAGGTGGTTTTGGTTGGTTAAGAGTTCCTACAAGAGATATTTTGATAGATTACTGGACTAAAAGAACTAATGATAAATATATTAAACTTATTGTTGGTAGATTAAACGGTGTTATAGCTGGAACCCTTCAACTTGCATATGAGGCACCCAATATTGAGTCTAGGAAAAATATTGCACGTATAAGAAGACAGTTTGTTGCTCCATGGGCAAGGGGTTATGGTTTGGCTAAAACAATGATTGATCACACTGAACAAATTGCCAAAGAAGATAATATTAAATCCTTGCAGTTAGCTGTAAGAGAAACACAAGATGCAGCAATAAAACTATTTACTGGTAAAAATTATATAAAGTGGGGTGAAAACCCATACTATGCTTACATTAACGGAAGTTTTATTAAGGGTTACTATTACTATAAAAATTTGTAGTGCAAATTATACCAGCCATTGATTTAAAAGATAATAAATGTGTTAGACTTTCTAAAGGTAAAGATAACACCAGTGTTGTTTACAATGAAGACCCAGAAAAACAAGCTATCTACTTTGAACAAATTGGTTGTAAAAAACTTCATTTGGTTGATCTAGATGCTGCTTTTGGTAGATCAAATGTTAATTTTGAAACAATAAAGAAAATTAGAAAATCAATCTCAATACCAATACAGTTAGGTGGCGGAGTTCGAAGTTTAGATTTAGCCAAAAAATATTTTGAAGTTGGGATAAATAATTTGATTATTGGGTCAATGTCTGTTGAAAAACCAAATGAAGTTATAACTTTATCAAATATTTATGCGGATAAAGTATATATATCATTAGATATTCTTGAAGATAACATAATGATAAAAGGGTGGGATAAAAATTCAGGAAAAAAAATACAAGATATTCTTGATATTTATACTAACTCAAAAATTAAAGGATATGTAATTACAGATATTCAAAATGATGGAATGCTAAAAGGTTTAAATTTAGATTTTGTTAATAATTTTATAAAAAAAATAAACTTAATTAAAAAATTTAATAAAAAAATTATAATTGCAGGCGGTTTAACAGATTACTCTGATTTAATAAATTTAAAAAAGCTAAACACAAAAAATATTGAAGGAATAATTTCAGGTAAATCTTTCTATGAAGGAAAGATTGATCTAGTAGAAGCGCAAAAAATTTTAAACTAAAATGGTAAAAATAAGAATCATCCCCTGCTTAGACGTTAAAGATGGAAGGGTTGTAAAAGGTATCAATTTTTTAAATTTAATTGATGCAGGAGATCCTGTTGAACAAGCAAAACACTATTCTGATAATGGGGCTGATGAAATATGTTTTTTAGATATTAGCGCATCATTAGAAAATAGAGATACTATGATCAATGTAGTTAAAAAAACTGCAAACGAGGTTTTTATCCCTCTTACAGTTGGTGGCGGAATTTCATCAATAGAAAATATACAAGCTTTACTTAAAGCTGGCGCCGACAAAGTTTCTATAAATTCTGCAGCAATTAAAAATCCCAATATCATTAAAGAGGCTTCTGAATATTTTGGAAACCAATGCATTGTTGTGGCTGTTGATGCAAAAAAACACAATGATGATTGGTTTGTTTATTCTCATGGTGGGACTAAGAAAACTGATTTACTTGCTTTAAGCTGGATAGAAAAAGCTCAAGAACTAGGAGCTGGGGAAATTCTTTTAACATCAATGGACAAGGATGGCACAAAATCTGGCTTTGATAATGAACTACTGGGTAAAGTATCAGAATTTATAAAGATACCTGTTATAGCTAGCGGGGGAGTTGGAACTCTAGATCATTTCTATGATGGTGTCGTTAAAGGCAAAGCCGATGCTTTATTAGCAGCCTCAGTCTTTCATTTTAATGAAATTAGCATAAAAGAAGTAAAGAAATACTTAAAAGATAAAAATATAAATATTAGAGATTAAAACTTATGAAAATTGAAGATTTAAATGAAATTATAAATGAAAGAGTAAAAACAAGAAAAAAAAACTCTTATACAAATAACTTATTAAAGTCAGGTCCGAAAAAAATAGCTCAAAAATTCGGTGAAGAATCATGTGAGTTAATAATAGATTTTTTAAAAGGATCAAAAAAAAGGACAACAGAAGAAGCTGCTGACGTAATTTATCACTTACTCGTTTTACTTAAGTCAAAAAAAATTACCATGAATGATATTCATAAAGAACTAAATAAAAGAAAATAAAATATTATGTACGATGAAAATAATATATTTGCTAAAATATTAAGAAAGGAAATTCCTTGTGACAAGATTTATGAAGATGAATTTAGTTTATTTTTTAGAGATATAAATCCTCAAGCCAAAATCCACATCCTAGGCATACCTAAATTCCCTTGTACTACCTTTTCGGATTTCTTAAGAAATGCAGGTAATCAAAATATTTCATCTTTTTTTAAAAGTGTTCAAATTGTCATAAAAGATCAAAACATTGAAGAAAATGGATATAGATTAATTACAAACTCAGGAGAAGATGGTGGGCAAGAAGTGCCCCATTTTCATGTGCATATTTTAGCCGGTGAAAAAATTGGAAGATTAAGATAACTTAAGATTTTTCCTTTATTATTACATAGTTTACAATTTCGTTTACTCCTTTAATATTTTTAAGGGCAAATACCATCTCATCTAAAAGATCTCTGCGGGTCGATATTCCTGCTATGTAAATTTTACCCTGAATTGTCTCAAAATTAAATGTAATTGCTTTAATCCCAACAGTTTTTGCAGCTACTGCTCTAGCTTGAGTATTAATCCACAAATCACTAGCATAATCTTTCAGTGTTGCTCTATTTCCTATCTCAATTTCATTTATAACTTCTCTTACGCCTTCAGCTTCCCACACCAACCTTACAGCATCAATTCTTATTTCTTGGGTATCAACTAGGCCGGTTAACAGAACCCTTCCTTCCAGCACACTTGTATTAATATTTACAAATAAGTTATTTTCTGCATTTAGGAATTTTGCCGCAATGTTCACTTTAATTGTAGCATCGTCAATTACTGTGCCAAATGATCTTTCTCCCTCAGCTACAACCATAGCACTACCTCCGCCTGTAGCAAGTACACTAGCAGGCGAGCACCCATAATTAACAAGTGGTATAGTTAAAAGTGCAAGAATAATTAAAATTTTTGTTATTTTTTTAATTTGAGCAACCATTTATAAATTTTATTTTTATTAATTTTTGTAAATTTATGTACTATTTCGACGATGTCGGTCAAAGAAAATTTTTTTACCATTTTTTTTAGTTCATTTTTGTACAAATCAATTTCGTCAAAATCTTGACTTTTCAATGATTGCCTATCAATTACTGCAACAAACTCGCCTTTTAAATTTTCTTTATTTTCAAGTATTTTGTTTTTTACTTTGGCTGAAACCCCTCTAAAAACAAATTCATTTACCTTTGTAAGTTCTTTGCATATTGAAATTGACCTATCAGGTATAATTTTTTCTAAACATTCTAAAAAAATAATTAATTTATGACTTGAGACAAAAAATACACACGTTCTTTTTTCTTGTGAAATATTTTTTATAACATTTTCTACTTTATTTTTAGATTTTGGTACAAATCCAAAAAAACTAAACTCTGATATTGGTAAACCAGATAATTGTAAACTCGATACAATTGAAGAGGGGCCTGGCACAGACGTAACTCTAATATTATTTTCAATACAATATTGTACTAAATTATAACCAGGATCTGAAATAAGAGGCGATCCCGCATCAGAAATTAACACACAATTTTTACTAATTAACAAACCTTTAATCTTATCAATAATTTTATGCTCATTATAATCATGTAAAGAAATTAATTTCTTTTTAATGCCTAATTTATTTAGTAGTTTAAGTGAATGTTTAGGATTTTCACAAACAATAATATCACAGTCTTTGAGAATGTTTACAGCTCGATAAGTTATGTCCTCTAAGTTACCAATTGGCGTTGCTACAATAGAAAGACCATTTGTCATATTATTCATTTTATCTTTATTTATATTTATAATTTCATGTACTCCAGTAAATTTATCTAAACAAGTTCCAAAAAAAACTCAAGAAGACACTACTTCAGAAATTATAGTTAGTAACAAAACTAAAAACAAGACAATTGAAAAAAAAGACGATAGACAAGATAAAGAAGATAAGATTTTAGATAATGTTGTCTTAGATAAAACAATTATTGTATTATTCGCTAAAGACGATGATTCAATAACGACAAAACAATTTTTAAATATTTTTGAGTTAGGAATTTATAATTTAGGGGTAGAGAATATTAATTTAAAAGTAGAGTTTTTTGGCAACAATAAGGAGTTACAAAGTATTATAGAAACTAATTTTTCTCCTGGACGCATATTCTTAGGACCAATTCAATCAAAGTATACAAAAACTTTAAATAACTATTGTAACAAAAAGGTAATATTTTTTTCATTTTCTTCCAAATCTTCTCTAGCAAAAAATTGTATTTATTTATTGAATTTTTTTCCCAAAAATGAACTTTCACAACTTCTTTTATATTTAAATGATGATGCAAAAGTTGCACTTCTTTATCCTGAAAATGAATATGGATACTTAATAAACAGCCTTATCGACGATATAATTTTTGAAAGTCCAGCCATATTAGTAAATAGATCTTCATATAAAAATGACCTATCTAATGTAAGAGAATCAATTAAAGAATTAGGAAAATATGAATTGAGAAAATATGAACTAAATAGACAAAAACAAATTTTGTCTTCTAAAAAAGATGAAAAATCAAAAAAAAGATTAAAAAAATTAGACAGATTTAAAACAACAACTGACTATGATTTTACTCATATTCTGATTGCTGATTATGGTTTGAACTTACTACAGGTGGCTCCCCTACTTCCCTACTATGATATAGATCCAGACATTGTTCAGTTTATGGGTACTGGAGTGGTAGATGATAAAACTTTTTTTTACGAACCTTCATTACAAGGAGCAATTTTTCCAGGAGTTCCAGTATCAAGACGAATAAATTTAATTAATAATTATAAGGAAGTTTACGAAGAAGAGCTATTAAGAATTTCAACACTGCCATATGATTTAATTGGTTTAATAAATTATATTTATAAAAAAGAATATAAATTTTCTGATGTGATCAAATTATTAAATAACTCAAATAAAAAATTTGATGGAGCTGATGGAAACTTTTACTTTAAAAATAATATAATTGAAAGAGAGCTAGATATACTAAAAATAAAAAACGGGAATTCTTTTGTTATTAATTAGATACAAAATTAACTAATTTTGTTACAGCTATAGATCTGTGGCTAATTTTATTTTTTTCTACAGTACTTAACTCTGCTAATGTTTTATTATAATATTTAGGAATAAATATAGGGTCATAACCAAAACCAAATTCACCTTTGGCTTGATTAGAAATTTTTCCAACAATTTTGCCATTAAATAATATATTTTGATTGTTGTTAATTGTTAAGCTTATTGATGTTTTAAAGTATGCATTTTTTTTACCCGTATGCTTAATACTTTTTATGATGCTTTTAAAACAAGCTTCTTTACTTTTAAAATTGTTTAAAAATCTTTTTGAAAGAACCCCTGGTTTCCAATTTAAACTTTCAATACATATTCCTGAGTCATCTGCAAAACAAGGAATGCCAGTTTTTTTGAACCCAAACTCCGATTTTATCTTTGCATTTTCTTCAAAAGTTTGACCATCTTCCTTTGGTTCGTAGTTTATATTGAAATCATTTAAAGATAAAAGCTCAAGATTAAACTTTTTAAAAATTTTCTTTATTTCAATTACTTTGTTTTTATTATTTGAAAAAAATAATATTTTCCTCAATTTATTTCAATGCCTCTTTTTGTTTGGAAATTATTTCTTTAACTCCAATTTTAGCTAGTGAAAACATTTCTGCAAATTGATTATCATTGAAAAAAAATTCTTCACCTGTAACTTGAATCTCAGATATTTCATCTGAATCACAAATTACAAAATTTGCGTCTACTTGAGCTTTTGAATCTTCATTATAATTTAGGTCTAACATTGCCTTATTATCAACTATTCCTGCTGATACAGCTCCTATAAAATTTTTAATAATTGGTTTTTGAAGATTGTAATTATTTTTTAATTTCTCTATTGCTAAATACAAAGATATAAAACCTCCGCTTATAGAAGCGGTCCTTGTTCCGCCATCAGCTTGGATCACATCACAGTCTATTTTTATTTGACGTTCCCCAAGACTTGAAAGATCTACTATCGACCTTAAACTTCGTCCAATTAATCTTTGTATCTCTTGAGTTCTGCCTGATTGTTTCCCTTTTGCTGCTTCTCTATCCATTCTAGTATTTGTCGATCTAGGCAGCATTCCATATTCTGCTGTTACCCAGCCTTTACCAGTATTTTTTAGCCAGCGTGGAACTTTTTCATCAATTGTTGCAAGACACAACACATGTGTATTTCCAAATTTTACTAAACAAGAACCATCTGCATGAATATTTACGTTTTTTTCAAATGAAATTTCACGCATTTGATTGAAGGATCTATCTTTTCTCATATAAATTTAATAATAGTAGATAAATATTATTTTTAAATAAATTTCTTATGTCTGATAACGTATATGCAAAAATTAATGATAGATCGAAATTAATTTTCAAAAAATTAGTCGAGTCATATCTTAAAACTGGGTCTCCATCAGGATCAGAAACAATTATGAAGATGGGGGGCTTAAATCTTTCCTCCGCATCAATTAGATCTATTTTATCAAATTTACAAAAAGAAGGGCTTCTGTATGCTCCACATAGATCAGCTGGTAGAATGCCTACCGAAAAAGGGATGAGATTTTTTGTTGATGGACTATTAGAATTTGGAAGAATCTCAAAAATAGATAAAGAAAATATTAAACAACAGTGCTTAACAAAAGGCAAATCCTATGAAGAGGTACTTGATGTTGCTTCTAAGGCTATTTCAGGATTATCAAGTTATGCAGGAATAGTTATTGCGCCAAAATTTCAAAAAAACTTAAAACATGTTGAATTCATAAGGCTTAATAGTACTCAATTAATGCTTATTCTCGCTTATGAGAATGGAGAAGTAGAAAACCGCATCATTGAAGATAATGGAAAATATAATAGCTCATTATTAATACAAGCTTCAAACTACCTTACATCAAAGTTTACTAATAAAAACATTTCTCAAATTAAAAGATTAATACAAACAGAAATAAAAAATTCACAAAATGAGCTAGAATTAATTTCTTCAAAATTAATTCAACAAGGTATTATTGAAACTCAGCCTAATAGTAAAAATCCTTATATTTTTCTACATGGTCAATCAAATTTATTAAAAGATGAAATTGTTTCGAAAGATTTAGATCAAATCAGAAATCTTTTTGATGAAATTGAGAAAAAATCTAGTTTTGTAGATATATTAGAAACTGCAGGAAAAGCGAAAGGGGTTCAGATTTTTATTGGATCTAAAAATTTTTTGTTTAAACACTCTGGTCTTTCTATGGTAATGGCCCCATATAAAAATAATGATCAAGAAATTATAGGAGCTATTGGAGTGGTTGGTCCAACCAGATTAAATTACTCTAAAATTGTTCCACTTGTTGATTATACATCTAAAATTATTGGAAAGGTGATTGATTAATGGTTGAGAAAAAAGAAAAAGACAGCCAACAAGAAGAGATTAAAGACTCTGAGAATATTGAAATCGAAGGAGATAATAATGATAGTCAAGAAAATACAGACACAGAAGAAATAGATGAAAATGAAAACACAGAAGAAGATAGCTTAGAAAAAGAAATTGAAACACTAAAAGAAGAAAAAATTAGACTACTGGCTGAAATGGAAAATCTTAGAAAAAGATTTGAACGAGAAAAAATTGAAACTATAAAATTTGGTAGCATAAATTTAGCAAGAGATATCTTATCACCAGGAGATAACTTAGAAAGAGCACTAGATGCTTTGCCAGAGGATGAAAAGCATTCAGAAAGTATAAAAAATCTTATCGATGGTTTAAAAATGGTGCTCAAAGAATACAAAAGTACTCTTGAAAAACATGGGGTCAAAAAAATTGAGACTTTAAATCAAAAATTTGATCATAATTTTCATCAGGCCATGATGGAAGTTGAAAATAATGATGTAGAGGAAGGAACAGTAGTGCAGGAAGTCCAATCTGGCTATACAATGCATGACCGATTACTCAGAGCAGCAATGGTTGGGGTCTCTAAAAAAACAGTCGCTCAAACAAAAGGGCTTAATGAAGAAAAAGAAGAAGATAATCCTGAAAATGAGAGTGAAGAAAAGTCATAAAAAGCCTTAAATTACCTGCTTTTTTTAATATAAACAGCGAACATCCTTGTATTTTAAAACTTTTTTCCCATATCTAATGTAGCCAATGTTGATTGGTAAATAATTAAGTAAAGAGGATAAAAATATGGCAAAAGTAATTGGTATTGATTTAGGTACTACAAACTCCTGCGTTGCAGTAATGGACGGTAAGGAAGCAAAAGTAATTGAAAACTCTGAAGGCGGAAGAACAACACCGTCAATGGTAGCGTTCAGTGACACAAAAGAAAAACTTGTTGGACAATCAGCTAAAAGACAAGCAGTAACAAATTCTGAAAATACTTTATTTGCCATAAAAAGATTAATTGGAAGAACATTTGAGGATGAAGCTGTTAAGTCTGACAGCGGATTAGTGCCTTATAAAATAGTTAAAGGTGATAACGGTGATGCTTGGGTAGAAGCACGTGGAGATAAATATAGCCCTAGTCAAATAAGTGCATTTATTTTACAAAAAATGAAAGAGACTGCAGAGTCTTATTTAGGAGACACTGTTACACAGGCAGTCATAACGGTTCCTGCGTATTTTAATGACGCTCAAAGACAAGCAACAAAAGATGCTGGAAAAATAGCTGGACTAGAAGTCTTAAGAATTATTAACGAGCCTACAGCTGCAGCGCTAGCATATGGTTTAGATAAAAAGAAAACTGGTACTGTTGCTGTTTACGATCTAGGTGGGGGTACATTTGATATTTCTATCTTAGAAATAGGCGATGGTGTTTTTGAGGTTAAATCAACTAATGGTGATACGCACCTTGGCGGTGAAGATTTTGATCTTAAAATTATTGATTATCTTGCTGACGAATTCAAAAAAGATAATGGTATTGATTTACGCTCAGATAAACTTGCACTACAGCGTTTGAAAGAGGCTGCTGAGAAAGCAAAAATTGAATTATCAAGTTCAACTGAAACAGAAGTTAACTTGCCATTCATTACTGCTGATCAATCTGGCCCTAAACATTTAACGATTAAATTATCGAGAGCAAAACTTGAAGCTATCGTAGGTGAACTTTTAAACCAAAGTTTAAAACCTTGCGAAATGGCACTCAAAGATGCCGGTTTACAAGCTGCTGAAATTGATGATGTTATTTTAGTTGGTGGTATGACAAGAATGCCTAAAGTAACGGAGATAGTAAAAAACTTCTTTGGTAAAGAGCCTAATAAAGGTGTTAACCCCGATGAGGTTGTTGCATCTGGTGCTGCTATTCAAGCAGGCGTATTACAAGGTGATGTCAAAGATGTATTATTACTTGATGTTACACCTTTATCACTAGGCATTGAAACACTTGGCGGTGTATTTACAAAACTGATTGATAAAAACACAACTATCCCAACAAAGAAGAGCCAGGTATTTTCTACAGCTGAAGATAATCAGAGTGCAGTAACAATTAGAGTATTTCAAGGTGAAAGAGAAATGGCTGCTGATAACAAATTACTAGGTCAGTTTGATTTAGTGGGTATTCCACCTGCCGCAAGAGGAATGCCTCAAATTGAAGTAACTTTTGATATTGATGCGAACGGTATTGTAAATGTTTCAGCTAAAGACAAATCAACAGGAAAAGAACAACAAATTAAAATCCAGGCTTCTGGCGGATTATCAGATGAAGAGATTGAAAAAATGGTTAAAGAGGCAGAAGAAAATGCTGAGGCTGATAAAAAGAAAAGAGAAGCTGTTGATACTAGAAACCATGCTGATAGTTTAATTAATGAAACTGAAAAGAACTTAAAAGAGCACGGAGACAAAATTCCTGAAGCTGATAAAAATAAAATCACAGAGGACATTGAAGAGCTTAAGAAAGTAAAAGACGGTGAGGATTTAGAAGCTATAAAATCTAAAACTGAAGCACTGGTTCAATCATCTCTTAAAATGGGTGAAGCAATTTATAAACAAAACCCACAAAGTGCTGGACCACAACCTGATCCATCTGGTGCTGAACCTTCAGCAGATAATTCAAAAGATGAAAAGGTTGTAGATGCTGAATTTGAAGAAGTAGACGAAGATAAAAAAGATTAACGCTCCATAATTTTTATAAGGAGGAGATGTGGCTGATAAAGATTTCTATGAGATACTAGGTGTTCAACGAAATGCCAGTGAAGATGAAATAAAAAAAGCTTATAGAAAACAGGCCATGAAATATCATCCTGATCGTAACAAGGATGACAAAACAGCTGAAAGAAAATTCAAAGAAGCAGCTGCTGCTTACGAAGTTCTAAAAGATTCAGAAAAAAGATCAGCTTATGATCAATATGGACATGACGCTTTCAAACAAGGTGGAATGGGTGGAGCTCAAGGCTTTGGAGATTTTGCAGGGGGCTTTTCTGATATCTTTGAAGAGTTCTTTGGTGGGGGTTTTGGAGGACAATCATCAAGAAGACGAGGACCTCAAAGAGGAAGTGATCTTCGTTATAATATGTCCGTTTCACTATTCGAAGCTTTCACCGGAAAGAAACCACAAATAAGAATTCCAACCTATGTTGGTTGTGATGCATGTGCAGCAACTGGAAGTGCAGATAAATCTGGACCAAGCACCTGTTCTACTTGTGGTGGTGCAGGAAAAGTTCGATCACAACAAGGTTTTTTTTCTATTGAAAGACCATGCCCTACATGTGGTGGAGAAGGTTCAAGCATAAAAAACCCATGTCTTAAATGTTCTGGAACTGGAAATATTAAAAAACAAAAAACAATTTCAGTTACTATTCCTGCCGGTGTTGATACAGGTACAAGAATTCGAATAGCTGGTGAAGGAGAGCCTGGTGAAAGAGGTGCAGGAAATGGAGATCTGTATATTTTTGTTGAGGTTCAAAAGGACAAACTCTTTGAAAGAGAAGAAGAAAATTTATTTTGCGAAATACCAATTTCAATTACTACTGCTATTTTAGGTGGCGAAATAGAAGTGCCAACCATAGAAGGAAAAAAAGCCAGACTTAATATTCCAGCGGGAACCCAATCCGAGACTCAATTTAGGCTACGCGGCAAAGGAATGAGTATACTTCGACAAAGTAGAAGGGGTGATATGTATGTGCAAGCAAACGTTGAAATACCAGTCAACCTAAATAGCAAACAAAAAGATATTTTGAGAGAGTTTGAAAATGAAGGTGGGACATCAAAAAAACATAGCCCAAAATCACAAGGTTTTTTCTCAAAATTAAAAGAAGTCTGGGAAGATTTAACTTAATTTCTTTTCAACTTACAATCACCAAAGTATAAGAAGTTTTTATGGCAAAAATTAAAATAGCAGTTGCAGGTTGTCTTGGCCGAATGGGTCAGGAAATATCGAAACAAATTTTACAAAATAAAAATTTAGAATTTGTCGGTGGTTTTGAACACAAAAAACATAAAGATATAAACAAACCGTTAAACAAAGTTTCAAGTATACACTCTGCAAAATTAGTTACAGCTAATGCTGCTCAGTTAATCAAAGATTCAAATGTTATAATTGATTTTACAACACCAGAGTCTTCATTAGATAATTTAAAAATTGCTTCTGCAAACAAAACAGCAGTTGTTATTGGTACAACTGGAATGACAGATGAACAAAAAAAGAAAGTAAAAAGTTATTCTAAAAGAATACCTATACTCATGTCTTCTAACATGAGTTTGGGCGTTAACTTACTATTTAACTTAGTAAAACAAACAGCATCAGCTTTAAAAGATACTGATTATGATATTGAAATTGCTGAGACTCATCATAAACATAAAAAAGATGCTCCTTCCGGAACGGCATTATCTCTGGGAGAATATGCAGCTGAGGGAAGAAAAACTAAATTAAATAAATCAAAAGTTTTAGATCGTACAAAAAAACTATCATCTAGAAAAAAAGGTGACATTGGCTTTTCTGTTACAAGAGGTGGTGAAATTGCAGGTGAGCATACAGTAAGTTTTATTGGTACCAATGATAGAGTTGATCTAGTTCATAAAGCTAATAATCGATCAATTTTTGTAGATGGCGCCATCGAAGCAGCTATCTTTATTTCTAAAAAGAAAACAGGTCTTTTCAATATGAATGATTTGTTATTTTAATAATAGCTTAATTGTCTTTTAATTCTTAAATACAAATTTTCTTTTAAATCAGCATGCAAGAAAGTTGCAACTTCAGTTTCTTTATCTGATTCTCTTATTGATAACTTTGAAGTGTTTTTAAATTTTGTAAAAAAAACTTTAGACCAATAAGTGCTGAATTTAGATGAATGTAAAAGTTTATCACCTTTATATTTCTTTATAGATATCTCTTTTTTATCAATATTAATTTCATCCTTAATATTTTTCTCTTTGAAATATAAACGGATTAAATAAAAAATAACCAAGTATTCAAGTCCAAGAAATATAGATACAGGCCAAGCACCTTGTATAATTAGAAAAATAGAGAACAATGAAATCCAGCTAATAAATATAATTCCTAAAATTAAGAAGACTGATTTAGAACAGCTTTGATAAGGTATTATATTTTCATTTAATGAATTCATAATATAGCATTAATATAAAATAACCTTTCTGATAAAGGGACATATGTACACAGATGTTAAATCGATAATTTGCAGTTTATTATCAATTTATAATTGCTTCCAAATCCTAAAAAATGGCTAATTTCCTTTGATCTCTTGCTAATTTAGTAAGGAACATATAGATGCATCCCCGAAAAAATATTAAGTAATAATCCTTATTTAATGGTGGCTTGATGAAAAAGATTGGTAAAATTTTAGCAGCAAACAGAAGTGAAATTGCTATTCGAATTTTTAGAGCTGCTGAAGAGTCTGGTATTAAAACAGCTGCTATTTATTCTAAAGAAGATCGTTTTGCTATTCATCGATTTAAAACGGATGAAAGTTATTTAGTTGGTGAAGGCAAAGGTCCAATTCAAGCATATTTGGACATAGACTCGATTATTAAAATTGCTAAAGATGCAAAGGTTGATGCTATCCATCCAGGTTATGGATTTTTATCTGAGAGTCCTGAACTGGCTCAGCAGTGTGAAATAAATGACATAACATTTATTGGACCTAGTAAAGAAATACTAAAAAGATTTGGAAATAAAACTGAAGCTAAAAAAGTTGCGGAAGAAGCAAAGGTAGGCACCGTTCCGTCTGTTCTTGTAACAAAAGAAAATTTAAAAAGTGTTGAAAAAGAAGTTGAGAAAATTGGTTACCCAGTAATTGTTAAAGCTAGTTGGGGTGGTGGTGGTCGAGGAATGCGTGTTGTTAGATCAAGCAATGAATTAATAGATCAAATTACAACTGCTCAAAGTGAGTCACTTAAAGCTTTCGGAAAAGATGAAGTATTTATAGAAAAATTTTTAGAAGATGCTGCGCACATTGAAGTTCAAATTTTAGGTGACAAACACGGAAATATCATACATCTTTTTGAAAGAGATTGTTCTCTTCAAAGAAGGCATCAAAAGATTATTGAAAGAGCACCTGCACATTTTCTTGAAAATAAAACTCGAGAAGAAATTTGTAACGCTGCTATTAAAATTGCAAAACAAGTTAAATACTTTGGTGCAGGAACTGTTGAATTTTTGTTTGATAAAAAATCTGGTGAATTTTATTTCATTGAAGTTAACCCAAGAATTCAAGTTGAACATACAGTAACAGAAGAAGTAACTGGTATTGATATCGTAAAAGCTCAAATTAAAATTGCAGAAGGTGAAAAAATTGGCAATCATCCAGCTCTTCCTAAACAAGAAGACATTCATCTAAATGGATTTGCTATTCAATGTAGAGTTACTACCGAAGATCCGCTTAATAATTTTATGCCAGATTATGGGAAGATAATGACTTACCGATCAGCCGCTGGTTTTGGAGTGAGACTAGATGCAGCAAATGCTTCTTCGGGTTCGATCATTACACCGTATTATGATTCTTTACTTGTAAAAGTAACAACTTGGGCAAAGCATCAAGACGACTGTATTAAAAGAATGGATAGGGCTTTACGAGAATTTAGAATTAGAGGTGTTAAAACAAATTTAGTATTTCTTGAGTCTCTTATAAACAATAAAGATTTCCTTGAAGGAAATTACAATACCAATTTTGTGGATACTAAAAAAGAGCTCTATGCTTATAATCCTCAAAAAGATCGAGCATCAAAAATCGTATCTTATCTTGGAAATATAATTGTAAATGGACACAATGATGTATCTGGAAGAGTCAGTAATAATTCGACTGTAGAAGTTCAAATTCCTATTTCAAACACTAAAAGTGAAAAAAATAATTATGTAAACGATTTACAAACTTTAGGTCCAGAAAAATTTGCAAAAAAAATAAAAGAAACACCCTACACCCTAATTACTGACACAACGATGCGTGATGCACACCAATCGCTTCTTGCTACAAGAATGAGAACAGATGATCTTATTAACATTGCTGAATATTATAGTGAAAATCTAAGCAACTTGTTCTCATTAGAATGTTGGGGAGGTGCAACCTTCGATACATCGATGCGTTTTTTAAAAGAGGATCCTTGGGATAGATTAGCAAGATTAAACAAAAGGGCGCCTAACCTTCTTAAACAAATGCTCTTTAGAGGATCTAATGCTGTTGGATATAAAAATTATCCCGATAACGTTGTTAAACATTTCATTCAACAATCAGCAGAAGCTGGAATTGATGTATTCCGAGTTTTTGACTCATTAAATCTAATTGATAATATGCGTGTTGCAATTGATGAAGTCCGCAATCAAAATAAAATTTGTGAAGGAACTATATGTTATACAAATGATGTAACTGATCCAAATGAGAAAAAATATACATTAAAATATTATATTGATCTTGTAAAAGATTTAGAGAAAGCAGGAGCACATATTATCGCTATTAAAGATATGGCGGGATTAGCAAAACCTAATGCTATAAAAAAATTAGTTAATGAAATCAAACAAACAACTGATCTTCCAATTCATTTTCATACTCACGATACATCTGGTACTTCATCAGCTTCAGTTCTAGCTGCTATAGAAGAAAAGGTAGATATCGTGGATCTTGCAATTGACTCGATGAGTGGATTAACATCACAACCTGCACTTGGATCAATCGTATCTATAATGAAACAAAATCATCAAGACCCAAAACTTGATGAAGAGGCTATAAGAACACTATCTTTATATTGGGAACAAGTTCGTCAAAATTATCATGCATTTGAAACCGATTTCAAAGGTGGCAGTTCTGATGTGTATCTTCACCAAATGCCTGGTGGTCAGTTTACAAATTTAAAAGAACAAGCGAGATCATTGGGAATTACAACTGATAAGTGGGGAATGGTTGCTAATAAATATGCAGAGGTAAACCAACTTTTTGGTGATATTGTGAAGGTAACCCCTTCTTCAAAAATCGTAGGTGATATGGCGCTCTATATGATCGCTAATGATTTATCCAAAGAAGATGTGTTAGACCCAAAAAAAGAAATTTCTTTTCCTGCTTCAGTCATCGAATTTTTTAAAGGGGAGATTGGTATACCTCAAGGAGGCTTTCCAAAAGAACTACAAAAGAAAGTTCTTGGTGATACTAAACCTTTAACAAAAAGACCTGGGGAAATTTTAGAATCAATTGATTTAGATAAAGAAGCCAAAAATTTAGAAGATGAAATAGGGATAAAAATTAATCAAACACATCTAGCGTCGTACTTAATGTATCCAAAAGTTTTTAAAGATTATGTTGATCACTTTAAGGAGTTTAGCGATACATCAATTCTTTCAACAGAATTATTTTTTTATGGTCCTCAACAAGATAAAGAATACACAATAGAAATTGATAAAGGAAAAAATCTTATTTTACGATACTTAGCGAAAAGTGAAGTTAATAGTAATGGTAAGTGCTCTGTTTTTTTTGAAATTAACGGACAACCAAGAACAATAGATATAGAAAATAAAGAATTTTCAAAAAATATAACACAAAGAGCAAAAGCAGATGATAATAATGTGGATCACGTTGGATCACCTTTACCAGGTCAGGTTGCAAAAATATTCGTTCAATCAGGTAGTAAAGTTATTAAGGGTGATAAGTTGCTAGTGATCGAGGCTATGAAAATGGAAACTACAATAAACGCTGATAAAAGTGGAACAATTAAATCAATTAATGTTGCATCTGGTGATAATGTGGAAACCAAAGATTTGCTTGTTGAAATTAGCTAGTAAAGTCGTATTCTTTATAACATTCTTCTATCGAGTTCTTTGTATTTATAAGCTCACCTAAGGAGTCTCGAAATTCAAAATATTCTACTCTCTTAATATTTGAGTTTATATTAAAGAAGATAAACAGCCTACATGAATTACTATCATATCGCATCATATACACTGATCCATCAGATCGTGCTAAATTAGGCTGTCCCAGTTTTTGTTTTATCTCAGCAAGTTGTTTTCCCATGAAATTTATTTCTGCGATTTTTTGCTGCTCCTTAACTATAGTTTTTTCCTCTTCTTTTTCTTCAGTGATAATTTGTTGCTCTTCAACAATAGTTTTATCTTCAATAGTTTCTGGATCTTTTTTTGTAATAGTTTCCTCAACTTGATCTTTTTTTAAAACCGCCCCAACTTTAACAACTTCTCTTCCAACCTCAATAGTCGTACAGCTAGATAAAAACACTAATGTTAAAAAATAAATTGATAACCGCATTGCTCTTAATGGGATTTCTATATATGTAATCTCATATGATTACAGTAATTAAATCACCATTCGTTCAATACAAATTAACAATTTTACGAAATAAAAAAACATCAAATACTGTTTTTAGACAAACTATGAATGAAATAAGTTACCTCATTGCTTCTGATGTTCTTCAATACGTTCCATTTAAAAAACAAACAATTGAAACACCTCTAAAAAAAATGAGTGGTACAGTCTTGGGTCAACCTATAATTTTGGTTCCAATTTTACGTGCCGGTTTAGGGTTACTTGAGGGGTTTGCAAAATTTTTACCGGAAGCTGAAAAAGGTCATATAGGTTTATACCGTGACGAACAAACTTATGAACCTGTAGAATACCTCTTTAAACTTCCAAGAGTTAAAAATAAAAAAGTGTTAATTCTGGACCCAATGTTGGCCACAGGTAATTCTTCAATTGCTGCAATCAATCTAATAAAAAACAAAGGCGTTAATATAAAAGATATATTTTTAGTGTCTTTACTAGCAGCTCCTGAGGGTATTAAAAATATTCAAAAAAAGCAAAAAGGCATTCATATATTTACTTGCAACATTGATGCTAAATTGAATAAAAATAAGTTCATTGTACCGGGATTAGGTGACGCAGGGGATAGGTATATGGGTACTTGAAGTTATCCATAAAAAATCCTATTATTTATCCATAATCTCATTTTTTAATGCATTTTTTTATCAAGAAAATGTTATCAATGGGATATCTATAATTCATATTTAAGGGGGATTTTTGGTATGAAGAAAATTTTAAGTATTTTTTCGGTTTCTTTCGCTCTTGTCTTCTCTTCAAGTGCGTTCGCAAACACAATTGGAGTTGTATATGACTCTGGAGGAAAATTTGACAAATCATTTAACGAATTAGCATTCAATACAGCTGAGAGAGTTGTTAATGAACTTGGCTGGGGCATGATTGAGTTTGAATCTGCAAACGACAATCAGATCGAGCAAGGTATGCGTAAGATTGCTGATAGAGGAGCAACAATGATCGTAGGAATGGGATTTGCTCAAGCTGATGCAGTTGCAGCAGTTTCAGCTGATTACCCAGATATAAAATTTGTTGCAGTTGATGTTTGTTGGTTAGACGATCCAAACAATAATATTTATCAAGCTTGTTATAAAGAACATGAAGGTTCTTTCTTAGTTGGAATGATGGCTGCTATGGCTTCTAAAAGTGGAACAATAGGTTTCGTTGGTGGAATGGATATTCCTCTAATTAGAAAATTCCAAGGTGGTTATGAGCAAGGTGCACAATATGTAAATCCAGATATAACTGTTTTAGCTAATATGACTGGAACTACAAACGAAGCATGGAATAACCCAACAAAAGGTGCAGAATTAACAAAAGCTCAAATTGATGGTGGTGCTGATGTTGTATACCAAGCTGCTGGTGGAACAGGTATTGGTGTTCTTCAAGCTGCGGCTGATGCCGGCATTATGGGTATCGGAGTTGACTCTAATCAAAACTGGATGCACCCAGGTAACATGTTAACATCAATGTTAAAGAGATTAGATCTAACGATTTTTGAACAAGCTAAAAATGTTGAGTCAGGCAGATTTGAATCTGGCATAAACATTCTTGGTCTTTCAGAAGGAATGGTTGGTTATGCAACTGAAGATGGAATGGTAACATCTGAAATGGCTGCTGCTGCAGATGCTGCTGCTGCTGACATTGCGAGCGGTGCTCTAGTTGTTGCTGACTGGTCGCAAGAGTAGATACTAAAATAAATATTTGGTGAGACCAAAGATTAATAAATAATTTATGGTCTCACCTATCTTAGAATTAACGGATATAAATAAATCATTTGGTCATGTTCAGGCCAACAAAAATATTAATCTCAAAATAAATAAAGGAACAATTCACGGCATAATTGGAGAAAACGGAGCAGGCAAATCTACTTTGATGAGTATAGTCTTTGGTCTTTATCAGGCTAACTCAGGCTCAATTAAAATTAATGGAAAAGAAATTAACTTAAGATCTCCAAGAGATTCAATAATAAACGGCATTGGAATGGTTCACCAACATTTTATGTTGGTAGAAAATTTTACTGTACTCGAAAATATAATTCTTGGTTTTGAAGGTGAAACAGTATTTGGAGAAAAATTACAAAAGGCAAAAGAAGATTTAGAAAAATTATGTAAAACATATAATTTTAATATCGATCTTGATGCCACTATTTCAGATTTATCTGTAGGTTTTCGTCAAAGAGTGGAAATATTAAAATCTTTATACAGAGGAGCAGAAATTTTAATTCTTGATGAGCCAACAGGTGTTCTTACACCTCAAGAAGTTGATGAATTATTTAAAATTCTTCGTTCACTAAAAGATGAAGGCAAAACTATAGTATTAATTACGCATAAACTAATTGAAATAATGGATTTAACAAGCGAAGTATCAGTGATGCGTCAAGGCGAAATGGTTGGGCATACAAAAACTGAAGATACAAGCAAAGAACAACTAGCTGAAATGATGGTAGGAAGAAGTGTCTTACTTAGAGTTGATAAAAAAGAAATAAAAAAAGGGGAAACCATATTTAAAGTTAATAATCTTTCAGTTAAAGACGATCTAGATGTAACGCGTGTAAAAGATGTAAACCTAGAAATATGTTCAGGAGAAATTCTTGGTATTGCTGGTGTAACTGGTAATGGACAAACTGAATTATTAGAAGCACTTTCAGGAATTAGAAAAGTAGAGTCTGGAAGTATTGAATTATTTGGTGAAAAAATTTCTGATCAGAATAATTTCTTAAACCCAAGAATGCTTAAAGAAAAAGGTTTAGCGCATGTACCTGAAGATAGGCAAAGAATGGGTTTAATAAGCGATTTCAAGGCTTATGAAAATTTAATTTTTGGTTATCATGATCAAGAGCCATATTCAAAATCAGCAATTTTGAACAATAAAGAAATTACTGAATACTCAAATAAGGTTATGCAAGAATATGATGTTCGACCTAATTCTCCAAACTTAATAACATCTAATTTTTCAGGAGGTAATCAACAAAAAATTATTTTGAGTAGAGAGCTTAATGAAAATCCAAAAGTTCTTTTAGTGGGGCAGCCAACAAGAGGTGTAGATATTGGAGCAATCGAGTTTATTCATCAACGTCTTATTGATATGAGAGATAAAGGTGCAGCAATACTTTTAGCATCAGTTGAGTTAGATGAAATCCTATCCTTATCTGACCGAATAATCGTTATGTTTGATGGAAAAATTGTTGGAGAAAAAGAAAATAAAAATGTCACTGATCGTGAGCTAGGATTGCTTATGGCTGGTGTTGCATAATGAGTAATATTGTAGTCGATAAATCAAAAGTTCCATGGTGGGTCTCTAATGTTATTGTTCCACTAGTAAACTTAACATTAGCGTTATTAGTTTCAGGACTTTTTGTTTTTATTGCAGGTGAAAATCCAATAGAGGCTGTTAAGTTAATTATTTATGGATCATTTGGTTACATCCAAGGATTTGCTTATACACTTTATTACACAACAAATTTTATTTTTACTGGACTAGCTTTTGCTGTAGCTTTCCATTGCAGACTATTTAATATTGGTGGAGAAGGTCAAGCATACATAGGCGGCCTAGGTGTTTTTTTAGTAGCAATAAATTTAAGTTTTCTCCCTGTTCCAATCGTTTGGCTTTTAGCAATCTTTGGTGCATTTTTATTTGGTGCAGCATGGGCTTACATACCTGCTTATCTTCAATCAAAAAGAGGAAGTCATGTTGTTATTACAACGATAATGTTTAATTTTATCGCTTCATCTTTAATGATTTTCTTACTTGTAGATGTGATTAGAGATACAAATCAGATGGCACCACATACGGTGAAGCTACCAGAAGAAATCTGGTTACCAAGTTTTGAAGCATTCTCCGGAATTCTTGGAATAAAAATAAGATATTCACCTCTCAACCTGACTTTTTTATTAGCAATTGCATCATTATTCTTTGTTTGGTTTTTAGTTTGGAAAACTAAATGGGGTTATGAAATGCGAGCAGTAGGACACAATACTCAAGCAGCAATATATGCGGGTATATCACCTCATAAAAATATTATCATCGCGATGTGTATTTCTGGAGGTTTAGCAGGTCTACTTGGCGTCAATGAAATTCTTGGTGTAAGCCATAAAATTCAAGCAGGCTTTCCAGCAGGATATGGATTTACAGGAATTGCAGTTGCACTAATGGGAAGAAATCATCCGATTGGTATTTTACCAGCAGCTTTTTTATTTGGAATTTTATACCAAGGAGGTTCAGAAGTTACATTCGAAATGCCGAACATAACTAGATACATGTTTGTTGCTGTTCAAGGATTAATAATATTATTTAGTGGTGCATTAGAAAATCTTTTTAGACCACAAATAGAAAGCTTTTTTGTTAGAAGACTTAATAGAGAGGTAAATGCGTAATGGAATTTTTATCTGATATTGCTTCTTTAATTAATTCTACTTTAAGAATATCTACACCTTTAGTTTTTGCAGCAATGGCTGGTATATTTGCCGAAAGATCTGGGGTAATAGATTTTAGTTTAGAAGGTAAAATGCTTATGGCAGCATTTGTGGCAGCTGTTGGTTCATACTATTTAGGTAACCCGTGGTTAGGTTTATTATTAGCTATAATTGTATGTGTGTGTTTATCAATGTTACATGGATTTGCCTCGGTAACCCACAAAGGCGATCAAGTAGTATCATGTGTTGCTATAAATATTTTAATTATTGGTTTAACAACTGCTTTAGCAGCTGCCTGGTTTGGGCAAGCAGGTCTGACGCCAACATTAAATGAAGATCAGCGTTTTTTGGAAATTCATCTTCCTTTTGCTGATGCACTAAGAGATATTCCAGTTATTGGAACACTTTATAGTGATATACTAAGTGGTCATTACGTTTTTGTTTATTTAGCATATCTTTCTGTTCCACTAGTATTTTGGGTTGTATTTAAAACTAGTTTTGGTTTGCGTCTAAGAGCAGTCGGAGAAAATCCAAGTGCAGTAGATACTGCTGGAATCAATGTCTTTACCATGAGATATAAAGCACTAGCAATCAATGGGGTGTTAATTGCTTTTGCGGGAGCTCATTTATCAACTGCCGTTAATGCAAATTTCTTTAGAGAAATGTCAGCGGGAAGAGGATACTTAGCTTTAGCAGCAATGATTTTTGGAAAGTGGCATCCTAAAACTGCACTAATTGCTTGTTTACTTTTTGGATTCACTGATGCTCTTCAAATTAGACTGCAAGGTGTTGAACTACCTGCAATTGGTGAGATACCTGTTCAATTAATACAAGCACTTCCATACATACTAACAGTAGTATTGCTTGCTGGTTTTGTTGGAAAAGCAATTGCACCTAATGCTATTGGACAACCTTACATTAAAGAAAGATAATTAAATACTTATTTAAAAAAAATTCCTATATACTTTATTTTTACTAGGAGAAAATATGTCAATACTAGAAAAATACATGAAGGTATTTAATGAAAAAGATGAAGCAGGAATGAACGAAATTATCCATGATGATTTCAAATTTACAATGCATTCTAGCGGTAATGTTTTATCAAAGTCTGATGTTATAGGCTGGGCTATGAGTGACGATATTAATGATGATAAGTCTAGAATTGTATACGAAAATGATGAGATTGGGATACATCACTCTTTTGTTACTTTTAAAGATGGCAACACACAAGCTGTGATGGCAGTATACAAATATAAAGATGGCAAAATAATTTCATTAGAAACTGGTGCAACCAATATGCCAAAATAAAAAAAGTGGAACTCTAAGTTCCACTTTTAAATTAATTTAAATTATTTTTATTGTTCTAAATCAAAACGATCAGCATTCATTACTTTGTTCCAAGCTTTGATAAAGTCTTTTTTCATTTTTTCTTCACTATCATCACTTGCATAAAGTTCTGCTATTGCTCTTAATTGAGAATTGGATCCAAAAACAAGATCTACTCTAGATGCAGTTCTTACTTTTTCTCCTGTAATTTTATCTGTAGCTTCATATGAATTACTTCCAGTTGGCTTCCAACTAACACCCATATCTAAAAGCTTATCAAAAAAATCATTTGTTAACTTACCTTTTGTATCAACAAATAATCCTCTTTGATCTGAACTAATACCCATAGATCTCATACCACCAACAAGTACAGTCATTTCAGGAGCGGTTAGTCCTAATAGTTGTGCCTTATCCAGCATTAGTTCCTCAGCTGTAACATCGTAATTCATTTTTAAATAATTACGAAATGCATCTGCTTCAGGTTCAAGAACACCAAAAGAATCAATATCAGTTTTCTCTTGAGTGGTATCACCTCTACCGGGAGTAAAAGTAACTTCCATTCCAGTCGCTTGTTCTATACCTACATTACCTGCAAGAACTATTACATCAGCTATTGAAGCTCCTGCTTCCTTTGCAATCGGCTCAAGAATACTTAGAACTTTTTTTAATTGTTTAGGCTTGTTAACTTCCCAATCTTTTTGAGGTGCAAGTCTAATTCTTGCGCCATTTGCTCCACCTCTCATATCTGATCCTCTAAATGTAGAAGCACTTGCCCAAGCAGTTTCAACCATTTCTTGAGTTGTTAAACCACTACTTAAAATTTTAGCTTTTACTGTTTCAACATCATAGTTTGAATGACCATGAGGTACAGGGTCTTGCCAAATTAGTTCTTCTTCTGGAACTTCTGGTCCCATATATCTAGTTTTTGGACCCATATCTCGATGTAGAAGTTTAAACCAAGCTCTAGCAAATTGATCAGCAAAATATTCTGGGTCTTTGTGAAATTTTTCTGATACTTTTCTGTATTCAGGATCTTCACGCATTGCCATATCTGCTGTTGTCATCATTGTAGGAACTTTTACTGATGGATCATCAACTTGAGGAGCCATGTGTTCCTCTTTTTGATCAATCGCATGCCAGATTTGAGCACCTGCCGGACTTTTTACTAACTTCCATTCGTAACCAAGAAGCATATCAAAGTATCCATTATCCCACTGAGTTGGATTAGGTGTCCATGGACCTTCTATACCACTTGTTGTAGTATCACGACCAACACCTGAACCGTGCAAGTTATTCCAACCTAAACCCATTTGTTCTAACGGCGCACCTTCTGGTTCTGCTCCAACTAAAGCTGGATCACCAGCACCATGTGCTTTACCAAAAGTATGCCCACCTGCAGTTAGTGCTACAGTTTCAGTATCGTTCATTGCCATTCTTGCAAAAGTTTCTCTTATATCTTTTGCACTAGCAAGCGGATCAGCTTTTCCATCTGGTCCTTCAGGATTTACATAAATCAATCCCATCTGTACTGCTGCAAGTGGATTATCTAAAATTCTATCACCAGTATACCTTTTATTTTGAAGCCATTCTTCTTCTACACCCCAGTAAATATCTTCTTCTGGAGCCCAAATGTCAGGACGTCCACCACTAAATCCAAAAGTTTTACCTCCCATAGATTCAATTGCAACGTTACCTGTTAAAATAAATAAATCAGCCCAACTAATTTTATTTCCATATTTTTTCTTTATCGGCCAAAGAAGTCTTCTTGCTTTATCTAAGTTACCATTATCCGGCCAACTATTTAACGGGGCAAAACGTTGAGCTCCCGTTCCACCACCACCACGGCCATCACCAGTTCTATAAGTTCCAGCAGCATGCCATGTCATACGAATAAAGAAACCACCATAATGACCATAATCAGCTGGCCACCAATCTTGAGAATCAGTCATCAGACTATGGAGGTCTTTTTTTAATGCAGCATAATCTAATTTTTTGAACTCTTCTCGATAGTTAAATCCAGCTTCCATTGGATCTGACTTACGATCATGTTGATGAAGTATATTTAAGTTAAGTTGATTAGGCCACCATTCACGGTTAGATGTACCTTCTCCCATATTTTTTGTAATTGCTCCGTGCATTACAGGGCATTTACTCTCTGCATCCATTTAGAACCTCCGTTATTTAATACTAATATATAAAGAATTTAAATTAAAGAAAAGTGAAAACTATAACTCAATTTTGAATTTTTCAGGTCGCCACGTCGCAGGCGCAAGTTCAAAATCATCAAAATCAAAAGCAGGTGCGACAGTGCATCCAATTAAACTGAAAGCACCAGAAGATCTCATAGCAAACCATGTGTTTGCTGTTACGGTGTAAATATAATTATGATCTGACCCTAAAGAAAAAACTTCATAATTAATTCCGTCATTCGATGTGAAAACTTCTAGAGGATCTCCTGAATAAAAATGTAATATTTCATTTTTAGTTAATCTATGCCAATGTGATTTTTCACTCTTTTTTAATAGGTAATAAATTTGACTAACATTATCGTTCTTAAAAATTTCAACATAATGCCCTCCTTCAGGATGACTAATCATATTGAGTTTTTTAATTAAATTATCTGCTTCCACTTAGATTAAATGACCAAGTTTACTTTTCTTAGTTGAGATATATTTTTCATTATACTTATTGGTGTCTGAGAAAATAGGAACTCTTTGATTTACTTTGATACCCATATCTTCAAGCGCTTTTATTTTCTTTGGATTATTGGTCATCAAATCTAATTCTTTGATTGCTAAATATTTTACCATTCCAGTAATATTTTCATATGTTCTTTCATCATCTTTGAAACCTAGTTGATGATTAGCCTCAACAGTGTCTAGTCCCTTGTCTTGTAAACTATATGCTTTAATTTTATTTGAAAGAC
>CACGNZ010000005.1 GCA_902574475.1 uncultured Alphaproteobacteria bacterium | reverse complement strand
CCATTTGCGACTCGATTATTTTTTCAGTCCTTAAATAGTATTCCAATAAAATATTATGAAATATCAAGCTCTCTAAACATCACTTTTTTAGGAAATCTTATTAAATTGGAATTACCTTATATTAGACAAAATTTTTTTACTATTTTTTCAATAATATTCTCACTTTGTTTTTTAAGTTTTGCTATAGTTATGGCTTTAGGTGGTGGACCTAAATATTCGACAATTGAAGTAGCAATTTATCAATACGCACTTTTTGATCTAAACTTTAGTAAAGCAATTTTACTTAGTTTTTTACAAATATTTATTTGTCTATTTTTTTTATTTATTGGTTTTTACAAATTAAAAGGTTCAAATTTTTTTGAAATAGATCAAATGAAATTTATTCATCCTCATAAGAACTACAGAGTTATTAAAATAATAGATTTTTTTGTAATTGTATTTTTTTCAATCTTTCTCTTTTCTCCTATCATTTCTATAATTTTTAATTTTGTTAATAATGGATTTTATATTTCTTTAATTAATTATAAATTTTTAGAATCTTTTTTTAATTCAGTAGTGATTTCTATTTCTACCGGTATAATTGTAAGTACAGCTGGGTTTATAATTTCATCTATACTTGTAATAAATTATAAAAATATAATTTTTCAGCAGTCAATATTTTTAATTAGCTCTTCAATAATAATTATTTCACCAATAATATTTAGTCTAGGATACTTTATAGTTTTAGGTGAACTAAGATATTTACTATTTTTTAAATATTTTGTGATAATTTTAATTAATTGTCTTTTTTTATTACCATTTTCAATATTGATACTTTTTAATAATCTAAAAAATATTTTTTTAAATTTTGAAAATTTTCAACAAACTTTTCGCTTAAGTATAAATAATTATTTTATAATTTTATTTCCATTGATTAAAAAAAATATATTTTTTGTTTTTGCTTTTTCAATGGTTATTACTTTTGGAGATTTTACAATAATATCATTTTTTAAAGATCAAGATTTTGACACCCTACCATCTTATCTATATAAATTGATAAGTGTGTATAGATTTAATGAAGCTTCTTTTATTGCTGGTGTTATTTTAATTTTTAGTATGATTATTTTTTTATTTATTGATAATTTAAATTACCAAGGTAAGTCTGCCATTAACACATGAAGATAAATACTGGCAACGTAACCAACAAATATAACTGGAGTCCATTTTAAATGTCCAAAAAAAGTATAGTATCCTCTCGCTTGTCCCATAAGCGCTACTCCAGCTGCTGATCCAATAGATAATAAACTACCGCCTACCCCAGTGGTTAAGGTTACAAGTAACCATTGATCAATAGACATTTCTGGTCTCATCGTAATAACTGCAAACATCACAGGTATATTGTCTACGATTGCAGAAAGAACACCTACAATCGCATTAGCCATTGTTGGACCAAGACCAATGTATAAGAATTCAGAAACAACTGTTAGATATCCAATAAATCCTAGACCACCTACACTTAGAATAACTCCAAAGAAGAATAACAAAGTATCCCATTCTGCTCTTGAAACTTTTCTAAAGAAATCAAATTTTTGATCTTCCACAGATGGGTCATGTGTAATTTGTAAATAAAATGAATATAATCCGAGCACACCTAATCCAAACATCATACCAAGCATTGGAGGTAGATGAAGAATATTATGGAAGTTTACAGCACTAAATATTGTAAACAGCCCTAAGAAAATTATAACTCTTCCACCCCTTTTCATGTATTCTCTTTCAGAACTAATTTGCGGTTTATCTTTTGGTATAAAAAAATACATAACCGCTGCGGGTATTAAATAATTAACTACAGATGGGAAAAATATTTTAAAGAAAGTAAAAAATTCAACTATACCAGCTTGCCATACCATTAAAGTTGTAATATCGCCAAAGGGACTAAATGCTCCACCTGCATTTGCTGCGACTACTATGTTAATACAACCGATTGATATAAATTTTGTATTACCTTTACCACAAGCCATGACTACAGAACACATTACTAGAGCCGTTGTTAAATTATCAGCAATAGGAGATAAGAAAAAAGTAATTATACCTGTGAATATAAATAATTGTCTAAAGCTAAAACCCCTTGAGGTTAATTGGTACCTGACTACATCAAAAACTTTTCTTTCTTCAAGTGCATTGATGTAAGTCATAGCTACAAGAAGAAATAGGAACAGTTCTGCAAACTCTAAGATATTATGTTCTAACGCATACTCAATTTCTTTGGCATATTGCTTATCAGAAGAAAAGTGGAAGGCTATAATCCCCCATATTACAGCAGCTGAAATAATAACTGGTTTGGATTTTCTTAGATGACTAAATTCTTCAGCCATTACGACAGCATATGCTAGAACAAAAACAATAAGGCTTAAAATGCCTACATATGATGTTGTTAGATCTATTTCCATAATTTTAAATTAAAGCTAATTACGTCTTTTTCAATTCCAAAATCGTATAGATTATTGTGTATTGCTTCGTCAATAAAAACACTCTCTTTTATTACTTTTGCTTTATCAAAGAGCTTAATACTGTGTTCATGTGGTACAATTTCATCTTTTTTTCCACTAATTATAAGTAAAGGTGAGGTTAATTTTTCAATTTTACTTAAATTGTCAAATTTATCTTTAACTAAATACTTTGTAGGAAATATTTTATATCGTTTTTTTGCAATATCATTAATTGATGTGAATGGTGCCTCTAAAACAATGGATAAAAATTTATACTTTGTACCCATTTCTACTGCAGCACCAGATCCGAGGGATTCTCCGTAAATCACTAAATCTTTGAATTTAAATTCAGTATTATTTTTAATCCATTTTAGTACCGCTTCTGCATCTTTATATAAATTTTCTTCAGTTGGATTTCCTTTATTACCTCCAAAACCCCTCCAAGAAACTAAAAGTACACTCCAATTCCTTTCAATATATCTCTCAATTCTGTAAGCTCTATCACCAATATGAAAAGAATTTCCATGGAAATAAACAAGTAAAGGGAGTGAATTATCTCCTTTATGGTACCATGATAAGAGGTCTAAGCTGTCTTCAGTTTTAATATAAATTTCTTCAGTTTTAGTTAAGTTATAATCATTTGGTGCGCCTGGATGTCCTGATTTATTAAAAATGATACGTCTTTGGAAGATATACAGAAGGAGACCTAAAAAAAAATATAGAAAAATTGCTGAAAAAATGTAATTCATTATTTATTATAATATTATGAGAGCAGAAAACAAAGTAATTGATCCAATGAGTCCTTACAGCCGTGCGCTGAAAAAAATAGAGGATAGCGGTATCAGACCAACTAAACAGAGGAGAATTTTAGCTAAGTTAATTTTTGAAAAAGGTGATAGACATGTATCAGCTGAAAATCTTTTTGATGAAGTAAAAAAAGAAGATAGAAAAATTTCTATGGCTACAATCTACAATACTTTAAAACAATTTACATCTTTAGGATTAATTAGAGAAATAGTAGTTGATCAAAACAAATCACTTTATTGTAATAATAATAAATCTCACTATCATTTATATATTGAAGATGAAGGCAAGATACACGATATACCTACAAAAAATATTAATCTAGATATACCTTCTATACCTGCTTGCCTATCATTACATAACATTGATGTTATTGTAAGAGTAAGATCTCTTAAAGAAGACCAAGAAAAGAATTAATTTATTATGCACAACATAAAGTTGTGGTCTCCAAATAACAAAAATACAAACCTCCAGAAGTTTATCAATCAACTTGATACTGATTTAAAAATAAAAAATTATGCTGACTTGCATAACTGGAGTGTAAAACATAAAAATGAATTTTGGAGTAATGTATGGGATTTCACAAATTTTGTGGGTGAAAAAAAAGGTAAAATTTTTAAATCAGCACCTGAATTTACTAAAAATAAATTCTTTGATGAATGTAGCATAAATTATGCTGAAAATTGTTTAACAAAAAAAGATGATGGTGAGTCAATAATATTTCATTCTGAAAAAAAAATTAAAAGAAAATATTCTTGGAGTGAGCTTAGAAGTGCAGTTTTTAAATTTGCAAATTATTTAAAAAATAATAACATTAAAAAAAATGACAGGATAGCTGCTATACTTCCTAATATACCTGAAACTGTAATTTCATTTTTATCTACAGCACAATTAGGTGCTATTTGGTCATCATGTTCATCAGATTTTGGAAAAAAAGCAATAATAGATAGATTTAGACAAATTGAACCAAAAATATTATTATTTTCAGATTATTATTTTTACAATAATAAAAAAATTGATACGACAAAAATTATAAAAGAAGTAATTAAGAATATTCCAAGTATAGAAAAGATCGTTTTAATACCATATGAATTTAATGACGTAGATTATCAACTAGATTTTGAATATGAAAATTTATACAATATTTTAAAACAAGAAATTGAATACAGTAAATTTGAAAAATTTAATTTTAATCACCCACTGTATATTCTTTATTCAAGTGGAACCACTGGAGTACCAAAATGTATTGTTCACAGTTCTGGTGGAGCGCTAATACAACACAAAAAAGAACATGTACTTCATTGTGATATTAATGAAATGGATAGAGTTTTTTATTTTACTACTTGTGGATGGATGATGTGGAATTGGTTAGTTTCTGCCTTAGCGTCAAAAGCAACAATAATTTTATATGATGGATCGCCTTTTACTCCCAATAATAAACATCTTTTTGAGATAGCAGAAGAAGAAGGTATTAATTTTTTTGGAACTGGTGCAAAATTTTTAGATACTTTAAAAAACAATAAAATCACAATTAAGGAAAGTTTTAAATTACATAATTTAAATACATTAGCATCAACAGGATCTCCTTTGGTTAATGAAACATTTGAATACGTTTATCAAAACATAAAATCAAATATACATCTTGAATCTATAAGTGGTGGCACTGATTTAGTTTCGTGTTTTGTTACCGGTAATCCATTAATGGATGTCTATAGTGGTGAAATTCAGTGTAAAGCACTTGGAATGGATGTTGATGTATTTGATGAAAAAGGCAATTCAATTGAAAATCAAAAGGGAGAACTAGTATGTAAATCATCTTTTCCATCAATGCCATTATATTTTTGGAACGATCATGATAATAAAAAATATTTTAATTCTTATTTTAGTAAATATAAAAACATTTGGTATCATGGGGATTATATTGAAAAAACTATAAATGAGGGTTATGTTATTTATGGACGGTCAGATGCAACTCTAAATTCTGGAGGAGTAAGAATAGGCACTGCAGAAATTTATAGAGTAATTGAAAATATTACAGAAGTTCAGGAAGCAGTTGCAGTGGAATATAAATTAAAAAATGATACGCAAATTATATTATTTATTGTCTTGAATAATAATTTTGAGTTTAATGAAAATTTAAGGTCTAAAATAATTGATGAAATAAAAAATAATCTTTCTTACAAACATATTCCCTCACAAATATATGCTATAAGTGAAATACCAAGAACTAGAAGTGGTAAAATAGTTGAAATTTTAATTAAAAAATTAATTAATGGTGAAAGTATTGAAAATGAAGAATCATTGGCAAATCCAGAATGTTTAAAAGAATTCGAATTAGTATATAAAAACTTAAAGAATAATTATGCCAAATAGAGTTATAGTCAGTAAACTAGGTGGTCCAGAAGTTTTAAAATATGAAAACTATGACTTACCTAAAAATGTTGAAAAAAATATGGTCAGAATTAACCAAACTTCAATTGGCATTAACTACATAGATACGTATCATAGAACAGGAATATACCCATTACCTGTAGAAATCCCTTTTTGTTTAGGAGTAGAAGCAGCAGGAGATGTAATAGAAATTGGAGATAATGTATCAAACTTAAAAGTTGGTGATAGAGTAGCGTACTCCTTCAGTCCTCCAATTGGTGCTTATTGCGAAGTTAGAGATTTTGATGCTCAAAGAGTTGTAAAATTACCAGAATATATTTCAAATGATGAAGCTGCTTCAATATTATTGCAGGGAATGACAGTCGAATACCTTTTTGAAAGGTTATATAAATTACAAAAAGATGAAGTTTTTTTATTTCATGCAGCTGCTGGAGGTGTAGGATTAATTGCTAGTCAATGGGCAAAATCCATAGGAGCTAAAATGATAGGTACTGTTAGTACTGATGAAAAAGCATCATTAGCAAAAGAAAACGGATGTGAATTCGCTATTAATTATAAACAAGAGGATGTTCATAGTAATGTTTTAAAATTAACAAACAATGAGGGAGTTAATGTTGTTTATGATGGAGTAGGCAAAGATACGTTTGATACATCTTTAAAATGCTTAAAATTTAGAGGGCTAATGGTATCTTTCGGACAATCTTCCGGAATGGTAAATGATGTAAATCTTCATAGTACATTTAATCCTAAAAGTTTATATTATACTAGACCAACATTAATGCATTATATTCGTAATTCAGAAGAGCTAACAGAATGTAGTAATAAATTGTTTTCAAAAATTAAAAATAAAGAAATTAAGCCTAATATATTCAAAAAATTTAAATTATCCGAAGCTAGTGAGGCTCATGAGTTAATACAATCAAGGAATTCGGTAGGGTCAATAATTCTATGCCCCTAAATTAGTGGCATCCCCTAGGAGAGTCGAACTCCTCTTTTCAGGATGAAAACCTGATGTCCTAACCGATAGACGAAGGGGACACGTGATTGGTATATAGTAGATATTTTGATTTTTTTCAAATTATTTAATTGATGCTTTCAAGTCATGGATAAGTATTTGGGGAATCTGACTATTTGAAAAGTTATCTTTTTTAATAGAACACAATATATGAAATTTAAATTTATTAAACTTCATAAGATAATCACCAACCGGGGTATTAGTGCTGTTGAATGAAATCCCTTTTATATTTTCACCTAAATCATTTTTAAAAAAAATTAAAATATGTTTATTTTTTAAATTTTTTACCTGATCGATTACTATATCTTTGATTAAAAATTGAGGTTCTTCATTACCTTTGCCGTGAGGTTCTAATAATTCTAAATTATCTAAAAAATCTTTGTTTATTTGATTTACAGAAATTTCACTGTCATAAAATATTTTTTTTTCAAAAAAATTATCATGATATGAATCAAATTTTTTAACTAAAAATTCATCTATTTTATCTAATTTTTTTTTATTTATTTTTAAACCTACTGCCATTTTATGACCACCACCATCTTCTATTAAATCATTAGCCTTAAGTTCAAGAACAATACTACCAATATCAATTTGATCTATAGATCTGCCTGAGCCAGATCCACTGTTATTAATAAAAGAAAATACAAATGTTGGCTTGTTATAAAGAGCTACTATTTTACTGGCAACAATACCTAGAACACCTTGATGCCAATTCTCTTTATAAACAATAATAAATTTTTTATTTTCTTGATCTTTTATTTGCTCAATTGCTTCATTGAATATATTTTGTTCAATTAATTTTCTTTTTTCATTAATTAAAAATAGTTTTCTAGAAATAGTTTCTATTTCAGATTCATCATTTGATATCAGAAGTCTAGAGGATAAAGAAGAATCATCAATTCTACTAGCAGCATTAATTTGTGGTCCCAAGACAAAACCGATATCTTTTGATAAAGGCTCATGATTAATATTAGAGTTATCTAATATTTTTGTTATTGATTTATTTTTTCGACTTCTAATGAGTTCCAAACCCTTACTAATAATTGATCTATTGTAATTGTTAATATTGACAATATCGCATATTGTTCCAACAGCAACTAAGTCTAAATATGACATTAAATTCGGTTCTTTTATATTTGGAAATAAATTTAATTCTCTAATTTGCTTCCTTAATCCCATTAAAAATAGAAATGTTACTGCTACTGCAGCAAAATCTTTATAATCATTGTTTTCATCAAAACGATTTGGATTAATTACCGAATGGACTTTTGGAAGTTTAAATTCACTTAAATGATGATCTATTACTATAACCTCAATACTTTTGAAATCAGGCAAATCAATTGAGTTAAATGCTGATGTTCCGCAATCCAGTGTAAACAATAGTGTAGTATTTTCATTAAGCATTTCATTCATAAGCCTGACATTTGGACCATAACCCTCTGACAATCTATTAGGTATTTTGCAAACAAGATTATTGGTATAATTATTTAAAAACTTATATAAAATTGATGCAGAAGTGGATCCATCAACATCATAATCAGCAATTATTCCAATCTTTTCATTATTTTTTAAAGCCTCAATGCATCTTTCAATTCCTTTTTTCATATCTTTAAGTTCAAAAGGGTCCGGAAGATTATTTAAAAGATTGGGATTTATATAGTTATCATAATTATCTTCGAAGACACCTCTTGAAATTAGAAGTTTTGAAAAAATTTCAGAAATTGATTTTTTTTGTGAAAGAGCTTGAATGTGCTTAAAGTCTATTTGCTTTTCTTCCCAAAATTTATCGGATAGTGATTTTTCAATATTCACATTAATTAATTATCATGAATAGCAAGAACAGTAATTTTTTCTTTTACAAATTCTAAACCTTCAATTTTATTAATTACATTACTTAATTTTTCTTTCTGAATATTATGAGTAGTTATTATAATAGGTATAGGTTTATCTGCTTCAGAACTCTCGGGAAGTTGAAGTATTTTTTTAACAGATATATCAAAATCACTAAAATAATTAGTAATTGATGAAAGAACGCCAGGTTTGTCTTCTGTCATTATTCTTAGGTAATAGCTATTAATTATATTTTCTGCTGAATATTTTTCGAAGCTTTGTAATTTATCAATTTTAAAACCCAAATTATCAAATTTTACATTCTGAGATATATCATATAAATCAGACAAGACAGAGCTGGCAGTTGGCTTGCCCCCTGCTCCTTCACCCTCTAAAAATAAATTTTCTAGATGTATAGTTTCAATATTAATCGCATTCAGAGCATTATCAACACTTGCTAGAGGATTATCCATTGAAACTAATTTTGGTGAAGTAAAGTTTGAAATTTTTCCTTCAATTATACAGGCTTCAGATATTAACTTTATTTTATATCCTAATTTTTCAGCAAAATTTATATCTTCAATTTTAATATTTGATATACCTTCAATATAATTATTATTAAAGTTTAAATTTGATTTAAAACATAGAGTTGATAATATTGTTAACTTGTGCGCTGCATCATATCCACCAATATCTAATTTTGATTCCTGATCAGAAGTAAACCCTTTATCTTTAGCAATTTTAAGAACTTCATCAAAGGATAAATTATCTTGTTGCATTTTAGTTAGAATGTAATTTGTAGTTCCATTTAAAATTCCAGAAATTTTGTTAATTCTATCTAAGCTAATAGAATTTTTTATTGTTTTTATAATTGGAATACCGCCTGCAACAGCAGCTTCATATGATAAAGCTAGTGAGTTTATATTAGCTAATTCAAATAATTCTTTTCCATGATTAGCTATTAAAGCTTTATTCCCTGTTACAACATTTTTTTTATTTTTTAATGCTGTTTCAATTATTTCATAGCTAATTCCTTTTTCTTCACCAATTAATTCAACAATTACGTTAAAATTATCATCTTTAGACATTTCTATTGGGTCGTCATACCAAGTATAATTTGATATATTAAAATTTCTTTCTTTATTTTTTTTTCTTGCAGATATTCCAACTATGTTCAATTCTACATCTGTTTTATCAAAGAAATAATTTTTATTTATTTCTATTGTTTCAACTAGTGCGGACCCAACATTTCCTAATCCTGCTATGCCAATATTAAGCTTATTCATAACAATATTTAGCTTTTATAATCATTAATACATTTATCTATATCTTTTTTATCAGTATTAGAAATACTACAATATTCTAATAATTCTTCATCAGTTAATTTAGTGTCACTAAAATCTGGAACATTATCAATATCTGGATATCCACAAGAAATAATAGAAAAAAATAGAAAGAAAATTATAAAATATTTACTCATACTAAAGATACTGTTTCTTCAATATTTTCTGATATATTAAAGCATTGTACTGCTTGACCGGCAGCGCCTTTTATTAAATTATCTATAGCACTTACTATAATAATTTTATCGTCACTATGATGATTAAAAATTTTAATTTTACAATAATTAGTGTTTTGGACAGAAAAAAAATCAAGAGTTTCATCATAATCGATATATTTTAAAAAAGGATTTATTTTTAGTAAGTCGTGAAAAAGATTGATAATATCAGTTTTTTTTATACTTTTATTGAGATCACAATAAATAGTAGAAATCATACCTCTAAAATTAGGAAGAATGTGAGGATTAAAAGAAAACTTTACTTCATTTTCTGAATTATGCTTATTAAGTTCTTGTTTAATTTCTGCAATATGTCTGTGATTATTTGTATTATAATTATAAAAATTATAATCATTTTTTGATTTCATTTTATTGAAATCAAATTTCTTTCCTGCTCCACTATAGCCCGATTTCGAATCTATAATTATATTCTCGGTATTGATTAATTTATTTTTTATTAAAGGTATTAATGGTAATAAAATAGAAGTTGGGTAGCAACCAGGAACTGCGATATTTTTTGATTCTAATATTTTTTCTCTATTTATTTCAGCAAGACCATAAATAAAACTGTTTAAATACTCTTTGCACTCATGTTCATTGCCATAATTTTTTTTATAAACATCAAAACTATCTAATCTAAAGTCAGCTGATAAATCTATAATATTAATTTCATCAAAATATTTTTTTACATATTTATTAGATACTGAATGAGGTAAAGCTAAGAATACATAATCACTATCTTTAGAATTAAAACTATCATTTGGCTTTAATAGAGGAAGTTGATTAAATTCTATTGTATTATCAATATTATTTAGATAACTTCCATGAATAGTTTCTGATCCTAAAAAATTTATGTCAACGTAAGGATGATTTGATAGAATTTTTACTAACTCCATTCCAACATAGCCCGTTGAGCCTAAAACGGCTACTCTAATCTTATTTTTCATGAAAATTTATCTCTTAGAGAACTGGTAACTTCGTCTGGCTTTTGCTAAACCAGCTTTTTTTCTTTCAACAACCCTAGGGTCTCTAGTAAGAAAACCAACTTTTTTAAGAGATGGTCTATTTGATTGATCATATAAGCTCAGTGCTTTGCTAATACCATGTCTTATAGCACCAGCTTGACCTGAAAGACCTCCACCCTTAACTGAAGCCATAATCTCATATGAATTGTCGGCTTTAACGATATCCAAAGGTTGGTTAACTATCATTTGTAAGACCGGTCTTGAAAAGTATTTATCTAAAGGTTTACCATTAATTTTTATTTCACCACTCCCTCTTTTTAACCAAACCCTAGCAATAGAGTTTTTTCTTTTTCCAGTAGCGTAAGCTCTCTCCTTATTATCTAATAAATTTTCAGTTTGATTATCTTGATTTTCCATACTTAAATTTTATTTTTAGAATTCATAGATACAATATCAATGACCTTAGGGTTTTGAGCTTCATGCTTGTGATTTTCATCTCTATAAATTTTGCAATTTGATAATTGCTGCCTTCCCAATGGTCCTCTTGGAATCATTCTTTTTATAGCAAGCATTATCATTTCATCAGATTTATTTTTTTCCTTCATTTTGTTAGGAGTTGTTTCTTTAATTCCTCCTGGATAACCAGTATGTCTGTAATAAATTTTATTGTCAGCTTTTTTTCCTTTTAGATGAATTTTATCAGAATTAATTATAATTAGATTATCGCCGCAGTCTTGGTTGGGTGTATATTCAGGCTTATTTTTACCTCTAAGTATGTTTGCAGAAATAACAGCAAGTCTTCCTAAAACTGCATCTTTTGCATCAATTAGAACCCATTTTTTGTTAATATCATTTTTTTTTAAAGAAAATGTTTTCATCGCGTGCCCAAATACATATTTTGAAAAATTAAGTCAATAAATTAATAAAAAAAACCCTCTATACAGAGGGTTTTTTATAGTGTTTAGAAGTCTAATTATGCAGTTGCTGAGTCTTTAGCAGCAGCGTTCCAGATAATTAAACCGAATAAGATTTTGTTAATAAAATCAGCAAGGTTGTAAATCCAGTTTAGAGTATCAGCATCAACTGAACCCATCATTAAACCAAATACATATCCAAGAGGATAAATCGCCCAACCAACTAATACAATTAATCTCATTGCATTAAATGCTGACGTTACTGATTCTTTAGTTGTTGCAGCTTGACTTGCTTCACCTCGGAATATTTCCCAAATGATTACAGCCCAACCGATCATACCAATGATGAAACCAAGTAATACCGAAATATGACCTGCTTCTCCAAGATATCCACCTACAACCATAACAAGTGTACCAACTAGAAGTCTCCAGAAAGCACCACTAGAAACAGCTGCACCAGCAGCAACTAGAATTAAGAAGAACTCGACCATTTGAAGTGGAACAGTTAAAATCCAATCAATATATCTATATACTGTTGGAGATTCACCTGTAGCAACCCAAAAATCTCTCATATACATGTAGTGAACAGCGGCAATAAAAGTAATTAGCCCTGCTACTACCATTGAAGTTCTCCATTTTGCAGAAACTCTCATTCCTTCATAAAAGAAGAAAATAGTAGATGCCCACATTCCGATTGAAACAATCCAGAATGTAATACCTACGAAATCACCTTCACCTAAGAAAGTATCGGCAGCAAATGCTGGAACAGCAATAAATGCTATAGTCGCAGCAATGATACCTAGTAGACTAGTCTTATTTAACATAAAAACTCCTTATAGTTTGTTTCCTTACTAATAAGATGAAGTTCATATATTTTAATTGACGCACAAATAAAACCTTAAAAATAACTTTTTTTTTCTTATTTTTTGTATAAATATCTTATTTAACTATATGAAATATATGAATTTTTTTTTAAATATTTTTTTTTAATCATTGTTTTTCAACAATAATCTCATTTTATTAAGAATCTGATCAATTTTTTTTAGATTTTCATTATTAATGAAACTAGGTTTTTTTCGATTAAAATTATTAACTTTATTTGACGATATTATTTTATTTGCTAATTTTATTGAATAATTTTGAGAATTATCATCATACAAAATTTGCTTTAACTTCTCTAGTTTACTAATATTATCATTATTAAAATACCTAGTACCACCTTTACTTTTTGTTGAGATACCCTCTATTCTGTATTTTTTTGTTTTTGGATCAATTGAATCCCAATATCTAATTTTATGTTCTTGTAAATTAAGCATTTTGGATACTTCAGAGATATTTAAATATTTTTTTTTAATCATTATTTTGATTATTAATACTAGATAATAATATTCTGCTAGCTTTAAATGTTACAACAAATCTACTTGAGATAGTATATTCTTCTTTAGTTTTTGGATTCCTTCCAAGTCTACTATTTTTTTTTATTAATCTAAATGTGCCAAAATTGTGAATTTTTACAATTTGGTTTAAGATCAAGCCTTCAATAATTATTTCAATAATATCATTAACAATTTCGAGACATTGTTTTTTATTAAAACCAAAATCTTGATTTATTGCATTTGCAATATCATCTCTTGAAATATTTTTGTTATTGATCATAAATTTTTTATAGAGTTTATTATTTGTCTGTTCAAATTATTTAACATGAAATTATAGCATTGATTTATAGCATGACTAAAAGCAATTGGATTTGCGTTACCATGACTTTTAATCGCAATACCATTTAAGCCGATCAATGTAGCTCCATTGTATATATCTGGATTAACTTGATTTTTTAAAAGAACTAAATCTTTTTCAATAATTTTATAAGAAATTTTATTCATTATTGATTTTTCAAATATCTCTTTTAATTTTAAAGTAATGAAATTTGATATTCCCTCAGCAGATTTTAACATTATGTTTCCAGTGTATCCATCAGATACAATTATATCACAATCTCCAGATGTAATTTTATTTGGCTCAATAAAACCTACAAAATAGTCTTTTAAAAAACTTGATGCAATAAGTTCAGAACCTTCTTGGAGAAACTCAAGACCTTTGTTGTTTTCAGTTCCAATATTTAATATTCCAATACTGGGTTTTTTTTCTTTATTAATTAATAAAAAATAACAATATCCCATTATTGCAAACTGCAATAAATTAGATCCACTAACACTAACATTAGCCCCAAGATCTAACATTAAAGAATAATTTTTTCTATTGGGTATTAATGAACATATTGCAGGTCTATCTATACCATCTATCATCCCAAAGTGTAATCTTGATAAAACCATTATAGCAGCAGTACTACCCGCTGATACAAAGCCAGTATTATATTTTTTGGCATATTCTATTGCCTTAAACATACTGCTATTTTTTTTTGATCTCAATATTGTATGTACATTATCTTCATCACTTATAATTTGATCAGTATTAATTATTTCAATATTTGGTAATGATAAATTGTTTTTTATTATATAATTATTGATTACGTTTTTATTTCCAAATAGAATAATTTTTATATTACTTTCTTTTTTTAAGAATATTTCTACACCTTTAAGAACTTTATGTGGACTATTTTCACCACCCATTGCATCTATAGCAATGGTAATTTGCCTAACTGACATTTTTAATTTTTATCTTGAGATTTTTTCTTAAATATTTCACGCCCTTTGTAAAAACCAGTAGATTTATCAATCTGGTGAGATAATCTTGCTTCTCCTGAGTCTTTATCAATTATAATGTTTAACTTTTTTAAAGCACTGTGAGATCTTCTCATGTTTCTTTTTGAAACGCTAGTTTTTCTTTTAGGAACAGCCATTTTTACCCAAATATTAGATTTTTAAATTATTGCAAGGAATATTTACATCAAATAAGATTTTTTGATCTCGTTGTACTTATCATTTATTCTAATTGAGAAATCAATAAACTTGTTTTCTTTTAAAGAATATACAATATTCATATAATCATTTAAATCTTCTATATTTTTAAAGTCGTAATTTTTTGGAAATTTTTTTAATCTAAAATAAAATTTTTTTACATAAGATTTAACATATTTTCCAATAGACATATCACCTATGCCTTTTTGCCTAAGAGATTCATCTAAATCATTAATGAATAAAGAAATTAAATGATCATTAATTTTATTATAATCTAATTTTTTTCCAAATGTATTTATTTTAAAATAAATGATTAATAATATCGAAACTATTTCAAATGAGCTGTTATAATTTTTATATTTAAATAAATCATATTCATTTAGAAAAATTATACTATCCTCAAGGATTTTTTTGTATTGTTTAAGAGCAATATTTTTCTCTTTATTTTCTTTTTTATTTAAATACTGTAGTACCATAATATGACTAAAATTTTTATAATTATAACTATACTATTATTTTCATTTAGTTGCTCTAATGAAATTAACTATTCTGGAAAAATAATAAATCAAGAAAATTTAGATAATATTAATTTTAAAAACAAAGAATACTTGTTAACCAAGCTTGGTTCACCTAGCTATATTGATCCAATTGAAAATAAATATTTCTATTTTACTGAAAAAAATTTTAGAAAATCAATATTTAAGGAAAGGCAAGAGTATAGCTATATTTTTGTATTTAACTTTGATGAAAATGATAAAATAATTTACTCAAAAGTATATGACATTAAAGATTTACAAAATATAGAAAATATAAAATTTAAAACGGATAATAATTTAGTCAAAAGAGGTTTAATAGAGAGAATTTTTGGAGGTGTTGGTACTCAACGCGAGTTACCAACATCTCCTTAAATTTATAAAGATATTGCAGCTAAAAGAAGTAGGGCAACAATGTTTGTAATCTTAATCATAGGATTAACTGCAGGCCCTGCAGTATCTTTGTAGGGATCTCCAACTGTATCACCTGTTACAGCAGCTTTATGTGCTTCACTTCCCTTACCTCCATGATTACCATCCTCAATATATTTCTTAGCATTATCCCATGCTCCGCCTCCAGCGGTCATGCTTATAGCTACAAATAATCCAGTTATAATAACTCCAAGTAACAAAGCACCTAAGCAGGATAATGCAGCAGATTGGCCAGCTATAAATAAAATTACAAAGTATACAATAATAGGTGATAATACAGGTAACATTGATGGGATTATCATTTCTTTAATTGCTGATTTAGTAAGTATATCTACACAGGTACCATATTCTGGTTTACCCTTACCTTCCATAATACCAGGAATTTCTTTAAATTGCCTTCTCACTTCTAGAACAACTGAACCAGCTGCCCTACCAACTGCAGTCATACTTAATGCACCAAATAAGAAAGGTAGTAATCCTCCTAATAACAACCCAACAACAACATAAGGGTTAGATAAATCAAATGAAACTTCTATTCCATATAAAGGACTGCTTTGATCTTTAGCAAAATGATCAAGATCCTCAGTATAAGCCGCAAATAGAACAAGCGCACCCAATCCTGCTGATCCAATAGCATAACCTTTTGTTACAGCTTTAGTTGTATTACCAACTGCATCAAGTGCATCTGTTGTCTTTCTAACATTTTCATCTAAATTTGACATCTCTGCAATTCCACCAGCATTATCAGTTACAGGTCCATAGGCATCCAAAGCAACTACCATACCAGCTAAAGCTAACATAGTTGTAACAGCAATTGCTATACCAAACAAACCTGCTAATGAATAAGTTGAAATAATACCTGCAACAATAATCAATGCGGGCAGGGCTGTTGCTTCTAAACTTATTGCCAAGCCCTGAATAACATTAGTTCCATGACCAGTTGTTGAAGATTGTGCAATACTTTGGACAGGTCTGTAATTAGTTCCTGTGTAATATTCAGTTACCCATATTATTAAACCTGTAATAATTAAGCCAAGTAAACCACAAATGAAAAGTGACATCCCAGTAAACTGAGTCGATGTTCCTTCAACAACTAAAACATTATTTAACCCAACTATATAATCAGTAACAAAATATAATAAAATAGCAGATAAAATAGCCGACACTGCAAATCCTCTATAAAGGGCAGCCATAATATTGTTATTTTTTCCAAGCCTCACAAAGTATGTTCCAATTATACTTGTTAATGCACAAACACCTGCAATAGCTAGAGGAAATATCATCATTGTATAGGAATTCTCTACAAAAAATATAGAGGCCAAAACCATTGTTGCTACAACAGTTACAACATAAGTTTCGAAAAGATCTGCGGCCATTCCTGCACAGTCACCAACATTATCACCAACATTATCAGCAATAACAGCAGGATTTCTTGGATCATCTTCTGGTATACCAGCTTCTACTTTACCAACTAAATCTGCTCCTACATCAGCACCCTTAGTAAAAATACCTCCACCTAATCTTGCAAAAATTGAAATTAATGATGCACCAAAACCAAGTGAAACTAAAGGAGCAACAATTTCTCTTCCTGGAAATGATCCAGAGTTATGTAAAACAAAGTAAAAAATAGCAATTGATAGTAGTGCAAATCCTGCGACTAACATACCGGTTACTGCTCCTGCTTTAAAAGATACAGATAAACCCTCAGCTAAACTTTTACTTGCTGCATGTGTTGTACGTACATTTGAACGCACAGAAATGTTCATACCAACATAACCAGCAGCACCAGAAAAAAATGCACCAATTAAAAAACCAATACCTGATGCTAAATCAAAAACTATCCATATAAGAGCAAAAATAACAACACCTACAATTGCGATGGTCATATACTGTCTATTTAAATAAGCCCTAGCTCCCTCTTGAATTGCGCCAGCAATTTCTTGCATTTTATCATTTCCAGAACCTAGTGATAAAATTTGTCTAGATGTTACTAAACCATAAAGAACGGCTGCTAGACCGCATAAAACAATTAATACCTGCAGTGTTGTCATTGAAAACTCCTTAAAATTTTGGGTGATATGTCAGAAACTAAAGAAAAAATCAAGTTTTTAGCAGAAATGATCAAATTTCTTAATGTTCTTTATGTCTAAATATGAATCGAAATGAATTCCTTTTTCATTAATAATTTTTCCAATGCACGAAATTCTAATATTATTTTTATTGGCAATACTTAAAATTTTATTTCTATTTTTTTGATTAGATATGATTATCAATCCATAATCATCACCAGCATTTATTAGATTTTCAATTCTATAATTTTTTTTAATATTGAGAATTTTTTTTGTTTTAACACTTAATGGAATTTTATTTACATTAATTAATGCACCATATTTATCATTTAACATATCAGTTAAATCTCCAATCAGACCATCAGAAATATCTTTCATTGAATTAACATGATGTGCAATTAATGGTCCAAGTTTACAAGGTCTGGGATATAGATATTTTTTAATAAAATATTGTTTCAAATTTGTATTTGATAAAAGTTTTTTTTTTAAAATCTCTAAACCAATTTTTGACTCACCAATATTGCCAGTTATTAAAATATCATCATTTAAATTAAATTTATTTTGATATATCTCTAATTTTTTTTTTATAAATCCAAAGAAAGTTGAAGAAACAATAAGTTTATTTGATTTTGATAAATCACCACCCAAAAGATAAAATCCATATTTACTTTGTATTTTTTTTAATCGATGTGAAAATGAATTTAACCAATTTTCATTAATATGATTTGGTAAATGTAAATTTAAAAGATAAGAGTGAGGTAAGGCTCCCATTGCAAAAATATCAGATAAATTTACTGTTGTAATTTTTTGAGCTATCGATGTGGGGTCGTCATTAGAGAGAAAATCTATATCCTCAGAAATGCTATCAGTCGTAACAGTAAGTTTATAATTTTTATTGTTTAAATCTAAATATGCTCCATCATTTTCAAAATTAAATGTTCCCCTTTTTTTTAAATTTAATTTTTTAAAATATTTATTTATTATTAATTTTTCAGATAAATTATTTTTTATCAATTTCATATTTGTCTATATATTTTTGAATTATAGCATTAATTAATTTAGTTTCTTTACTAGAAACAAGACTTTTACTGATATTTAAGTAATCATTAAAAACAATTTTAAATTTATTTTTTTCAGTAATTAATAATTCTGCAATTATTGCAAATATTATTGATTTCAAAATATTATCCCATTTTTCAAATTTTCGATTTATATCAATAAACTTATTCAAATCTTCAATAATAACTTTTTTATCAATATTATTTTGAAAGCTAGAAAAAAGTCTATTTAAAAAATTTTTATTAAATTTCAGTTTAAATTCTTTCTTTTCATCAATAATGGCAATATTAGTATCGTAAAAATGTTTTTGAAAATCATTAATACCTTCTGTACAATCTGTATTTAAGAATTCATTCTGAAAAATATATTGAACAAAAGCAAGTCTTGTTTGTGACTTGATATAATTTTGCATTTTTTATTTTAATAACTCTATGCAAGCTAATGCGGTTTCTTGACCTTTATTTTTTTGATTAATATCACTTCTTATTATTGCTTGCTCTAAATCGTAACACGTTAAGATACCAAATCCAATAGGAACATTATATTCAACAGATAGATCCATAATTTTTCTAGAAGTTTCATTAGCAATAACTTCAAAATGATACGTATCACCTTTAATAATACATCCTAAAGAAATAAATCCTTTAAAATTATTAATATTCTTTTTAATTAAATAGGGAATTTCAAAACAACCCGGTGCATTAATAACTTCATATTCATAACCATTTTCTTTAAGGGTATTGATTGCACCCAACTCAAGATTTCTCGATATTTCTTTGTAATAATTTGCTGATACTATTAGAATTTTATTATTCATATTTTTTTCTGATCAACTATTTCAATATTAAATCCATCCAAGGCAATAATTCTTTTCTTACTGTTTGTTAATAATATAATTTTATTTATTTGAAGTAATGATAAAATCTGAGCGCCTACACCATATTCTCTTAGTTCTAATTTATTTTTTGATCTTTTTCTTTTATTGAAAGTTTTTAGTATACTTGGTGACATATCACTATTTATTAAAACTATGGCACCAGATCCATTCTTCTCTATAAGCTGAAAAGCAGACTTAATTTCACTTCCAAAAATATTTTTTTCTTCAAATATATCCTTTGTAACATTCAGTCTGTGCATTCTAACAAACACAGGTTGCTTTTCATTATTGAGATTTTTTACTAGAGCGTAATGCTTTTCACCTGAAATGGTATTTTGAAAAACTTTTAAAGTAAATTGTGACCCCATCTCACTTTCAAATGGTCTTTCGGAGATCTGTTCAACAATTTTAGTTTTTTTAAGTCTAAATTTAATCAAGTCACTAACAGTTCCTACTTTTAAATTATGCAATTTTGCAAATTTTATAATTTCTGGTAATCTCGCCATAGATCCATCTTCGCTCATAATTTCACAAATAACTCCAGAAGGGTTTAAATTGGCAAGTTTTGAAATATCAACTGCTGCCTCTGTATGACCAGCACGAACTAATACTCCCCCATCCCAAGCCATAAGAGGAAAAACGTGACCAGGATAAACTAGATCGTTTTTGTTTTTATTATTATTTACAGCTACTGATATGGTATGCGCTCTATCAGCTGCAGATATTCCGGTTGTCACCCCTTCTTTTGCCTCAATAGAAACAGTAAATGCAGTTAAATCATTTTTTATGTTACTTGGATTCATTAAGGGAAGTTCCAATTCCTCTATTCTTTCCTTAGTTAAAGCTAAACAAATTAATCCTCTTCCATGTTTTGCCATAAAATTAATAGCTTGAGGGTTAGCATATTGAGCGGGAATGATTAGATCGCCCTCATTCTCTCTGTCAGGATCATCAACAAGAATATACATTTTACCATTTCTTGCATCTTCTATGATTTCTTCAATAGAAGATAAACTTTCTTCAATGTTATCTTTATTCATTATTTAAGATGAAACGGGCAAGATAATCAAATTCAATATTTACTTGATCACTTTTTTGTAAAAATTTTAAATTAGTATGATGAAATGTATGATCAATGATAGAAATCATAAAAGTATTATTTTGTACTTTTGCTACTGTTAAAGAAATACCATTTATTGAAATAGATCCTTTTTCAACTATAAATCTATTGTTTTTATTAAATTTTTTTTCAAAATGATATTCCCAACTATTTTCAAGTTCTAAAATATCACTTACATTAGTTGTAGTATCAACATGACCATACACAAAATGGCCACTGATTTCGTCACCTATCTGAAGAGATTTTTCCAAATTAATATTTTCATTTTTTAAAATAGAGTTAGCAAGATTTGTTCTTTTCAAAGTTTCTTCTCCAATGTTCACATCAAAGCTAAATGAATTGTTGTTTGATGGGGTTATATTCTTTGCTGTAAGACACACTCCATTACAAGAAATTGAAGAACCTTCCTTACAATTACTCAAATCAAGATTCGTAGATATTTGGTAAAGCCCTTCTTCTTTAGTTTTAATTTTTCCTAAATCTTGAATAATACCTGTAAACATTAATTCACCTGATAGTTTGTATATATGTCGTCTTTAAATTTTTTTCTTTCATTTAAAGATAAATTTAATTGACTAAGTTTTTTTCCAACAATTGCTGGCTTACCATGTTTTCCTATAATAATTTTGGATTTAAATAAATGAATTTCATCTACTAAATTTTTATTTAACAATTCTGTAAAAAAAATACCCCCTGCTTCAACTAATAAATCTGATATTTTTAATGAGTATATTTTACTAAAAATATTTTTTAAATTTAGTTTTTTGTTTTTATTTAATTTACAAAAAATAATTTCACATCCTAATTTAATTAAATTTTCAGATTTTTTATTTTTTTTAGAAGTAAAGATAATAATTCTTTTTTTAGATATATCTTTTAATATTTTTGATTTCATTGGTATTTTTAGATTATTATCAATTATTATAATTGGAATATGTTGCTCTAAAGTTTTTTTTAATCTTATAGTTAATCTTGGATCATCTTTTAATACAGTTTTTGAAGTAGTTAAAATAGCTTGACTCATTGACCTTAACTTATGTGCATATTCTCTACTTGATTTATTAGATATCCATTTACTTTTATAATCATGCCATGCAATTTTTTCATCTACAGAAGTTGCAATTTTGACTTTTGTAAATGGTTTTTTCTTAAAAACACTTTTAAAAAAAAATTTATTTAAATTATATGTTCTATTTTTTTCTAAACCCACATTTACAATTACATTATTTTTTTTTAACTTTTTAATACTTTTATAATTAGTTCTAACATCTGGATCAGCCGCAGATATAAATATTTCTTTAATTCCTGATCTTAATATTTGATCTGTGCATGATCCATCTTTTGAACTATGAAAACATGGTTCTAAAGTAACATACATTGAAGCTCCATTAGCTTTATGTCCAGCTTTAGCTAGAGCTATTTCTTCAGCATGAGGCCTTCCAGATTTATTGGTTACAGCTTTAGAAATTATTTTTGAATTTTTTGCAATTACACAGCCCACTGTGGGATTAGGGAAAGTTTTTCCAAATTTTTTTTTAGCAATATTATGCGCTAAATTAATCATCTTTACATTTTGTTGAGACACTAAAAATTATTTATCTTCTAAATTACCTAAGAAATCTTCAAAATCTTTTGCTTCTCTAAAATTTTTGTAAACAGATGCAAATCTGACGTATGCTACCTGATCTAAATGCATTAAAGCTTCCATAATGTACTGACCAATAATATTAGATTTTATATCAGTTTCACCTGAGTTTTCTAATTTTCTTACAATAGCATTTACAATTTTTTCAATTTTTTCATTATCAACATTTCTTTTTCTTAAAGCCAAAGAAAGAGATCTATACATTTTATCTCTATCAAAATTTTCTTTTTGACCGTTACTTTTCATTACAACCAAATCTCTTAGTTGAATTCTCTCAAAAGTTGTAAATCTAGAGCCGCAAGCATCACAAACTCTTCTTCTTCTTATTGCTGTATTATCTTCTGTAGGTCTTGAGTCTTTTACTTGTGTATCCTCATTACTACAGAAAGGGCATCTCATTTAAAATGCCTCACTATAAATTGGATATTTTTTACAAAGCTCAATTACGTCTTTTCTTGTTTTATTAAAAACTACATTTCTCTCATTTTCTTCAAGTAAAAGACTATCCAAAATATCAGCAATCATATTTCCGACTTGTTCAAAATCTTTCTGATTAAAACCTCTGGTCGTAGCAGCTGCTGTACCAAATCTAAGTCCGCTAGTTATTTTTGGTGGATTAGGATCATATGGAATTGCATTTTTGTTACATGCCAATCCAACTTCTTCTAAAATTTTTTCAGCTTTATCACCAGTTAAACCTTTTGGTGTCAAATCTAACCAAACTATATGTGAATCTGTGCCTCCTGTAACAATTCTAAATCCTCTATCAACTAAAGTTTTTGCCATAACTTTAGCACTAGCAATTACATTTTTAATATATTCTTCGAATTCAGGTTTAAGTGCTTCACCAAAGCAAACAGCTCTAGCTGCAATAACATGCATTAGTGGACCACCTTGTAATCCGGGGAAAACAGCAGAATTAATTTTTTTATATAAATCTTCATGATTAGTTAAAATCATTGCGCTTCTTGCGCCTCTTAAAGTTTTGTGAGTTGTTGAAGTTACTACATGGGCATGCTCAATCGGATTTGGATATTGTTTACCAGCAACCAAACCAGAATAATGAGCCATATCAACTAAAAAATATGCTCCTACTTTATCAGCTATTTCTCTAAATTTTTTCCAATCTATTGTTCTAGGATAAGCGGATGCTCCCGCTATTATCATTTTTGGTTTATGCTCCAAAGCTAAAGCTTCAACTTCATCATAATCAATTAAATCTTTATCATTGCCATCTTTTTTTACACCGTATTGAACAGCATTAAACCATTTACCAGATAGATTAGGTTTTGCTCCATGAGTTAAGTGACCGCCTGATGCAAGAGACATACCTAAAATAGTATCATGTGGTTGAAGTAACGCTAGAAAGACTGCTTGGTTTGCCTGAGCTCCACTATGCGGTTGTAGATTTGCAAATTTACAATTAAAAAGTTTTTTAACTCTTTCTAAAGCAATCTCTTCAGCTTGATCAACAAATTCACACCCACCATAATATCGTTTACCAGGATAACCCTCTGCATATTTATTTGTCATGACAGAGCCTTGAGCATTTAAAATTGATCTTGAAGCAATATTTTCAGATGCTATCAACTCTATTTGGTTTTGCTGTCTTTCTAGTTCACGGCTTAAAGTCCCATAAACCTCTGGGTCTGCTTCTTTAATTCCTTTAGTAAACAAATCTGAAATCATAGTTTTTTAATCCTTCTTTTATGTCGTCCTGACTCAAACTTTGTAGAAAGAAAAGCCTGAACACTTTTTTTTGCCTCGCTAGTATTTATAAACCTTCCTGGTAAAACGAGTACATTAGCATCATTGTGCTTTCTTATCAATCTTGCTATTTTTGAATTATTAGCAAGGCCTGCCCTAATTCCTTTTTTTCTATTAGCTGCAATACTCATACCAACACCAGTTCCACAGATTAGAATACCTACGTTTTTCTTATTCTTAAGAACCTCTTTAGTTAATTTGTGTGCAAAATCAGGATAGTCAACACTCTCATCTGTCTTTGTCCCTAAATCATTAATTTTTGGAAAATTCTTTAACAATTTGGTTTTGAGATCAAATCCAGCATGGTCCGAGGCAATGTATATATTCTTATTTTGCATAATAATTTTTGTGGTTATTTACATTAAAATGATGATATTGGCTAATATTGTATGAAAGAAAATAATTGGTTTGATCCATTTTATATTCAAAGTCATTTAAGTGAAGAAGAAAGTAATATTCAGAAAAATGTTAGGGATTTTTGTAATAATGAACTCAAACCTATAGTAGTTGAAAGGAATAGAAAAAATGAATTTGATCTAGACCTCTATCCAAAATTTGGATCACTTGGAGTTTTAGGGCAAACAGTTAAAACACACGGTGGTTCTGGTACATCTAATTTAGCATATGGACTTGTAGCATATGAATTTGAAAAAATAGATAGCAGCTACAGATCTTCAATTTCTGTTCAATCTTCACTGGTGATACATCCAATTAATGAATTTGGATCTCAGGAACAAAAAGATAAATACCTTCCGCAATTAATTAAAGGAGAAAAAATTGGTTGCTTTGGTTTAACAGAAAGCGAAGCTGGTTCTGATCCTGCTTCAATGAAAACTTCATTTAAAAAAACTAAAGATGGATATATTTTAAATGGATCTAAAAACTGGATTACGAATGCACCAATTGCTGATATATTTATTATTTGGGCAATTGAAGAAAATAAAGATCACAAAAGTATCAAAGGTTTTATAATTGAAAAAAATACTGAAGGATTAAATACTTCAACAATAGAAAATAAAACGAGCTTAAAAATCAGTCCAACTGGGCAAATAATTTTAAATAATGTTTTTGTTCCAAATAATTTGTGTTTAGAAAATACCGAAGGATGGAAATCAGTTTTTAGTTGTCTAAATAAAGCAAGATTTGGAATTAGCTGGGGTGTATTGGGTTCAGCATCTGAATGCTGGTTAATTGCAAAAGACTATGTAGAAAATAGAATTATGTTTAAAAAACCTTTAGCATCAAATCAATTAATTCAAAAAAAATTATCTGAAATGCAAATAGAGATAAATCTAGGACTGGCATCATGTCTTTTAAGCTCTAAAGCTTTAGATGAAGGAAAAAATATCATTAATGCAATTAGTATTTTAAAAAAAAATAACTGTAAAAAATCTTTAGACATAATTAGAAATGCTCGTGATATGCTTGGGGCAAATGGCTTATTAGAAGAATATCATATCATGAGACATTTGGTTAATTTAGAAACTGTTAAAACTTACGAAGGTGCAGAAGATATTCATTCATTAATTTTAGGAAAAAATCAGACTGGAATATCCAGTTTTTAAAAGTAATTTCTAGTTTTAGAGGTTTGATTTAGTAAATTTTGTTAATATTTAATACCATTAGAAATTGATACAAATACGATTTTTGTATAAATCTCAGACATTAATTCATATTATCTTGGGAGGACATATGAAAAAAAATTTAAAAAGACGTGAGTTTCTAAAGAAAGCCGGTGTAGCAGGTGCGGCTGCAGTTGGTGCTTCTACTTTAGCAGCTCCAGCAATAGCTGGCGGTCATCAAGAGTGGATCATTTGTAGTGCTTTTGGTAAAGCTGGAGTTCTTGGGCAAGCAATTCAGGCTTTTGGAGACAACATCAATAGTTACTCTGAAAAACTTAAAGTTAAGGTTTATCATGCTGGTGAACTTGTTCCAGGTTTAGAAGCATTAGATGCAGTAAGATCTGGTGCAGCTCAAGCAGCATATGGAGCACCTTATTATTGGCCAAACCTTTCTGATGCGATTGAGTTCGTAGCAACTTGTCCATTTGGAATGAATGCAATGGAACAAAATGCATGGTGTTATTATGGTGGCGGTATTGAAGAAGCTGATAAAATCTACAATGCTCTAGGAGTAAAGTTTTTACCAATGGGAAATACTGGTAACCAAATGGGTGGTTGGTTTAATAGAGAAATCAATACGCCTGATGATTACAAAGGTCTTAAAATGAGAATGCCTGGATTGGGTGGTAGAACAATTGAAAAATTAGGAGCTACTCCAGTATTGCTTGCAGGAGGAGACATACTACCTGCATTAACTTCGGGCGCTGTAGATGCTGCAGAGTGGATTTGTCCTGCTGCAGACTTAGGAGCAGGTTTATATCAAGCAGCAAAATACTATTATGGACCTGGTTGGCATGAACCATCTACACTTTTAGATTTATCAATCGACCTTAAAGCTTGGGAGTCATTAGATGCTGATACTCAAAGCTTGATTGATGATCTTGCTAAATCTTTTAATATGACTGTCTTTAGTCGTTTCCAAGCAATTAATGGTCCTGCATTACAAAGACTTGTAAATGAACATAATGTACAAATTAAAACTTTTCCTGATGAAGTATTAGTAGCTCTTGGTAATGCAGCAGGTGAAGTTGTTTTTGAAAGAGGTTCGATTAATGCTGAAACTAAATCTCTATCAAATCATTTGTTATCTTTTAGAAAGGTAATCAAAGAATGGTTTACAAAAGGTGAGCAAGAATTCTCACGTATCAGAGATTTACCATTCAAATTTCCTGATTCAGTATAAATCGTAAATTATATTATAAAGAGGTCTTCCTTAAGACCTCTTTTTTTAATTTATAAGTCTAGGTAACCATGTTGCAATTTCAGGAAAAGCAAAAACTAAAATAATTGCAAAAATTTGTATAAAAATAAAAGGAATTACACCACTATAAATATTTGAAGTTTTTACATTTTCTGGAGCCACTCCTCTCAGAAAAAATAATGAAAATCCAAATGGTGGAGTTAAAAAACTAGTTTGCAAGTTAAGAGATATTAAAATTCCAAGCCATAAGGGATCTGCGCCATTTGCAATTAGACCTGGTCCAACAAGAGGAATTATTACAAATATTATTTCAATATAATCTAAAAAAAAACCTAAGATAAAAATTGTTAGCATGACAATAATAAGAGCTCCATATTCACCGCCAGGTATATTGGTTAAAAAATTACTTATCATTTCATCACCTTGGAAACCCCTAAAGACAAGAGAGAACATTGAAGCGCCAATTAAAATAATAAATACAAACGAACTCATTTTTACGGTTGTAATTGCTGCGTCAGATATATTCTTTAAATTTAAATCTCTTCTTAATAAGGCAAGTATTGCAGCTCCAACTGCTCCAACTGAAGCTGATTCAGTAGGTGTGGCAATACCTAAAAAAATTGAACCAAGCACTGCTAAAATTAGAAATATAGGAGGAAGAACTTCAAAAAAAGCAGTTTTCCAAATTTCCAATCTTGGTTTGTCAATTTTCTTAAGAGGCAAATCTTGAGGTCTTATTCTTGCAATAAACAAAATGTAGATAATAAAAAAACCAACAAGCATTAACCCAGGCAATAGTGCGCCTGCAAATAAATCAATTGCTGTAACAGGTAAAGGTGCCAAATCACCTCTCAAAAGACCGGCCTCTTCGTTAGCACCTTGCAACATTTCAGCAAGTAGTATCAAAACAATTGATGGTGGAATAATTTGTCCAAGTGTTCCAGAAGCACAAATTGTTCCAGTAGCTATCTTTTCATCATAACCTGCTTTGAGCATCGTTGGTAATGCTAGCATACCCATTGTTACTACTGTTGCCCCTACTATACCTGTTGAGGCAGCTAATAACATTCCGACTAATACTACTCCAATTCCTAATCCACCTCTAACTGAACCAAACAAATCTCCAATTGATTCTAAAAGTTTAGCAGCAATTTTAGTTTTTTCTAGCATGACTCCCATAAAGATAAACAAAGGTACCGCAACTAGAGCCTCATTAATCATTACTCCATAGATTCTTTGAGGAAAGAAAAGCAGCATTTTAAAATTAAAAACTCCAAGTAAATCTCCTAAAAAGGCAAAAATTAAAGATGAACCTGCTAAAGTAAAAGCAACTGGAAAACCAAATAACAAAAACAACAATGTTGTTAAAAACATTACTATTGCTAAAATTTCAGGACTCATTGGAATTAAGATTTAAAAAATTATTTATAATTTTTGAAACAACTTGAATAAATAATAGAAAAGCAAAAATCAAAATTGCTAACTTGAGCAAATAGATCATTGTTAAACCTCCAGCTTCTCTAGATACCTCATTCATTTGCCAAGATTTTAATACAAAGGGAAAGCTGTAAGACCAAATAATATATAAAAAAGGTAATAATAAAAAAATGTTGCCAACTAAGTCTACTATTGCTTTATATAATTTAGATGAGTTTCTATAAATTATATCAATTCTGACATGATCATCATTTAGATAAGTAAAACCGGCGCCAACCATAAAAATATAAGCATGCATCCATACATATGTTTCTTGCATCCATATAAAACTAATTCCAAATAAGTATCTCAGTATTACTACTAAAAAAACATTAACAACCATTAGAACAACTAGAAAAGCACACAAGTATCCTGCGTATCTATTTACAATATTTAAAAAGGCAGAAAGATTTTTCATATTTATGATTAAATTGTATTAGTAAACTTAAATATATTTAAATAAATAAAATTAACCATCAAATTTCTGATTTTTATTGAAAAACTTAGGAACTTTTTTTCCAGCCTGAGCTCTCTTTCCAATCCAAAACTCAACATCATCCAATTTTCTATTTTTAGAACCAGTGCTCCATTCTAAACCATCTTCAATGGTTAATTGAGTGACATCCGATAAAAAATCATCTTTCTTGATTTTAATTAATTGAACTCCCCCACCCTTTTGTAATTTTGGCAAAGCATCTATTTCAAAAATTAGCATTTTTTGCAACTTTGTAACACAAGCAATATGTTTTTTTGTAAGATTTAATACTTTAATTACGATATCATTATTTTTTAAATTAAATAATTGCTTGCCTTTCTTTTGATTAGTTACAAGAGATTCAGTATTACTAATAAATCCTTTAGCGTTTTTGGATACAATTAAGAGCTCTTCATCGATTGATGAAAGTAATCCAGTAACCTTATCATTTGGCATACTATCGACAAAATAAATAAATGATTTAGGATTACTATTTCCACCTGGTAAAATATTTGGATCTATCGTGTAAACTTTACCAGAAGAAACAAACAAAAGTATTTTTTGATTTGAATTTAAATTAACTAAAAATAGATTTTCTTTTTTTATTTTTTCAATTTCCTTTTCATCAGTTATCACTTTAATCCTCTTGAGCTGAAAATCTTTATTAATAATAATGGTAAATTTTTCAATTTCTTTAAATTCATCAATGCTAATATCAGTATTATTATTTTGTTCTGATGAAATTACAGATTTTCTATCCTTTATATCACTATCTAAATCATTTTTTATAAGATCTAATTCACTTACTATAAATTTATCTAATGTTTTTTTATCTTTTATTAATTTGTTAAGGTATTTTAATTCTTCATTTAATTTTTGGATTTCATCTTTAATATTTTTTTCATCAATCTTTCTAAGAGATCCTAAACGCATACTTAAAATTGAATCACATTGTAAATCAGATAATTTATATTTTTTAATTAATTCTTTTTTTGGGATTATCTTTTGTTCTTATTATTTTTATTATAGAATTTAAATTTTTAAAGACGATTTGATAACCTTTAAGAATTTCTAGTCTCTTTTTAATTTTTTCTATATTAAATTTTGATTTTCTTTTAATTGTAACTTTTCGATGTTCTAAAAAATTAGAAAGTATTTCAATAATTCCAATTTGTTTAGGCTCTATACCATCAATTAAAACATTAAAATTACAAGAGTACTTAATTGATAGGTCAGTTAATTTAAAACATAGGCTTATTAATTTTTCAGCATCAATATTTCTGGTCTTTGGTTTTAAGACAATTCTAATATTTTCATCTGACTCATCAACTACATCATCCAATGGTAATTTTTTGTTATTGATGTTATTAGCCAGTTGTTCGATTATCTTAACTTTATTAACTTGATATGGAATTTCAGTAATAATGATTTGATACAAACCATTTTTTAATTCTTCTATTTGATATTTAGCATTAATATTAAATGAGCCCTTGCCATTCTTATAAATTTGCTTTTTTTCATTACTATCTAAAATTATTTCACCACCTGTGGGTAGATCTGGTCCATTTATAATTTTTAAAATTTCAGTTAGGGAAGCTCTATCTTTTTTTATTATTAATTTTAATGCATCAATTAATTCAACAATATTATGAGGAGGAATATTTGTAGCCATTCCCACAGCTATTCCCATGGCTCCATTAATTAAAATATTAGGAAGTTGAGATGGTAGAACCACTGGTTCTAAATTTTGACCATCATAATTATCTTTAAAATCTACAGAGTTTTCTTCGATACCATCAAAAAAATAATTTGTATAATCTTGCAGTCTTGCCTCAGTGTATCGCATTGCTGCAGGATTATCACCATCAATATTTCCAAAATTACCCTGGCCATCCACTAATGTAATTCTTGTAGAAAAATCCTGCGCCATTCTTACTAAGCTATCATAAATAGCTTGATCGCCATGAGGATGGAATTTACCCATCACATCACCAACAATTCTTGCACATTTTTTATAACTTGAACTTTTGAAAAGTTTTAGTTGATACATTGAATAAATTATTCTGCGGTGAACAGGTTTTAAACCATCTCTTACATCAGGTAACGACCTTGAAACGATAGTTGATATTGCATAAGAAAGATATTTTTCACTAAGAATGGTATCTAAATTAGATTCAATTATCTTGTTCATTTTTTTCTAAAAAACTGATTATATTTTTCTTAAATAAAATATACTGATTTGGCAATTTATGATTTAAATTTGATAAATGATTTTTGATAAAGATAATCTCAAAAATTTTAAAAAAATTATTTAAAGAGTTATAATCGAATGCAATATTTGAATTTTTTACAAAAAGATGATGAGGAAAATCAATAGTATAGTTTGAGTAATTTTCTTTAAATTCTAAAGTATCTGTATCAAAATATTTGAATCTGTTATTGTTAAAATAATCCAATTCGTATCCAATATATTTAAGTAAATCAAATAAGTAGATACAATAAAAATTTAACCATTTTTTTTTATTAATCATAATTTCTAAAAACTCTTTAGAAATTTTATATATTTGGTTTATTTTCTGCCCTTCGATTACTGAGGCATTGATTAAAGACACAACAGAAAGTAGGCAGCTTAGTTTATATTTATCATTAATAACACTTGATAAATAAGGTTTTGATAATTCAGCTTTTATTGATGGTGGGCGACTCCCAATGTATGTCACATCTAAATTTAAAAAAAAACCAAGTTGCATTATGTTTTTCTTATTCTTTGAAAGTCCCCCATATACAATTCCTGAGAATACCTCATCGGTATCTGATAAAAATTTAATTAATAGATCATTATCTTTAAAAACTTTTGAATGTATAAGTATACCGTTAAATTTTTTTTGCATCTGATGAAATAATATTGATATAAAGATGAGTTTTTACATCTAAAATTTTAGAAATTTCTTTTTGACTTTTTATTCTAATATCTTTTATTTTAGATCCTTTTCTACCTAATAAGATTTTTTTGTATCTGTCATTCTTAATAATAATATCTTGCTTTATTTTTAACTGTCCATTTTTCAGATATTTAAAAGTTTTATTAGTTACTTCTATATTATATGGAATTTCTTTATGAATGAGTGATAGTATCTCATTTCTTGTACATTCATTAGTAATAAAAATATCATCTTTGTCTGTGATTTCATCATCCTTATATTGCCACTTTCCATATTTTGATTTTTGTAAAAGATAATCAATTAAATTTTCAAAACCTAATTTTTTTTTAGCTGATATATTAAAAAACTTTTCAATTTTATATTTTTCTGTAATTAATTTTATATGCTTAAGTAAATTTTCTGCTTTTATCAAATCGGTTTTATTAAAAATAATTGAAATATTTTTTTTTAATTCATAAAGTTTAGGAAAATCATTTTTTAAATCATTTAATTCAATTCTTTTTGAGTCAATTAAATACAAAATAATATCTGATTGATTTAAGCCTTCCCATAAATTTCTCTTCAGTTTATTTTTTTGTGATTTATTGTCTCTAAGAAAGCTGATACCAGGTGTATCATATAGAACTAATTGAGTATTTTTAATATTAACAATACCAATAACAAAATCTTCAGTAGTATTAATTTTTTTATTTGTTATTGAAATTTTCTCACCAACAAGGTTGTTTAATAGAGTTGATTTACCTGCATTAGTCTTACCGACAAGACTAATTTTTAATATTTTTCTTTTCATTAATTTTTTTTAATGCAATTTCTGCTGCATTTCTCTCTGCCTCTCTTATTGAAGAACCTTTTGCATTAATCTTATTTAAATTTACCACTTTAACTGAAACAGTGAATGTGGGTGAATGAGGCGGTCCTTCTTTTTTGATTAATTTATATTCAGGAAGTTTTTTATAAAGTTGTTGTGATTTTTCTTGTAATAATGTTTTTGGGTCTAAGGTTTTAGAAACTTCAATATCTAAAGATTTTGACCAAAATTTATTTATAAAATCAAATGAAGGATTATATCCACCATCTATAAATATTGCTCCAATTAATGATTCAACTGAATCTGAAAAAATTGAATTTAACATTTTACTATTTTTTTTCTTAAAATTGTATTGGAGCACATCTTCTATTTTTAATTCTTGTGAAATCTTAAATAAAAATTTTTTTTGAACTAAGTAAGAGTATTTTTTAGATAAATCACCCTCATTAAACTTTTTATATTTCGAAAATAATAAATTTGCTATTATTAATCCCAATACTCGATCACCTAAAAATTCAAATCTTTCAAATTCATTTATTTTAATATTTTTTTCATTTTCTAAATAAAAACTTGGATGAGTTAAGGATTGAATTAATAATTTACTATTTTTAAATTTGTAATTTATTTTTTTTTCAAATATTTTGAGTTTTTTACTGTCTATCATTGAATTTTTTGAAAAATTCTTTTGTATCTAATTGAATTTGGCCATTTCCATATCTGCAGAAATCTTGCATTTTCTAAAGAAAAGAAAATAAATTGTGCTTTACCAACTAAATTTTCATAAGGAATAAATCCAACGGTATTTATAAATCTACTATCCTGTGAATTGTCTCTATTATCACCCATTACAAAGAAATGATTTTCTGGAACATTAAAAAGCTGAGTATTATCCGCTATACCATTGTCTGTTATATCTAGTATATTGATTTCTTTATTGTAGAAATATTCACTATACATCCTGACTCTCTTTTTACTCGTTTTATTATCTGTATCTAAAAAATCACTTAATTTTTTTCTTAAGATCTCTGATCCATTAATAAAAATAATTCCATTTTTAATTTCAATTTTATCACCAGGTATACCAATTACTCTTTTAATATAATCAGTTCTATTATTTTCAGGAGTTTTAAAAACTACTACGTCGCCTCTTTCAGGCTTATTTGAAAATATTTTTCCAGGTATCAAAGGTATTGAAAATGGAAGAGAGTGTCTTGAAAAACCATAAGAATATTTAGAAACAAAAATAAAATCTCCAACAAGAAGATTGGGTTTCATTGATCCAGAAGGAATATTAAATGGCTCAAATATAAACGACCTAATTAATAATGCTATAAAAATTGCAATTAGTATTGATTTCAAATTACCAAAAAAACTATTTTTTTTTGCTTTAGTCATAAATTATCACATTTGCTATTGCATATTTTTTTTCATCAGAAAGTGATACTTCGATTTTTGTATTTGAAATTTTATTAATATTTTTATAAATTTCATTTGCTTTACCATGAAGTTTTATAAATGGTTTACCATATTGATTATTTTCAACTTCAATGTCTTTCCAAAATACACCTCTAGCTAAACCTGTTCCTAAAGCTTTAGCGCAAGCTTCTTTAGCAGCATATCTTTTTGCGTAAGATTCTACAGAATTTAATCTTTTCTCTGATCTTTCTATCTCAGAAATACTAAAACATCTTTTTTTAAATTGATTGCCATATTTATCTATTACTCTTTTTATTCTGCTAATATCAATAATATCAATCCCATTACCATAAATCATATTTAACCTTTTAATCTTTCTAATGAAGATACCTCTTTTTCCATTCTTAATGCTGCAATAATATTTTGTAAATGATTAGCATCTCTAACCTCAATATCTATAATAATTTCAAAAAAATCGGATTTCCTAACTGAAAAAAGAATATTTGAAATATTTCCGTTATTTTTTGCAATAACTGTTGTGACCTTCCCAAGGCTTCCAGGTTTGTTAAATAATACCACAACAATTCTTGCATTAGATACCGTGTCTAAATTATTTTGATTATCCCATGAAATATTTAACCATCTATCAGGTGCATCTTGGTAAGAAGTAAGGGTGTCACAATCAAGTGTATGAACTGCAACACCTATTCCCGCAGTTACTATCCCTACTATACTGTCTCCTTTTAAAGGAGAGCAACAGCCGGCTAAATGATAAGACATTCCAGCAGTTAAACCTTTTAACTTTATTGGATTTTGAGTATTTTCATTGAATTTAGAAACTGGAATATAATTATACTCAGGATAAATTTTTTTTATAACAGAAAGTGCTGTAATTTCTCCTGATCCAATTGAAGCATATAAATCATTAATTGATTTATAATTAAAAACATCAAGTATTTTTTGTTCAATTTTTTTATTAAATTCATAATTTTCTTTTTGAAAATAATTTATTAAAATTTCTCTGCCAAATATAATATGCTCTTCTTTTTTCTTAAATCTAAAAAATCTTCTTAGCTGAGTTTTAACTTTTGTTGTTACCGCAAATCTTTGCCATAAAGGAGATGGCTGTGAAGTTTCTGAGGTAATGATCTCTATTTGATCACCATTTTTTAAAACCGTTTTTAATGGTTGTAATTTGTCATTAATTTTTGCAGCTACACATTTATCTCCAATTTGACTATGAATAGCATAAGCGAAGTCTACAGGAGTAGCATTTTTGGGTAACTCTATAAGATCTCCTTTTGGAGTAAAAACAAAAATATCATTCTGAAAAACTTTTAATTTAGAATTTTGTATTAATTCGTCTTGAGAGACTGAAGAATTCATTGAATCTACTAAATCATAGACCCACTTATATTCTTTTGCATCTTTTTCTTTTATTTTTTTGGGATCTTTATATTTCCAATGAGATGCAACACCAAAGTCAGCAATTTGATCCATTATGTTTGAACGAAATTGTATTTCAATTTTTTTATTTTTAGGTCCCATTACTGATGTATGTAAAGCTCTATATCCATTTGATTTAGGTGCTGAAATAAAATCCTTAAACCTTCCTTGAATATATGGAAATTGTCTATGAATTATGCCTAAGCATCTATAACATTCTCTTGTTGAATTAGTAATAACTCTAAAAGCCATAATATCTGAAAGTTGCTCAAAAGAAATATTTTTATTTTTAATTTTATTCCATATTGAATATGGAGATTTTATTCTCCCTTCCACTTTACAGAATAAGTCCTCTTGGAAAAATATTTTTTTTAATTCATATCTAATTTCATCAACTATATTATCATCCTTTGATTTTAAATATTCCAGTCTTTCTATAATTGTTTTTTTTGCATCAGGATTTATTACTTCAAATGAAATATCTTCTAACTCATCTTGCCATTCCTTCATTCCTAATCGTTGAGCTAAAGGTGCAAAAACTTCTAATGTTTCTAAAGCTATTTTAGTTTTTTTATTTTCTTCTTTAATGAATTTAATAGTTCTCATATTATGTAATCTGTCAGCTAATTTAACTAAAATTACTCTCAAATCTTTTGTTGTAGCTAAAATTAATTTTTTATAATTTTCTCCAAATTTTTGATTATTAACCTTTAATGAATATTTATTTATTTTTGTTAAACCATCAACAAGCTCGACTATTTGATTTCCAAAATATTTATCAATTTCTTGTATATTTAAATTTGTATCTTCCAAAGTGTCATGAAGTAGACCGGCAACTATAGAGTCGGCATCTAATTTGATGGAAGTCAAAATTTTTGCAACTTCCAATGGATGGGTTATAAATGGATCACCTGATTTTCTAAGTTGATTACTATGAGCTTGTTCACTTAATTTAAGTGCGTGTCTTACCATATCTTTCTCTTTAGAAGAAAGATAAGAAGTAATTAACTCTATTTCTTTTTGAATTTCTTTAGCCATAAATAATTTTTAAATTATTTACTTAAATTATAATTTAACTTTATTATAAATCCTGAATTTTATCTTCATCTGATAAATTTTCTAAATTATCTTTTGAAGTATCGATATGTTTTTCTTCAGCAGTTTGATTAATATTTTCTTCATCTTGTAGTATTTCATCAACCCCTAACTTCTCTTCTTCTGATTGACTCTCGCCACTATTATCCTCTATTTCATTTATATCATCATCCTCATTAAAGGTATTAGTTTGATATTCCTCAATTAAATCATTTTTTAATTGGTCAATAGTTAAAGTTTCATCTGCTATCTCTCTTAGAGCGATAACAGTGTTTTTGTCATTATCAATTTCAACAGTTGGGTTTTCACCTGAATGTAATTTTCTTGCTCTATTTGAAGCAACTAAAACCAATTCAAACCTACTTGGAAATTTATCAATACAATCTTCAACTGTAATTCTTGCCATATGAGGCTTATAGTGATCAATTTTTAAAAGTAAATAGTTAATTATTTTTAAGTAATCTTAGCTTTTTAATATTCCAATCCCTTTGTTTTATTGACTCTCTTTTATCAATTTTTTTCTTACCTTTAGCAATTCCACAAGATAGTTTTGCTAGACCTTTATCTGAGAAATATAAAGATATTGGTATTATTGTAAATCCTCCTTGTTTAATAGATCCCGATATTTTGTCAAATTCTCTTTTTTTAATTAGTAATTTTCTATCTCTATTTGGATCATAATTATTGTCAGATGAATTTTGATATTTTTTTATAAAAGAATTAGAGAGCCATAGTTCGCCATTTTGCTCTGTAATATACGAGCCCCTAATAGAACCAGTATTTATTCGTAAAGATTTGACTTCAGATCCAGTTAAAACAATACCAGCTTCTATTTTATTTGATATTGTAAAATTATAATTAGCTCTATTGTTGGCAGCAATAATTTTCATTTACAAAAGTTGTAATTCTTGAAGACAATTCTTTACAAGTTTTTTTGTATTATCTTTAATTTCTGATAATGGTAGTCTGGTATCTTTATTACATAAACCTAATAATGAAGCTGCATATTTAACTGGACCGGGACTAGATTCTGCAAATAAAGCATTATGTAATGATGATAACTTAAGATTAATTTCTTGAGCCTTAGAAATATCTGATGCTTGCCATGCGGAATGCATTTCAGAACATAATTTTGGAGCAACATTTGCAGTAACTGAGATACAGCCATGTCCACCTTGTGCTAAATATGCTAATGCTGTTCCGTCTTCTCCAGAGAGATAACAAAATTTATTTTGCATTTTTTTTCTAGTAAGTAATGGTCTAAATAAGTCATTGGTAGCATCTTTAACTCCAATTATATTTTTAATTTTTGACAATTCGATCATAGTTTCAATGGTCATATCAACAATTGATCTACCTGGTATGTTATAAATAATAATTGGAATATTCGTTTTTTCTGCAATTATTTTAAAATGTTCATATAAGCCAGATTGAGTTGGTTTATTATAATACGGTGTTACAATTAAAGCAGCATCTGCACCTGAATTTTCGGCATGATTAGTATACTCTATTGCTTCTAGGGTATTATTTGAACCAGTTCCAGCTATAACAGGAACTCTCTTATCAGATATTTTTATTGTTTCTTCAATTATTTTTTTATGTTCATCATGCGATAAGGTTGGTGATTCACCAGTAGTTCCGCATGGAACAAGTCCGTGAGATCCATTATCTATTAAGTGAGTTAATACTTTAGTAAGAGAATCATAGTCAACTTTATCACCTAAAAATGGTGTTATAACTGCTGGTATGCTACCTTTAAACATTTTTATGTGGCGGAGAGAGAGGGATTCGAACCCTCGGAAGGAATTACTTCCTTCGCAGGTTTAGCAAACCTGTGGTTTAAGCCACTCACCCATCTCTCCTGTTCAAGTTTCGTCATTCTTTTCTCATAAACATAGTTTCTTTTACATAGTTATTCTATCAAATATCAAAGGTCAATTTTAATTCTATATAAAAATGCTATAAATGTTATATAGTCTTATGCAATTTATAGAGTTAATTCCATCTCAAATTACGATACTCTTATTTTTAGCTGTTTGCGGTTTATTCCTAAGATTTAGCTTGGTTTACTGCGGTCAATATTGGGCAAACACATATCATCATCTAGCAACATATATGCTTTTACCATGTATAGCCTTTGTAATAACTACAGTAATTGCCAACAATATTGCCTTATCTCTTGGTATGATCGGGGCTTTATCAATAGTAAGATTTCGTCACCCTGTGAGGAGTCCATTTGAGCTAACAATTTTTTTTGCTCTTATAACTTTGGGAATATCTGCGAGTGTAAATATTAAATATTCTTTATTACTTATAATTTTAGCTTTTATTGTTGTTGTTGGTATATTTATTTTTCAAAAATTATTCAAAAATTTAGGATTATCTCTTTATCAACCTTCTTTTACAGAAGGATCTTCCAAAAATATGTTAAACATAAAGACTAAAGGGATTAATACTGAAATAGAAAAAAATAATAATCTTTCAAATTCTTTTTACTCAAAAGAAACAGACATTAGTGAATACGATCTTTTATTTGAAGATAGATACGAAGCCCAAAATTTTATTGAGCATTTTAGAGATTCCGGTTCACTTATTTCTTATAGGAGTTCTTTTGAAGATTGATGATAAAAAAACTACTATATTATAAAAATATATCTAAGATAATTGCCTCTTTATTTTTATTCTTATGTATAATTATTTTATTTAATATAAGCCAACAAAGTCCTAATTATATAAAATCAGATTTAAATATTAAGAATTGTAATACCCTTCCATATAGCGTAGGCAAAGAACTTAATCCTAATAATTTTAAAAATTTTGATTTAAAATTAGATATTCCTGACCAAAGAAAATGGAAAAAATTATTATTAGAAAATCAAATCTCAAGAGAAAAAAATGGATCTTATCTCAACGAAAACAGCATAGATGCAATCTTAATTCTAAAAACTAATACTAATATTGAATGTAAGCTTAAAGCCATAGTTAGGCCTCATGGAGACTTAACGGATCATCATGTTAGTTTTAGAAAAGGAAATAGATTTATATATGATTTGCCAAGTTTAAATGTTCGTTTGAAAGAAGGTCATATTTTTGGAATAACAAAGTTTCTTTTATTAAGACCAGAAACTAGAAATAACGGAAATGAAATATTGACAACTACAATTTTAGAAGAAATGAAAATTCTTGCCCCAAGATCAACTTATGTAAATGTTTTATATAATAATGAATTAACAAGATTAATATTTCAAGAAAAAATTGTTAAGGAATTTTTAGAAAATAATGCTCTTATAGAAGGTCCTATATATGAGGGAGATGAAAGATTTATTTTTAAATATCCAGATATAATAACTGCTGGATTAATCAAGCATAGAATGACAAATGGAAAATGGGCTGAATTAAATAATTATAATTTTCACGTAGCGTCTAGAGGTTTGGAAATTTTAAATTTTGCTAATCATTTTTACAGTGATAAGAATACAAACGTAATAGATTACCATACAAGTTTAAATAATTCTTTTTTATCAAACTCTTTTAAATTATTTCCAGTATATGATGCTTTAGTCTGGGGGATTGGTTTTCCTCATAGTTTATCTATTGGGAATAGAAGATTTTATTATGATCCCGTCTCAAATATTTTCTATCCAATTTATTATGATGGCTTTACACCAACTGAAAAAGTACTCATAGATGAAAAAAATAAACTTATTAAAAGATCCAATTTAATAAATATAAAAGAATATATTTACTTTAGTTGGGGTCATGAAAATCATAAAGATTATATTATTCCCTTATCTGCAAGAAAAGGTTCAAAAGAGGCTTTACAATTAATAGATAACTTAGATTTTAATAAAGTATATAATAAATTAGATGAAAGAGGATTATATATAAGTAAAGAAGTCCTTAGAAAAGTTATTGATAATATTAAATCAAATTTATTAACACTTCAAAAAATTCCAATAGATAGATTTAATAAATCAGAACCATTTGCCGGTAATAAGATAATTCAATTAAAAGATTCAATTCAAGATTTAAAGATTAAATATCTTTTTGGTGATTATAAAAAAAACAAATATCAAATTTGTGATTTAAATATGAATAAATGTAAATTTATAAAGTTAGGTTTAAAAGATAAAACTAAATCTATAGAGCAGGAGTTAAAAGATAGTTATGGTAATGATTTAATCTTTATGGGTAATCTTAATCAGATGAAAGAAAAAAAATATATTGATAAATCTTTTAAAAATATAATTTTTACTAATGACGATAAAAAAATTACCAAAATAAACCAAAAAACCAAATTGATTTCTTTTGGAAATATGGATTTAGAAATTGATTTGTTAAATAAAAATATAATAATCAATAAATATAATCTTTATGATAAACTTATGTTTCAGGGCGGTAATTTGAATAATTGGAATATTAAATTTCATGATTTTTCAATAAATAATTCTAAAGAGAATATTTTCCCAAGAGACTCAAATGGTTTAACAGGATGTTTAAACTTCTTTGATATTAAATTTAAAAACTTAAATATCTCTGTAGAAAATGCTGCATGTGAGGATTCACTTAACTTTGTTAGAAGTAATGGAAGTTTAAATTCAATAGAAATAATTAATACTTTAGGTGATGCATTAGATGCTGATTTTTCAAATATAAATATTAATGATATTAATATTAAAAATTCTAAAAATGATTGCATAGATTTTTCATATGGCAAATATAGAATTGAAAAAGTAGATATATTTGAATGTGGAGATAAAGGTGTTTCAGTTGGGGAAAATTCTAATGTCTATATTGACAATATATTAATAAATAAATCTAATATGGGAATAGCATCTAAAGATTTTAGTTCTGTAAATGTTAATAAGGCTAAGATCATTAATTCAGATATATGTGCAGAAGCTTTTTCAAAAAAACAAGAATTTTCTGGAGGATTTATTGAAATTCAAAACTTAGAGTGTAAGAAATTAAATTCTACTTCTAAAATTTATTCTTCTGATGATGGTTCAAAAATACATATTAAAAATTTAAATGACATTTAGAATTGAAGAAAAATTACTAATTAATAGAAATCAAATTGATGATTTTAAGGCATGGATGAAAATGCAAGGTGCGATATCTATCTTTCCACAAAGAAAGATTGAGAGTTTATATTTTGATAACTATAAGTCACAAATGTACGCAGATTCTGAGGAGGGTTGCTCACCTAGAAAAAAAATAAGAGTAAGAAGTTATCCAATAATAGATAAACAAAAATTTAATTTAGAGATCAAAATATCTTCAATTGAAGGAAGATACAAAAATTTTACAAGAATAGAACCGCAAGTTTTTAATGAAATCAAATCTGTAGGCTATACAGACTTACAGTATGGGAAATGTTTTCCAAAATTAACAGTGCGTTATAATAGAGAATATTATAAAGTTTTAGAAGAAAGAATAACAATAGATTATAATATTGAATATTTAAATTATGCTAGTTCATCAAATATTTATCATAAAGATGATATAATATCAGTCGAAATAAAAACGAGTATTTTTAAATCAATAGATGAATTACTTAATAATTTTCCATTTCAAAGAACACGTTTATCTAAGTATTGTCGTGGCTATAAAACATTAAATATAAGATAATTAATTTAATGGTGTTGACTTTAGTTGCAAATAAAAAAATAGATGATTGTTAAATGATAAAAGATTTTTTTAATGGAAATATTAAGCTTTGGAAATCATACTGGCTAATTGGTGAGTTGCTTAATGGAATTGTATTACTCATACTTTTCAATTTAGAAATATATTTTTTCAATTCAAGTAACTTATTAACTCAAATACCCTTTCTTAACTTTAATAATCTGACCTTATTTTCTAAAATTATTATTTTTTTATGGACAATTTTTATTTCAATAGGAATTTGGAGATCGGCAGAAAATTATAATGGAAATATTATTTGGATAGTTTTAACTTTTATAATTGTTGCTTATCGATGCTATTCTTTACGCTTAATCTTTTTTATTTAATTTTTCTTTTAAAATATCATTTAATATTTTTGGATTAGCCTTACCTTTAGTTAATTTCATTGCTTGACCAACAAAAAATCCAAGTAACTTATCTTTGCCATCAAGATATTGTTCGACCATTTTTTGGTTATCTGCAATGACCTCATCTATTACTTTTTCTATTTCTCCCTGATCTGTTACTTGTTTTAATCCTTTCTTATCAACAATTTCTCTAGCAGATTTTTTTGTAGAAAACATATCTTCCAATACTTCTTTAGCAATTTTACCGGAAATTTCATTTGTACAAATCAACTTAACAAGTTGTCCTAAATTTTCTGGTGGTACTGGAGAGTTTATAAGTTCAAAATTATTTTTATTTAATAAAGAAAATAATTCAGATGTAATCCAATTCACAATGATTTTTGCATGATTTTTTAATTCTGGATCTGAATTAATCGATTTATTAAAATAATCAGAAGTTTGTTTGTCTGCAGTTAAAACTGAGGCATCATAGTTAGATAATTTATAAATCTTAATAAATTTATTTTTTAACTCATCTGGTAGTTCTGGAATTGATGATTTAATTTCTTCTATTTCTTCTTGAGAAATTTCTAGTGGTAGCAAATCTGGATCAGGAAAATATCTATAATCATGTGCTTCTTCTTTATTTCTCATTGGTCTAGTTTTACCTGTAGATGTATTAAAAAGCATGGTATTTTGCTCTATAGAACCACCAGACTCCAATATTTCTATTTGTCGTTTTGCTTCATAATTAATAGCCTGTTTAATAAACTTTATAGAGTTTAAGTTTTTAATTTCACAACGAGTACCATATTCATCACCAGGTTTTCTTACTGAAATATTTACATCAGCTCTTAAAGAGCCCTCTTGCATATTGCCATCACATGTATCTAAATACATTAAAATTGATCTGATTTTGGATATATACATTCCAGCTTCGTCAGGTGTTCTAATGTCAGGCTCACTAACAATTTCCATTAAAGCAACACCAGATCTATTTAGATCTACATATGTTTTTGATGGATTTTGATCATGTAAACTTTTACCTGCATCTTGTTCTAAATGTAATCTTACAATTCTAATATCCTTTGATGTTCCATCTTTAAAATCAATTGTAACCTTTCCTTCACCAACGACTGGATATTTATACTGGCTAATTTGATATCCTTGTGGGAGATCAGCATAAAAGTAATTTTTTCTATCGAATACTGAATAATTATTTATTTTAGCATTTAAACCAACTCCAGTTCTTACTGCCTGTTCTACACAATACTTATTAATTACTGGCAACATTCCTGGCATAGCAGCATCAACTAAAGATACTTGGCTATTTGGTGATGAGCCGAATTTTGTAGACGATGAAGAAAATAATTTAGAGTTTGATTTTACCTGAGCATGTATTTCAAGACCTATGACCATTTCCCAATCATGCTTTTCACCTTTTATTAAATTATTCATATGATCTTTCTAGAGATAGGGCAACATTAAAAACTTGTTGTTCGTCAAAGTGTTTTCCTAAAATTTGAATACCTAGTGGTAAATTATTTTTATCTTTTCCAAAAGGAATTGAAATACCTGGTAGGCCCGCTAAAGAAGCAGGTACCGTAAACACATCATTTAAATACATTTTGATAGGATCACTCTGTTTTTCATTTAAGGGAAATGCAGCACTTGGTGCAGTAGGAGTAACTATAAAATCACATTCTTTAAAAGCTTTATTAAAATCATCTGCAATTAATTTTCTGACTTTTTGTGCTTTAAGATAATATGCATCATAATATCCAGCAGATAAAACATATGTTCCTATTAAAATTCTTCTTTTTACTTCTCTTCCAAAACCTTGAGCTCTTGTATTTTCATACATTGCATCCAGAGAATCAATTTCATCAGATCTAAAACCATATTTTACTCCATCATATCGAGCTAAGTTTGAGGAAGCTTCAGCAGGAGCGATTATGTAATAAGTAGGAAGTGCATATTTAGTATGAGGCAGTGAAATATTTTTAACTTCAACACCTTTTTTTTCTAAAACTTTGATAGCATCTTCCCATATCTGACTAATTTCCATTGGTGTACCATCAATAGAATACTCTTTTGGTATACCAACAGTTTTTCCATTTAGGTCATCGTCTAAATTTTCAAAATAATTTGGGATATCTACTTTAGCGCTTGTACTATCTCTTTGATCAAATCCAGCAATTGATTGTAATAATATTGATGCATCTTCAACATTATGAGAAAAAATTCCTGCTTGATCTAAACTCGATGCGAATGCAGCTATACCCCAACGTGAACATAAGCCATATGTTGGCTTAATACCTACAACACCACAAAAGCTAGCTGGCTGCCTTATTGATCCACCTGTATCTGTTCCTGTGGCACCTAAACATAAATCTGCAGCGACTGCCGCCGCAGAACCTCCAGAAGATCCTCCAGGAGCTAAGGGCTCATTCTCTTTTGATAAAGGATTTATTGTATTTCCAAAAAAACTTGTATTAGTAGCGGATCCCATAGCAAACTCGTCTAGATTTGTCTTACCAATAAAAATAGATCCTTCATCTAATAATTTTTGCGTAACAAATGATTCATAAGTTGGGTTAAAATTTTGTAAAATCTTTGAAGCTGCGGTTGTAGGCATACTTTTAGTACAAAATAGATCCTTTATTGCAATAGGAATGCCTTTTAATTTTTTTGTTGAATTATCTTTCTCTAAATTATCAATCTGCTTTAAAATATTATCTTCACTAAAATGAATAAAGACATTTAAATTTTCTTTTTCCTTAATTCTTTTTAAATAATCCTGATTTAATTCTCGTATTGATATTTTTTTTGACTCGAGATCTTGTAATGTTTGTTTCAAAGATGATTTAGACATTATTCTACCACCTTTGGTACAGCAAAAAATCCTTCAAGTTTATCAGGGGCATTTTCAAGAATTTCCTCACTTGAATTCGTATCTTTAGATACATCTTCTCTTTTAGGTAATATCGATGATGATATATTACTTAACGGTTCTACATTCTCAGTATTTACTTCATTTAATTGCTCAACCCAGTCTAAAATGGAATTAAGATCCTTAATATAATCTTCAGATTCTTTATCATCTAACTTTATTCTAGATAGACGAGCAATTTTATTTATTGTATTTTTATCAATCTTCAATTTATGAGCTCCATTATATGAATGATCAAAATAATTTAATCGATGGTCTTAATACATCACAAATACTTGTAGGTCTAGACCTAGGCACTAAAACGATTGGAGTTGCAGTAAGTGATAGATCGAAAATAATCGCTACACCGCTTTCAATTATTCAAAGAAAAGGCACTAATAAAGATTTGATCATCTTGAAAGATATTTTGAAAGAGTATGAAATTGGTGGATTTATTCTTGGTCTGCCAATTAGCATGGATAATAGTGAAAATAAACAAAGTCAATTAGTACGAGATTTTAATAATAATCTCCAAACCTTTTTTAAAAAACCTACGGCTCTTTGGGATGAAAGATTTTCATCTGATGTAATTTTTAAAGAAATGAGAAAAGCTGATTTAAGTAAAACAAAGATAAAAGGTAAACTTGATCAGCAATCGGCTGCTTATATCTTACAAGGATATTTAGATAGATATAGAAATAATTAATAAATTAGTTTACACATACTTACACATTATTGACACATATGAATTCAAAACTACTAAAATCAGGACATATAAAATTATATAAAAGAGAAAATTCGAAATATTGGCAAATGAAAGTCAAATTGCCTAAATTAAAAGCGATCAGATCATCTACAGGTTCAAAAATTCTTAAAGATGCAGAAAATATAGCTTTAAAATATTATTCATCAATTTCTTCAAAAACAAATATAAAATTAAAACGAACAAAAAATATTTTTAAAAAAACTCATTTAGTAGAAACAGCTGACTTAACCAAGAAAGAAATTAAGCACATCTTAGATGAATCTAAAAAATATATATCTTTTAATAAAAGGAAAATTAAAAAAATAAATGTTCTAGAGGGGAGAACAATATTTAATCTTTTCTTTGAAGATTCAACAAGAACAAGAACAAGTTTTGAAGTTGCTGCTAAAAGGTTAGGAGCAGATCTCATTAATGTAGTGGTAAAAGATAGTTCTATAAATAAAGGTGAAACCTTACTCGATACTATGACTACTATTAATTCAATGAATCCAGACGTCTTAATTGTGAGACATCCGGAGGAAGGAATTAGTAAAAAAATTTCTGAATCAGTTGATGCCTCTGTAATTAACGCTGGTGATGGAAGTCATGAACACCCTACACAAGCGTTATTAGATGCACTTACTATAAAAAATAAATTTGAAAATTTTTCAAAATTAAAAATAGCTATATGCGGCGATATTTTACATAGCCGCGTTGCACGATCAAACATAATCATTCTCTCAAAGTTAGGTGCAAAAATAAATGTTATTGGTCCAAAGGAATGGTTACCAAAAAGTTTAAAAAAACTTCCTGTGAATGTTTATACTGAAATGAAAAAGGGATTACAAAATTGTGATATTGTTATGATGCTACGTATTCAAAAAGAGAGAATAGTTGGAAAAATTATGCCTAATCAAAAGACTTATTTTAAAAAGTATGGATTAGATTACAATAAACTTAAATATGCTAAAAAAAATGCTTTCGTTATGCATCCAGGTCCAATGAACCGTGGTGTAGAAATAGACTCAAAACTTGCCGATGACGTCACGAGGAGCTTAATACAAGAACAGGTCGCTATGGGCGTTGCAGTAAGAATGGCATGCTTAGACTTAATTATTAAAAACAGAGATGACTTTAGTAAGTAGTTTATCATTAATCATATTTTTTTATGTAATAGGATCATTACCCTTTGCATTGATTTTTACAAAATTATTTGGCTTGGGAGATATTAGAAAGGTTGGTTCTGGAAATGTAGGCGCAACAAATGTTTTAAGAACAGGAAATAAATTTGTAGCATTCATTGTTCTTTGTTTTGATATTTTTAAAGGCTTTCTTCCATTCCTCATTTTACAAATGTATTTTCAAGATATCTCTTTATTGAATAAAATACTTCTCTGTCACTTTGCGATTTTAGGTCATATCTATCCAGTTTGGTTAAAATTCAAGGGTGGAAAGGGAGTGGCTACGTATATTGGCTTCTTATTTGGTTTTAATCCTTACATTGCAATTTTATTTTTATTGGTATGGCTTGTTACTGCTTTTGTAAGTAAATACTCTTCTCTTGGATCTTTAATTGGAATTTTAATAGCTCCAGCTTATTATATTTTTATTAATTTTAATTTTTATATTCTAATTTTCTTTATTTATTTAACTTTAATTATTTATCTTAAACACACAGAAAACATTAAAAGACTCATAAAAAAAACTGAAAGTAAAATTAAATTATCCAAGTAAAAATATACTTTTTTTTAAAATTTCTTGACGAATTATCTTTAAACTGAAATTTGGGGCCAAAATTTATGAATGTATTAATTGTTGAATCACCATCGAAGGCAAAGTCTATTAATAAATATTTAGGCTCTGACTTTAAAGTTCTCGCAAGTGTTGGACATGTCCGAGATTTATCAGCAAAAAATGATGCGATAGATACTGAAAATGATTTCCAAATGAAATGGGAAACTAGTGATCGTGGAAAAAAAAGTTATAAAAGAAATTACAGATGCAGCAAAAAAATCTGAAAATTTATATCTAGCCACTGATCCCGACCGTGAAGGTGAAGCCATAGCTTGGCATGTAGAAAAATTACTTAGAGATAATTCATCACTTTCAAAATTAAATATTCACCGAGTTACATTTAATGAAATTACAAAAAATGCAGTTCTTGATAGTCTTAAAGAGCCAAGAGAAATAGATGAAAATTTAGTAAATGCTTACCTTGCAAGAAGAGCGTTAGATTTTCTTGTCGGTTTTACACTTTCTCCAGTACTATGGAGAAAGTTACCAGGTTCAAAATCAGCGGGTAGAGTTCAATCTGTTGCCTTAAGAATAATTAGTGAGAGAGAACTTGAAATAGAAAAATTTATTCCACAGGAATATTGGTCTTTACAAGGCGAGTTTAGAAATAAAGAAGATAAAATCATTAATTCAAGACTTACAGTTTATGATGGGAATAAAGTAGATAAACTTGATATTAAAAATGAGAGTGAGGCGACAAAAATTTTTAATGATATTAAAAATTCTACTTTCACTGTTGGAAATATAACAAAAAAAGAAGCTAGAAGAAATCCCTACCCTGCCTTTACTACATCTACGATGCAAATTGAGTCTAGTCGTAAACTTGGTCTTAGTGCGAGCCAAACAATGCGCACAGCTCAACGCCTTTATGAAGGAACAGACATTAAAGGAGAAACAACTGGCTTAATAACTTATATGCGAACAGACAGTGTCATCATGTCAAAAGAAGCTATTAACCAAGTTCGAGGTTTTGTAACTGAAAATTATGGTGCAAACTATTTACCTGAAGCGCCAAGAGTTTATAAATCAAAAGCTAAAAATGCCCAAGAAGCACATGAATGTATTAGACCAACAAATATTTACCTAACACCAAAAGATATTAAGCAATACATTACTTTAGAAGAATATAAATTATATGAAATTATATGGCAAAGAGCGGTAAGTTCACAAATGGCGAGTGCTGTATTAGATCAGGTAGCTGTTGATATTACAAACGAAGATAAAAAAATTGTTTTAAGAGCAAATGGATCAACAATCAAGTTTCCTGGAATGTACAAAGTTTATCAAGAAGCTAAAGATGATGATAAAGATGAAGAAAAAGAAACAATTCTTCCTGCAATGAGTGAAGGAGAGAGTTTAAATTTAAAAGAAGTTGAAAAGACACAACATTTTACCTCCCCTCCTCCTCGTTACACCGAAGCAAGCTTAGTTAAAAAACTTGAAGAACTTGGCATTGGCAGACCATCTACTTATGCTTCTATTATTAAAGTTCTACAAGATAGAGATTATGTAATTTTAGATAAAAAACGTTTTAATCCTCATGATAGAGGACGAATAGTATCGATATTTTTAGAGAAATATTTCAATCAATATGTAGAATATGATTTTACCGCTGATCTTGAAAATCAACTTGATGAAATTTCTGATGGTAAGCTTGATTGGAAAGAGGTTCTAAGAAAATTTTGGGAAACATTTAAACAACTTTGTGATGAAACAGTAGGCAAATCAAATAGAGAAGTGATTGATGTGTTAGATGAAGCGCTAGGTCCGCATTTCTTTCCACCAAACGGAGCAGATGAAAAAAGGAAATGTCCAACCTGTGATAATGGAAGACTAGGAATTAAAGTTGGAAAGTTTGGAGGATTTATTGGCTGCTCTAATTATCCTGATTGTAAATATACGGTTCAGTTTAATCAATTAAACGATAAAGATGGCGCTGCTCTTAGCGGACCAAAAGAAATTGGTATTTATCCAGAAACAGGTGAAATGATTACTCTTCGAAAAGGTCCTTATGGATTTTATATGCAAGTTGGTGAAGGGACAAAAGAAAAGAAACCAAAAAGAGTTTCTATTCCTAAAAATTTTGAACCAGATGAAATAGGATTAAACACAGCTATTCAACTACTTGGCTTACCACGTAAATTAGGTTTTCATCCAGAAACAAATAAAACGGTTAGCGCAGGTATAGGAATGTATGGACCATATATTCTGCATGATAAAAAATATAAAGCTCTAGAAAAAACAGATAATATTCTTGATATTGAACTTGAAAGAGCCATTGAATTAATTGCTAAACCTACACAGAGAGGTAATGCTACGCTAAAAACATTTGGTGAGCATCCAACAGAAAAGAAAAACATTACTGCTCATGATGGAAAATTTGGACCATATGTAAAATGTGGAAAAATAAATGCTTCAATTCTTGGTGATCAATCAATAGATAGCTTAAAACTAGAAGATGCCATTAGGTTAATTGATGAAAGAAAAGCTAAAATGGGTCTCAAAAAAAAGAAAAAAACAGTTAAGAATTGAATTAAGCTGAAATAGTTTTAAATAGAGAACATGGCAAAAAATATATCTCTATCAACAATTAAAACTTTCAAAAATAAATTTCTTAGAAATAATAAAAATACAGCATCAAGAAATGCATTAATTAAAAATGATTTAGCCAATGTTGCACTCAATTGGGAAAACTTTAGTCAAATCAATCATAATTTTTCTAATCTAATAAAAAAAGAACTACCTGCAACAAATCAGATGGCATCAGGTAGATGTTGGGGATTTGCAGGATTGAATCTTATGCGTTTAAAAGTTGTTGATAGCCTTGAACTGAATACATTTGAATTTTCACAAAATTATTTCATGTTTTGGGATAAGTTAGAGAAAGCAAATTATTTTTTAGAGAATATTATCAAATCAAGAGATGAATCATATGAGAGCAGATTAATAACACATCTCTTAAAAGCACCTGTCCAAGATGGTGGACAATGGGATATGTTTGTAAACTTAATTAATAAGTATGGTGCAGTACCTAAAGACGTAATGCCTGAAACAAACCATAGTAGTAAATCTGGCGCCATGAATTATATTTTGACTCATAAATTAAGAGAGTTTGCGTCTATACTAAGAAAGAAACCAGCAAAAAATTCTGCAGCTCTAAAAAAAGATATGATGGAAACAATTTATAATTTACTAGCAATGTTTCTTGGTCAGCCACCAGATGTTATCAATTGGTCTACTAGAAATAAAGATAATAGACACATTGTCATTTCAGATATGACACCAATTGATTTTTGCAAAAAATATGCTGATATTAATATTAAAGATAAAGTTTGCTTAATTCATGCTCCCATGAGTAATAAAAAATTTAATACAATTTATACCGTTGAATATCTCGGTAATGTTGTTGAGGGACAAATCATTAAATATCTTAATGTAGATATTAAAGAATTAAAAAAATCTGCGATGGACTCAATAAAAAACAATGAAGCAGTATGGTTTGGTTGTGATGTTGGGAAACGTTTTAGTCGTGATATGGGTGTACTTGATATGGGTATTTACGATTATGAAAATGTCTTCCAAACTTCATTTAAGATGAATAAACAAACTCGTTTAGAGTATGGTGATAGTGAAATGACTCACGCGATGCTTTTAACGGGTGTCGATATTAAAAAAAGAAATTCAACTAAATGGAAAATTGAAAATAGCTGGGGGACAAAAAGTGGGAATCAAGGATATATGATGATGACTGATGAATGGTTCGATGAATATACCTATGAAGTTGTCATTGATAAAAAATATCTTAACAAGAGACTTTTAAAATATTTAGATATGGAACCAGTTGCGCTAGCGCCTTGGGATCCTATGGGGGCACTTGCTAGATAAATTTTATAATTTATTTTTTATAAAGTAGACTTAAATTTTGACATTAAATATGGCCCTGATTGAACTGGTTTATAATTTTCTTTATTTCCTCTACAACTTTCTAAACATTTTATTTCCGCATCCCAATTAGGTTGATGAAAAAAAGCAAGTGACCTTCTATTATTATTTTTTTTATTTGGTACCACTCTATGTAAAGTAGAAACCCATCTGTTATTTGTCCATTGGGCCATCAGGTCTCCAATATTGCAAACAAAAATATTAGGATCACAAGGTACATCTATCCATTCTCCTGCAAGATTTTTAATTTGAAGTCCACTGGTATTATCCTTTGGTAGTAATATTGTAAGACTACCATAATCAGTATGGGCACCTGCCATCTGTTGTTTTGGTAAAATTTTTTGAATTGGAGGATAATTAAGTGCTCTTAAAGCTGAAATATTTTTGTCTATGTATTGGTCAAAATAAGTTTCATCAAGATTCAATGCCAATGCGAAAGATCTCATTACGCGTGCAGATAATGTTTGCATCGAATTATAGTATGCACTCCAATATTTTTGAAAATTTAATATTTCTGGCCATAATGAAGGAGCATAGCAAAATTCAAGTGCTTCTTTATCAGATATAGAATCAGGAATTAATAATGGTCCAGCATTAAAACTTTCCTTTAAATCAGGAGGTGTTTTTTCTCCCTTAGAATAAGCTAAAGCCTCTAAACCTTTAGCAAGATAGCCGTATGGATACCCCTTATATGGAGGGCTAATTTTTTGCTTAAATTCAATCGATTGTTCAAAAAAAAAATCAACCACTGACCAAATATTATCAATTATTTTTCTATCTATGTTATGACCAGTGATTAATAAAAAACCAGTATCTTTACAGACATTATCTAAATTTATTATTAATTCTTTTTTTTTATCTCCATCTGAAAGCTCAAATTCATTTAAATTAAAGTATTTTACTTTCGAATTAGAATTCATAGAAATATAATATAGATGTTATTTTTTTTACCCTTTAATTGCTCCAACAGTTAATCCACTAATTACATATTTGGAGAGTGTTATTGCCATAATTACTGTTGGAATTATGTATACTGCCCCTGCAGCTGCAACATGATGCCATAATATTCCATACCTATTTCCCATACCAGCAAGACCAAGTGGTAGAGTCTTATATTCAGGCATATAACCAAGAATCAATGCAATATCAAAATTATTCCAACTACCAATAAATGTAAAAATTGCTACAACTGCTAACCCAGGTTTAATAAGTGGAAAAACTATTAAATAAATTACATTAAATTTATTACATCCATCAATATAAGCTGCATCTAAAAGTTCTTTTGGAAAATCTGATAAATATCCAAGCATTATTATAACAACCAAAGGAATTGACATAGTTGTATGAGCAAAAATTAATCCATGATAGGTATTTGTTAATCCTAACGATGAAAAAATTATAAATAGAGGAACCATTACAGCCATTCCTGGAATCAGTCTTAATAAAAAGATAAAAACAGTTGTTTGTGTCTTAAATCGAAAACGAGTATGACTTAAGCCGTAAGCAATTAAAGTACCTATTGTAACAGCAAATAACGTTGCTGATATTGCTAAAATTAAGCTATTTTTCATATAGGTTGCAATTGGATATGTATTAAAAACCTCTCTGTAGTTATACAAACTAAATTCAAATGAAAAAATATCATATAAATTTTTTGGATTTTTAAAAGAAGCCAATGCAAACCAGATAATTGGAAATAACCATATAAACAGAGATAAACTAATAAAGAACCAACTTATTGTTGTTAATCTTTTTTCACTCTTATTCATTGTTTGTTGATCCCATCTCTGTACATAAGTTTAATAAGAATATAAGATGCAATTAACATCATAAATACCATAATCCATCCTGCGCTTGCTGAATAACCAAATTGTCGATCCAACATTCCTGACCTATACATGTACAATGATAAAACATCACTACTCATGGCTGGGCCACCTTGCGTGAGTCCATAAATTAAATCAAATATTCTAAATGAATCCATTCCTCTTATTAATAATGTAACAAGAATAATAGGTTTTAAATGAGGAAGTATTATATAGCGAAGACGATGATAAGCATTCGCACCATCAATTTTTGCAGCATCAATAATTTCAGTTGATAAAGTTGTTAACCCTGCAGAAAGCAAAAGCATAAAAATAGGAACACAAGCCCAAATCTCAACAATTATACAGCTGTACAAGGATATTGCCGGATCAGCTATCCACAATGGTGGCCTTTCCATTCCTACAAAACGAAGAAAAAAATTTATTATTCCTAAATCATCATTGTACATAAATTTCCATATGAAACCCATGGCAAGAGGAGCCAAAAATTGTGGAACGATTAAAAAAGCTCTAATTATATTTTTTCCTCTTGTAATTTTATCCAAAGCTAAAGCCAAAAAAAGGCCAATTACTAATTCAAAAGGTAAAGATATTCCAACATAAATAAGAGTATTAATGAAAGCGTTAAGGAACTCGTCATCATAAAAAATTTCAAAATAATTTCTAAAACCAACAAATTGAGTTAAATCTGGTCTTATTAACCTAAAATCATGTAAACTTATAAAAAGAGAATAAGCTAATGGATATAAATAAAATAACAATAAAATTATTACACCTGGTAGTATTATTGCCCCACCAAAAAAAGAAGAAGAATTTATAAATTTCATATTTTTTTACAGGCAGCAATATGCTGCCTGTGATAATTTTTATTTGAATTAATTCCCTAGAAGTTGTGGAGCAATTTCCTCATAGAATCTATCTCTTTTGAGAATTTTCTCCATTTCAACTTTTGCATCCTTTAAAGCTTGTTCAGGTGTTTTTTCTCCTGTCAAAGCAAATTGGATGAACTTCCAAGTTTCTTTTTCTAGTGCCATCCATGAAGGTCCTGTATCTATCCACTTAACTCCCATATTATCAGGTAAGTTTTGAGCAATAGCACCGGCAATAACTGGATTTTCTTCTATCATTCTTTCAGTAGCAGATCTTCTAGCAGGAGCATTTCCCCTTAAAACAGCATTATAAACTGCCATGTCAGGATTACCATTCCATTTTGCATAAGCCTCAGCTAGTTCTTGTTTCTGAGACATTTTCAAAACACTCCAAGACCATCCGCCCATATTACCAGCATGTCTCACTTCCATAGGTTTTCTTCCTACAGCTACCTTGCCTACAACATTTGATTGTTCAGGGTCTTGAGACATACCATACATATATGGCCAATTTACAGCCATAGCCATTTTGCCCTGTATAAACAAAGTATGGAATGCGCCATAGTCATAAACAGGTGTGTCAGCTGGCATAATATTGTGCACTCTGTAATTATCTACAACCCATTGTAGTGAAGCTACGGACTCTGGCTGATCAATAATAATATTATATTCGCTATCAAATAAATCTCCACCAAATGCAAAGAGATAGTTATACCATTGCCAAGGGCTTGCTAAACTTGCTTCACCTCTAAAACCATAACCATAGATATCAATATTATTTTTATCAAATCCCTCTTCAGTGCTATTTTTACCATTTTTATCTATTGTTAACAGTTTTGCATATTCAGTTAATTCTGAATATGTTTTAGGTGGTTTGTTTGGATCCAAACCTGCTTGTTCAAATAAATCAGTTCTCCAATACAATATATTAGTATCAGCTATACTAGGTATACCCATAAGTTTTCCACCAATACTATATTGATTAATATCACCAGTATAAAAATCATCTATATCTGGTGGTGTTTGTAAAGGGTTTAGATGTCCACCTAAGCCATACTCCTTTGCTCCACCTGCACCTGATGTCATAACATCAAATTCTCCGCTATTAGTTGCTAAAGCTAGATTGATTGCATCAAGCATATCTTTTTGTTTTGGAAAAACTATTACATTTACTTTAGCTCCAGATAATTCTTCAAATTTTTCTCTGCAACCCTTTTCAATATCGTTCTCAACATTTTCCTTTGGTACATTTATACTCATTCCTTCAAATTTTTTTTCAGGTATATAATAAGCTTTAACAGCATCTGATGAACTTTCTAAAATTGGAATATCACATTCAAATGCATGAGAGCTTGAAAATATAAATGAAGAAAAAATAGTAGTTGTACTAATAAGTACGATTATTTTTTTTAACATTTTTACCTCCAAATAAATTAATGTATAATTTATTGAAATATAAGAAAGATTTCCTGTCAAACATTATAGATTGAATAATGTTTATAAATGTTGTTTTAAATTTTGGTAATATAAAGAAAATTGAGACTTTTAGGTATTTTCTGGCAATTTTACTCGATAGTAATCATTTGAGTTAAAAGCAAGTTTAATCAAATATGGTAGAATTGTCTTGTAAAAATCAAACAATCCATTGAAAGGTCTAGGTAGCTGACTTTCAATTTCCTTTCTCAATTTTTTTAAATTATATGAAGGAACCATTGGAAACATATGATGCTCTAAATGATATTCCATATGCCAGTATAAAAAGCTAAATATAGGATTTAATATTACTGTATGTGTGCTTAATCGGTGATCCTTTGAATCAAATTTAGCAGCAAGATGCTGTGTAACATTGACAGCAAATTGTATAGGTTTGCCTACGTATGATGGCAAAAAGTAAAACAAAATTGGTAAAATAGTATCAAAATAAAAACAAGACAAAATAATAGCAAACCAAATTAGTAAATAAATTCTTGCATTTCTAATTATTTTTTTAATATCACTTACTGGCACAGAAATTTTTATTCCTGGACTTAATTTACCAAATGAAAGTTTAAATATATGAACAAATGGAGATTGATGAATATAAATTAAATCAGTTAAAGGAATAAATTTCAAAAAAAATCTAAAAAGATCAGTAGGTCTCGATACCTCAATTTCGTGATCATACTCTTCTTCTGTTTGTAGAGTATTAGAATGATGAAAACTATGTGACCATCTTAAGCTTAGAGGTTCTGCCATACCTTGAAAACTACTAAGATAATAAAAAATTTCATTTATCCACCTAGTTTTAAAAGCAGTACGATGAACTGTCTCATGCCAATTCGCAACGTTAAAAGCATAGATTGTTGAATAAATAAAGTAGAACAGTATAAAAAACCAACTACCCCAAAAAATATAAGATAGGTATCCGAAGAATATAAGTGAAGAAAAATAAATCGCAAAATGAATTAATCCTGGAAAATCACTTCTTATAGATAATTCCTTTAATTTCTTTCGATCGATTTTAGGTTTGAACCAAATACTAGAATCTACGTGCATATTTAAATTATTTAATAATAATAAAAAAAATTGCAATTATTTTGTTATTAAAAATATACTTAAATAAGTAAGAATAATATTTAATAAAAAATATCAATTTATTAGGGAATTTGTATCAATATGAATGTAAATAAAGCAAAAATAATATGGAAAGAAATCCAAAAAACAGGAGATTTTTTAAAAGGGAAATTGCCAGATCATCCAAATCATCCAAAAGGGAGAAATCCTTATGCTCATGTTGCATTAGAAGTAAAAAATCATTTTGGCATGACTTATAAAAATATACCTGATGAAAAATTTAATGATGTTATTAATTATCTTGAAGAAATAAAATCTAATCCTGAGTAGCTATTCTTTGATTACTTTGAATGGGTAAAAAAATAATAAAAACTGAAACTATAGCCATCATTATTGCATTAATTAAAAACAAATAAGTAAACTCTAAAGTTATGGAGTAAATTTCTGAAATTAAGAATACCGAAATTGGTCCCGATCCAAATGCAAGAATAAACTTAATTCCATATACTACACCATGATACTTTTGAGGTGTAAATCTTCCAAGTAAGAGGTTTTCTGTAGGAAGAATACTTGCATTAAATACGGCAGCAAGAATACATAACACTACTAAAGAGTAACCAAATATGTAAGCTATACCTAGGTAGCAAGGAAACTGAAGAAAAATACCAATTAAATAAATAGTTTTTAGATTAAAACGATCAGCAAGTAATCCCCCAACAAATGTTGTAGCACCAGAGATAAAATAGATAACTGCTATCATAAATCCAATTTGAATTGAGTTTATATTACCAATACGTATTTCAAAAACTTTTGGTAAGGCTATTTGTGTATTGTGAAAAGATAATCCAAGGGCAAACATTGATAAAAGCATTATTAATGCAATCAAAATCATTTCATTACGGGAATGATCTTGATCATCGTTTTTTATAAAATAATTTTTATAAGATATTTTATCAATTAGAATTAAGTAGATAAGATAAAATCCAATAATAATAGATATTACACCAGGCAATATAAAAGCTAGTTGCCAATTTAGTAATTCTGTTAGAGTGCCAGCTACAAATGCTCCTGATCCTATCCCTACTCCACCAAAAATACCATTTACACCAAGCGCTCTTCCCTGTTTGTTAGCTGCATGAATCACCCAAGGAATACCAACAGGATGATATATCGAACAAAAAAGTCCAAGAAGTGATAGTGAAAAAAATAAAAAAGAAACTGAAGTGCTTAAACCACATAAAATGGAGGCTAATCCCATTCCAATAAACATGATGGTCATTGTACCTGAACGAGACCATCTATCACTAAGCCAGCCAAATGGAATTGCTCCCAAACCAATTAAAAGAGCTGCAAGTGACCATAATTTAATCAATTGATCATAAGAAATGTTCCATTCTTTTTCGATTGTTAGAACAATTACAAAATAAAATGCAGCAAACATATGCATGAGCGCATGACCTATTGAAGAAAATAGTAGTGTGTAAAAAGTATTATTCAAACTCTTCGTAATTAATAGAAAGAGAATTTACACAATATCTTTTGCCAGTTGGCTCCGGGCCATCATCAAAGACATGGCCTAAATGTGCGTCACATTTGGCACACATAATTTCAATACGCACCATTCCATGCGATCTATCAGTCTCTGTTTTAATTGCTTCAGGTGATATTTGCTCAAAAAAACTTGGCCATCCACAATAAGAATCATATTTTGTAGAACTATTAAATAATTCATTACCACAGCATTTACATTTAAAAATACCGCCATTAATAATTTCAAAATTTTTACCAGAGAAAGGAGGTTCTGTTCCCTTTTGCCTAGTTACATAATACTCGTCTTCCGTGAGAAGAGATTTCCATTCCTGATCAGTTTTGACTATTTTGTTCATTTTTAAATCTTATATTAGATAATATAATTCCTGTAATTATAAAAAAAACACCTACAATATGAAATATTGCAAAACTCTCATTTAAAAAAGTTATTGCCCAAATTGCAGCAAAGACAGGTATGAAATGTAAAAATAAACCAGCTCTGTTTGGTCCAATCAAATACACACCTTTATTCCAAGCAAAATACGCAGCAATACTTGCAAAAATAGCAACATAAATAATAATGAAAAAATCATAGGATGATGAAAGTAAAAAGGTGCCATTAAAAGATTCAAAAAGATAAAATGGAATAATAAAAAATAAACCAATAATAATCATTACTTCTAAGCTTGCTAATTGTGAAATTGATTTATCCATTTTTTTTAACAGCACTGAATATAAGCACCAAGATATTACAGCAGCAAACATCCATATATCTCCAATAGTAAAATTTAAAGTATATAAATTGTTTAAGTTTCCTTTTAAAATTATTGCTAAAGCACCTAATAAAGATAAAATTATGCCAATTAATTGAAGTTTTGATATTTTAGTTCGAAACATTAGCCAAGAAAAACCAATCATAATTACTGGTGCAGTAGATGCCATTATAGTAGAATTTAAAACTAAAGTAGTTTGTAATGAAATATATGTAAATGAGTTAAATATTGTAACACTTAAAATACTTAATGTAGTCATTAGTAAAAAGTTTTCTTTGTAATAATTTAAATTTTCCAAAATACTTTTAAGGGTGAAAGGTAGTAGTAAAAGTAAAGCTAAAGACCATCTAAAAAAACTTAATTTAAATGGTGAAAGATCAGTTATGTGAGCAACTTTTCCAAAAAAAAAATTTCCTGACCAAAATAAAGAAGAGGCTGTTAACAATATGATTGCTAACATTAAGTTTCTTGACATTTATTTATCTACAAGAGTCATGAGGGATGATGTATCAAACCTATTGCCACCATTTTTTTGTACTTCTTCATAATATTTATCAACAATTTTTGTAATAGGAAGAATTGCACCATTTTTATCTGCTTCATTAAAACAAATTGATAAATCCTTACGCATCCAATCAACTGCAAAACCATAATCAAATTTGCCATCGAGCATAGTTCTATATCTATTTTCCATTTGCCATGATTGAGCTGCACCCTTTGATATAACGCTGAGAACCTTTTCCATATCTACATTCGATTTTTTTCCAAAAGCCATTGCTTCAGATAAACCTTGCACTAATCCCGCAATACAAATTTGATTTATCATTTTAGCTATTTGACCTGATCCAGATGGACCTATAAGTTCAATGGCTTTACCATAAGATGTCAGAACTGACTTAACAGTATTATAATCTTTTTCATCACCACCAATCATAATAGAAAGAACACCATTTTCTGCTCCAGCCTGACCACCAGATACAGGAGCATCAAGAAAACTCAATTTTTTATCTTTAAGCTTTTGATAGTAATTTCTCGCTATCTCTGCAGAAGCTGTTGTGTGATCAACAATAATTGATCCTTCAGCTACATTTGAAAGAATGCCACCTTCACCTTCCATTACTTCAATAATATCTTCATCGCGTCCAACGCACATAAAAATAATTTCAGAATTTTGAGAAGCTTCACCAGGAGTTTTAGACATGCTACCTTTATATTCTTCTACCCATTTTTCTGCCTTAGTAGTTGTTCTATTATAAACTGTTACATTATAACCATTGTTTTGAAGATGGCCTGCCATTGGATAACCCATTACCCCTAAACCAATAAAAGATACATTTTTAATACTCATGAATATTCTCCTAATTTTTCTAAAATTTTAAAGTTCAAATCTTCTGAATTACTTACAATTAAATTCTTATTCTTTTTTGTAAAGTCATATTTATTGTGTTCAAAATCTGTGTCAGCACCACCTGCTTCTCTGACAAAAAGAATACCTGGAATATGATCCCAGGGAGATAGTTTTGATAAAATAGCAAAATTTCTAATCCCAATACCTATATCTATATATTCAAAACCAATGCATCTATAAGAGTTCACTTCTTTAAATATGTTTTTAAAAATTTTTAACTTATCTTTAAATCCTGGCTCCCAATACTTTGTACTTATAGATCCTATAGTTTCTTCAATTATATTTACACCTTTTGTAACAATTTTATTATTATTGATATAAGCACCTTCATTTACAATAGCTGAACACATAATTTTTTCTAAAGGCTTATATATCCAAGAGCGTAAAATCTTTTCTTTAAATGTTAAGGCGATCATTATTGCAAATTTATCTCTGCCATTAGCAAAATTTGTTGTTCCATCAATTGGATCAACAGTCCAACAATATGTATCATCATTATAAAAATTTATTATATTTTCATTTCTAGAATATTCTTCTTCCCCTATAAAATTAGAGAAAGGTAAAATTTTTAACAAGTTTTTTTTTAATTCTTTTTCTGCTTCTATATCTGCTGCTGTTACTAAATCAGATCCATTTTTATAATTAATATCATCGTCTGATAAATTTTTGAATTTAGGTAAAATAATATTTTGACTTACGTTAAAACAAATGTCCTCAATGTCTTCTTGCTTTATATTATCCATTTATACATTCTTCAGTATACATTTCTGCTAGTTTCAATGTTAAACTGCCAATTTTACCATTATTGATTTTTTTATTATCAATTTTTAGAATAGGAGTAATAAAACTTCCAGAGCTTGTTAAAAATACTTCATCTGCATTAACTAATTGATTATGCGTAAATTGTTTTTCTATTAATTTTAGTTTAGTTTTTTTGATTATTTTTAAGAGAGATGTTCTAGTTACTCCTTTTAAAATATCTGAATTAGCTGGATGAGTAATTAAATTATTTCTTTTAATAATCCAAATATTAGAAGATGTACCCTCAGTCACCTTTCCATTTTGGATTAAAATTGCTTCATAAGCATTTTTCTTTTTAGCCATATTTGCTGCAATAATATTTGGCAGTAAATTTACTGTTTTAATATCACGTCTTTTCCATCGAAGGTCTTGGTATGTAATTGTATTTACCCCAGTAAAATTTTTTCCAGGTAAATTAAAACTTTTATTTCTTGTGTATACAATTAAAGTTGGGGTTAAGTCTTTTTGATATTTATGTTCTCTAAATTGAATACCTCTTGTAATTTGCAGATATATTATACCATTTCTTGTTTTATTTTTCTTTATTAGATCTAAAAAAATATTATTTAAGTTTGATTTATTAATTGTAAATTTAATTTCTAATTCGCGAAGAGAATATTTTAATCTCTTAAGATGAAAATCTAAATCAATTAAATTTTTATCTAAAACTGCAATAACTTCATAAACACTATCTGCAAATTGTAATCCTCTATCCTCTATATGAATTTTTGCCGATTTAAAATTTACAAATTTGTTATTTATATAAGCAAAATTTGGCATTAAATTAAACTTTTGATAAAAGTTTTTCTAGTTTTTTTATGCAGTTTGTTTCAGCAAAAAAAACAACATCATCATTTTCTTTAAAAACAGTTTGACTATTAGGGATTATAATTTTCTTATCCCTTACAATAGAGCCAATACGTATACCTTTAGGTAATTCTAATTCCTTAAGATTTTTATTACAAAGAAATGATTCTGACTGAATATCTGCCTCTATTACTTCTCCAAAACCTTCACCTATTGAATAATCGTTTCGTATTTTTACACCTCTTACCTTTTCTAAAATTTTAGAAATTGTTATTATTTTTGGATCTATCGTCATATCAACTCCAATATTTGATAACAAGGAAGAATAATTACTATTATTAATCAAAGTAATTGATGTGTTGGCACCTGCTCTTTTAGCTAATAAAGACGATAGTATATTAACTTCATCATCTTCCGTAATTGATATACAGTAACCTGAATCTGATATGTTTACTTCTTCAAGTATCTGATTATCTAAACCATCTCCACATGTAACTGTGATATTTTCTAAATTTGAAGCAAGAAATTCTGCACGTTCTTTATTAGCTTCAATTAGTTCAGTTTTTATATATGTTTTAGAATTTTCAATTAATTGAGCAAGTGAAAATCCTATGTTTCCACCACCTATGATTACAGCTTTTTTTGCCTGTAATTCTTGATGACCAAACTCAGATAACACATCTGTTAAATTATCAGTTTCTACAACTAGAAAAATAGTATCTTTTTTTTCAATTTTAGTTGATGAATTCACAGTAAATTTTTGATCGCCTCTAAATATAAACATTATGTTAGCAAGATAGTTAGGAAATTTTTCAGATAATTCTCTTACAGATAGGCCTGAATGTAAAAAATTATCTTCACATTTTAGACCAATTAGTTTTAATTTTTTATCAGATAACTCAACCATATCTATTGTTCCTGGAGAAATTAATCTTCTAAATATACCTTTAGCAACCTCTTGTTCGGGAGAAATAATTGCATCTATTGGGAAATTTTCATCATTATATAAATTTTTCCAATCATTTTTTAAATAATCTTGCTGTCTTATTCTTGCAATTTTCTTTTTTATTTTGAATAAAGAATGACCAATTTGGCAAGTAACCATATTAGTTTCATCACTCTTAGTAACTGCAATTAGTATTTCGCAATCATTTGCACCGGCGCTCTCCAAAACTGATGGCATACTAGGAATTCCATTTATTGTTTTGACATCCAGTGTTTCAGATACTTTATTTAATCTATTTTCATCTTCATCTATAACTGTAACTTCAAAATTTTCACGTGATAGTTTATCAGCTATACTATATCCAACATCTCCAGCACCACAAATAATTGTTTTCATTGGTTAGTTATTCTACTTTAATATCTAATGATTTAAATTTTCTATAAAGAGCAGTTCTCTCCATTCCTGTAAATTCAGAAACTTTAGTTATATTACCATTAAATCTCTTAATTTGCGATATCAAATAATTTTTTTCAAAGTCAGATCTTGCTTCCTTAAGTGACAAATCAAGTGAATTATTTGAAGAATTTGACGCAGTTTCATCTCCCATTTGTAGAGCTAAATCATCAACCTCTAACTCTTTTATATTTTGGTCTTGATTAAGTATTAGACTTTTCTCTACGTAGTTAATTAATTGAGATATATTTCCTGGCCAATCATACATTTGTAACTTAGTTAAGGCTTTAGAAGAAAATTTAAAATTTAAATTTCCTCCACTCTTTTCATTTAAATAAAAATCAAGTATGGGCAGAACATCATCTCTCCTTTCAGAAAGAGATTTAAATTTTATAATCTCTGTTGAAATTCTATCATATAGTCTTTTAATAAAATTACCCTTTTCAATTTCTATTTCTAAATTTTTCTCAGTAATTGTAATTATTTTATGATTTAATTTAATATCAAGGTCTTCAAAAAATTTTTTGTTTTCTAGAAAATTTAAAAGTTTTTTTTGATAAACATTTGGTAGTGTTTCAATATTAAGCAATATTAATGTATTATTATTTGATCGATAAAAAATATTTTCATTAATTGCATTTTTATTTTCTACAAACATATTATCCAATGCTTCATTTGTTAGTTTTTTAAAATCAATTGATATAGGAAGCTTATCTCGGTATTGTGAATTTTGATGTATTAAATTTGCAAAATGTTTTTTTCCTGTTCCAAATGTTCCTTCAATTAATAGTCTAGAATTACTTGAACTCTGCTCATTTAAATGTTTGTTAATTTTTTTAATAAATTCTGAATTCCCCATCAACGGCGTTGTTTTAATTAAAGTATCTTTTAAGTTTTTATTTTCACTCAATAATGATGAGCTCTCTATTGCTCTCTTAGTAAGAATAATTAATTTATCACTATTGAATGGCTTTTCTAAAAAATCGTAAGCTCCATTTTTTATAGATTTTACTGCAAGATCAACAGTTCCATGACCACTTATAATAATAATTGGAATATTACTATCAATCGATTTGAATTCTTTTAAAATCTCAATACCGTCTAAATTACTGTTAGATAGCCATACATCTAAAATAACTAAATCAGGTTTAATTTCATTGAATTTACTAATTGCTTCATCTGAATTAAGAGCAATTGAGGTATTATAATTTTCATCTTTCAAAATTTCTGAAATAAGAAAACAAATATCCTTTTCATCATCAATAATTAAAACTTTATGCATTATATTCAAAATTTATTAGTGATGTTGTTCCTGCCATATTTTTATTTTTCTCAATTTTAATTTTACCACCATGATCTTCAATAATTCTTTTTACTATAGATAATCCAAGACCAGTTCCTTTTGTTTTAGTTGTAAAATAGGGCTCAAATATTTTACTCAACATTTTTTCATCAATTCCAACACCATTATCTTTTATTTCAATTTTTATATTTTTAGTATCACTAGACATTAATACTTCGACTGCTGGATTTGGTATTTTTTCTACAGCCTCAATAGCATTTTTAATTAAATTATTAAAACATCTTGAGATTTGAAGTGTATCAAAGTGAAAATAAATATCATCTTTAGGTTTAATTAAATTAAGCTTTATATCCTTCCTCGTATTAAAATATAAAAGGTATGCATCTTCTAAACATCTAGACAGGTTATCAAGTTTGATTTCTGCTTCTGGCATTCTAGCAAAAGATGAAAATTCGTCTACTAACTTTCCAATATCATCTACTTGTCTTGAAATTGTTTTAGTTAATAGTGAAATATCCTGCTTATCTGTTTTTTCATCTAAAAATTTCTTTTCTATTCTTTCGGCAGAAAGTTTGATTGGGGTGAGTGGATTTTTTACTTCATGAGCTATCTTTCTTGCTATATCAGACCACGCTGCATGTTTTTCTGCTAAAATTAGAGATGTGGCATCATCTAGAGCAACAACATATCCTTCAATTTTATTATCTTTAATCTCTTTAATAACTCTAATATTAAAATTTCTTTTATCATCAAATAATGTAAAATCGTATTGGAAATTTAATAATACTTTATTTGAGGTTTCAAAATTATCGAATATTTTTTTCCATTCAGGAAAAAAAGAAAGAAAATTTTCATTTATTTGAAAAGTTTTAGTATTTCTAAATAGTTTTGTTAAAGTTTTATTGAATAATAAAATATTAAAATTTTTATCTAATGAAATTACTCCTATTGTTAATAAACTTAAGATGGCTTCTATGAAAATTCTTTTTTCTTCATCTTCTTGACTTTTAGATATTAGCTCATTTTGTTTATTCTCAATTTCAGAAATCATTTTATTATAAGACGATAGTAGTACTTTTATTTCTTGAAATTGATCTGTTTCACTAACTTTAGCATCAAAATTTCCTTCAGATATTTTGTTTGCAGATTTTATTAAGTTTGTTATTGGTTTACTTAGATTACTTGCTAAATTAAAACCAATCAAAATAGCAACTAAAATAAAACAAATGGAGAAAAGAACAAATATCATAGAATAAGTTATTTGAATTCCTGAACTTTCCTCTTCTTTTAAAGTGTAAATTTCAAATGCCTCTTTTGTAGCACTGATATGATCCCAAATATTAGTATTCAAGTTTCTATTAACTTGCATATAAACATCATTTAAAAAATTTATTTTTTTATAAGCAGTAATAGAATTTTTATCTAATTGAAAAATGTAAACTCGGTTTTGATTAACAATCTTAAATATTTCACTTGAGGGGATAGAAAAATTTTTATTATCAGGATCTTTAAGACTCAAATAAATACTTCCTTCTGTATTAAAAATATAAATACTTGAAATTGTTCTCAAATTAATAAATTCACTTAAAGCTGTTCTGATTGACTGAATATTAACCTCATTATTTTGAGAAGCTTTTAATATTTCTCTCATAATTAATTGAGTATCAGATACTAATTCTGCTTGTATCTCATTTTCATAATTTTTTGCTACTATATTAGAATTTACAACCGCGTCTCTTACTGCATCCCCGTACCAAGTTCTTAATTCTAAATTGAAAAAAAGTGATGTAATAATAACTAAACCGATGGCCGGACCTAAAGCCATAGCAGCAAATAAATTAACAAATTTTATATACAATCGAGATTCATCATAACTTTTTCTTCTTCTCACTAAAATAAGGACAATTTGTCTAATAATTATTGAAATCAATAAAATGACAAAAATAACATCTGCCAATAAAAAAAATTGTAATCTTCTAGGGTCTTTTACTAAATCATTGTTCGGAAGCATTAAATAGAATGTG
>CACGNZ010000004.1 GCA_902574475.1 uncultured Alphaproteobacteria bacterium | reverse complement strand
AAATCTGAATACGGTAAGGAATGGAAAATTGAATTAGACAAACATCTCCTAAGAACTGAATTTGATATTAATAAAAAGGCCGCATAATCGGCGGCTTTACTTAAACCTCAGCGGTTACTTCATTAAGCCAATTTCTCTCATCATTTGCAAGATGTGTCTTCAATGTATCATACACTTCTTTATGATATTTATTTAACCAATGTCTTTCAATTTGATCGAGCATACTAATGTCAATGAGATCCAAATCTATTGGACACCACGAGATGTTTTCAAAGTATAATTTTTTATCATTATTCTCTTTTATCACGACTAAATTTTCTGTTCTTATGCCATATTCATTTTCTTTATAGTATCCAGGTTCATTAGATAAAATCATTCCTGGAAGTAACTCAACGCTATCAAACATTGATTTTTTTGCAATACGTTGTGGGGCTTCATGAACGCTTAAAAAACTTCCTATACCGTGACCAGTCCCATGATCATAATCTAAATTAATTTCTTGCAAACTTTTTCTTGCTAGATAATCAATGTCAGTTCCTTTTGTTCCTTTGTCAAAAACATGATTTGATAAGGCAATATGACCTTTAAGAACTCTCGTAAATCTATCTTTTTGTTCTGTTGTTGCTTCACCTAAAATTATAGTTCTTGTTATATCGGTTGTTCCATCAAAATATTGCCCTCCTGAGTCAACAAGGTAAATATTATTATCTGAGAAAGATGATTTTCCTTCTTTAGTAACACGGTAATGAGGAAGTGCTGCATTTTTATCAATTGCTGATATTGTATCGAAAGATGGAGAATGAAATAATTCATTTTTTCTTCGAAGATTTTCTAAATGTTGTGCAACACTTATTTCATCATTTGATTTAGGATCCATGATATTTTTCAACCAATAAATATATTTAGTAATACTAACACCATCTCTTATATGTGCTTTTTTGGCTCCATCTAGTTCAGTTTCATTTTTGATAGCTTTTAACAAAATACATGGATTTGCTAAATTTTTAATATTTATTTTTTGTTTTCTTAAAAGATCTAAAAAATAATAAGTGGTGGAATTAAAATCTAAACCTATTGAATCAGATGAATTAATGTTATTAAAAATTAATCCGATGTTTTCAATATTATTAATATTTATTAATGTTTGGATTTCCTTTTTTAGTATTTCTGGCATTGCAGACTCTTTAATATACAAAGAGTGTTTATTATTTTTTGAAATTAGAAGATAAGAATAAAGCAGTGGTGTATATTTAATATCATCTGCTCTTAAATTTAATAGCCAAGCAATATTATCAAGCCCAGAAACAAAGTAATGATCAATCTCATTTTGATCTAAAAATTTTTTTAAAATATCTAGTTTTTCACTTCTGCCCTGACCAGCAAAACTTGTTGGATGATCGAATATATCTGTATACTGAGTTTTTGGTTGATTTTCCCATATTAAATCAACAAAATTTTTATCTATTAGTTGGAGTTGAGATGTTGAATTCTCTAACATTTTTTCCACTTTTTCAATTTCTATAATTGAATGAAGAGTTGGATCTAATGCGATTTTTAATTTTTTTTCTAATAAAATTTTTTCTAAATCTGTCCAAAAGCTATTTAAATGTTTTGCGTGAATCTCTTTGGCATTAATTTGAGTATTCGCTTGAAAAGTATATCGTCCATCAACATACAAAAATGCATTTCTTGGTGTTATAATTGCTCTTCCCGCTGAACCAGAAAAGTTTGTTATAAAATTTAATCTTTCTGCATTTGGAGAAATATACTCATTTAAATATTCATCACTTCTATTAATGACAAAAATATCGATATCTTTTTCTTTTAATAGATTTTGTAATTTTTTTAAATTTGATAGATTCATCATAACTTATTAAATAAACTTAAATCGATATTACCACCAGAAATCATAACTATAATTTTTTTATTTTTGATATCAATTTTATTATTTAATACTGCAGCTGCTGCAACTGCTCCACCTGGTTCTACTACTATTTTAAGTTGTTCAGCTAGTAAAATTATGGTCTTTGTTACTTCTTCATCAGAAACACTTAGTCCTCCTTCAAGATTATTTGAATTAATTTGAAAGGTTATATTGCCAGGTTGAGGTGCTAATAGTGCGTCACAAAAAGATTTAGCATTTTTTTTATTTTCTATAAGCTTACCAGCTTCTAAAGATCTTTTTGTGTCATCAAATTCTTCAGGCTCTACAGAATATGATTTTATATTTGGGTAAATATGTTTTAAGTATGTTGATGTTCCTGCAATAAGCCCTCCACCTCCACAACAACATAAATACAGATCAGGTTCAATTGATTGCTCTTTCAAATCATTTACAATTTCGATAGCTGCAGTTCCCTGACCAGCAATTATATCTTCATCATCATAGGGTTTAATTAGAGCTCTATTATCCTTCTTTTGAATTTCATTTCCTATCTCTTCTCTACTTTGAAAGTAAGTGTCATATAATATTACCTCTGCTCCATATTTTTTTGTATTTTCAATTTTAATTTGAGGTGCAGTTTTAGGCATTATTATTTTTGCACTAATAGTATTAATCATAGATGCATAGGCAACAGCCTGTGCATGATTACCTGATGAATATGCTACTACACCTGAGTCTTTTATAGTTTCTATTAATTTTGTAATTTTATGTGTAGCTCCACGTAGTTTAAATGATCCAGTATTTTGTAAATTCTCAAGTTTAAAATAAATTTCAGCTTCTATAAGATTATTTATATAATCATTAGTTACCAAAGGAGTTTTTGTTACCTTTTGGTTGATTAATTTATAAGCATTATCAACATTTAAATAGCTAAAATCAGTCATAATTTTAAAGTTTTATATCGTTTTAATGGAATAAACTAAAAAAAAATATATGTATATTATCATGGAACAGAACAAAGTAACTTCGCCTTGCATTAGCGTATGTAAAACTGACCCAATCTCAGGGTATTGCTACGGTTGTGGAAGAACCAATGAAGAAAAAGATATTTGGAAAGATGAAAATACTTCTAATGAATGGAAACAAAATAATTTATCTGAACTAAAATCTAGATTTTCAGATTGGCAGCTAAAGGCATTTGAAGAATCATATAAATCAAAAGTTGAAACGGGTTTATCTCTTATCAAAAAAAAATTAGCAGAAAATCGTAAAAATTGAAAAGTTTAATAATTTTTGTTTTTATTTTATTTTTTTCATTCAATCTTCAATCTCAGAATAAAATGATACTTGATAACTTAGAAACACCTGGAATTTCTTCTCAAGGTCAAAATTGGGCCTTTTTTACTGATGGCGTAATGGGTGGATTATCACAGGGTAAAGCGATTATATCAAAAGTTAATGACGTTAATTGTTATCATATGACAGGAGATGTAACGACTGAAAATAACGGTGGATTTATTCAAATAAGAAATCAATTAAGACCTTCAATATCAACAGAGGAGTTTGAAGGTGTTTATTTTAAAGTGTTTGGTAATAATGAAGAGTATTCAATTCATGTAAGAACCTCTCTAACGATGGCTCCATGGCAATATTATAAATATAGTTTTAAAACTAATTCTGAGTGGATAATAATAAAAGCACCGTTTAGTGAATTTAAAAAATCAAATGCTTATCAACCAAAAAAATTAGTTGGTCAGAATATCAAGACATTAGGGCTAGTTGCTGGATTTAAAGATTTTCAAGCAGATATTTGTTTATCAGAAATTGGCTTTTATTAATAATCTATTTTGATTAAATATAATCCTTCAGGTGGCGCAGTAACTCCTGCATATTCTCTTTTTTTGGATTGAATAATTTCTGAAATAGATTTTTCTATTTTATTTAATCCTATGTCGACTAGTGTTCCGACCATGATTCTAACTTGAGAATGTAAAAAGGATTTAGCTGATATTAAAAAGTTTATTTCATCACGATCAAAATTTATTTCTAGTGAATTAATAGATTTAATTGGAGATTTTGATTGGCAATTTATTGACCTAAAAGCAGATAAATCAAACTTGCCTATAAATTGTTGTGATTGTTTTATTATTTTTTCGGTATCTATTTTTTTATGTACACACCAAGCTTTGTTTTGCTCTAACGTAATTGGTGATCTTCTATTTAAGATCTTGTATTCATACCATCTCAATTTTGCTGAAAATCTTGAATTAAAATCTTTATCTACTTCTTCAGCATGTAAAATAGATATGGGTTGGGGTCTTAGATAATGATTGATGCCATCTCTAATGGTATCACTATCAAAATGTTGCTCTAATTCAAAATTAGCTACCTGTCCTCTTGCATGAACGCCTGCATCTGTTCGACCAGCTCCAAAAAGTGTTATTTTTTGTTTTGATAGTTTTTCTATTGCTTCTTCAACCAATTGTTGAATAGAGGGGCCATTTTCTTGACGTTGCCAACCAACATAATTAGTCCCATCATATTCTAATGTTATCTTGTAGTTAGGCATTTATTATTTCATTAATATTAAAGCTATAGCCACGAAGAAAATCATCTTTAGAAATAATATTTTTACCTTCTCTTTGTAAAATTAGTGGTTCAATACTTCCATCATTGCAACCAATGTCAAATGTCTCGTTAAGAATTGTCGATGCATTACCGTTAGAGTTTGATTTTCTTGCTTTAATGATCTTAATTCTTTCATTTTGTATAGTAAACCAAGCACCAGGTTTAGGTGAATGTGCCCTTATAAGATTTAAAACTTCATTTACAGATTTATTAAAATTAATTTTTCTATTTAGTGAAGAAATTTTATTTGCATATGTTGCATCATTATCATCCTGATCAGAATAAGAAATTTTTTTATCAAATATAAGAGGAATAGTATCCACTAATAATTTGATTCCAACCTCTGTTAATTTTTGACTTAATTCATTTTTATTACAATCATCTTCTATATCTACTTTTTTTTGATTAATAATTGGTCCAGCATCTAATTTTTCGATTAGCTGTATTATTGATATACCCGTTTCTTTATCGCCATTCATTAAAGAATGTTCTATTGGGGCTGCACCCCTCCATTTAGGCAACAAGGATACATGTATATTGATACAACCAAATGGCGGTAGATCTAGAATATCTTTTGGCAATATTTTACCATATGCCATAACAATAATTAAATCAGGATTTAATTTTTTCACTATCTCAATATTATTTTTATCAAACTTATTTGGACAAAAAACTTCAATGTTATTTTTATTTGCAAGTTGATGGACTTCGGATTCAATTATTTTCATTCCTCTAGATTTCTTTTTTGGGGGTTGTGAAAATACTGCGGAAATTATGAAATTACTTTTAATTAAAGCCTCAAGATATTCAGAAGCTATTTTAGGTGAACCCATGAAAACTATTTTTTTATTATTCATTTTTTTTTGTTTTTTAAAATTTTTTGTACTTTTTTGATCATTATATTCCTTTTTAATGAAGAAAGATAATCTACAAATAATTTTCCAGAAAGATGGTCAATTTCATGTTGTAAAATTCTTGATTCCACTCCACTAACTTCTTTTGTTATTTGTTTGTTATTTTCATCTAAATACTCGACTACTATATTTTGAGGTCTCTCAATTTCTGCAAATTGTTCAGGAAGAGATAAACAACCCTCTTCCATAACAATTTTTTCTTGAGAGTATGAAACAATATTTGGGTTAAATAATGTATATTGTGTTTCTTTTTTAGTCTGTTGATCTACAAAGAATATAGTCACAATTTGTTTTAGAATTCCAATTTGATTTGCTGCTAAACCTACTCCTGGTGCTTTTATCATTATTTGCATCATTTTTTTCGCAATTTCTTTTTCCTTAATTCCAACAGACTGAATTTTATCTGCTTTTTGGCGTAATAGTGGATTTGGTACGTAAAGTAATTTATCCATTTTTATTTATGTAATTTTTTTTCTAGATTGGAATGCTGTATTTAATGTGTTTTCATCTAAGTAGTGTACTTCTCCACCCATAGGGATTCCTTGTGCAAGTCTTGTTACATTTAAATCTTTAAATTTTTCCAGCTTATCTGCAATAACAAAAGATGTTGTTTGTCCTTCCATAGTTGTACTTAAGGCAAGAATAATTTCTTTAACATTGTTTATTTCAATTCTCTTTAGTAGATGTTCTATTTTTAATTCATCAGTTCCTATACCTTGAATCGCTGATAATGAACCACCTAAAACATTATAGAGGCCACGATAAAATCCTACTTTTTCTAATGTCCACAAATCTGACACATCCTCAACAACACAAATTGTTGCTTTATCTCTTTTAGGATTTGCACAAATATTGCATGGATTAACCATGTCTATATTTCCACATTCTGAACACTCAATAATTTTATTATAAGATAAGTTTAAACTCTCAATTAAAGGAGATAAATTTTTATCTTTATTTTTTAGTAAAAAAAGAGCAATTCTTTGAGCCGATCTTCTTCCTAATCCTGGAAGTTTTGAAATATCGTTTATTAATTTATCTATTGGGGATTGCTCCATTTTTAGAAAGGAAGTTTCATTCCTGGAGGTAATGGTAGGCCACCTGTGAGATTTTTCATTTCTTCTTGGGCTGCAGCTTCTCCTTTTTCTTTGGCATCATTTATTGCAGCGACGATCAGATCTTCAAGTATTTCTTTCTCATCTTGTTTAATCAAGCTGTCATCAATTGAAATTCTTTTGAATATACCTTTTGCTGTAGCTGTTACTTTAATAAGACCACCTCCAGAAGTACCTTCAACTTCAATATCATTTAATTTATTCTGTGCTTCAGCCATTTTCTTTTGCAACTGTTGAGCTTGCTTCATCATATTACCTAAATTAACCATTATTTCTCCTTTTTCATCTTTGGTTGATTTATATCTGCTTCATCATCATTTATTTCACCTAGTTCTGTAATAGAGTGAATTTTACTTTCAGGAAATTCATTTAATATTTTTTTTACTTCTGGATGATTTTTCATTAATTCAATTTCTTTTTGCTGGTTAATAATATCCTCATCATGTAAACTTTTTCCAATATTACCTGTAGATGAATGTATCTGCCATATTCTTCCTGTCCACTTAGAGATTAATTTTGCAACTGTTCTATTGAAGGCTGTGTCATTAATTTTAGATGTATTTAAAGTAACCTCTCCCTCTTTAAAAGAGACTAACTTCACATCATTGTACAACTTAGTGTGGAGTAATCCTTCTCTATTTTTAAAAAACATATCGACAAAATTTCTGAAGTCTTGAACATGCATTATATCTACATTTACTTTTGGTAAAATTTCTTTTTTATTTTCATTAAAATTTAGAACTTTGCTACTTTCATTAGCTTCATTTTGTAGTTCAAGATTTTTTTCTAAGGGTTCTTTTTCTACAACTTCTCTGTCCATTTTTTTAATTAAATCTTCTGGACTTGGACCATCATGTAAATAAATTATTCTTAAAATAATCATTTCCCCATGTTGATATAAATGAGAGCTATTTTGTAATTCTTGATAACCTTTGAATAAAATTTGCCATATAATATTCAAATTATTTAATGTCATTTTTGATGACAATTCAGCTCCCTTATTTCTTTCAAATTCAGGAATATAAATGTCATCTTTTAAATCTTGTGCTATTTTTATTTGTACTAGGAAATGTAATACGTTTAATAGTTCATCAAATATCATTGCTATATCTGCTCCTAATTCATACAATTCTTTATATTTGTTAATTGCACCAAGCGCATCTCCTTCTAAAATAATTTCAACTAAGTTAAATATTTTTTCTCTATCAGCTAATCCAAGCATGCTTATTACAGTTTGCGAGTCAACTTTTTCATTTGGGCTAGTTATTGCTTGATCTAATAAACTAAGACCATCTCTTACAGATCCATCTGCCGATCTAACAATTAACGAAATAGCGTCTAAATCAATATCAATATTTTCAAGTTTGGAAATTTTTAATAAATGATCTGATAAAATTTTATTCTCTATTCTATGTAAATCAAATCTCTGACACCTCGATAAAACAGTTATTGGTACTTTTTTAATTTCTGTTGTGGCAAAAATAAATTTAACATGTTCTGGTGGTTCTTCTAAAGTTTTAAGCAGCGCATTGAATGCACTTTTTGAAAGCATATGAACTTCATCAATTATAAATATTTTATAATCTCCAATAACGGGTTTATATTTTACATTGTCAATTATTTCTCTAATGTCATCAACTCCAGTATTCGATGCTGCATCAATCTCAATAACATCAAGATTGCTGTCTGAAGTTGTTGATTTGCATGAATCACAATTTCCGCATGGTTCACAATTTTTTTTATCCCTATTTTTACAATTAATACTCATTGCTATAAGTCTGGCAGTTGTGGTTTTTCCAACACCTCTGACACCGGTCAGAATATAAGCATGAGCTAGCCGATCATTATTTATAGCGTTTGATAGAATTTTTACTAATAATTCTTGACCAACTAAATCTTCAAATTTTTGAGGTCTGTATTTTCTAGCTAAAACTTTATATTTTTTTTCTTCTGTCATTATAATCAATGGAAGGAGTTGAGACCCAAACAAGATTGTTACAGCTGCTTCTTTTCAGATCTGACTGGATTAGCAATTTATTTGCCCTCAATCCTCCCTGTAGTAATATAACATTAATGTAAATAAAATATAAATAGACTTTTCAAAAAATCCTATTTTTTCCTGAATGAAGATTTCTCATATACTCCAAGGATTTCTATCTTCTTACAAAAAAATTTCATCTCTTCTAATGCTAATTTTACAGATGTATTTTCAGGATGTCCCTCAAAATCTACATAAAATTGTGCAACATCAAAACCCTGTGGGTGAATGTAACTCTCGAGCTTAGTTATATTAACACCATTACTAGCAAATCCACCAAGACATTTATATAAAACCGCTGGAATACTTCTAACTGTAAATACTAATGTTGTAAGAATATCCTTTGTATCTGGATTTATATCTAATAAATTTTTTTGCATAACAAGAAATCGGGTTACATTATTTTGGTTATCTTGGAAATTTTTTTCCAAAATATCAAGATCATAGATCTTAGCAGCAAGTGCAGATGCGATAGCAGCATCTTCAATATTGTTTAACTCTGAAATTAGTTTAGCAGATCCAGCTGTATCAGCTTCAACAATCATTTGTTTATCTAGTTTTAAAATTTTGTTTCGACATTGAGCAATTCCCTGTTCATGACTTCTTATTCTTTTGATATCTGAGATTTTTGCACCTCTAATTCCAAGTAAGTTATGATTTACCTCATGAAAATATTCATAAGTTATTTTTAAATTAGAATCGGGTATCAATCTTTGAGTATCCGCTACTCTGCCTGCAAGTGAGTTTTCTATTGGAACCATTGCTGCTTCTGATTTTCCTGATCTAACATGATCAAACATATCTTCAAAAGTTGCACATGGTATACTTGTTGCGTTTGGAAAAATATTTTTTCCAGCTTGTTCACTATAAGCACCATTTACACCTTGAAATGAAAAACTATCAACTTTTATCATTGTGCTCTCTTATATTAGTTTCAATATTTATTAAATCCTCTTTTGTATCTACACTTATTGGAACTTCAGGAACATACGTAACTCCAATTGGAATGTTAGAATCCATAGCTCTCATTTGTTCTAAGCTTAGATCTATTTCATTTTTTGATTTAGGTAGATTGATAAATGTATTTATTGAATCTGGAGTATAACTATAAATACCAACATGATGGTATAAGTTTTTATTTTCTATCGTAACTTCTCTATAAAAACTCAACGCCCGCGCTAATTCATTTTTTTTAAAATCAACTTCAACTTTTGTTACATTGGGATTATTTAATTCATTATCATTTAAGTTTGTTGCGAGTGTACCAATAGCAAAATTTCTTTTTATTGGGTCAATGACTTTAAGAATATGTTCTGGATTTATAAGAGGCATATCACCTTGTAGATTGATTATTACATCAATGTCTTTTTTATTTTTTATCTTTAAAAAAGCGGAGTGAACTCTATCAGTTCCAGAGGGGAGATTTGGATCTGTCATAATAGCTTTGCCACCATTATTTACGATTAAATCATGCACTTCAATTTCCGAGCAAGCAACAAAGACTTCTCCAATATTTGACTCAATTGCTTGTTGCCATACTCGTTGTATCATTGGAATACCATTTATCTCCATTAATGGTTTGCCTGGCAGTCTAGTGGAAGCCATTCGTGAGGGTATAATTACTACGCTTTTCATAATTTATGCGACAATTAAGCAAGAGAATTTAAATTTCATACTTACGACAAATATATTCTTTCTTCTAAAAAATCTGTATATGTACTTATACATGTCTGGGCTTGAAGTTAATAAAATTTTAGCATCTATTATATTAGCAGTCCTAATTGTTACACTTATCGGCCATTTTGGAGATTTAGTCATTGATATTGATCATGATGAGAAAAAAGAAACTGCTTATAAAATAGATGTCCCAGAGAATTCTACTGGTGTAGGAGTAGTAGAAAAAAAAGAAGAGGTAATTGAACCAATTTCTATTTTACTAGCAAGTGCTTCTCTTGATAATGGAGAAAAATTATTCAAGAAATGTGCAACATGCCATAATTATGAGAAGGGTAGTGCCAATAAAGTAGGCCCTCACTTATGGAATATCATTAACAGACCAAAAGCAAATGTTGAAGGTTTTGCATACTCTAAAGCTTTAGCTGAATACGGTGGAGAATGGGGATATGAAGAATTGGCAGAATTTTTATATAAGCCAAAAAAATATATAAAAGGAACAAAAATGAACTTTGCTGGTTTGAAAAAAGTAAAAGATAGAGCAGACTTAGTTTATTTCCTAAGAGAACACTCAGATAATCCAGCTCCACTGCCATAAATTTAAGTAATGATTTTAAACACAGACGAGTTTCCAAAATTTGCAAACTCTTTAGCCGATGATGCATCTAAAACTTCGATGCATTATTTTAGAAACAAAATTGAAATAGAAATTAAAGATGATGAAAGTCCTGTAACTTTAGCAGATAAAGAAACAGAACAAGTATTAAGAGAGAAAATAAGAAAAGAATATCCTCATCATGGAATTTTAGGTGAAGAGTATGAAAATGAAAAAATAGACTCTGAATTTTTATGGGTATTAGATCCTATAGATGGGACAAGAAGTTATATAGCTGGACATAAAGATTTTGGTAATTTAATTGCATTACTTCATAACAAAAAACCAGTTTTAGGAATTATTAATTGTCCAGCACACAATGAGCGATGGATGGGAATAAAAAATCAAAACACAAAATGTAATGGAAAAGATGTTCAAACTTCCGCAATTAAACAAATCAAAGATGCATATCTTTTTACATCTGGATTATATTTTGATGAGCCTCAAATTAAAAAAGGGTTAGAATTACTCAAAGAAAAATCAAGATACTATAGACTTGGTGGTGATTGTTATATGTATGGGATGTTAGCCTCAGGTTTGATTGATATTGTTTTAGAAGATACATTAAAAGTGCATGATTATATGGCTCTTGTAAATGTAATTGAAGGTGCTGGTGGAGTAATTACTGATAAGTTTGGACAAGATATATCGCTAGACTCAGATGGCAGTTTAGTTGCCTCCAGTACAAGATCTCTTCATGATGAAATAATTAAATTAATAAACTAAAATTTATTTTAATTTTTAATAAATAGACATATATTACAAATATGAAAATACTCACATTGATCTTTACGTTTACTCTAATTTTTCAATTAAAAGCACAAGCAAATACTAATATTTCACATGCAATTGCAATGCATGGTGAGCCAAAATACTCAAAAGATTTTGAAAATGTTGAATACATTAATCCAAATTCAATAAAGGGTGGATCAATAGTAAGAAGTGCCATTGGAACGTACGACAGTTTTAATCCATTTATTTTAAAAGGTACCTCAGCAGCCGGAATTGGAGGATTGTATGAAACATTAACAACGGGATCAAGTGATGAAGCATTTACGGAATACGGATTATTGGCAGAAACGATTGAATGGCCAGATGATAGATCTTGGGTTTCATTTACATTAAGAAACGAAGCGTATTGGCACGATGGAAAAAAAATTACAGCTGACGATGTTGTGTGGACATTTAATACCCTAATGGAGAAAGGTCACCCATTTTATAAATACTACTATGGAGATGTAAAAGAGGTTATTAAAGAACAAGAAAATAAAGTGAGATTTAATTTTACAACAAATACGAATAAAGAATTAGTATTAATTGTTGGTCAATTACCTGTACTACCAAAACATTATTGGGAAAATAAAAACTTTGAAGAAACATCTCTGGAAATACCAATCGGAAGTGGTCCATATAAAATTAAGTCATTTGATAGTGGAAGATCAATTACTTATGAATTAGATCAAAATTATTGGGGTTTTGGTGCATCAATACCAATTAAAATTGGTAAAGATAACTTCGGTACAATTAGATATGATTATTACAAAGACAGAGGTATTGAAAGAGAAGCTTTTAAATCTGGTGAGATTGATTTCTTCTCAGAAAATTCATCAAAAGAATGGGCAACTGCGTATGATATAAACGCTGTGAATGAAGGCTTAATTAAAAAAGAATTAATAAGTCATGAAAATCCTCAAGGCATGCAAGGTTTTGCATTTAATATTAGAAAAGATAAATTTAAAGATAGGAGAGTAAGAAAGGCTCTTTCTTATGCTTTTGATTTTGAGTGGTCTAATAAAAATTTATTCTTTGATGCATATAAAAGAACAGATAGCTTTTTTGAAAATTCAGAACTTGCTTCCTCTGGCCTTCCTTCAAAAGAAGAATTAAATTATTTAAATCCATATTTTGATGTACTGCCAAAAGAAATATTTACAGAAGAATATACAAATCCAGTTACAGATGGTTCCGGTTATATGAGGATGCAATTGCAAGAAGCTTCAAAACTTTTAGAAGAATCTGGATGGGAATTAGCTGATGGTAAACTTCTACATTCTAGTACAAAAGAACCTTTTGAATTTGAAATCTTATTACGATCACCAGCTTTTGAAAGAATAGTTTTTCCATTTAAAGATAATCTTGAAAAATTAGGAATAAAAGCTGTAGTAAGAACAATTGATAGTGCACAATATCAAAAAAGAATGGAAACATTTGATTTTGATATGGTTGTGCAAACCTTTGGTCAATCTTTATCTCCAGGTAACGAGCAAAGAAATTTTTGGGGTTCTGATGCAGCAGATACTGATGGCTCTAGAAATGTTGTTGGTATAAAAAATTATGCTGTAGATGGATTAATTGAAAGTCTAATTAATGCTAGTGATAGAGAAGAGTTAATTACAATAACCAAAGCTCTAGACCGTGTACTTCTATGGAATTATTATGTTATTCCACAATGGCACATCTCCTCATACAGAGTTTTATATTGGGATTTTTTTGATCAACCTAAAATAAAACCAAAATATTCTTTAGGCTTTGATACATGGTGGATTAATCAGAAGCAATTTAAAACAATCCAATCAAATAGAACATCAAACTAATTATTAAAGTTTATTAGAAATAATATAAAATAGCACAATATGGGTGCTTACTTAATAAAAAGACTTCTTTTAATTATCCCAACACTTTTTGGAATAATGGTTATAAATTTTGCAATCATCCAAATTGTTCCTGGAGGCCCAGTAGAGCAAATGATTGCACAAATGACTGGTACAGCTGTTGAGTCAACAGCTCGTTTTTCAGGGGGCGGTGAGGGTGAGACCTTAGAATTTAATCGAGATAATTCTAGTTCAGTTAACGATAGTAAATATAGAGGAGCACAAGGCCTCGATCCAGATATTATAAAAGAAATAGAAAAGATGTATGGCATGGATAAACCAGCGCATCAACGGTTCATGAAAATGTTAAAAGATTATTTAACTTTTGATTTTGGTGAAAGTTTTTTTAGAGATCAAAAAGTTACTTCTATCGTTTTAGATAAAATGCCAGTTTCTATATCACTTGGTTTATGGACAACTTTATTAGTATATTTAATATCTATTCCCCTCGGTATAAGAAAAGCGATAAAGGATGGATCACAGTTCGATATAATATCAAGTTCTATTGTAACTATTGGTTATGCAATTCCAAATTTTTTATTTGCCGTAATACTGATCGTATTTTTTGCAGGAGGAAGATTTTATGATATTTTTCCTTTAAGAGGTTTATTTTCTGAAAATTTTGATGAGTTAACATTTCTTCAAAAAATAGTAGATTACTTCTGGCATTTAGCACTGCCTTTAACAGCAATGATTGTAAGTGGGTTTGCTGGATTGACTTTTTTAACAAAAAATTCATTTCTTGATCAAGTAAATCAACAATATGTAATTACAGCACGGTCTAAAGGTTTAACTGAAAGAAAGGTTCTTTATGGTCATGTATTTAGAAATGCAATGTTAATAGTAATTGCTGGGTTTCCATCAGCATTTATTGGAATTCTTTTTTCAAGTTCACTGTTTATAGAGGTTATTTTTTCCTTAGATGGACTAGGGTTACTTGGATACGAAGCTGCTTTAACTAGAGATTATCCTGTCATATTTGCAACGCTGTATTTTTTTTCATTACTAGGTTTAGTTATGGGAATCATTGGTGACTTTATGTACTCAATCATCGATCCAAGAATAGATTTTGAATCAAGATAATGAAGAAATTATCTAAATTAAATCAAAGACGATTAAATAACTTTAGAAGTAATAAGAGAGGTTACTATTCTTTTTGGATATTTTCTTTTTTATTTTTTGTTTCTCTTTTTGCTGATTTTATTGCAAATGAGAAGCCATTATTAGTAAAATATGATTCAAACTTTTATTATCCAGTATTTTCTTTTTATTCAGAAACAACATTTGGTGGAGATTTTGAAACTGAAGCTGATTACAAGGATCCATATGTAAAAAATTTGATTGAAGAAAAAGGATGGATAATTATGCCTCTGATTCCTTATTCTTATAATACTATAATAAGAGATTTATCTGCACCTGCGCCCTCGCCACCTTCAAATAAAAATTGGCTTGGCACTGATGATCAAGCAAGAGATGTACTATCAAGATTAATATATGGTTTCAGAATATCGGTTTTGTTTGGATTTACTCTAACATTTTTTTCAATGATTATTGGAGTTTCAGCTGGAGCTATCCAAGGTTATTTTGGTGGAAAAACAGATTTATTTTTTCAGAGATTTATGGAAGTTTGGTCAGCTATACCAACTTTGTATGTCTTAATAATTTTAGCTAGTGTAATTCAACCAAATTTTTGGTGGCTACTAATTATATTATTACTTTTTAGTTGGATGGGCTATGTTGGCGTAGTTCGTGCAGAATTTTTAAGAGCAAGAAATTTTGATTATATAAGAGCAGCAAGAGCATTAGGAGTTTCAAATACAAAAATTATAATAAGACACATGTTACCAAATGCAACTATCGCTACTGTTACTTTTCTTCCTTTTAGTTTAAGTGCATCAGTAACAGCATTATCAGGTCTTGATTTTTTAGGTTTTGGTCTCCCTCCAGGATCTGCATCCTTGGGAGAAATGGTTAATCAAGGAAGAAATAATTTACAAGCTCCTTGGCTTGGAATTACAAGTTTCTTAACTTTAGGACTAATGTTAGGCCTTCTAGTTTTTGTTGGTGAAGCAATTAGAGACTCTTTAGATCCAAGAAAGACTTTTAATTGATATGGAAAAAGTAATATCAATAAATAATTTAAGTATAGCTTTTAATAAATTTACTGAAGTAGTTAAAAATGTAAATATTGATGTAGTAAAAGGTAAAACTACAGCAATTGTTGGAGAATCTGGGTCAGGTAAAACATTATCAGCTCTAAGTATATTAAAATTATTGCCTAATGGAGCCAACATCAAGACAGGAGAAATAAAATATAATAACAAAAATTTATTAAATTTAAGTCAAAAAGAAATTCAAAATATAAGAGGAAATAAAATTTCAACAATATTTCAGGAACCAATGACAAGTTTAAATCCTTTACATACAATAAATAAACAAATTGAAGAAATTATTACTACTCATAATTCTTTAAGTAAAAAAGAAGCAAAAAACAGAACTATAAAATTACTAAATGAAGTTGGACTTAGTGATATTTCATCAAGACCAAAAATTTATCCATATGAACTATCTGGTGGACAAAGACAAAGGGTTATGATTGCGATGAGTATTGCAAATGAACCAGATGTATTAATAGCAGATGAGCCAACTACAGCTTTAGATGTAACAATACAATTACAAATCTTAGAGTTATTACAAAATATTCAAAAAAAAATGGGTATGTCTTTGATTTTCATAAGCCATGATCTCTCTGTTGTGAAAAAATTATCAGATTACATATATGTTATGAAAAATGGCAAAGTAATTGAATTTGGAACAAAAGAAAAAATATTTAATAATCCTGAAAATAAATATACAAAAGAATTAGTATCAACTCAAAATAATATTAAAGATAACATTAATCAAAAAAATAAATCAATAATAAATATTAAGAATCTAAACGTTTGGTATCCTATAAAAAAAGGATTACTTAAAAGGACAATTGATTATGTAAAAGCAATTAAGAATGTTAGCTTTAATTTAGGAATTGGCGAAACTATTGGTGTTGTAGGCGAATCAGGATCAGGAAAAACTTCTCTTATTTTGGCAATTCTTAAATTAATAAAGTCTAAAGGAGAAATAATAATAAATAATAAAAATTTAAATGATTTAAATAAAAGAGAGGTATTAGAATTAAGAAAAGACATTCAAGTTGTATTTCAAGACCCATTTTCATCTCTAAGTCCAAGAATGAATATCGAAGATATTTTATCAGAGGGTTTAATGGTTCATTATCCAAATATTAGCTTGGTAGAAAAAAAAATAAAATTAAAAAATATTTTGGAAAAAGTTGGTTTAGAGTATGAAAGTACAATAGAAAAATATCCTCATGAGTTTTCTGGAGGTCAAAGACAAAGAATTGCAATTGCGAGAGCTTTAATTTTAGAACCTAAGATACTAATTTTAGATGAACCTACTTCTGCTTTAGATGTGACAATTCAAAATCAAATAATAAGTCTATTAAATAAACTACAAAAAGAATTAAGCTTAAGTTACATTTTTATAAGTCATGATATGCGAGTTATAAGAGCTATTGCTAATAAAATTATTGTTTTAAAAGAAGGATTAATTGTTGAAGAAAATTTAAGTAAAGATATTTTTAATTCACCCAAGTCAGAATACACTAAGAAACTAATTTCTTCAGTTATATAAAATGATTAAAAAAGAACCTGATAAAAAAACAATTGAAAAAATTATACTCCTTTATAATCAAAAAAATTATTTAGAAGCCATTAATTTTTCTAGTAAAATTCTTAAAGAATATCCTGATTCGATTTTAGTTAATAATATTTCAGGTGTAATTCACACTGAACTTAAAAATTATATTTTAGCAAAAAAAATATTTATTAAAGTTGTTAGTTTAAGTCCAAAATACAATGATGGTTATTATAATCTAGCAAATATTTATAATAAGCTGGGCGAAGAAGATAAAGCAATAGAAAATTATAAAAAAGTAATTGATATAGATCAAAACTATTACAAAGCATACAATAATTTAGGAAATATTTTTAGAAAAAAAAATTTAAATAAGAAGGCATTAGAATATTATATATTAACTATAAAAATAAATCCAAACTATGTTAGAGCATTTTATAATTTAGCAGGGGTACTGCAGCATTTCATATTAGATGAAAAGAATAAATACATAAACAAGTTTTTTTTATATCTTCTTGAAAAAAAAATAATTGTTAGGCCAAGTGCTATAGCTACAAATGTAATAAATGGTTTATTTTTAAATACAAATTTGAAAGATAGTTTTTCGTTAATAAAAAATAAAAACTATCCAAAAAATTTAAATAAAATTATAGAGTTGTTAAATGAGAATAAACTTTTGTTACAATTTATGAAAGTTTGTCCTATTCCTAATTATTATTTTGAAAAAAATTTCATAAAAATTAGAAATGAAATTTTAAATCAGATTTATAATTTAAATTTTAAAAAAATTTATTTGAATTTCTTAATTTCATTATCAGCACAATGTTTTTTAAATGAATATGTATATTTTGAAACAGATGAAGAAAAATTTAAAGTTAATATGATTAACGAAAGAATTAAAAATAATATTAATAGCAAAGAAATAAATGATTTAGAGATACTTATCTTATCTTGTTATTCTCCATTATTTAGCTTTGATTGGTGTAAAAAAATAAATCCTTCAAATGAATTAAAAGAAACATTTATATTACAATATAGAAATTATAATGAAGAAAAAAAACATATTCAAAAAATAAAATCAATTAAAGAGATTAATGATAGTGTCTCAATAAAAGTCAAAAATCAATATGAAGAAAATCCATATCCTAGATGGACTAATCTTGGTTTAAGTATTGAGCCTAAAGTTATAAAAGAAGTAATTTCGGATATAAATTTAGACTTAGATTTGAAAAAAATAAAGTTTTCTAAAAATACAGAAATTTTAATTGCGGGATGTGGTACTGGACAACACGCTATAACTACAGCTTCTAAATACAAAAACGCAGAAATTTTTGCCTTAGACCTTAGTTTTAATAGTTTAGCATATGCAAAAAGAAAAGCTGAAGAATTAAATTGTCAAAATATAAATTTTATTCAAGGAGATTTATTAGACTTAAGAAAATTAGATAAAAAATTCGATATAATAGAGTCAGTTGGTGTTCTGCATCATATGGATGATCCACTAGCAGGATGGAAGAGCTTGACTGATTGTTTAAAAAAAGATGCTTTAATGTTAATTGGTTTATATAGTGAAAAAGCTCGAGAAAATATTGCAAATATAAGAGAAAAAATAAATAGTTCAAAAATCAAAACTACACAAAAAAATATTATTAATTTTAGAAAAGATATTTTTGATAATCCTAATACGAAATGGGACAGTATTAAATATAGTCCAGATTTTTATTCAACTAGTGGAGTAAGGGATTTACTATTTCATATTAAAGAACATAGGTTTACTATTCCAAAAATAGAAAAATATATGAAAGATTTAAATATAAAATTTTTGGGTTTTGAAGATACATACGTAATAAAAAAATTCAAAGAAGTTTATGATGAAAATAATGATATTTATAATTTAAATAAATGGGAAGAGTATGAAAAAAATAATCCTAGAATTTTTTCTGGTATGTATCAGTTTTGGTGTAAAAAAATTTAAAAATATAAAAATTTGATTATTTATTTCTTAAAATTTAAAGAACTACTCCATAATTAATTTATTGAACTCTTTAGCAATAAACTCACCAATAATCTTAGAACCATTTGTATCTGTATGAATACCATCATAAAAGGAATTATCATTAAGACCTAATATTTTTTTTTCTAGATCAATGCAATTTATTTTTTTTATTTTACAAAAAGATATTGTAAATTTGTTTATTATTTCTAAATATTCTTTAATCCAATGTTTACTTGATACTAATTGAGTTACTAAAATAAGATTAGAATTGTATTCATTAGTATAATTATAAATTTTTAATAAATTATTATGATAATAATTTTCAAATTGATCTAAGTAACCCTCACTTAACATTACATTTTTTGGCGATTTAGTTTTGTAAGGTTCAAAAGTTTTAATATCATCGTTATAATTTATTTTATACTTATTAGATATTAAATTTCCTTTTATGATTAGATATAATGTATGAAGTATACTATTATTTTTTATATATTGAATAATTTTATCTGATTGTCTGATATGTATTAATGCATCTCTATTTGAGTTATTAATATTTCTTCCAATTTCTAATTTACTGGGAGGAAAAATATTTAAATTTTTTTGCTGGGTCATAGTTTCTACTAAATATAACGCATCATTTATTCCTAAAAAAACAACAATAAAATTTGGAGATAATGTATCAAATTTATTAAACCACAAATTAAACATTTCTTTATGACCTAATGATGTTTGACCTCCAATTCCTGCATTTAATACTTTCAAGTTTTTTTTGAGATTTTTTTCAAAAATTTTTGTCCAAATTTTTTGATCATCTACTTCTCTTTCTTCTGTTGTGCTACCTCCAAGTATTAGGATATTTATATCTTTTAAATCATAATTATTTGCTCTAAAACCATATTGATCTCTTGTATAAATTCCAACATCTTCAGATTTATATGGAAAATTTGTAATTAAATTAGATTGTTGTTTTGGAATTAATAAACTGCCAATATTATTTTTTTTAAACCAGCTTCCAAAAATTAATTCAATTACAATTAGTAATATAAATAAAATAATTAAATTAATAGTAATTACCTTGAAAATTTTAATCACATTATAATTCTAAAGTAAGTATCTTTAAAAAAGTATATTAAAATACCATTTAAATAACAAAGTTTTGGTTTAAAGAGAGGAAGTTGAACCCCGCAGTTGCTACTATACACTATTAACAAGCATCCTGATTAGAAATTATTCCATATTTTTAAAATATTCTTTCATCATTATTTCGTGAACAAAAATATGACCATCTTTATTCCAATGTATATCACCGCTGATAAAAAAATTTTCAATTGTTTCTTCAGAATTATCATTCAAAAAATAATTAAAAAAATCAATAAATTTTATATTTTTGTTTTTTGCCCAATCAGCCCAATAATCTCTGTGAAAACTTGAGTCGTGATCATAAAAGATATGAATTGGCCACGGATATATTGCAAGCGTAAATTTGATTTTATTTTTTTTACATAAATCAAAAAGTTTACTTAAATATAGATCTGCAAGCTCTCTTCCTTTTGTACCATGTAGATTCCACGCATTAATATCATGACTCCACATGCCACGTTTAACATTTAAAGATTTGTATAAATTGATTTTCTCATTATTAGTTTTAAAAAAATCTAAATTAAATTCTTTAGATGCTTTATATTTTGAAATATATTTTTCTTTTTTTAAATTTATTTTATCAAAAATTACATCAAAAAATAAATATAATGTCGATTTTTTAATTAAAAATTCTTGAAGAAATTCCCTTAAATTAAAATGTTTATTCTGATAATTATTGAAATCAATATTATAATAGTATTCGTCAGGTATATCAGAAATATCCAAGAAAACTATCAGTTCATCGAAATTAATATTTTTTTCCTCAAGTAGATATTTTATTTTTTTAAAATAAATTATAGGTGATTGACTGGCCACACCAGCATTTAGTATTTCAATATTTTTATTAAGCATATGATTATCTAAAAGTCCAACAAACGTATTGTCATATTCATAACCTATCCCTTCAGTAAATGAATCTCCTATAATAATTACTCTTTTTTTTGAATTTGTAAGTTTTTTAATTTCTCTATTATATCTATCCTTAAAACCAAGAGAATTAGTTTTAAAAATATATCTGTATGTACCCCAATAATCATAAGTAGAAACATTTTCTCTAAATGAATGATGGTAGTTTATATTGGCGATCCTATGATCTAGCTTTGGATAAATTTTTTCATTAAAATTAAATTTAGAAAATATAAAATATGTAAGAAATAAATCTAGCAATATAGTAATGATCAAAATAGAAAATATATTAGAAACAAAATTTTTCATTACGATTTATATCTGGCGGAGAGAGAGGGATTCGAACCCTCGGTAGTATTACTACTACACACGCTTTCCAAGCGTGCTGATTAAACCGCTCTCACATCTCTCCTTTACTAATTTGTTTACTTTATAGAAAATTAAAATATTGTTATCTAGTGAAAAATAAAATTAGATTAAGTATAATTGTACCAGTTTTTAACGAAGAAAAAACTATTTTGAGCATTCTTCAAAAAATAAGTGTTCTCAAAAATGATGCAGAGATTGAAATAATTATTATAAATGATGGATCGACTGATAACACTCAGAAGATTTTAGAAAAGAATACAAAATTATATACAAAACTTATTAATCTTTCAAAAAATAGTGGAAAAGGTAAAGCAGTAATAGAGGGGTTAAAATCAGCAAATTTTGAATATGTTGTATTTCAAGATGCTGATTTAGAGTATGATCCTTTTGACCTAAAAATGTTTTTAACTAAAATCGAGAAATATAATGCAGATCTTGTTATAGGTAGTAGGTTTATAGGTAATCAAAGAAGTGTGCTAAATTTTTGGCATATGGTTGGTAACAAATTTATAACAATATTATTTAATGTTCTAAATAATACAACATTCTCAGATATATATTGTTGTTACATTGTTTATAAAAAAAATAATCTAATGGTAGAAAAATTGAAATCATTTAAATGGGGTCAGCATGCAGAGATTCTAACTTTCTTAATGAAAAATTCTAAAAAAATTTATGAAATAGGTATAAATTATGATGCTAGAAGATATGATGAAGGTAAAAAAATAAGATACTATCATGTGTTTTCAGTGGTTTATTGGATTTTGATAACAAGATTTAAAACATTATTTTAAAATGGAATGTAGAATTTGTAATACAAAAAAAACTTTTGAAATATTTAATTTAAATAGACAACCATTAGCAAATAAATACCCAAAAAATAAATTAGAAGTTAAAAAAGAAAAAAAATATAAATTATCAGTTTATTTTTGTAAAAAATGTAAATGCGCTCAAATCAAAAATATTATTAGTAGAAAATTAATGTTCAATGAATATTTTTATTTATCTTCAATAAATAAAAGTCTTAAAAGACATTTTTTTAATTTAGCTAAAAAACTTAAAAAATATAAATTTGTAATAGATATAGGTTCAAACGATGGAATATTGCTTGAGCCTCTTAAAAAAAATAAAGTAAAGGCCATAGGAATAGATCCATCTATAAATGTTGGTAAAATTGCAAATGATAGGGGGTTAGAAACCTATATTGGTTTTTATGATAAAAATATTATTAGAAAAATATTGAAAAATAATTCCAAACCAGATGCAATTGTAGCATCCAGTGTTATAACTCATCTTGAAAATCCAATTGAGTTTGTAAAAAATACCAAATTTTTTCTTAAGAAAGAAGGCACCCTAATTATTGAAATAGAATATTTATATAATTTTTTAAAAAACTTAGAGTATGAAAGATTTTATTTTGATAGACCATTTTATTACTCTGCAAATACGATCAATTATATGTTTAAGAAGTTTGATATGAGCCTATATGATATTGAGATTATTGATATTCATGGAGGCTCCTTAAGATTGTATATTAAAAATTCAAAATTTACAAAAATGACACAAAGGTGTGTGAAAATTCTAAAAAGAGAAAACTTACAATTAAATATTAAGAATTTTAAAAAAATTAATACAAGAATGTTGTTAGAATCAAATAAATTACGAAACAGTCTTAAAGAATTGAGATCTAAAGGAAAAAAAATTATTGGATATGGATCTCCAGCCAGAGTTTCAACTATTACAAATTTTGCAAAAATAAATGATAAATTAATAGAATACATTATTGATGATAGCCCAATTAAACAAAATAAATATACACCAGGTTCTCATATAAAAATTCTACCAAGAAAAGGTAATATTAACAATAAAATAGATATTGTTGTTGTGTTTGCTTACGAATATTTTAAAGATATAAAAAATAAATTTAAAAAATACAAGGTAACTTTTTTTAAACCAATTCCTTTTAAAACTTTAAAATGAAACATTTTATAGATTCGGATATTGATGAAATAATTAAAAATACATACGATATTTTACCATTCTACAAAGGGAAAAAAATTCTATTAACAGGAGGTAATGGTTTTTTAGGACGATATTTTGTAGAAGTTTTTAGAAGATACAACGAAATCATTAAAAACCCGATTAATCTAACTGTATTTGATAAAAATATAGACAAATCAGCTAACGATAAAAATATTCATTTTGTGAAAAAAGATGTTTCTAAAAAATTTTATTCAAAAAAAAAATTTAATGTAATTATTCATGCCGCTGGTATTGCAAGTCCTTTTTATTATAGAAAGGAACCTCTTGAAACAATTGAAGTAACAATACAAGGTATAAAAAATTGCCTTGCTTTAGCAAAAAAAAATAAATCAAAATTAATTTATTTTAGTACAAGTGAAATATATGGAGACCCTGATTCTAAAAATGTCCCTACAAATGAAAATTATAATGGAAATCTTACTTCGATGGGCCCAAGGTCATGCTATGATGAAAGTAAGCGATTAGGAGAAACTTATTGTTATATTTATAAAAATTATTTTGATATACATACAAACATAATAAGGCCATTTAATGTTTATGGACCTGGAATGAGACAAAATGATTACAGGATATTTCCTAATTTTATAAGCAATATTTTAAATAATAAAGCACTTAGAATTTATGGCACTGGAAATCAAACAAGAACTTATTGTTATATTAGTGATGCCATTGAAGGTTTTTTAAGAGTTACTGCTCTAGGAAAATCAGGAGAGGCTTATAATATTGGAAATACAAAACCAGAAATATCAGTTAAAGAAATAGTGAAAATTTTCAAAAATCTAGCTAAAAATAAAATTAAATCAAAAATAATTAAATATCCTAGTTCATATCCTAAAGATGAGCCTCAAAGACGAAGTCCGAATATAAATAAAGCCATTAAAGATTTAAAATACAAACCAAAAGTAACATTACAAAAAGGATTAAAGAATTATTTGTTATGGGCTTCTGAAAACTATAAATTCTGATATTTATATGCCGTATAACATTGGTTTAGTCGGTTGTGGAAATTGGTCAAAAATTGTTTCTAAAGAAATTGAAAAACATATAAATTTTAATTTGAAAAGTATTGTCTGTAGAAAAAGAAACAATAACATTTCTAAAAATATAAATATATTTAATAGTATTAATGAAATGTTAGATAATAAAGATTTAGATTGTATATATATAGCTGCTTTACCAGAGACCAATTTAGAAGTAATAAAGTTAAGTAATTTTAAAAAAATACCATTAATATTAGAAAAACCTCTAAGTAATTCTTATCAGTCAAGTTTAGAAATAAAGAAAATATATAAAGCAAATAAGAGTATAATTTTACCAAATTTAAGCAACGTTTTTTCAAGTTCATTTAATGAGATAAAAAAATTTGTTAATTTCAATAAAAATAAAATTAAAAGAGTGCTAATAAATGAAGGTAGTTTTGGTCAATTTAGAAATAAAATAAATCCAATTTGGGATTGGGGATTTCACTCCATATCACTAATACATAATTTGTTTCCTGAAGATAAATTATTTGAAAGTAATTTTAAAGAAATTCGTAAGAATAATTTATATGGCAATGGAATCGTTGCTAAATTTAATTTTAATATTAATAAAAAAATAAATGTTAGAATATTGACGGGAAATTTATTTAAAAATAAAAGTAGAGTATTAAAGATAATTTTAGATAATGGTAAGTATTTAAAATGTGATCTTATTAATCATAAAGTATATTTAGATGATAACTTAATTTATAAGAATTCAGAAACTCCTCTTAATTCATTACTAACAAAATTTAATGAATTAATTGAACAAAATGACCACAATTATTGTGACAGTTTGATAGATTCATCATGTAAAACTGTAAAAATTTTAGAAAAATATTATAATTGCTAATAAAATAACTTTTATGTTTATTGTAAATATTATTATTTTACCAATATATATTTTTTTTACTTTATTGAGTCTCTTAGGATACGGAATTGTATTTTCAAAAATTATTAATAATAATTATAATATTTTATGTTTAAAAAATACAATCTTCGTTCAAGGTTTATTTTTTGTTGGAATTATATCAGGAATTGTAAATTTTTTTTTTCCTTTAACAAACAATATAACATTAGTTATTTTATTTCTTGGATTTTTTTTTTATATTTATTCTTCAGATAAAGAATATTTTAGAAAAAAAAATTTATTATTTATTTTCTTTATAGTTTTATTTGCATCAATCTTATCTATATATGCTGGAGTAAGTGATGATTTTAATTATCATTTAGAGACAATTAATAACTTTAAATCTAAAACGTTATTCGAAATTGAGCATGATAGAAGAATTAGCTATAACTCATTCTGGCTTTTCTTAAATGGAGTATACACTTATAATATTTTTACTAGTACTTACTTTGTGTTGGGTTCAATTTTGTATTCAATGACTGTTTACGATAGTTATTACTTATACAAAAGATCTATAAAAGAACAAAATTATAATCTTGGAATTAGTGCCTTATTTATTCTAATTTTTCTTTTGGGTGTTCTTAATAATTACAAAGATTTTGGCACAGATATTCCCGGTTTTCTTATATTAATTTACGTATTTTATATAATTTTTTATAAAAGTTTTGATAGAAATGAAAATTACTCAAATAATCTTTTATTTATTGTATTGATTTTATCATTTAGTGCTTTTGTGTTTAAAATAACAAATACATTAATATTTCTCTATCTATTTATAATAATTCATAAAATTGATTATTATAAAATAAATTTATTGAATTTATTAATACCTTTTTTGATAATAGTTATTTGGTTTTTTCAAAATTATAACATAAGTGGTTGTTTAATATGGCCTCAAGAGATAACTTGTTTTCAAAATAATGAGTTAGCAATACAGGAAACATATAATATAGAATCTTTCGCCAAAGGGGACATTAATACCAAAATTAGCGTTGAAGGTTTTAGTTGGATAAGTATCTGGTTTCATAATCATTTTAATAAAATACTAGAAACTTACTTAATTTATTTCATTATATTATTAATGCCCATATTTTATTTTCATATTAAATTAAAGAAAGAGAAGGAAGCTTTATTTTTCAATATTAAAAAAAAATATAGTTATTTAACATTATTTATTTTAATTATTATTGCTAATCTTATTTGGTTTATTTTTGCACCAGCATATCGATTTGGTATATTTTATAATTTAACACTTATCATTGTAATTTTAACTCCTTTTTGGTTAAAGTTAATGAGAGAAAATTTTAAATCAATAAAAGTATATATAAGAACAATTCTTTTATTAGTTTTATTATACTTTGTATTAGAAAATATTTTTAAAATTTTTTGGTATGAAAAAAGATATAGTATATGGCCACCAATAATAAATGGACAAGTTATAGAAAGAATTAATTTTTAATTATTATTCATTTTTAATGCATTTAAAAAAGTGTTTTGTGGAATATCTACTTTTCCAAACTGTCTCATTCTTTTTTTACCTTTTTTTTGCTTATCTAAAAGTTTATTTTTTCTTGTTACATCACCGCCGTAAAGTTTTTGAGTTACATCTTTTCTAAAAGAAGCAACAGTTTCACGTGCAATTACTTTACCCCCAATAGCTGCTTGGATTGCAACTTTGAATTGTTGTCTAGGAATTAAATCTTTTAATCTTTCACAAAGTGCCCTACCTCTTTGCTCAGACCTATCTTTATGAACAATTAATGATAATGCATCAACAGGATCTCCATTAATGAGTATGCCTACCTTAACTAAATTATTCACTTCATAACCTGTAATTTCATAATCAAAACTTGCGTAACCTTTTGTAATTGATTTTAGTCTATCATAAAAATCAAAAACAACTTCATTAAGTGGAAGTTTATACTCAACTAATGGTCTGTTACCTGCATAACTCATATTTAGCTGAATACCTCTTTTAGAAGTGCATAACTCTAAGACTGATCCTAAAAATTCTTCAGGTACTATTATTGTAGCCTTTATCCAAGGCTCAGAAATATTTTCAATTTTTACTGGATCAGGCATATCAGTGGGATTATGAAGATTTATAGTTGATCCATCTTTCATCAATATTTTATAAACTACTGATGGTGCTGTAGTAACAAGTTCTAGATTAAATTCTCTTTCAAATCGGTCTCTGATAATTTCTAAATGAAGTAAGCCCAAAAAACCACAACGAAAACCATACCCTAATGCAGGACTTACTTCTGGTTCATAAGAAAAACTTGAGTCATTCAAAGCAAGTTTAGACATGCTATCTCGCATATGTTCATAGTCATCTGAATCAATAGGAAACATTCCACAAAAAACTACAGGTTGGGATGGTTTAAAACCTGGAAGCACTTCTTCAGTTGGAAGTTTATCATCTGTTATTGTGTCGCCAACTTTACAATCAGAAACACTTTTAATACCTGAATTTATAAAACCTATTTCTCCAGGCCCTAGTCTATCAACTTCAGTTGCCTTAGGAGAAAATATTCCTACTCTATCAATTGTGTATGTGGCACCTGTTGCCATAAATCTAATTTTCTGACCTTTTTTTAGCTCTCCATTTATAACCCTTAAAAGTACAACCACACCAAGATAGCTGTCATACCAACTATCAACTAACATACATTTCAATTCTTTACTTTTTTCACCTGATGGAGATGGAAGAAGTGTTATAATTTTATTTAATAAATCTTCAATGCCTGCACCTGTTTTAGCTGAAACAAGAGAAGCATTTTCAGTTTCAATACCTAGCACATCTTCAATTTGTGATTTTATTTTATCTGGCTCAGAGGAAGGAAGATCAATTTTATTTAGGACAGTCAGTATTTCATGATCATTATTAATTGCTTGATAGGCATTAGCTAATGTTTGAGCTTCAACACCTTGTGTAGAATCTACTATTAATAAAGATCCCTCACATGCAGCTAAGGATCTGGATACCTCATAAGAAAAATCAACATGACCTGGGGTATCCATAATATTAAGTATGTAAGTCTTGCCATCATTTGATTTGTACGAAAGTCTCACTGTTTGAGCCTTAATTGTAATACCTCTTTCTCTTTCTAATTCCATTGAGTCTAAAACCTGTTCTTTCATCTCTCTATCAGTTAGACCTCCACAAAACTGTATGAGCCTATCGGCTAAAGTTGATTTCCCATGATCTATGTGAGCAACTATGGAGAAATTACGAATAGAAGTAAGTTCTGTCATTAGTTTCTTATAGATGCATCAAGTGATTTAGATATTTCATCTATTATTTTATTTGATAATTCCTCAATTTCTTGATCGTTGAATGTTTTATCTTGAGGTTGCAGTAATACCCTAAAAGCAATACTTTTTTTATTTTCTGGAAGTTTATCGCCATCATAAACATCAAATATTGTTACATTTTGAATTATATTTTTGTCTATTTTTTTTACTTTTTTAATTATCTCACTAGCCTTAACATCTTTTGGAAACAGAAAGGCAAAATCTCTTTCAACCATTTGATAAGGATTATTAGCAAAACCACCTTTAGAGAAAGATTTATTTTCTTGAAATTGTGAAATATTCTCCAAATATATTTCAAAACCAAATACCTTAAAATTAACATCCATTGTTTTTAATAGAATTGGATGCAGCTCTCCAAAATTAGCTATTTTGTTTTTACCAAGCCTTAAAGAAGATGACTTACCAGGATGATAGATTTGACCTTCAAGTTTTTCATATAACAAATTATCTATAGGTACATTTAAGTTTGCTAATATAGAAAATAAATCAGCCTTTATACTAAAGACATCAATATTTTTTTTGTTCGATAACCAGTTTTGTTCATCAGATGAGCCATAAGCTATAGCAGTAGCAACATTTTCTTGTTGGTCTGGTAATGATTTAGAAAAGTTTGGACCTACTTCAAATATTTTAGCTCTCAAGTACATTCTTGCTTTATTTTGATTTATTGCTTCTAATAAATTTGGAAGCGTTGATGGTCTCATTGTGTTCAAATCGGTACTTATTGGATTTTTTAAACTAATTATTTCATCTGAAATAATTTTTGCTTTTTTTTCATCCATAAATGACCATGTTACAACTTCAGAATATCCATTATGAGCTATAGTTTTTTTGCTTTTATAAAAAGTTTTAGTTTTAGTATTTAAAATCTGCTTTTTTTCTTCTTGATTAGTTACTTTTTTTAGAGGAATTTTATTATAACCATAAATTCTAATTATTTCTTCGACGATATCTGCCTCACCAACAATATCTGGTCTAAAAGTAGGACTTTGAATTTCAAATTTTGATTTTTTTTCATTAACAGAGAAACCAAGTGAAAGTAATATTTTTTCCTGTTCCTTATTATTAATTTCTATACCACCATAAGTTTTCACTTTATTTGTATCAAACATGAATGGCTTAGTTTTATCTATATTGATTTCTGAAGAAACGAACTCACTTACTTCTCCTCCACATAATTTCAAAATCATTTGAGTTGCTGCATCGACACCCCAATAGATAGAATCAGTATCAATCCCTCTTTCAAAACGGTAACGTGCATCACTTTGAAGATTTAGTTTTCTTCCAGTTTTAGTTACAGAAATCGGATCAAATAAGGCAACTTCTAGAAAGACATTTTTAGTCTCCATACTACAACCACTATCGAGACCACCCATAACTCCACCGATTCCATGAAGTTTTTTTTCGTCATCAGAAATTACAATCATGTCAATGTCACATTTATAATTAACTTCATTTAATGCTAAACATTCCTCATTTTTGTTGGCTAATCGCATTGTTAAATTGCCTGACACTTTATCAGCATCGTAAACATGAAGTGGTCTTCCTAAGTCAAAGGTAATATAATTTGTAATGTCAACAAGAGCTGAAATGGGTCTTAATCCGATTGCGGTTAATCTATCTTGAAGCCATTTAGGGCTTTCTACATTTTTGACATTTTTGAAATATCGACCTGCTACTCCAGGACATAGATTATTATTTTGAAATTCTTTTTTCCACGTAATTGGGCTTTTGAATGATTCTTTTGATTTTTTATAATTTAATTCTTTTAATTTACCAATTCCTGCTGCTGCTAAATCTCTTGCGATACCTCTGACTGATAAACAGTCAGATCTATTTGGTGTTAAATTAATTTCAATAACAGGTTCATCTATTGCAAAAATTTTACTAAATAGATCACCAATTTTATAATTATCTTTAAGTTCAATAATTCCATCGTGTTCATCAGAAATACCCATCTCTCTTTCTGATACAAGCATTCCGCAAGACTCAACTCCTCTAATTTTAGTTTTCTTTAAATGTAAGTCAGTTCCAGGAATGTAACTATTTTCTGGTGCAAAAATTCCAAGCATGCCTTCTCTTGCATTTGGAGCACCACACACAACTTGATAATTTCCATTTATTGTTTCAACCTGACATACTTTAAGCTTATCTGCATCTGGATGTTTTTCTACTTTTAAAATTTTAGCTACTGTAAAATTCTTAAATATTTCTGATTTATCTTCTACACTTTCAATCTCTAAACCAATATTGGTTAGAGTATCTGTTATGGTATTTAAATTTTCAGAAGTATCTAAATGATCTTTTAGCCAGTCTAGTGTAAATTTCATTTATAGCCCTGATCTTGTTTGGTTATCCAATATACTAAAACCATAATGATCCAGCCATCTATAATTTGGATCAAAAAAACTTCTTAAATCTGTAATACCATATTTAAGCATCGACAAACGCTCAATTCCCATACCAAAAGCAAAACCCTGATACTGTTTTGAATCTATATTACAATTGTCTAAAACTATAGGATTGACCATTCCACAACCCAATATTTCTAACCATTTATCTCCTTCACCAATTTTTATTTTATTATTTACTTTGGTATAAGCTACATCCATTTCTGCACTAGGCTCGGTAAAAGGAAAGTAGCTAGGGCGAAAACGATATTGTAAGTTTTTTACTTCGAAAAATTCTTCTAAGAATGAAACGAGTGTTGATTTTAAATCAACCATAGTAGAACTTGTATCAACGACTAAACCTTCTACCTGATGAAACATAGGAGCATGTGTAGCATCAGAATCACTTCTGTAAGTTCTGCCAGGCACAATAATTTTAATAGGAGGTTTTGTGTTTAGCATTGTTCTCACTTGAACAGGACTGGTATGGGTTCGAAGAACATTTTTGTCTCCATTATCTTGAACATAAAAAGTATCCTGCATTTCTCTTGCTGGATGATGTTCTGGTATATTTAAAGCTGTAAAATTATTAAAATCTGTTTCTATATCTGGACCTGTTTCCACTGCATAATTTAAATTTCCAAAAATTTCTATAATATTAAATATTGTTTGACTAATTGGGTGTATTTTTCCTTTTTCAGATATATTAGGTGGTAGAGTAACATCAATTGATTCTAAATTAATCTTGTTTGCAATTTCTATATTTTCAATTTCTGTTCTTTGGTTTTTAATACCTTCTTCAATTTCTTTTTTAATAATATTTAATTCCTGGCCTTTGGATTTTTTTTCTTCAATCGACAAGAAACTTAATCCCTTTAAAGCTTCAGGTATTAATCCTTTTTTACCTAAATAATATAATCGAAGTTTTTCTAATTCTTCAAAAGATTTTGAAGCTTTAATTTTTTTAAGAATATCAATTTTATCTTCAGCAAATGCCATCAATATATATTATATTTTATTAATTAAAATTATCTAGCAGATTGAGCTTTATCAACTAAGGCTTTAAAAGCCTCTGGCTGGTTAACTGCAAGATCCGCTAAAATCTTTCTATCTATTTCAATAGATGATTTTTTAAGACCAGATATAAATTGTGAATATGTTAAACCATGAAGTCTAACACCAGCATTGATTCTTTGAATCCATAAACCTCTAAAATCACTTTTTCTTTTTTTACGGTCTCTGTATGCATATTGCATACCTCTTTCAACTGCTTGTACAGCAACTCGAAAGACATTTTTTCTTCTACCGTAATAACCTTTTGCTCTTTTAATTACTTTTTTATGTCTAGCTCTTGCTGTAACACCTCGTGATACTCTTGCCATTGATTTCCCCTTACTTGTTGTATGGTAACATATGATCAATTAAAGCTGAGTCGCCTGGCGACATAATCGCAGATCTTTTAGTGTTACGGATAAATTTGTTGGAACGTTTACTCATCCCGTGTCTTTTTCCAGCAGGTTTGAATTTAATTTTACCAGTACCTGTTCTAGAAAATCTTTTTTTTAAACTACTTTTAGTTTTTAGCTTGGGCATTACTATCTCCTATTATTTAAAGTTTACCCGTTAGGCTGCCCCGCAGGCCGTAACAAGTTTTGTAGGCTTATACTGATAATTAAATTTTTTGCAATATGAAGAATTACTTAACAATTTGAGGGACAAGTATCATCATTATTTGTTTTCCCTCAAATTTAGGTGCTACTTCAACTTTAGCGTATTCTTCTACTTCAGTTGTAAGTTTTTTAAGCAAATCAAAACCTAAGTTTTGATGCTCCATTTCACGGCCTCTAAAACGCATTGAAACTTTAACCTTGTTTCCACCGCCAATAAACTTTGATAATGCTTTAACTTTTACATTATAATCATGAGTATCAATTCCAGGCCTCATCTTAATTTCTTTTACTTCTATAGTTTTTTGTTTTTTCTTTGCTTCTTTTTTACTTTTTTGCTCTCTGTATTTTAACTTTCCATAATCAATAATTTTACATACTGGTGGGTTAGCTTCTGGTGAAACTTCAACTAAATCAAATCCCTCATCTTCAGCTTGTATGAGTGCTTCACGGATGCTTAATATACCTAGCTGTTTTCCATTACTGGATATAAGTCTCACTTCGCTTGCAGTAATCTGCTCATTGATTCTTGGACCAATATCTTTCTTAGTTTTAAAGTTTACGGCCAAAATTATATAAAGATTGAGTTAAAGCTATTATTTAATAGCATATTAGGAAATTAAGTCTTTTGTCATATTTTTTTAGGATATAATCTCAAATGAAATTAAATTCAAGAGCTGATTTTAAAAAAAAATTAATTGTTTTTAAGTTATTAAATACACTTTATGAGAATTTGTTTAGTTAGGAACGATAAAATGGGAGATATGATACTTACTCTCCCAATTATTCAAGGATTAAAAGAAGTTAATAAGAATTATCAAATTGATATTGTATGTTCTACAAAAAATCAGAAGGTGTGTAAAAATTTTAAACCTATTAACAAAGTTTTTTTACTTCAAAATAAATTTTATCAAATCTTAAAAACGATTTCAAAATTAAAAAATGAAAATTATGATTATATTTTCACATTCAGTCCCGGGTTAATTAGTATTTTAGTATCAATTTTTTCTAAAAGTAGAACAAAATCATTATTAATTTTTAAATCTAGATACAAAAATAATTACATGAGTAAATTTCTTGATAGGATCTTGGCTAAAATCTTTTTTAATAACTGCATAATAATTGATCGCCAATTTAGATATTCACAAAATATTTCAATTCATCAAACAGAGATTATGATGGAATTAGTTACTAAAAATGGATTAAATTTAAATAATAATGCAGAGATTAAGAGTTTAATTGAATTTGGTAAAATAGACTTAAATTCTAAGAAATTATGTTTGATTCATTTATCTTCAAAATGGGTCAATAAATATTTTTCAGAAGAAAAGTTTATCAATCTGTTAGACAATCTTAGAAATTTAGAAATCAATATTGTAATGACAACTGACGGTACATCAAAAAATGTATTCTATGAAATATTTAAAAAATATGAGATTATTACTAATGAAAGGTTTGAAAACCTTAAAACTATAAATAATGTTATAATCTTAGATAAATTAAATTTTGATAATTGGACATCACTAATAAATTCTTCAACATATGTAATTACACCTGAATGTGGATGTACGCATATTGCATCACTTTGTGAAACTAAACTTTGTGTTATTTATGATTCAGATAATGTTCCAGATATGATAGCAAAAGAATATTCACCGTGGAAGAAAAAATATACTAAACTATTCTCTAATAACCAAAATTTAGAAAAAGAAATAATTTCATTTATTAGTTAATTTACTATCATTTAAAAAATCTAAAACTTTTTTTACTGAAATTGACTCCATTTTATCACTTAGGATTGTGTAAGCATTTTTATATTCAGATAAGTTTGATTTTGAGATAACATTGTCTTTAGCTAAAAAAAGAATAGGTGAATTACTTAGAGCTGCTATATGACCTGGGCCAGTATCATTACTTATTATAAAATTACTTTTTTTAGCTACGGAGTAGATGATTTCAGGAGGAGATTTATCACTTAAATCAAAAACCTTCTGACATGCATTATTGATCGTTTCTACTGTTTCTTTATCTGATTTTTGCCCAACAACACAAATATGATATCCTTTTTTTTCTAGAGTGCTCGCAAGTATTGCAAATTTATCCGGAGACCATTGCTTGTCTTTACCTGATTTAGAAACACCAGGTATCATTAAGATTATTTTGTCTCCATTAATTGCTGTAATATTTTTGAAAAGCCAATCTACATTTTTATTAATTTCATTTACTCCAATCAACTTTAATTGATTGTATAAACCTTGTTGCGGAGATTCAGTTCCTTGTGGAGGAATTACATATTGAATATCACAATTAGAACGAGATCCGTTAACTTTTACTTTTGAAATAAATTTTAATAATGACCAATAATTATTTGTTCTTTTAGAATTCTGTAAATCTATGATTAGATCATATTTATTTTGATTAATTTTTAATATAACATTTAGTGAATCTATTATTCCTTTTCTATTATCTTTAAAAATTGAATTAAAATAATTTGAATTGCTTAAAAAATTTACGTATTTTTCTTCAGTGAGTAGGTCAATAGTGGCATTACTAAAAAATTGCTTAATCGATGCCATTGCAAGTATAGAAAATGCAATATCACCAAGTGATCCATGCTTTACAACTAGTATTTTGTTAAATTGATTGCTGTTCATATAAGTCTACGTAACTTTGTACCATTTGGTATTTTGAAAATGTTTTTGATATGTAGTCTTTACTATCTAAAGAAATATTAGAAAATTTTTCTTTATCTATTTTTATAATATTTTGAAGTTTTATATCTATTTCATTATATTTATGAGGATCTACTTTATAAATATCATCTAATTTATCAAGCTGATCTTTGACACCACCATAGTTAAAAGCAAGTATTTTTTTTTTCATTATTAATGCTTCGCTTATAGTTCTTCCGAACCCTTCAGCTTGTAAAGGAAAAGAGGTAATAATTGATGATAGATAATATAAAGTTTTCAAATCATCTCTAAGTAGATTACCTATAATCTTACATTTATGACTAAGGTTAAAACTTTGAATTTTATTTTGTAATTTTTCTGTATAAGATTGATTTTTTGTATCACCTGCAAAAAAAAGTAAAAAATTATCATTTTGTATCTTATTAAATATATCTAAAAACTCAATTTGACCTTTCCAGTTTGTTAGCCTCGCTGGATATAAAATAATATTTTTTGAAGTATCAATTTGATACTTACTTATTATATTTTCTATTTTAGAATCTAAAATTGGTTTTTCAAAATATTTAACATCAACTCCTCTATTGATCACTTTAATTTTATTTGAATCTAAATTGTATTTTTTACTAATTTCATTTTTTACATAATTTGAAATCGCAACAATCTGATCAACTTTAGATAATTGCTTATTATAGATTTTTTTAAAATAAGAATTACCACTATATACATTATGAAATGTAGATATTGTTTTGAAGTTTCTATTTTTTATAAAACTTAAAATCCATGCTGGTGCTCTTGATCGTACATGAACAACATTAATATTTTGATTAATAATTAATTTTTTTAATTGATTAGCAATTAATGAATAAATAAAAAAATTTTTTGAGTTAACTGGTAGTTGAAAATGATTGGTATAATTTTTATCAATCTCCTTGATTAAATCACCTCCATTAGAAATAATATTATTTTTTAAATTTAATTCAGATAAATAATTTGCGACTTCAATAGTACCTCTTTCGACACCACCAGAATCTAAAGAAGGAAGAATTTGAGCGACATTAAATGATGACATTTTGTTAAAATATAAGTATTTGTATCAAAGATGCCTTACTTTATTAATAAGAAAAAAGAAAAAATTTGTTATAAATCTATAAAGGGTAAGGGGCCTGGTATGATCTTTATCCATGGCCTTAACTCAGATATGAGTGGTCAAAAAGCTATGTCTTTAGAGAGATTTGCTCGAAAAAATAAATTGAGGTTTATTCGTTTTGAGTGCCGTGGTCATGGCAAATCTGATGGAAAATTCGAAGATTTTACAATTTCAGATTGGAAGAAAGACTTAATTGACATCATTGATAATATTGCCAAAGGGCCACAAATACTTGTTGGTAGTAGCATGGGTGGATGGTTGATGTTTTTAGCTGCCAAAGCCAGACCAAAAAGAATTGCTGGATTAATTGGTCTAGCAGCAGCACCTGATTATATCGATGAATTTTATAAAAAACTCCCTTTAAAGAAAAAACAAGAAATGAGGAAAAAGGGAATTATTAAATATTCCTCCTATGGCTTTAGTTATCTTATTAAAAAAAAATATATTGTTGATGGTAGAAAAAATAAAATTTTAAATAAAGAATTCAAATGGAATAAGCCTTTAATTTTAATACAAGGCTTAAAAGATAATGTTGTCACTCCAGATGTTCCAGAAAAAATAGTAAAAAAAATTAAAGGAAAGCAAATACAAATTAAATTATTAAAAAATGGTGATCATCGATTATCAGAACCGTTTGATTTAAAAATAATAAATGAGTCTATTCAATCAATAATAAAAAACTAAGCAGATTTTTCTTCTTGTATTAAGACAGGCTGATCAAATTTATTAATCATTTCTTTTGGCACAATCTGCCAGAAGAGTAATTTTTCATTTTCCCAATTTTCAAGAAAATTTTTTGCGTACCGTGAATTTGTTTCTTTGATATGTTCCTCAATTTTTTGATATAAAATTTTCTCCCAATAACTTGTCATTTGTTGCTGATAGAAAATATCTTCAAGATTAATTCGAAGTGGTAAAGTTCCTTCTTTGTCATAAACAAATGCCATACCTCCTGTCATTCCAGCTCCAAAATTATTTCCTACTTCGCCAAGAATAACTGCACTTCCTCCAGTCATGTATTCACATCCATTATCGCCACATCCTTCAATAACAGCATGTGCGCCGGAGTTTCTAACAGCAAATCTATCACCAGCAGTACCAGCTGCAAAAAGTTTACCACGTGTTGCGCCATATAGAACAGTATTCCCAATGATAACGTTTTTGTTTGTTTGTAGCTGTGAAGACGAACTTGGTTGAATGACAATTTTACCACCCGATAATCCTTTTGCTACGTAGTCATTAGCGTCTCCGAAAATTCTAAGTGTAGTTCCTTGTACACTCCAGGCTCCAAAAGATTGTCCTGCAGAGCCATGAAAATTAACAGTAAAGAAATCCTCTGGAAGAGAACTCATTCCTTTTGTAGTAGTAATTTCAGATGCAAGTCTTGTACCAATAGCTCTATCAGTATTTTTTATATTATAGTTTAGTTCAACTTTTTGATCTGTTTCAAAAAAAGATTTGGCGTCCTTTATGATTTTAAGATCGAGACTATCACTAACTTTATTAATTGTATTTTTCTTTATCTCAAATTCTCCAACTGATGAATCAATAGTTTGAATAATTGGATTTAAATCTAAATCATCAAGATCAGAACTTCCTCTGCTGACTTGATATAAAAGATCAGATCTCCCAACTACTTCATCAAGAGAAGAAAAGCCAAGTGATCCTAAAATTTCTCTTACTTCATCAGCAATAAAACTAAAAAGATTAATTACTTTTTCTGGTGTTCCAGTAAATTTTTCTCTAAGTTTTTCATCCTGTGAGCAAACTCCAACAGGACATGTATTTGAATGACATTGTCTAACCATAATACAACCCATTGCAACTAAACTTGCTGTTCCAATTCCATATTCTTCTGCTCCAAGCATAGCCGCAATAACTATATCTTTTCCTGTTTTCAAACCTCCGTCAGTTCTAAGAACAACTTTATCCCTTAGGTTATTTAGAGATAAAACTTGATGTACTTCACTTAATCCAAGTTCCCAAGGAAGTCCTGCATACTTAATGCTTGTTTGTGGGCTTGCTCCAGTTCCACCATTGTGACCAGAAATGAGTATCGTATCAGCTTTTGCTTTTGCTACACCAGCAGCAACTGTTCCAATACCTGACTGAGCAACTAACTTAACGCATACTTTAGCTTTTGGATTTATTTGTTTCAAATCGTAAATCAGCTGAGCTAAATCTTCGATAGAATAAATATCATGATGAGGAGGAGGACTAATAAGCGTCACACCTTCAGTTGAATGTCTTAGTTTAGCAATTAATTCTGTAACTTTTCCTCCTGGCAATTGTCCACCCTCACCAGGTTTTGCACCTTGTGCAACTTTAATTTCAATTTCTTCACAATTATTTAAATACTCCGCGGTTACACCAAATCGTCCACTTGCAATTTGTTTAATTTTTGATGATGCATTATCTCCATTTGACTTGGGTTTAAATCTAATTGGGTCTTCACCACCCTCACCTGAATCTGATTTAGCTCCTATCCTGTTCATTGCTACAGAAAGAGTTTCGTGAGCTTCTGGGCTTAAGGCTCCAAGTGATATCCCTGGTGCAACTAGTCTTTTTCTAATTTCTTGAGAAGGTTCTACTGTGTTTGAGTTGTTGTTATCGTTATTCTTTTTGAAGTCTAAAAGGTCACGAATATTTATAGGATCCATTTCATCAATCATCGAAGAATATTTTTTAAATAAAGAATAATTATTAGAAGTTACTGCAGTTTGAAGCATGTGAATTGATCTTGCTTCAAAAGCATGTTTTTCACCGCCAAATCTATAGCGATAATTTCCTCCAATTGGCAGCGTAATAACGCTTTCTTCATAAGCATTATCATGAGCTAATCTTGATCTTCTTTCAATACCACTGATTCCAATACCAGATATTTTAGAACTCATAGAAGGAAAATATTTACTCATTAAATTTCTGCTAAGGCCAATCGCTTCAAAATTACAACCACCTCGATATGAATTAATCACTGATATTCCCATCTTACTCATAGTCTTAAGCAAACCATTATTTATGGAATTAATGAATCTTTCTACACATTCTTCATATGAGAGATCTTTAAATAATCCCTTTTTATGTCTTTCCGCTATCGCTTGTTGTGCCATATACGCATTCACACTTGTTGCTCCTACTCCGATAAGCACAGCGAAATATTGTACATCTAAACATTCTGCAGATTGAACATTTAAGGAAATAAAAGTTCGAAGATTTTGTTTAATTAAATGATGATGAACAGAACTTGTAACTAATATGATAGGAAGAGCTATTCTTGTTTTAGACATTTGTTTGTCACTTAAAATTATATGAACATACCCTTCTCTAACAGCTTGTTCTGCTTCTCGGTTTATTCTTGAAATTTCTGTCTCAAAATTATTTTCAGGATTTGTTTTATCCATTGTAGTGTCAATGATCTTCACGGTATCTTTCATATATCTACGCATAGATTTGAATTGCTCAATTGAAAGAACAGGGGTGTTCAATTGTAAATGATCGCATTGATCTTCATCTTCATCAAGAATATTACTTAAGTTTCCAATTCTAGTCCGAAGACTCATAACAACTCTTTCTCTTAATGAATCAATTGGTGGATTTGTAACTTGACTAAAATTTTGTCTAAAAAAATGATGGAGTCCTCTATATTTATTTGAAAGCACAGCTAGTGGAGTGTCATCTCCCATCGATCCCGTTGCTTCTTTTTTTTCGGCAATCATAGGATGAAGTATTAATTCGATGTCTTCTACTGACCATGCAAAGCATGCCATTCTTTTTCGTAGATCTCCAGAGTCTAAATCTCTAAATTCCTCGTCAACAGATTTAACAAGTTTGTCAATATACGTAATTTTTTTAGTCCAATCACCAAATGGTTTAGTTTCTGCCAAATACTTTTTTATCTCATGATCTTTAAAAAATTTTTTCTCTTTAAAGTTGACTGCTATTAATTGACCTGGTCCTACCCTACCTCTTTCTACTATTTCATTTTCTTTAATATCAACCATTCCAGTTTCAGAACCCGCAATAAGAAGATTTTTTGTCAGTGTATATCTTATAGGTCTAAGGCCATTTCTATCCATTCCAGCAATAGCCCAATCACCGTACGCGCCACATATTGCTGCTGGACCATCCCATGGCTCCATAACTGCTCCACCATAAGCGTATAAATCTTTAATTTTTTTTGGAAAATCTCTTCTGTGGGACCAAGCTTCTGGAATTGTTATTATTTTAGCCATAGGTAAAGAACGATTAGCTTTAACTAATAACTCTATTGTTGAGTCTAATGCAGCAGAGTCAGACGCTTTAGCATCAATTATGGGTTTTAAATCATCAACATTATTACCAAAATTTTTATGTTCCATTCTTGGCTCATGAGCAGCCATCCAATTTTTATTACCTTTAAGTGTATTTATTTCACCATTATGCGCAATCACTCTAAAAGGCTGTGCTAAAGACCATGTAGGAAATGTATTAGTTGAATAACGCTGGTGATAAACTGCATATCTAGAAATAAAATTCTCATTTTGGATGTCTGGATAAAAATTGGAAAGCTGTTCTGCTAAAAACATACCTTTATAAACAATAGACTGGCAAGATAGTGAGCAAATATAAAAGTCTGAAATATTTTGATTTCTTATTTTTTTTTCTATTCTTTTTCTAATTATATAAAGTTTATTATCAAATTGCTTTTCATCTTCTAGTTTTTCATTACAAATTAGTATTTGTTCTATTTCTGGCCTTGTTGCTTTTGCTTTATCACCAATAATCGATGAATTAATTGGAACGTGTCTCCAACCATATATTTTCAAACCTTCTTTAATTATTTCAGATTCAACAATTGTACGAGCATTTTCTTGAGCCGCAAAATCTGTACGTGGTAAAAAAATCATGCCAATCCCGAAAGGTAGATCATTAGGAGTGTGACCAGTTCTTTCTATTTGTTGAGTAAAAAAATTCTTTGGTATGGATAACTGTATTCCTGCACCATCACCTGTTTTGCCATCAGCATCAACTGCTCCCCGGTGATACAAAACTCTTAAAGCTTGAACTCCTAACTCGACTATTTCTCTTGTCTCAGATCCATCTAAAGATGCTATTAATCCAACACCACATGATGAATGTTCATCTTGTTCATTATAAAGATGATTTTCTTCTAAGAATTTTTTATCCTTTTTATACTTTTCAATAAAGTGATTAGGCATTTACTGCTTTCTTATTGATATTATTTTGATCGGAAAAATTGTTTTCTAAATATTCATTAATATTTTTTGCTGCATCACGACCATCTTTTATTCCCCAAACAACTAAACTTGCACCGCGAACAATATCTCCAGCAGCAAATACTCCATCAATTGATGTCATCATATTTTTATAATTAATTTTTAGTGTACCCCATCTTGTAACTGTCAGGTCATTATAATCAAAAAGCTTGGGTAAATTTTCAGGTTCAAAACCCAAAGCTTCTATAGCTAAATCAACATCTAGGTCTTTTTCCGTACCTTCTTTTGGCTCTGGCTTCCTTCTACCTGACTCATCTGGTTCTCCAAGTTGCATTAAAACGGTTCTGACATTTTTCAATGACCCGTTTCCCGAATATTCAGTTGGTAAAGTCAACCATTGAAAATCGACGCCCTCTTCTATTGCATTTTGAACTTCTCTTTGCGAACCAGGCATGTTTGTCTTATCACGTCTGTAAAGACACTTAACGGATTTTGCTCCTTGTCTTACAGCCGTTCTAACGCAGTCCATAGCGGTATCACCACCACCAATGACAACTACATTTTTTCCATTTGCGTTTAATCTTCCATTTGTGAAATCTTCAACTTTATCTTTTAAACCAGTCTTGTTACTTGCTATTAGGAAATCTAAAGCTGGTACAACATTATTAAAATTAGATGTGTTTAGATTGATTTCTCTAAATTTGTAAACCCCGGTTGCTATAAGAACTGCATCATGCTTAATTTTAATATCTTCAAAAGTAATGTCTTTTCCAATATCGCAGTTTAATTCAAACTTAATTCCACTTTCTTTAAGTCGATTTGTTCTTCTTATAACAATATCTTTTTCTAGTTTAAAATTTGGGATACCATAAATTAAAAGACCTCCTGGTCTATCGTAGCGATCATATATTGTAACTTGAAATCCTTTTTTACGAAGTTCTTCTGCTGCAGCTAATCCAGCAGGACCAGAACCGATAATTCCAACACTTTGATTTCTTTCTTCAACTGGTTCTATATTTTTTACCCAACCTTCTTCCCAAGCTTTATCCGTAATATATTTTTCTATCGATCCTATAGTAACAGTACCGTGGCCAGATTGTTCAATTACACAGTTACCTTCACACAAACGATCTTGGGGACATATACGACCACAAATTTCAGGCATGTTATTTGTAGAGCTGGAAATTTCAAATGCCTCCTGCATTCTATCCTCAGCAGTTAACTTTAACCAATCTGGAATATTATTGTGTAAAGGACAATGAACTTGGCAGAAAGGAACACCGCATTGAGAACATCTGGAAGCTTGTTCTTCGGCCTTTTGTGAAGCATATTTAGCGTAAATTTCATCAAATGATTTAACCCTCTCCTTGGCAGATATTTTACTAGGATTTTCCTTATTTATTTTTGTAAATTTTAGCATTTAGTTATCATTTGTTTACTATTTTATCTAGATCGAACCAAATACACATTCAAGATAAAAAAGGAAACAATAATTTTATAATAATAGTACCACTTATGTACTAAAACTGAGAAAACCTCTAATTTACAACAATATTTTTAAGTATTTGTAGTGTATCCTGTGGATTAATATCAAGATTTTGGAATGATTTATCGATATTTACGACAAGATTATCCTTTTCAAATAATGTTAACTGTTCTGACGTAAGAGGCGAAATTGGAGTTTTTTCAGCAATATTTATCATAGGTTTCATTACTGCCATAGGAACAGGAACTAAGACTCTAGTTTTGTTTAAAAAATTAGAAATATGATTAAAGAATTCTTTGTAAGAATAGATCCTAGGGCCAGCAAGTTCGTAAATATTTTTCCCATTGATCTTAGAATTAATTATTTCATCGACAGCTAGAGATACATCATCAATAAATACTGGTTGGAATTTTTTTGAACCATCTCCAAAAAGTGGGACAAAAAATGAAGCTTTAAATATTGGTAAAAGTCTTTTCATGAAAATATCACCACCACCTATAATAACACCTGGCCTGATAATAATTACATTATCAAGTTTTTTAAAAGCTTCCTTTTCAGATTTATGAACTGCAGTACTTCTCGTTGAATTTTTATCAATATCTACACCAAGACCAGAAAAAAAAATGAATTGTTTTAATTCCTTACTAGATTTTAATATCTTAATAAGTTTCTGATTAAACTTAAAAATTGTATTGTTAAAATCACCCTTCTTTTTGTCATATGTAGTTTTCAAATTAATACATACATCGACATTATTTATGACAGATTTAAGCCTTTTATCTTCTAATGAAGAGTAACGAAATGGAATTACTTGTCCTGTTACACCTAAAAGTCGAATTTTAGCCTCTTGAACAGATCTTTGATATGGAACAATGATTTTGTGGCCTTTTTTAGCAAGACGCCTTATTAAATGTTTACCTACAAAACCCGCACCTCCAAAAATTACTATTGATTTCATGACCTTTAATTAAATAAGTGATATAGAGAAAAAATATAAATTATACAGGTAATAAAATCAAAATGAAAATAAATTTCTATAGAGGCGATCTACCAGCAAGTTTTGAACCAACTAATATTATCGCTTTTGATAGTGAAACAATGGGATTAAATCCAAAAAGAGATAAATTATGTTTAGTCCAAATTTCAAATGGTGATGAAATATGTCACTTAGTAAAAATTGACCTATCTACTGAAAAACCTCATAATTTAATTAAAATTCTTAAGAATAATAAAATTCAAAAAATATTTCATTATGCAAGGTTTGATGTAGCTGTATTCAAACATAACTTCAAAATTAATATTAAAAATATTTACTGCACAAAAATTGCATCTAAACTTGTTAGAACTTATACTGATAAACATGGTTACAAAGATCTTTGCAGTGAATTATTAGGAAAATCAATTTCAAAAACTGAACAATCTTCTGATTGGGGTGGTGAATTAACTAAAGATCAACAAAAATACGCTGCTACAGACGTATTTTATCTGCACAGGATAAAAGATAAACTTGATAAAATGTTATTAAGGGAAAAAAGAAATAAATTAGCTAAGGCCTGCTTTGATTTCATTCAATATAGGACAGATTTAGATATTAATGGTTGGTCAGAGCAAGATATATTTAAACATTAATGAAAAATAAAAAAAAAATAATTAATAGTGCAAATAGAACTTTGGCAAAAGAACTCAGCAGTATAAAAAATTTGAAATCCACATTTAATAGCAGTTTTTGTGAAGCAATTAATTTAATATTTAATACAAAGGGCAAAGTTGTGATTACTGGTGTTGGCAAAAGTGCACACATTGGTAACAAGATATCAGCTACACTTACATCAACTGGAACACCTTCTTACTTTATACATGCAACTGAAGCTAGTCATGGTGATTTAGGAAGTATAAAAAAAGATGATTGTGTAATTGGAATTTCAAATTCAGGTGAAACATCAGAGCTAAATAATATAATTCAGTTTACTAAAAGATTTAATATTAAACTTATAAGCATAACAAGTAATTCAAAAAGTATACTTCACAAAAATGCTACTGTAGGAATTTTATTCAAAAAACCAATCGAAGCATGTCCTCTAAATTTAGCACCCACAAGCTCTACTTCGATGACTATGATTATTGGAGATTGCATAGCAATATCTTTATTAGAATTGAGAGGCTTTAAAAGCACACAGTTTAAAAGTCTACACCCAGGAGGGAATCTTGGTAAAGATCTAAAAAATTTAAGTGATGTTATGCATTTAGGAAATGAATTGCCTTTGGCAAAATCAGATGAAAAAATGTCTAAAGCTCTAATTACTATGACTAAAAAAAGTTTTGGATGTATTGGAGTAATTAATAACAAAAAACAAATAGTAGGGATCATTACAGATGGTGATTTGAGAAGAAAATTAAATGCTAAATTTTTTGAAAAAAAAGCATCAGAAGTAATGACAAAAAATCCAACTTTAGCAGATAAAAATATGTTAGTTGGTGAAGCTATAAATTTAATGAATAGAAAAAAAATAACAAGCTTATTTATTTGTGAAAAAAAAATACCATTAGGAATAGTGCATATCCATGATTTGCTAAGGTTAACGAGCTAAATTGAACTTTTTTTTATCAATTAATAAAAAATATATAATATTTTTATTAGTTTCTTCAATTATTTTTTTTTCAGGATTTATTTTGTTAACAATTCTAAATTCAGTCGATAAAGAAATAGAACAAAATAAACCAAAAATATCAAACGTTGACATTACCAATCCTAAATTTGCAATTAATAGCGACAAACAAAAAATATTTATAACTGCAAAGCAAGGAAATTTTATTAATAAAGATGAGATTTTGTTAAAAAGTAATGTTAGATTTAAATCTAAAGAGTTTAGTATTAAAACAAATAGTGTTATTTTTGATAGAAAAAAACAAAATGCATACAGTGATACTCAATCTTTTTTTAAATCAAAAAATACAACAATCATTTCAGAAGGATTTGATATTTATGATAAAGGAAATAAAATTATTTTCTATGGGAATTCATCAGTTAAAATAAAATGAGATTTTTTTTATATTTAATATTTTTTTTTCAATTAACAATTGCGATATATGCTAGGGAAATTGGAGAGACAGAAATTACAACTGAAAATGGAATTGAAGTTTATCAGAATGAAAAATATTATTTATTAAAGAAAAATGTAAAAATCAATTCAGATGATTTTGTGCTTAATGGAGATAATGTTAAAATTTTATTTAATGAAGATCTCTATGATATTAATTATATTGAAGCGAATGGTAATGTAAGCTTGTTTTCCAATACATATAATATTGAAGGAATGGGTGAAAAACTAGACTTTTCTATTGATGAAGAAATTATAAATATTCAAGGTATTAATTCTGAATTAATTACAAAAGATATTACAATGTTTTCAGATAAATTTATTAAAGTAAACAACTTATCAGGAAATTTTTTACTTAAAGGACCAAATTCAAAAATTATTAATGATGATATAATCATTGAAGCAGTATTTATTGAAGGAGTTTATCAAAGTATTGAAGGAAAAAATCAAATAGTATTTTTAAATGTTTATGATGAAACAATTGCGTATATAAAAAATAATAATACAGAAATGTATGCTAAAAATATCAAATTTGATGAGAAAACCTCTATTATTCTGTTAGAAGAAAGTGTTAAGATAATTCGAGACGGAGAAACAATAACTGGAGACTACGGGACACTTGATACAAAAAACAATTCATATAAAATAAAATCAAATAATTCAAAGAAAGTTAGAGTGGTTATATCAAACAACGATGAATAAGTTTAGTGTTTTGGATGATGGATTAATTGTTAAAAAAATTTCAAAAAGTTATGGTAATAAAGATGTAATAAGAGACATTAATATATCTATCAAGCGTGGAGAAATTGTTGGTTTACTCGGACCAAATGGTGCCGGCAAAACAACAACCTTTTACACCATTGTAGGTTTAGTTAAGCCAGACAGAGGATCAATTATATTAGACAAAACAGATATTTCAAATCAACCTATATACCTTAGGGGTAAACTAGGAATTAGCTATCTTCCACAAGAAGCTTCGATATTTCGAGGAATGAATGTTGAAGATAATCTTTTATCAATAATTGAAATAAAAGAAAAAGATAAAAATAAACAAGAAATAATTCTTCAAAATCTTTTAAATGAATTTGATATAAATCATGTAAGAAAATCTAAATCCATAGTTTTGTCAGGTGGTGAAAGAAGAAGACTAGAAATTGCAAGGACATTAGCCTCTAAGCCAAAATATTTACTATTAGACGAACCCTTAACTGGTATCGATCCAGTATCTATTGAGGAAATTAAAATTATTATTAAGAAGCTTAAAGATAAAAATATTGGTGTCTTAATTACTGATCACAATGTTAGAGAAACACTAAAGATAGTAGATAAAGTATATATTGTTAACGAAGGAGCAATATTTTATGAAGGCGATCCAATTTCTGCAACAAATGATGAAAAAATCAAGAAGTTTTATTTAGGGTCTGAATTTAAACTATAATGATTAGTCATAAAATAGACCATGGTATTAATGGATGTCCAATTATACCAGGTGATAAATCTATTTCTCATAGAGCAATTATAATTCCATCAATATCAAATGGAGTTACTGAAATAACAAATATTCTAAAATCTGAAGATGTAAATAATACTTTAGAGGCTTTTAAAGAAATGGGAGTAAAAATAATTGATAATGAAGATAAATTAATAATTTATGGAAATGGTCTAAAATCTCTAAAAAAACCGAAAAAAGAAATTTATCTTGGTAACTCAGGTACAAGTGCAAGATTACTTACCGGTTTATTAGCTGCACAAAATTTTGATACAAAAATTACTGGTGATAAATCACTTTCAAAAAGACCTATGAATAGAATTGCAGATCCTTTGAGTGCGATGAAGGCAGAAATTTTCACTTCAAATGGATCATTGCCAATCGAAATTAAAGGAAAACAATTAGAATCTTCAAATATTGAAATCTCAATTCCTTCAGCTCAAATAAAATCGGCTTTATTATTTGCTTTTTTAAATACTAATGGAAAATCAACTATTACAGAAAGTAAGGTTACAAGAGATCACACAGAAATAATGCTTAAAGCATTTGGTGCTGATATAGATATAGATTCTAAAGGTCGTAAAAAATTAATCACTATAAATGGATTAAAAGAGTTAAAAGCTAAAAATATTGATGTTCCATGTGATTTATCTAGTAGTGCTTTTTTTATTGTTGCAGCATTAATAAATAAAAATTCAAAAATTACTTTAAAAAATATTAATATTAACCCAACAAGAAATGGTTTACTTTTAGCTCTAGAAAAAATGGGTGCTAGAATAAATTATTTAAACAGAAGAATAAGCAATGATGAGAATGTTTGTGATATGGAAATCTCAAGCTCCAACTTGAAAGGTTGTGAATTAGATAACAGTTTTGCTGATTTAATGATTGATGAATATCCAATTCTTTCAGTTGCTGCCGCATTTGCTGATTCCCCGAGTATTTTTCGTGGATTAAAAGAATTAAGAGTTAAAGAAAGTGATAGACTAAATCTTATTTATTTAAATTTATTAAATTGTGGTGTTGATTGTAATATTATTGAAGATGATTTAATTATAAATCCATCAAAAAAATTTGAAATTAAGAATAATAATATTAGAACTGATTACGATCATAGAATTGCTATGTCTTTTTGTGTTATGGGAACTAAGATAGGGCCATTGAAAATTAACGACGCAGAAAGTATAAATACTAGCTTTCCATCATTTATTAATGAATTCAAATCAGTTGGTGGAAAAATTATTTGAAACCCTATATTGTATCTGTAGATGGTCCAGCAGCTTCTGGAAAGGGAAGAATTGCAAAATATATAAGTAAAAAATGGAAACTAAAACATCTAGACTCTGGTATGCTTTATAGGCGTCTAGCCTATATTTTAATAAAAGATAATATAAACATAAAAAATCCAAAAGAAATTCAAGTTAAATTGGATAAATTAAATGGAATTTCATTTAGAAATAACAAATATCTTAGATCTCAGGCAGTTAGTAAAGCCTCGTCTCAAATCGCTATACATTCCATAGTCCGTTTATTTATAAACAGAGTACAAAATAGCTTTGTTAAAGAAAATTTAGAATACAATAGATTTGTAATTGATGGGAGGGATATTGGATCAGTTGTTTTTAAAAATGCAAATATAAAACTATATATAGATGTTGAGCCAGAAATTAGAGCAAAAAGGAGATATAAACAGTTGATTGATAGTGGTGAAAAGTCTATATACCAAAAAATTTTGAAGGATATTATTTTGAGAGATAAGAAAGATAAAACAAGAAAGAATTCACCTTTGACAATACCAAAAGGGTCTGTAATTATTAATAATAATGGCAACTTTATTAGAACCATTAAGCAATTGAAATGTTATTTAGATAATTAGTATGAGTCAGAAAATTTCTAACATTCAATATGATGAATTAATTGAAGGAACATTTAAAGATACTAATGTTAAAGAAAAAAGCATTGCAAAGGGAAAAATTATCTCAATTGAGAATGATATTGTTACCATTGATGTTGGTCTAAAAAGTGAAGGACGCGTACCAGTTAACGAATTTACAAGACCTGGTCAAAACATAGATATAGAAGTTGGCGATGAAACTGAAGTTTATATTGAAAATGTAGATAATGCTTATGGGGAGACAAAATTATCTAGAGAAAAAGCAGTAAAGCAAAAAGCTTGGCATAATTTACAAGAAAGCTTTGCAGAAAATAAAGTGGTTACTGGAGTTCCATATAATAGAGTAAAAGGTGGCATGAGTGTTGACTTAAATGGAGTAACTGCATTTCTTCCTGGAAGCCAAATCGACAATAGACAAATTGTTAAAGATACAAAAGAATTGTTAAATAAACCCATCGAATTAATGATTTTAAAGATGGATAAATATAGAGGAAATATAGTTGTATCTAGAAAAGCAATTACAGAAAATGAATTAAAAGAACAAAGACAAGAGCTCTTAAGCACTATTGAAGAAGGTTCAATTATTGAAGGTAAGGTTAAAAATATAACTGATTATGGAGCTTTTATTGATTTAGGCGGTCTAGACGGCTTGGTACATGTTACAGATATTTCTTGGACTAAAATTAATAACCCAAATGATATTTTAGATCTGAATTCAACAATAAAGGTAAAAGTTCTTAAATTTGATGAAGAGTTATCAAGATTAAGTCTTGGTATTAAACAACTTTCTGAAGATCCTTGGGATCAAGTTAATGAAGACATAAAAATAAATGAAAATATTAATTCAAAGGTAATTAATATTAGTGATAATAGTGTTAATATAATTATTAATGATAAGTATGATGGTCTAATAACTTTAAATGAGTTAACATGGTTGAAAAAACCACCTCATCCTTCAAAAATATTAAATTTACAAGATACCTTAGAAGTAAAAGTGCTTGAGATAGATCAAGAAAAAAGAAGAGTAAATTGTAGTCTAAAACAAACTAAAGAAAATCCATGGGATAAATTAAAGGATAACTACAACATTAATGACTCGCTGGACACAGAAGTTGTAAACACCGTGGATTTTGGTATTTTTGTAAAAGTACAAGATGAAATAGATGGTATGGTACATGTTTCAGATTTAAGTTGGGACGAAAAAGAATGTGAAAAAATTCTTAATGATTTCAAAAAAGGCGATAAAGTTAAAGTTAAAATATTAGATATAAATGTTGAAAAAGAAAGAATTAGTTTAGGAATTAAGCATCTAAATAATGACCCTGTTCAGGACTTCTTAGACAAAAATCCAATTAAGTCTAAAGTAACTGGTAAAGTTATTAATACAGATGAAAAAGGTATAAAAATAGAATTAGATAAAGAAAATAAGATTTTTGGATTTATTAAAAAATCTAATTTATCAAAAGACAAAAATGAGCAAAAAATCGAACGCTTTGCATTAGATGAAAGTATTGACTCGGTAATATTGTCTTTAGACTCTAAAACAAGATATATTAATCTTTCAATAAAAGAACTTGAAATACAAGATGAAAAAGAAGCGCTCTCAAAATATGGATCTAGTACTTCTGGAGCTTCATTAGGTGATATTTTAGGATCAGTTTTAAAAAAATAGGATTAATGTTAAAATCTGAAATCCTTGTTATTCTAAGCAATAAACATAAAAATTTTCCATCAGAAGATATAGAAACAATTTTTAATTTATTTATTAGAAAAATTACAAACTCACTTAAAAATGGTAACAACATCGAACTTAGAGGATTTGGAACAATTAGTAAAAAAATAAATAAAGAAAAATTTGTTAGAAATCCAAAAACTAACGAAAGAATTTATAAAAAAGAAACTTTTAAATTGCATTTTAAAACAGGAAAGACATTGCATAAAAAGATTAATAAAGTTTAAACTTAATTTAAATCATGAGTTCAAATAAAATTATTGTTGCATTAGATAGTGATAATTTTGATAAATCATTGAAGTTAGTTTCTAGACTAAAAAAAGATGTTTACGCTTTTAAAATTGGTTACCAATTTTTTTATAATTTTGGCTTAGAGGGTTATAAAAAAGTTTATTCTATCTGTCCCAAAATATTTCTTGATTTAAAATTACATGATATACCTAATACAGTAGTGAAGGGATTGGAGGCTTTAATTAAAATTAAACCTCTTTTTACTACAATTCATATATCTGGTGGTGATGATATGATGATAGGGTCCACAGCAAATAAAAAAAATACAATGATTTTAGGAGTTTCAATTTTAACAAGCTTAGACAGCGACCAAACTAAAAAATATTATAATCAAAAAAATGTGTCAACATTAGTAAAAAAATTTGCTCAAGAAGCAAAAAAAAATAAACTTGACGGAGTTGTATGCAGTCCTCAGGAAATAAAACATATAAGAAAAATAGTTGGGGAAAATTTTATAATTGTCACACCTGGTATTAGGATTACTAATAAATTAAAAAGTGATGACCAAAAGAGAGTTGAAACTCCAAAAAAAGCTATAAAACTAGGAGCAAATTATTTAGTCATTGGAAGACCTATAACTAAATCCAGAGATCCACTTAAAACTTTAAAAGAAATTAATAAAAGTTTGATTTAATAATGATAACTAAAATTTGTGGAATAAAAAATGAAGATACACTAATCTGCTGTGATGAGAATAATGTAGATTTTTTTGGAATGATATTTTATTCTAAAAGCCCTAGAAATATTTCAATTGAAGATGCAAGTAATTTACAAAAAAAATCTGAACATTTAAACATTAATGGTGTGGGTGTTTTTGTTAATAAAAATATTAATGAAATAGAAGATATAATAAAAAAAGTTAGATTGAAATACGTTCAATTACATGGAACAGAAGATGAGGAATATATTAAAACTTTAAAAAGAATTGGAGTGAAAGTAATTAAGTCAATATCTATTAGTGACATAAATGACTTAAGAAATATTAGTAACTACAATAGTTCAGATTATTTTTTATTTGATTATAAACCAATGAAAAATGAGTTACCTGGTGGTAATGCAAAAAGTTTTAATTGGAATATATTAAAAAATCTAAATACTAACAAACCATGGTTTTTATCAGGTGGGATTAGTGTAAAAAATATTCAGGAAATTCTTAATGATATCAATCCGTTTGGTGTAGATTTATCCTCTGGAGTAGAAAAAGAGCTTGGCATTAAAGATAATCACATTATAAATAATTTTATCGATAAATTAAAAAATGCTTAAAAATACATATAAAAGTTACCCAAATGAAAAAGGTTATTTTGGTCAATTTGGAGGAAGATATGTTTCAGAAACCTTAATGCCCTTGATTCTTGAAGTAGAAAAAGAATATGAAAAAATAAAAAATGATAAAAACTTTATAGATGAATTTAATCATTATTTAAAAACATATGTTGGTAGACCAAGTCCTCTTTTCTTTGCTGAAAGAATTAGTAATGATCTTGGAGGTCCAAAAATTTATTTTAAAAGAGATGAATTAAATCATACAGGTGCCCATAAAATAAATAATTGCATGGGACAAATTTTGTTGGCAAAAAAAATGGGTAAGTCTAGAATAATAGCTGAAACAGGAGCAGGACAGCACGGCGTCGCAACAGCAACAGTTTGTGCTCTATTTGGTTTACCATGCATAGTTTATATGGGAGAAAAGGATATCGAAAGACAATCTCCAAATGTGTTCAGAATGAAATTACTCGGCGCAGAAATACGATCAGTTTCTACTGGATCAAAATCACTTAAAGATGCTATGAATGAAGCATTAAGAGATTGGGTAACAAATGTTAAAGATACCTTTTATATAATTGGGACTGCTGCAGGACCACATCCTTACCCAGCTATGGTTAGAGATTTTCAATCTATAATTGGTAAAGAAGTTCGCAAACAACTTGAAGAACTGGAAGGAAAGGCTCCAGATTTATTAATGGCATGTATTGGTGGTGGTTCAAATGCTTTAGGGTTGTTTCATGAATTTTTAGATGACTCAAATGTTGAAATGATTGCTGTTGAAGCAGCAGGGCATGGGATAAAAACTGATAAGCATGCAGCAAGTTTAACAGGTGGTAAACCAGGTGTGTTGCATGGAAATAAAACATATTTATTACAATCAAAATCTGGGCAGATTCAGGAAGCACATTCCATTTCAGCAGGCTTAGATTATCCAGGAATTGGACCGGAGCATTCATTTTTATTTGAAGAAAAAAGAGTTACATACATGTCGGCAACAGACAAAGAAGCGCTGGAGGCTTTTCAATATTGTTGTAAATTAGAAGGCATAATTCCAGCCTTAGAACCAGCGCATGCATTAGCTGCATTAAAGAAAATAGCAAAAAACTATAGTAAAGATAAAATTATTGTCATGAACATGTGTGGCCGAGGAGATAAAGATATTTTTACAATAGCCGATGAATTAAACATAAACATTTAAATGACTAATCTAATTAGTCAGACATTTAAAAATGATGAAAAAAAATTAGTAACATTTGTTACTGGTGGTGATCCTGATTTTGAAACAAGTTTACAAATTATTAAGACAATAATTAATAATGGGGCTGATATTATGGAAATTGGAATGCCATTTTCTGATCCAATGGCTGATGGCCCAACAATTCAGCTATCTAGTAACAGAGCTATAAGTAGAGGAATTGATTTAGAAAATATTTTCTCTTTAGCCTCTGAGGCAAAAAAAATAAAAAGTGATCTCCCTATTATTTTAATGGGTTACTATAATTTGATTCTATATTTTGGAATTGAGAAGTTTGTAAAAAAATGCAAAGAAAATGGTGTTGATGGTTTAATTATTGTAGATTTACAACCAGAAGAAGATGAAGATTTGATCAATGAGCTTAAAAAAAATGAAATTGATTTAATTAGATTAATTACTCCTACAACTGACGAAGAAAGGCTTAAGTTAATATTAAAAAATGCTAGTGGTTTTTTATATTATGTTAGTGTTATGGGAATTACTGGACAAAAATCTGCTGATCTTAATGAACTTAAAAAATCAGTAGCATTTATCAAAAAACATACGAACTTACCAGTTGTGCCAGGATTTGGTATCAAAAACTCAACCGATGTAAACAATATATGCAAAATAGCTGATGGCGCAGTTGTTGGCTCAAGTATAATTAAAATTATTGAAGAGAATTTAAATAATAAAGATAAGATGTTATCAGAAATTAATAAATTTTCAAAAGATTTAAAAGATGGAACTAAAGTATGAATTGGTTAACAAATTTTGTAAAACCTAAACTATCCTCACTTGTAAAAAGAAGAAGTGTTCCAGAGAAATTATGGAATAATTGTGTGTCATGTGGAAATATGATTCATCATAAAGATTTAAAAGAAAATTTATATGTTTGTGTAAATTGCAATTATCATTTTAGAATGTCTGCAGAAGATAGGATAAAGTTGTTCTTCAATGATGGTGATTATAGTGAAATTATCCCAGATAAAATCTCAGATGATCCACTGAAATTCACAGATAAAAAAAAATATAAAGATAGATTAAAAGAATACAGAAAAAAAACAAATAGGGATGATGCTTTTATTCTAATAAAGGGAAAAATTAAAGACAAAGAAATTATCTCGGGACTAATGAATTTTGAATTCATGGGAGGTTCTATGGGTAGAGCAGTTGGTGGAGCAATAGTTAAAGGAGCTAAAATTGCTATAGAAAACAAATTGCCTTATGTAATTGTTACTTCATCTGGTGGGGCAAGAATGCAGGAAGGAATTGTAAGCTTAATGCAAATGCCTAGAACAATTGCTGCTGTTGATCTGTTAAATGAAAATAATATACCTTACATAGTTGTTCTTACTGAACCTACTACTGGCGGAGTAACAGCATCTTTCGCGATGTTAGGTGATATAACAATAGCAGAAAAAGGCGCTACAATTGGTTTCGCAGGTAAAAGAGTTATACAAGACACCATCAGAGAAGAATTACCTATAGATTTTCAAAAAGCTGAATATCTAAAAGATCATGGGATGGTAGATATTGTTTCGCATAGAAAAGATCTTAAAGAAACTTTATATAAAATATTAGATCACATAAGTTAATAAGTGAAATCTAAAACAGAAAAGTTGTTAGATGAACTAGTTAAACTTCATCCTAAATATATTGACCTTTCATTAGACAGATTAAAATTATTATTAAAAAAATTAGATAATCCTCAAGATCATCTGCCAAAAACCATCCATATCGCAGGAACAAATGGGAAAGGTTCTGTACAAAGTTTTATAAGAAATATTTTGTTAAAGAATGGGTATAAATGTGATGCATATATCTCACCTCATTTATCTAGATTTAATGAAAGAATAATTCTAAATGGTAAAGAAGTAAGTACAAAGAAATTATACGAAACTCTTATATTTGTAAAAAAAATAAATAATAATAAACCAATAACTTTCTTTGAAATAACAACAGCTGCAGCCTTCATATTATTTAAACAATCGGAATCTGACTTTCTCATTTTAGAAACAGGATTAGGAGGCAGATTAGATGCAACTAATATAATACCAAAAAAGATTTGCAGTATTTTAACGCCAATTAGTTTTGATCATGAGGAATTTCTTGGAAAAACACTTAAGAAAATTGCTAATGAAAAATTAGGTATAGTGAAGAATTCTGATTTTGTTTTAGTTGGTAAACAAAAAAAAGAATTAAAAGATCACATTCAAAAGAAATTAAATAAGTTTGAAAATAAATATTTTTATGGGAAAGAATTTCAAGTAACAAAATCATTAAAAAATAAGTTTGAAATAAAAATAGATGGTAAAAAATATCTCTATACTCAACCTTCATTAAACGGAAAACATCAAGAAGAAAACGCATCAATATCTATATATTTTGCAAAAATTATGAAAAAAATGGGATATAAATTAAATACAAAAGAAATTAATTCAGCGATAAAAAAAACAATTTGGCCTGGAAGATTAGAAATTATTAAATATAAAAATAAAAAAATAATTCTTGATGGATCACATAATATTGATGGAGCTTATAAACTAAATGAATTTTTAAAAAGTAAAAGAATAAAACCTACAGTCTTGTTTGGAATGTTAAATAATAAGAAAGCAAGTTTATTTTTAAACAAAATAAAAAAAAGAGTATCCAAAGTTTTGGCTATAAAAATTCCAGATGAAAAAAATGCATTTAAAACTAAACAAATTAATGAAATTTGTGAATTTCATTCTATTAAATGTGAGAAAATAAATAATATAAATGATGCTCTAAAATATTTTAGATCTAATCAACAAAAAATATATCTAGTTACTGGCTCTTTGTATTTGATAGGAAAAATTAGAAAAAGATTATTATAAATTAGATTCTATCCAGGTTTCCAATGCTGTTTTAGGAAGACTGCCAACCTTAGTATCGATTAACTCACCTTTTTTAAAAAGCATTATTGTAGGAATACCCCTAATACCATATTTTTGAGGTGTCATAGGGTTCTCATCAATGTTCATTTTATATATTTTAACTTTGTCTTTATTTTGAACAGCAATTTCTTCTAAAATTGGGTCAAGTACTTTACATGGACCACACCATTCTGCACCAAAATCAACTACCACCGGAAGGTCATTATTAGATATATCTTTATCAAAAGTTTGATCGTTTGTTTTAAGAGTAGACATAAATAATATGTAAGAAATATTTATCTATAATCAAGATAAATTAAATCTAATTTTCTAAAATTGATTTTTTATCCCCAATATGTCTAATTTTGGAAGAAATAACATAACCTTTGATTTGATGTTTTTTTATTAGTTTTGTCCAAATTTCATTCATAGTGAATATTTTTTTTCTATTATTAAAGATATTTTTAGATACGATTTGAAGACCGGAATAATACAATTTCTCATTTTTACTTTTCCAATTTATGACTACATTTCTTTTTAAATTAAAGTCGCCATTTTCTTTTTTTAAACCTAAAAAATTAATATCTTTAGACAACAACATTTTACAGTGAGATACATCTTGATAATTGCTAAGAAAATATTTGATTTGTGATTTATTTTTATTTGTCCAAAAAATATCAGAATTAACAACACAGATTTTATTTCTTTTTGTATGATTATAGATATTTTTTATCCCGCCACCTGTGCCAAGTATTGTTTTTTCATAAATAATCTGAATGGGATATTTTTTAAAATTTTTATCCAAATACTTTTTAATTTTATGATGTAAGTAATGTGTATTTATTAAGATTTCATCACATCCAATATTAGTAAAGAAATCAATTGTGTTCTTTAATAATACTTTATTTTTATATTTTAACAGAGGTTTTGGGGTACTGCGTGTCAAATTCAGCATTCTTGATCCAAAACCTGCACATAAAATCATTAACGTAAAATTCTTCATAAATTATAAATACTTTTCATAAATTGATCTTAGTTCATAATTTTTAATATTATTCAATATAGATATTGTTCTAGATTTAGTTATTTTTAAATAATTTAAGTATTGATTATCATTATTTGTGCTGAGTAATTTTTTCCATCTCCCAAGTAATCGAGACTGTCGAGCTAAACTTAAAATATAATACTGTTCCCGAAAAGTATTAAGATTATCAATAATTGGCATGTTATTATAGAAATATTTAATTAATTTATCATTGTATTCTCTTGTAAAATTGATTCTTGGATTTTCTAATAATGATAATAGGTCCCATCCTATAAATCCCGTAAAGGCACTTTGAAAATCAATAATTCCACATTGTAAATGTGATTCATAATTTTCTAAAAAAAATAAATTAACAAATTCAAAGTCTTTGTGAACAAAATTGTTCATATTAAAATTTTGAGAATAAAATATATTTTCCCATAATTCATAAAATTTTGAAGTTGGAAAATTTAAATTTTTGTTGCCAGGAATATAATAATTAACAAACTCTTTGAGTTCAATTTTTAAATCTTCAAATGTATATTCTTTTAAATTTTTTAAATTATTTAAATTCGTTTCATTTTGAATAACAATTATATTATCTACAGCTAGTTTTAAAAGTTTATAAAGATTATCTTTATTATATATTTTATTAAATTTATCACTTCCAAAATCTTGCATGTATATTTTATATTGTTGCTGATTAACTTCATATATTTTAGGAATTAATACATTAACCTTTAGTAATATTTTATAAACATTAAGGAAATTTTTAAACTCTTGTTTATCTTTAGAAAAATCAATTATTATTTTGGTATTTTCTTTTTCTGTAATTCTATAAATTAATTTTTCTGATAATCCGTCTTCAATTTTTTCTAAATCATTATGATCAAAATTCATTAGACTATTGATTAAAACTAATATTAATTTTTCTTCTAGTTTCAGAAATCATATCTAAATTTATCAAATAGTGTTTTTTGTTTAATGGTAAATTAATTAACATTTCAGGCCATTCTACAAATGTAATATTGTTATTTAGATTTTCAAAAAAATCTAATTCATCTAATTCTTTTAAGTTTTTAACTCTATAAAGATCATAATGATAGATTTGTGATGAACTTAATTCGTAAGTAATCAAAATTGGATATGTTGGACTAATAATTGAAGCTGGTTTGGGCAGATTATTTAATTCATAAAGATTTTTAATTAATAATCTTACAAATGTAGTTTTACCAACACCTAATTCCCCTTGTAATAAGTAAACATCTCCAAAAGATATATCTTTGCTTAAATTAGTAGTGAGTTTTTCAAGTTCACGAAGATCTAAAATTTGATTACTTAATTTTTGCAAATTTTGTTATGCAATACCTTTTAGAGCTTCTACTAAATCAGTTTTTTCCCAAGTGAAATGTCCTTTGTCACTTGGCTCTCTACCAAAATGCCCATAAGCAGATGTTGGAACATAAATTGCATTTGTTAGTTTCAAATGTTCTCTTATTCCTCTTGGGCTTAGATCAAATAAATCTTGCACAGATTTTTCAATTTTCTGTTCATCTACTTTATTTGTTCCATTAGTATTAACATATACTGATAAAGGTTTTGATACTCCTATTGCATAAGATAACTGTATAGTACACTCATCAGCTAGATCAGCTGCAACAACATTTTTTGCTAAGTACCTAGCTGCATATGCTGCAGATCTATCAACTTTAGATGGATCCTTTCCTGAAAATGCACCTCCACCATGGGGCGCTGCACCACCATATGTATCAACTATTATTTTACGACCAGTTAAACCAGAGTCACCATCAGGGCCTCCAATTACAAAATTACCTGTAGGATTAACATAGAATTCTTCATCTTTAAGACCTTCTAACAAGTTATTAGGTATGCACTCATATACGTAAGGTTTAACAATTTCTTTTACGTCCTCAGGAGATAAACCTTCTTTATGTTGTGAAGAAATAACTAAAGAAGTAACTTTGCTTGGTTTTCCGTTTTCGTAAAGCATTGTAACTTGGCTTTTTGAATCAGGTTCTAGACCAGATGCAGATCCATCTTTACGGGCTTGTGCCATTTTATATAATATTTGATGAGAATAATGTATCGGTGCTGGCATTAATGATTCAGTGTCTTTACAAGCAAAACCAAACATGATTCCTTGATCGCCTGCACCCTCATCTTTGTTGCTACCAGAATCAACACCCATAGCAATATCAGCAGATTGCTCATGAAGAAAGCTTTCAACATCACAATTCTGCCAATGAAAGCCATCTTGTTCATAACCAATATCTTTGATACAATCTCTAACTTCAGATATGATCTGGTCTTTAGAAACTGAAGGTCCCCTTACTTCTCCAGCTAGAACTACTTTATTAGTAGTAGTCAAAGTCTCGCAAGCTACGCGTGTTTGTGGGTCACCAGATGATAAATAAGTATCAACAACCATATCTGAAATTCTATCACAAACTTTGTCTGGATGACCTTCAGAAACTGATTCACTTGTAAATAAATAAGGTCTTTTCATATTAACTCCTAATATCTGTAAGTATTATCTTTAAATGGGCCCTGCTTACTAACTCCGATGTATTCTGCTTGCTTATCAGTTAATTCTGTAAGTTTCGCCCCAACTTTCTTTAAATGTAATGATGCAACTTTTTCATCCAAATGTTTTGGTAAAACATAAACTTTATTTTCATAATTTTTAGAATTTTTCCAAAGCTCAAGTTGTGCTAAAACCTGGTTAGTAAATGATGCGCTCATAACAAAACTAGGATGACCAGTAGCATTTCCTAGGTTAACAAGTCTTCCCTCTGATAGTAATAATATTTTCTTCCCATCTGGAAATTCTACTTCTCTTACTTGTGGTTTAATCTCATCTGACTTATAATTTTGAAGAGCTTCTGTTTGTATTTCGTTATCAAAATGTCCAATATTACAAACAATAGCACGATCTCTCATTTGTCTCATATGATCTTGCGTAATAACATCAAGATTACCAGTGGCAGTAACAAATATATCTCCATATTTACAAGCATCATCCATTGTGACAACTTCGTAACCTTCCATTGCTGCTTGAAGTGCATTAATTGGATCTATTTCAGTCACACAAACACGAGCACCTGCACCTCTTAAGCTAGCTGCTGAACCCTTACCAACATCTCCATATCCAGCTACAACAGCTATTTTACCAGCCATCATTACATCAGTACCTCTTCTTATTCCATCTACTAGACTTTCCTTACAACCATATAAGTTGTCAAATTTAGACTTAGTCACTGAGTCATTAACATTTATTGCTGGCACCTTTAATGTTCCATTTTTTTCCATTTCTTTCAAACGGTGGACACCAGTAGTTGTTTCTTCGGATAAACCTAAAATTTCTTCCAACATTTTTGGATACTTTTCATGAATTATTTTTGTAGCATCTCCACCATCATCTAAAATCATATTTGGCTTCCAACCATCTGGGCCTTCTAATGTTTTCTCAATACACCACCAAAATTCTTCTTCTGTCATTCCTTTCCAAGCGAATACTGGAATGCCTTTTGCTGCTATAGCAGCAGCAGCGTGGTCTTGAGTGGAAAAAATATTACATGAACTCCATCTTACAGTAGCGCCTAAAAATACCAAAGTTTCAATCAAAACAGCAGTTTGTATTGTCATGTGTAAACAACCTACAATTCTTGCCCCTTCTAAAGGTTTAGAATCACCATACTCTTCTCTTAATGCCATTAAACCTGGCATTTCTGTTTCCGCTATTGCAATTTCTTTATCACCAAAATCAGACAAACTTATATCTTTAACCTTAAAATCTTCACTCATGATTGTATCCCTTTACGATTGTTTTAGCTTTTTAATGGTAATTTAATCAGAAAACAAGCACCTCTAAAGTCTAATTTGTCACTTTCTGTTAATTCAATTGAACCATTGAATGAATTGATTATCTCGTAGGATATTGAAAGCCCAAGACCAGAGTGTTTGTCCCGATTATCTATTCTATCAGTATAAAATCTATCAAAAATTTTACTTTTTTCTTTTAAATCTATGCCTTTTCCTTGATCATAAACTTTGATTTCAACACAATTTTCATTTTTTTTATTTGATGTAATTAAAATATTTGAATTATTTTTGGCAATTGAAATACTATTATCTATTAAATTTAGTATTACCTGCAAAAATTTATCTTTGTTAAGAAGTACTAAGTTTTTATTATTATCAATTTGAAGTAAAATTTTAATATTTTTCTTATTAGCTGATTTTTCACTAAAATTTTCTTTTAGAAATTTATTTACATTAGTCAGTTCAAAATTTTCTATTTCAATTTCTGCAATAGTTTTTGAAAAATGAGAAATGTCGGAAATCAATCTATTCATTCTGTCGATATCTTTATTAAAATTATTCATTACCTTAATTCTATTTTCATTAGTTATGTTTTTACTAGTTAGTAATTCAATCGAAGATTTTATTGCTGTTAGTGGATTTTTTAGTTCATGAGCAACATCAGAGCTAAATTTTTCTAATTGATTGATTTGTGATTTTAATTCGCTTGACATTAGTTGTATTTGGTTTGATAAAATACCAATTTCATCTGATCTTAGAGGGTAGATTAATTTTTTCTTATTTGTTTTGTCTCTCTCTAAAACAGTAATTTTAGTTAGTTGCCTTAGTGGTGTTATGAGACCTCTTAGAAAAATAAATGATAATAAAATTGTTACTACAATAAATAAAAGAAAAAAATTAAAGAAATTCAAAGATTGTCTAGCTAGTTCATAATTATTTATTAATAATTTATATTTTATTAATACAACTCCATAGACCTTACTATCTTGGATTATAGGTGAAGTTAAAATTCTAGTAATATCATTATTTTCATCCTTAAATGTTTTAACGAGTTGTTGCTTATCTTTAATAGTATCAATAATTAAAATAATCTCATGAACATTTTTATCTAAATTTTTATTAAATTTATTTGTTAGAATGTAATTATTAATATGATTAAAATTATTAATATAAATATTTTCAAAAAAATTTGGTAAATTAACTATATTTTCATTTGTTTCAGTTAAATTTATCTCCTCAACATCAGTGCTCAAAAATAGATTTGATGAATCAGCAATCTTGATCCAATTTTCATTATAAATGCTAGTATTAAAATCCTTATCACCATAATTTTGAAATATAAATTGTTCAGTTGTAAACTTTTCTAATTCAGGTTCTGACAATTCAATGGGATTTATATTATCATCTAAATTACAAGTCTCCTTATATACATCAATATCTTCAAGGTATCTGCAACGATAATCATACTGAAAAATTGGAACTCTTAATATTGAAGTATTTTCTAAATATTTTGCTATATTAGATACATTTAATCTTATTGATTGATCTCTATTATCTATAAATTTGTTATTTTGAATTAAATGGAAATTGAAATAAGATAAAAAAACTAAACCTAAAAATAAAATAATTAAATTAAGTATAACTAGTTGAAATGTTAAATTATAACTTGATAGTCTAAATAATCTTTTAATCACGCCAAGAATATCCAGAACCATATCTTGTTCTAATTTGGTCGAAAGTATTATCGTATGATCTGAATTTTTTTCTTAATCTTTTTATATGGCTATCAATAGTTCTATCATCAACATAAATTGAGTCTCCATACATTGCGTCCATTAATTGATTCCTATCTTTTACTATTCCTGGATATCTAGCTAATGATTTTATTAAATTAAACTCAGCTACAGTTAATTCTATTTCTATATTTTTCCAAAAACATAATTGTTTATCTTCATCTAGTATTAAATCACCTTTAACAAATTTTTGTTTATTTATATTTTCATTTGTTGTTTCAATATTACGGTTTTTATGTATTCTTAAAACTGTTCTTATGCGTTCATTTAATAATTTTTGTGAAAAAGGTTTTTTTATATAGTCTGAAGCGCCCATCCTTAATCCAATAATTTCATCTTGTTCGTGATCTTTTGATGTTAAAAAAATAATTGGAAGATCTTTTAGTTTTTCAATCTTACTCGCGCGTACTTTTGAAAGAAGTTCGTTTCCATCCATTTTAGGCATCTTAATATCAAACAACCCCAAATCATAAGATTTCGTCTCAAGGGCTGCTAAAGCCTCAACTCCGTTAAGAAATGTATCTACTGTAAACCCCTCACTTTCCAAGGAAAGAGACACTGATGTGAGAATCGACTGTTCATCATCCACTAATGCTATACTTGGCATAACACTTTTTATTAATAATTTATGGCAGATTTAAGTTCAAAGAAAAAACGACTCAGTAATAAATTTAATAAAATGTGACTTAAGTTGATAAGTAAATGTAAATATTTCAATAACTTGTTTGTGTCCTGAAAATATGAATTAAGTAATAGGTTGACATGATAAAAAAAATATTTATGTTCTTATTTTGTTCTTATTGCGATATTGAGCAAATATTGTATTGTCTTTTTTCGGCGGCACTACATATTGTGTTTTTCGACAATAATTTTTTAAAAATGGATAGAAATTAAATGGCAGACAATCTACAGGTATCGGCAAAAATCTCAGAAGAAAAAAGTGTAAATATATTAACATTAAGTGTCGTTCGTCGCGACGGAGCTATTACTCCTTTTAAATCAGATAAAATTTCGAATGCTATTAAAAAAGCGTTCTTAGCTCAAACAAAAATTAGAAATGATAAAAATAAAGAAAAAGAACAACATGACGGAATCCATAAAACTGTTGAAACTTTAACTCATAAAGTTGTGTCTGCACTTACTAGAAGGATAGCTGATGGTGATATGGTTCACATTGAGGATATACAAGATCAAGTAGAATTAGCTCTTATGAGAGATGAACATCATAAAGTTGCTAGAGCATATGTATTGTATAGAGAACAAAGAGCGGCTTCAAGATATCACACTAAAAAACTAAAAGAACAAGTTGGAGAAAAAGCTTCTTCAATGATGGTAACTAAAAGAGATGGAAGTAAAGAACCAATTTCACTAGATAAAATTACCAACAGGGTTTCTGTTCTATCTACTGGTTTAAATATTGACCCAATTGTTGTTGTTCAAAAAGCTGTTCCAGGCTTATATAGTGACATTAGTTCTGTTGAGATTGATACTTATCTTGCTGAGACAGCTGCAGCTCTAACTGTAGAACATCCAGATTATTCCTACCTTGCAGCAAGGATAAAAGTTAATTCTCTTCATAAAGAAACCCCAGGTTTCATAATTGCAACAAAGAATTTATACGATGATGGCTTATTGAGAGAAGATTATTATAAAAAAGTGATGGAAAATTCCGAAGAAATAGAATCAGTAATTGATTACGACAAAGATTATACATTTGATTATTTTGCTCTCACAACACTAATAAGGGCATATTTGTTAAAGTTCGATAATAAAACAATTGAAAGACCTCAAGATTTATGGATGAGAGTAACTTTAACGGTTACTGGCAATGAGTTTAATTTAGATAAAATAAAAGAGACGTATAAAAGTTTATCAACTGGTATGTATACACATGCTACTCCAACATTATTTAATAGTGGATTAAAAATGCAACAATTATCATCTTGCTTCTTAATAGGCATGGAGGATGATTCTATAGAAGGTATTTTTAATACTATTAAAGATTGTGCTTTAATATCTAAAACCGCAGGCGGTATTGGAATGCACGCTCACAATATTAGAGGTAGTGGAAGTAGAATAAAATCAACCAATGGTAAATCTAATGGTCTTATTCCATTTCTTAAAATTTTTAATGAGACTGCTAAATCAGTTGATCAAGGTGGAGGTAAGAGAAAAGGTTCTTTTGCAGTTTACTTAGAGCCTTGGCACGCTGATATTGAGAAATTTTTAGAACTTAGAAAAAATACAGGTGCTGAGGAGTTTAGAGCAAGAGATTTGTTTTACGCTTTATGGATACCAGATTTATTTATGAAAAGAGTAGAAAATGATGAAGAATGGACACTTATGAGTGAACATGAATGTCCGGGCCTTTCAAATGTGTATGGTGACGAGTTTGAAAAACTTTACAAAAAGTATGAAAATGAAATGAAGCATTTAGAAAAAATTAAAGCAAGAGATCTAATGTCTAAAATCATTGAAGCGCAGATAGAAACTGGACAGCCATATATGCTATATAAAGACTCGATCAATAATAAGTCTAACCAAAAAAATATTGGTGTCATTAAGTCATCTAACCTTTGTGCAGAAATAGTTGAGTACTCAGATAAGGACGAGACATCTGTATGTAACTTGGCTTCAATAGCTCTACCAAAGTTTGTAAAAAAATCAGATAAAAAATTAATATATGACTATCATGCTCTTTACGAGACTGCAAAGTTAGCTACAAAAAACTTAGATGAAGTAATTGATATTAATTTTTATCCAACTGATAAAACGGAAAGATCAAACAATAAACATAGGCCAATAGGATTAGGGATACAGGGACTTGCAGATGTCTACTTCAAGATGGGAATTGCTTATGAATCTGAGGAGGCAAAAGAAATAAATAAACTAATATTTGAAACAATTTACTTTGGAGCTCTAGAAGCTTCATGCGAGTTAGCAAAAGAAAAAGGAGCATATGAAACATTTAAAAATTCACCGATTTCTGAAGGTAAATTTCAATTTGATCTATGGAATGTTAACCCATCGTCAAAATGGGATTGGGATACGCTTAGATCTAAAATTCAAGAGCACGGTGTAAGAAACTCTTTAACCACAGCTTGCATGCCAACTGCGTCAACAGGTATTATATTAGGTAATACTGAAACATTCCAAATACAAACCTCTAATATATATAAAAGACAAACCTTATCAGGTGAGTTCCTGCTCGTAAATAGATACTTAGTGAATGAACTTTCTCAAAGAGGGTTGTGGAATAAAGAAATGAGAGACAAAATAATCTTAGAAAATGGATCGGTTGAAAACATAAATGAAATTCCAACTGAACTAAAAGATATTTTTAAAACAGTTTGGGAAGTATCACAGAAAACTGTAATTGATATGTCAGCAGATAGGGCACCATTTATTGATCAAACTCAATCAATGAATCTGTGGCTTTCAACGCCTACATTTGGAAAAGTTAATTCAATGCATATGTATGCATGGAAAAAGGGTCTTAAAACAGGAATGTATTATCTAAGAAGTAGATCAGCTGTTGATGCTGTAAAGGTTACAGTTTCATCAGAAAAAGCAGCTAAAGATGCTTATATAAATACTGCTATCAATCAAAACAATGAACCAGAAGATTGCGAAACTTGCAGTGCATAGAGAAGGAGTAATAGAATGATATCAAAAGGCGTTAAATCAATATTTCCAATAAAAAACCAAGAAATTTGGGATAGATATAAACAACATATTCAAGCCTTTTGGACAACAGAGGAAGTATCATTGCAAGATGATTTAAGAGATCTTGAAACCTTAAATGATGGTGAAAAGCACTTTATAAAACATGTACTTGCTTATTTTGCTAACTCTGAGGCAATGATTAATGAAAACTTAGCAAGTAGGTTCTACAAAGAAATACTAATACCTGAAGCAAGATGCTTTATCTCAATGCAAATGTTAAATGAATCAATTCATGCAGAAATGTACGGTCTTCAAATAGAAGCTTATGTAAAAGATGCAAAAGAAAAAGACATGCTTTTTGATGCAATTCAAAATGTACCATGCATTAACCATAAAGCACAATGGGTATCAAAGTGGCTTAATGGTAGTCAAAACCTCCTAACCAGATTAATAGGTTTTGGATTAGTTGAAGGTTTGTTTTTTGCAGGCTCTTTCTGTGCAATATATTATTTTAGAAAAAGAGGTTTATTACCTGGTTTAGCCTTATCTAACGATTGGATTGCAAGAGATGAAGGAATGCACTTTAGCTTCTCATCGTTAATGTTTAGGACTTTAAGAGACAAGTTTAATAATAAGACATTAACTGATGCGGATATTAGTGATTTATCTTTGATTCCTTCAGACGTACCTCAATCACAGTTTGAAGAAATTGTTAGAGAAGCAGTAGCATTCGAAAAAGAATTTGTAAGAGATGCTTTACCAGTTGATTTAATTGGTATGAATCAAGACTTAATGTGTCAGTATATTGAAGCAGTTGCAGATAGAATTGCAGATTTGTTTGAATTTGACAGAGTCTTTAAAACAGAGAATCCTTTTGATTTTATGAGAGCTTTGGACGTTCAAAACGTTACAAACTTTTTTGAAAAAAGAGTATCTGAGTATCAAAGACCTACAGATAGAGCTTTAAGTTTTGATGAAGCATTTTGATGGAAGCAGAGATATATTCTAAAACTAATTGTGGATACTGTGATAGAGCTAAATTACGGTTAGCTAGATATAATCCAAAGATTTATATGCTTGATACAGATTATACGAGAGAAGATTTTTTTGAAAAGTTTCCAAACGCTAAAACTTTTCCTCAAATAATTTTAAATGGTGAAAAAATTGGAGGGTATCATGAGCTTGAAAAATGGTTTGAAATGAATACCTTTGATGAAGAATTCTAAACAACCTTTTTTTTTCCTTTTCTTGTGTAAGCTTTTTTATTTCTAACAATTCTCTGTTTATACTTAGGCAGTTTTAAATCTTGCGCAAAGGGATTTCTTTTCTTAATTTTTTTTTTAATTTCCATAAACTGTGGTCTAATGTGCCTGTCCCCAATGATCACCAGCACCGAAATCTACAGTGAGCGGAACTGAAAAATCTTTATATTTTAAATGTACTGACTCCATAATCGTTTTAACATTACTTACTAAATTGTCATATTTTTTACTTTCGACTTCAAAAATTAGTTCATCATGCACTTGTAAAAGCATTTCAGCCTCAATATTTTTAAGTTTTATTTCCTTATGAATTTCAATCATTGCTAACTTAATAATATCTGCTGCACTACCTTGAATTGGTGCATTAATGGCTTGTCTTTCTGCAAAACCTCTAACAGCAAAATTCTTATCAGCAATTCCCCTAATATTAATTTTTCTTTTAAAAATTGTTTCAACGTATTGATGTGTTTTTGCGAAATCAATTTGATGATCCATATATTTTTTAATTTTTGGATATTTAATAAAATACTCATTTATATAATCTTTTGCTTCTGTATTGGAAATATCAAGTTGTTTAGCTAAACCATATGGACTAATTCCATATAGAATACCAAAATTAATTGCTTTTGCTTTTCTTCTATAATCATTGTTTATTTGACTATCATTTAAATTAAATATTTCCTTAGCAGTTGATGCATGAATATCTTCATTGTTTTTAAAAGCTTTAATAAAATTTTTATCACTAGAAATTTCTGCAGCTAATCTAAGCTCTATTTGAGAATAATCAAAACTGACTAATTTTTTCCCCTTTCCACTTACAAAAGCTGTTCTTATTTTTTTTCCATTTTCAGTTCTAATTGGTATATTTTGAAGATTTGGATCTGTAGAGCTTAATCGACCTGTTAAAGTATTAGCTAAACCAAATGATGTATGAACTCTACTTTTACCATCTGTTAATCTAAACAAAGCATCTGTATAAGTTGATTTAAGTTTTGTTAATTCCCTCCAATCAAGAACGAGTTGTGCTATTTCAAATCCATCTGAGGCTAAATTAGTTAAAGTTGAAGAATCAGTAGAATATGTGCCTGATTTTGTTTTTTTACCTCCAGGTATTTTAAGATTAACAAATAATATTTCTCCTAATTGTTTAGGTGAACCAATATTGAACTCTTCTTTTGAAAGTTTATAAATATTCTTTTGAAGTTTTTTACTTTCATTTTCAAATTCATTGCTTAGACTTGTTAAAAACTTTTTATTTACCTCTATGCCATTTGCTTCAATTGAAGATAATACTTCTACAAGAGGTAAGTCTATGTTTTGATAAATAAAATTAGCTTTTTCTTTTATTAAACGAGGATAAAGATTTTGAAAAAGCCTGAATGTTAATAGAGAATCTTCGGCAGCATAATTAATTGCTTTATCAATAGTTACTTTATCAAAAGTAATTTCATTTTTTCCTGAACCAACAACTTCTTTATATTTAATTGTTGTATGATTTAAATGATTAAATGAAAGATCATCTAAATTGTGCTTATAAATCCCATTATCAATTGAGTAGGAAATTAACATTGTGTCTGCAATTGAATTAAACGTTACCCCATACTTATTTAAAATTCTAATATCATATTTTATGTTTTGACCAATTTTTAAGATTGATTCATTTTTACAAATTTGATTAATATGTTTAATTACATAATTTTCCTCTAACTGATTATCGATTTTTTTTGACCCATCTGAAGTAGTGTGGTTTATAGGAATATAGTAAGATATGTTTTCACTATAACATATTGATATGCCAACTAATTTAGCTTTTTCTATATTGAGTGAGTTAGTTTCAGTATCAATAGCGCATATACCTTTTTTTTCAATTTCAGTTAAAATCTTTTCAAAATTTTTCTTTGAATTAATTAATTGGTACTTTGGTTCTATTTCTTTTTTTTGTATAACATTAGCATTATAACTAGATATAAAAGAATTGGATTTTAATCTTTCAGATGTTGATCTAAAGCCCTGCTCTTTAAGGAACCCAAAAATATTATTATTTTCAGTTTTTAATTCATTATACGTTCTTATTTTGTTAATACTCTCTGGTATTTTTACATCATTTTTTAATGTTACAAGTTCTAAACTTAATCTAATATCATTTTCTGCTTCTGCTAAAATATTTCTTCTTTTTTCTTGTTTAATTTTACTTAGATTTTTCATTAATCCATCAATATCATTAAATTCATTTATTAATTGAGATGCTGTTTTAGGACCAATACCTGGTGCACCTGGAATGTTATCTACTTTGTCTCCTGTTAAAGCTTGAATAAAAATAACTTTATCTGGTTTCACTCCAAATTTTTCTTCAACATCTTTAATTTCTATTTTTTTATTTTTCATAGGATCAAGCATTGTCACATTTTTACTAACAAGCTGCATTAAATCTTTATCTGAGGAAACTATGATAGTTTCAATTTTATCTTTTTCAGCTAGGGTAACATAAGTAGCTATTAAATCATCAGCTTCAAATCCCTCAATTTCTAACTGCGGTATATTAAAACTCTGAACACATTCTCGGATTAATGGAAATTGAGGAATTAAGTCCTGAGGAGCTTCTCCTCTATTAGCTTTATATTTTGCATAAATTTCATTTCTAAAGTTTTCTCTTGCAGCATCAAATATAACTATCATTCTATCGTTACTGTAATCTTCAATCAATTTAACAAGCATATTGGTAAAACCAAAAACCGCATTAATAGGAGTGCCATCTGCACGATTCATAGGTGGAAGTCCGTAATAGGCTCTAAAAATATAAGCTGAGCCGTCAACTAATATCAATCTACTCTTTTTATTCATTATAATTTTAAATATATAAGATTTTAAATAAATGTCAGATTATAAATATTCAATTGAAGCTAAAAATGTAAATAAAACTTTTTATAAAAATTCAATAGAGGTTAATGCTTTAATTGATTTCAATATAAATATAGAACAAGGTACTATTCATGGTCTATTAGGGCCTAATGGCGCTGGAAAATCCACTTTTATAAATATTTTAGCAGGTTTAGTTAAAAAAAATTCAGGAGAGGTAAATATTTGTGGAATAAATATAGATACAAATATTAAATCAAGTAAATTCAAGATTGGTATAGTTCCACAGGAGCTGAATATAGATCCTTTCTTTTCACCAGCTGAGTTACTTGAACTTCAAGCAGGTTTATATGGTGTTCCCAAAAGGAAAAGGAAAACTGACGAAATACTTCATAATCTTAGATTGACAGACCAAAGGAATGCATACGCGAGAACATTATCTGGAGGAATGAGAAGAAGATTACTTATTGGTAAGGCATTAGTTCATGATCCAGAAATAATTATATTAGATGAACCTACGGCAGGTGTGGATATTGAGATCAGGTCCTCTGTATGGAACTATATTAAAAAAATTAATAAAGAAGGAAAAACTATCTGTTTAACGACACATTATTTGGAAGAAGCTGAAAATCTTTGTAATAATATTTCTATAATTAATTATGGGAAAAAAATAGTTGAAGGATCAAAAAATGAGCTTTTAAATATTATATCAACTAAATCAGTTTCATTTGTTTTAGAAAACAATGCAGTAATTCCTAATGAATTAAAAAAATTTGATCCATACTTAAAAAATAATATTTTGAAGTTAAGTTATGATAAAAATTATACAAACATAAAAAATATAATTGATATACTAAATAAAAATCAAATTAATTTTAAGGAAATAAATACATTTGAGGGAGATTTAGAAGATGTGTTTAGAAAAGTAGTAAATAATGATAAATAAAGCTGAAAAAATTTTTTCTTATTTAATTTTTTTAATTCCATTATTTCTAATAACTGGCCCTGCTATTCCTGATATTGTGATTACCACTAGTGTCATATTTAGTATTTTTTATTTTATATTTTTAAATAAATATCAAGAAGTGATAAAAATAAATTTTTTTAAAATATCAATTATTTTTTGGGTAAGTCTTTTATTTGTAAGTTTTTTCTCATATAATAAATTTAATTCATTTCAAGATTCTTTAATCTTTATAAGGTTTTTATTAATTCCTTTTTCTGTATATTTAATTTTTTTTAAAAATGATAAGATCTTAAAACGTTTATTATTATTAATTTTGGCACTTGTTATATTTGTTTGTCTGGATACACTTTACCAATTTTTTAATTATAGCTCAGAAAATGGTTTTGGTAATGATTTGTTGGGTTTTAAATCAAATTGGTATGGAAGGTTAACAGGCCCTTTTAGAGATGAGCTGATACCTGGATCGTATATATCAAAATTTGGATTGTTTGGTTATGCATTTCTTATACTAAATAATAAATTTCAAAAAAATCTTTTTATTCATTCTATTTATTTATCATTAATATTTGTAGTAAGTTACGTTTCTGGTGAGAGAATGGCATTCGCTACGTATGCCTTAGGATTATTTATGTTATTTGTTTTTTTAAGTGAATATAGAAAATCTATTTTCTTATCTATTTTTTTAGGTCTAATATCATTATTTATAATTACAAAGTTACACCCTTTTTATAATGATTTTAAAATAGTTGAGTCCACTCAATATCATCAGGGTCTAAAAATAGAAAAATTTTATAAATGTAATAACGAAACTGAAGAAGTTTGTTCAAAAATAATTGAAGTACAACCAAGTTTTACTGAAGTAATTAAAAACTTTGATACTTCTGCTTATGGTGAAATTTATTCATTAGCTTATAAAATGTTTATTGAAAATCCAATAACTGGTATCGGAATTAATAACTTTAAATATTTGTGTGATACTGATGAGTTTTATAACAAATTAATGATTAATTATGATTGTGCATCTCATCCTCATAATATTTATATTCAATGGTTATCAGAAGGTGGCTTATTTGTTTTCTTTTCATTTATCTTATATTTATTTTTTTTAATAAGTTTTATAATTAATAATGAGGGTGAAAAAAAATATAAGATAATTTCGTTAGTCATAATATTAATTATGTTCTGGCCTATCATGTCTACGGGAAGTTTAATTAAAAATTGGTATGGAGTTATAACTTTTTTTATAATTGGATTGTCAATGAGACTTAGTAGATTTAAAAAAATTGATTAAACTTTGTATTTAAAAAATATTTTTTTATATTCCTTGATAATAATATACCGACTATAAAAAAAATTATAACTGCTATAGTTGTTCCATTACCCTTACCGAATAATGAACCAGCAAATATAAAAAGGAATATTATACTAGAGGTTAAAATTTTAAAATGAATTCCAATTACTGAACCAAATATAAAAAAGAAGATTATAAACAATGTATTTCCAAGGCCCATACCAAAATGTGAACCTACAAAAGCCATATAAGTAGATGAATATAAAATTGATAAATTTGTAGATACAGAATTATCAAAAAATCTTGATTTTATGAGATAATAAAATGATTTTAAACCATCAATCCATGTAATTTTTTTTCCTTCTGCTTTGGATCTAAAAAAGTATGAAACTCCAAATTCAAAAATATGAAAATTATTCCTAACAATTTGAGATGCCAAATCAATTTCTATACCAAAATCATTAACACTAAGTTTAATCTTTTCAATAACATCTCTATGAAGAATTTTTAAACCACAATGAACATCACTCAATGATTGAGCAAAAAAAATATTAAAAATTAAAGAATTTATTTTACCGATTAAACTATTAAAAAAATAATTATTTTTTTTTAATTTACCAGAAAGATATCTACTACCAAATATACATTTTATATCAGAATTATTTTTTATCATATCATACATTTCTTTTGCATCTTTGGTATCTAATTCTAGATCTGCATCTTGCAATAAAACATATTCACCTTCAGAATTTTTTATTCCAGTTTGAATAGCTCTTCCTTTGCCAGAATTGATATCTAGTTTTATTACTTTAAGTGCAAATTTATAATTTTTTTTTTCTTTAATTTTTTTTAGTATTGTAGTTGATCCATCATTGGATCCATCATCAATGAAAATTACTTCATTTTCAGAGTTATCAAAATGAAATTTAATTTCATCAAAAAGTTTGTATAAGTATTTTTTTTCGTTAAAAACAGGTATTACAATTGATAAGTTTATATTATTCTTTTGGAGCATGTTTATTCAGTATTCTTTGTAATGTTCTTCTATGCATTCTAAGTCTACGTGCAGTTTCTGATACATTTCTATTACACTGTATAAACACTCTTTGTATATGTTCCCACCTAATTCGATCAGCAGTCATTGGATTTTCTGGTGGTGGTGGTAAAATTTCTTTGGAATTAGTTAAGGCATCATAAATTTGATCTATCTCTGCTGGTTTTGGAAGATAATCAATTGCTCCAGATTTGATTGCTGCAACCGCAGTAGCTATGTTGCCATAACCAGTCAATAATAATGATTTAGTTTGAGGGCTTATTTTTTGAAGTTCTTTAATTAATTCTAAACCAGAACCATCTTCTAATCGCATATCTACTACTGCATAGTCAAAGCTAATTTCAGATACTTTAGTTAAAGAATCTTTAAATCCTGGAGATGAAGCCACATGAAAACCCTTTTTCTCCATAGATCTTGTCAGCCTTTCCCTAAAAGGAAGATCATCGTCTACAATTAACAACTTTTTATTCATATATTTAAGATAGAGTTATCAAATATAATTTCAACAATAGCATTTTCTTCATAGGAATTATAAAATCTTAGATTACCACCCATATTTTCTATTAAATTTTTGGCAATAAATATTCCCAATCCCATACCTTGATTATTTTTAGAAATATAAGGTTCTCCTAATTTATCAATTATATCTTTTGGAAATCCAGATCCATCATCTCTTACTAATATATTTAAATTTTTTTTACTATAATTTATTTCTACAGTAACCATTTCTTTAGAATAAAATATTGCATTTTGAATTATATTTCCTAATGCATACATTATTTCATCCTTAAAAATAATTTCAGGCTCATCATTGACTAAAATTTTTTTAATATTTAATTTTTTATTAGTATTGAATTTATCAAAATTTATTTTGATTAAATCAGTAATCTTAACTTTCTCTAAAAATTTATCTTTTAATTTTAAAGGATTTTTTGTAAAACTTTGCAAAATTTCTTTGCATCTTTCAGCTTGAGATTTTAATAACATTATGTCTTTGACAATATTTTTATCTTCAATTAATTTTTTTTCCTTCAATAAATCGTTTAAAACCAAAAATATGGTATTCAGTGGAGTACCCAATTCATGTGCTGCAGCAGCACTAAGGGAACCTATATCTGTTATTTTTTTTTGATTAAGAATTTGAAGTTTGGATATAGATAAAGCATTAGATATTTTTCTAGATGAACTTGCAAATAAATATGCATAAATTGCAATAAAAATTACAGTTATTACAAGTGATGCCACTAAACCAAAACTATAAATTTCTGGTAAATAAAAGTCAGTGCCAAACTCAAGAGGTATAAAATAAAAATTTAATAATATAATGATAACAATAGATATTGAAGATAATATTACTGTCATTAATGCTGGTAAATATGAAGCGGAAGTAATAACTGGTGCTAAAATTAAAATAGAAAAAGGATTAATAATTCCACCTGTTAAGAAAAGTAAGAAGCCTAATTGTAATGTATCAAAAAGCAAAAAAGAAAAAGCTTTAATGTTACTAATAGACTTATTTTTTCTTTCTTGAAAATAAGAATAAAAATTAACACCCACTGAAAGCATAATTATTATTAAAGTTTCAAAAAAAGGAATTTGGATTTTAATTATATATGTAACAAAGAAAACTGCTAGAATTTGACCAAAAATAGCAATCCATCTAATTTTGATAAGATTGCCAAGTACAATAGTATTCATTAAGTTTAAATATCAAGATTTGCAACTTTTAATGAGTTTTCAGCTATAAACTTCTTCCTTGCATCTGTTTCACCACCCATTAGATCTTCAAAAGCTTTGTTTGCTGCATCAACTTCATTAATTTTTACAGCTAACAATACTCTCTCGTTTTGATCTAATGTTGTTTCCCATAGTTGATCTGGGTTCATCTCCCCAAGACCTTTATATCTATTGATTTGAAGTCCTGATTTTCCTATCTCTAATATTTTATCAATTAAGTCAATTGGTCCAAAGATTTTGAACTCTTCATTTTTATAATTTAGAAAACCACAACCTGTTTCTTTTAAACGATAAAAATTTTCCATTAACTGATCTTTAAGTTCATTTAATGCTTTAGCTTCAGGAGTAATTAAAAAATTTTCATCAATCTTATATTTCTCTGTAAAACCTCTAATTGTTCTTTCAAATAATATAGAGTCATTTTTGTGAACTACTTTCCAATTTTTTTGAGATATATTAGAAATTAAATTTAATCTTTGTTGCAGATATTTTGCAATTTCTTGACCAATATTTTTATCTTTAATATTTCTAATATCTAATGCTCTAACTATAGCTGCATGTTCAATTATATCACTGTTATCTACTCTTCTTAATAATGGCATAACTAAATTTTTTGTTTTTTTTGAGAGGTATATAATTTGTTTTAATTCTTCTCCACCAACCTTAGAAAGTTGCGTATTTTGAAAAATAGTATTTTTTAAGCCCTCTTGAATCAAATAATCTTCTAAATCACTATCGTCTTTTTTATAAACTGTAGAGTTACCTTTCTTTAATCTATATAGAGGAGGTTGTGCTATATATAATCTACCAGAATCAATAATTGGTTTCATATGTCTATAAAAAAAAGTCAGCAATAAAGTTCTAATATGGCTTCCATCGACATCTGCATCTGTCATGATAATTATTTTGTGATACCTCATCTTAGATATATCAAATTTTCCTTCTAATTTATTTTGATCCACGTCATCTATTGGATTTCCAACTCCGGCTCCAATAGCTGTAATTAACGCTCCTATTTCATTGCTTGTCAAAACTTGTTTATCATTTGCTCTTTCAACATTAAGGATCTTACCTCTTAATGGAAGAATGGCTTGATTTTTTCTATCTCTTCCTTGTTTAGCCGATCCTCCTGCAGAGTCTCCCTCTACTATAAATAATTCAGATAATTCCGGATTTTTCTCTTGGCAATCTGCAAGTTTACCCGGAAGAGAAGTATTTTCTAAACCTGTTTTTCTTCTGGTAAGTTCTCTGGCTTTTCTTGCGGCTTCTCTTGCATTAGAAGCTTCAACTATTTTATCAATTACTTTCTTAATTTCAGATGGGTTTTCTTCTATCCATTGTTCTAATTTATCTAAACTGGTTGACTCTATTACTGGCCTAACTTCTGAGGATACAAGTTTGTCCTTTGTTTGACTGGAAAATTTAGGATCAGGTAATTTTACTGATATTATGCAAGTTAATCCCTCCCTTGCATCCTCACCTGTTATATTGTTAGAATTTTTTGTATTTTTATTTATATAATTTACAATTGATCTAGTAAGTGCTCCTCTAAAACCAGCAAGATGAGTTCCTCCATCTCTTTGAATAATATTATTAGTGAAACAAATTGTATTTTCGTGATAACTATCAGTCCATTGCAATGAACATTCAATTGTAATGTTATTTTTTTCTCCATAAAAAAATATTGGTTTAGAATTAATAAGATTTTTGCCTTCATTTAAAAATTTTACATATTCCTTAATTCCTCCCTCATATTTAAAATTAATATTTTTTTCATCAGACTGTCTTCTGTCACTTAAAAAAATGCTTATCCCAGTATTTAAGAATGCTAGTTCTCTAAGCCTTTTCTCTATTATTTTAAAGTTAAAGTTGATATCTTTAAAAATATTTGTTGTTGGAAGAAATGTAATCTTAGTTCCAGTAAAGTAATTGTCATCAGTTTTATTTGAATTACCAATTATGTTTAATTCTTTACTTACTATTCCATTTTCAAACTCAATATTGTAAATTTTACCATCTCTGTTAATTTCTAAAATCAAATTTTCAGATAAAGCATTAACAACTGAAACTCCAACTCCATGTAAACCTCCCGATACTTTATAACTATTTTGATCAAATTTACCTCCAGCATGCAACTCAGTCATAATTAACTGAGCTGCAGGTATTTTTTCAGTTTTGTGGAGATCAACTGGTATTCCTCTACCATTATCTGTAACTGTTGCCGTGCCATCGGCATTCAAAATAACCTCTATTTTATCGCAATAACCTGCCAGTGCTTCATCAATTGAATTATCAAGCACCTCATATATCATTTGGTGTAAACCTGATCCATCATCAGTATCACCAATATACATACCTGGTCTTTTTCTTACAGCTTCAAGGCCTTTTAAAACTTTGATTGAATCAGAAGAATAATTAGAATTCATATACTAGTTATATTATAAAATTTTGCATTTGTTGATACAAAAGAAAATAAATTTTTATCTGTTCCTGTTAAGAAAAATTGAATTTCAAACCTATTTATCATATCTAATAATATTTGACGATTATGCCTATCTAGGTGTGAACCTATTTCATCAAATAAAAGTATTGGATTTATTTTTTTGTCATTAACTAAATAATTACATTGAGCGAGCAGAATCATAAGCACAACTGTTTTTTGTTGCCCTGTCGATAAAAGAGAAGCATCAAAATCTTCATTTATTATCGAGATAATATCAGAACGATGTGGTCCAAATTTAGTTCCTCCATAATGTTTATCATAATTGCGGCTATCTTTTAAACTAAATAAATATTTTTCAATGTTTATCTCATTATTAAAAAAATCATCTTTTATTTCTAACTCAACTTTGAATTGAAAATTATGATCAATTTTTAAATCATTTAGGTCATTGTTTATATAATTTACCTGTTCATATCTTAAATGATATATCTCTAAACCTAGTTTACATATTTCTCTTTCAATATTATTTAACCAGTCATTATCAAAGCTATTTGCTTGAAGTAATTTTATTCTTTCTAGTAAAAATTTTTTATATTTATTAATTAAATTATTATAATTATTTTTACTTGTAAAAATTAATCTATCTATAAAATTTCTTCTATATGATGGTGAGGCCTGGAATAATCTTTCCATTTCAGGAGTAAATATAAGATATGATATAGATTGATTTATAAAGTCCAATGAATCTTTTGATAAGTCATCATTGATCTTAATTACTTTTTTAAATTTATCGTTCTTGTAATCAGCGAATATTTTAATATCATAATTATTTTTTTGTATTTCTAGATTGTTTTTAATTAAAAAATTATCTTCTTCTTTTTTTATAAAGTTAGCAATATTTGAGTTTCTGATTCCTCTCCCTTTAGCAATTAATGAAATGCCTTCTAAAATATTAGTCTTGCCACAGCCATTATCACCAAACAGTATGTTTAATTTATCATCAAATGAAGATTTAAAATTTTGGAAATTTCTAAAATTATTAAATTCAATATTTTTAATTTTGGCCAAATTTTAGACTCTCATTGGCATTAAAACATATACTAGTTCAGTATTTGAATTTTCAAGGGCAATAATTGGAGAAGTGTTGTCTTTTAATTTTATTGAAATTTCATCATCCTCAAGATTATTAACTATATCCATAATATATTTAGAGTTAAAACCAATTTCAATTTCATCTCCATCATAGCTAATTTTTATATCCTCAGAAGCCGTACTACTTTCATTATTGATAGTATTTAGATTTAAAATATTATTAAATAATTTAAATTTTATAACTGGGGAT
>CACGNZ010000003.1 GCA_902574475.1 uncultured Alphaproteobacteria bacterium | reverse complement strand
GATTTGATGTATAATGATTTTGTCTTGATAGGACCGAAAAAAGATAAAAAAACATGCTCTTCAATTGAAAATAAGATGATTGAAATTAAAAAATCAAAATTGTTATTTGTATCTAGAGGTGATGAGAGTGGCACTCATAAAAAAGAAAAAGAACTTTGGGAATTATCAAATATAAGAGTACCATTTGAAGAAAATTGGTATCTCAGTGTTGGTCAGGGAATGGGATCAACATTATTAATAGCTAATCAAAAAAATGCTTACACTCTTAGTGATCGTAGCACTTGGATAGCTTTTAATAAAAAAGAAAATCTACAAATTGTCTGTGAAAATTTACCGCCATTATTTAATCAATATGGAATAATTTTAGTAAGCAATAAGATAAATAATAATTTAAATATTGAAGAGGCTAAAAAATATATTGATTGGATTACATCAGAAGAAGCAAAAAAATTGATTAATAATTATCGAGTAAATGGAAAACAATTATTTTTCTTTAATCATAATTAGTTAATTCTACCAAAAAAGGTTAATCTTGCATTTTCTGAGAGCATTGTACCTTCCTCTTCATTATAATTTAGTGTTACTAATATTCTTGGTTTTTCTGACTCTACTGGTGTTACACGATGCAAATAATTTCTACCATAAAATAATATAAGAGTACCAGAATCAACATCTGCTTTTTGTGGTAAAATTTTTCTATCTAAAATATCTTTAATATATGATTTATCGATATAGTTTTCAGAAAAATTTCTACCTTTACTAACATATTCAAATTCACCACCTTTATCTGATGACTGTATCATTAAAGTGATAGCAAATGATGCATTATCAAAATGCCATCCTAGCTGTTGTGATTTTTGATAATAATTATAATTTATGGAAGATAAGTTATCACTGTATGGATAGATATCTTTTAAATTTAAGACACCTTTTAAAAAATTTTTAAAAATTTTTGATTGATATAAAATATTTAATTTTGATTGCTGATTTAACAGATCATGAGGAACACAACCTTTATCACTAATGACCTCTCTATTTAAAGGATCATTCAAGTCACTTAATTTATCTTGTTTATTAAGTAAGATAGTATGATTTTGAGAACAATAGAAAGCTTGATCTTGTAATCCATGTGCTTCAGTAATTAATTCACTTAAGCAGTCATTTGTTAAAAAATCATTTAATATTAGTATAGAATTTTTTTTAATTTCATCATTGCAATATTGTATATATTCATCGCTATCTATTGGATGTTTTGACTGATTAACTATATCAATTATGGTATTCATTACTAACTTAATACTTATATACTAAAGTTGTAGATGTTAAATTTAAAAAATTTATATATATTTATTCAATATGGTTTGGAATTTTCAAGATAGTTATACGAAACTACCTAGCATTTTTTATAGTAAAGTTAATCCTGAAAATTTTAAAAATAAAAAATTAGTTTTGTTTAATAGTGATCTTGCAAGGGACTTAAATTTAGATTTTAGTAAAAATGATAATGATGAAAAGTGTAATATTCTTTTGGGAAAAAATAAATTAAATAAAAATTACTTTTCTCAAGCTTATGCTGGACACCAATTTGGAAATTTTACAATTTTAGGCGATGGTAGAGCTGTAATTATTGGTGAACATATTACTAATAATAAACAAAGGGTAGATATACAGTTAAAGGGATCAGGACAGACACCCTACTCTAGAAATGGAGACGGAAAGGCTGCATTAGGTCCAATGATAAGGGAATACATATTGAGTGAAGCTATGCATAACCTTGGCATATCATCAACCAGAGCGCTAGCTGTTATTACTACAGGTGAAAATGTATTGCGTGATAGATTAGAGCCTGGTGCAATTTTAATTAGAGTTGCGAATTCGCATATTAGAGTTGGAACTTTTCAATTTGGAAGCCTTTTAAAAAATAGAGAGGAATTTCAAAACTTTATATCTTATACAATTTCAAGGCTTTATCCTGATATAGATAATAATAATGATAAATATTTAAAATTTTATGAAAAAATCTGTGATTTACAAATTAAGTTAGTCGTAGATTGGATGAGAGTTGGTTTTATTCATGGTGTTATGAATACCGATAATATGTCTTTATCTGGTGAAACTATAGATTATGGTCCAGCAGCATATTTGGATGAATATAATCCAAAAAAAGTTTTTAGCTCAATTGATAAAATGGGAAGATATTCTTTTGAAAATCAATCAAAAATAACGTTTTGGAATTTAGCAAGATTTGCTGAAACTTTTCTTCATTTAATTGATTCAAATGAAAAAACAGCAATTAAAAAAATCGAAGATATATTAAATAAATATAAAAAATTGTTTGATCAATCTTGGTTAATAATGATGTCTATGAAATTAAATTTAGATACTAATAATAATAACGAAGAAATTGTTAAAGAATTTTTAGATTTGATGCATATTTATAAACTTGATTATACAAATACATTTTTAGATTTAGAAAATAATACTCTTGATAAAAAGATTTTTAAAAATTGGGAAGAAAAATATAAAAATAATAAAATAAGAAAATTTAAAAATGTTAATCCTCAAATTATACCTAGGAATCATATTATTGAAGAAATAATTAATGAAGTGTACAGCAATAATTACAGTCAATTATATGAATTCGAAAAATTACTAAAAAATCCTTATGAGAAAATAGAAAATAAAAAATATATTACCCCACCTCTTGAAAGTGAAAAAGTATTTGAAACTTTTTGTGGTACTTAATTAAATTGATATATTGTATTTAAAATTTTTTGGAAAGGATAAATTGGTTTTTCCCTAAATAAATTTTTAATTTTTTTAAAATCTTGGGTGACAAATCCATCTGTTAAAATCATAAAATTATCTGCTTTAAGTTTTTTAAGTTCTGGTGAAAGATATCCTGATTTTACAATCAATATTTTATATTTTTTTAAATTTATATTTAATTCCCTAAAATCACTTAGATAATGAAAAGGTTTTCTGTATTTAGTAAAAATTACTGTATTATTATTTGAGATTACAATCGCATTATCATTTTTTAGATAAAATTTATCAATTGAAATAGAAATTTTCTTTTTTGAGATACTATCTTTTATGACAATTTTGTTTTTTTTATTTTTTAATTCTCTAAAAATTTCTTCATTATAAATTCCTGCAAATAGTGTGTTCTCTATCTTGTTTTTAAATACGTGCTCTAATACATCAATTCTACTACCGACTCCCCCAGCTGTTGGATTATCGCCGCTATCAGCTAAAATTGTAAATTTTTTTTTATTAATAAGATGAAAAACCTTATTTAAGTTATAAGATTTCATATCATAAATTAATTTAAACCTATTATTCCAATAACTTAGTGCTATTTTCTTACATATTCTTTTACCAATATTAACATCTGTACAATTTACAATTGCTGAAGCTGTTGCTCTATTAGTATCGGCCCAAACATATCCAATAAGTAAATTGCAATCATTAATCCCTTTCAATTTATTAAATATATTAAGATTTTTATAAATTTTTTTACATGGCTCAACTATTGTTGATGACATTTCACCTGAAACTAAAACGGGTATTTTTTCCCAAATAATATGATTTTTCTTATTTTTTAATATTCCATTTATTAGCATTTTAATTGCTCTAGAATAAGTTTGCTTAACATCAATGTGTGGGGCTGTTTTATAAGCTGCAAAATAATCAATATTTTTTATAATTGTATCAGTCATCTGTCCGTGAAGGTCATAAGATAATGATAATTTACAGTCTTTAGATACTTTAGAGCAAATTTTTTTAATAAAAAAACCTTCAGGATCATTTATACCTTTAACATACATTGCACCATGCATTAAAAATAAAATACCATCTATTGATTTAATTTTTTTTAAATCATTTAAAATATTTTGAATTGTTTTTAAAAAAAATTTTTTATCTACTGGTCCTCCGGGTAAACTACGATAAAATTTACTAGATATAAAAGTAACATTCTTATATTTAGAATAATTAAAATCTATATATTTTAAAAGTTTTTTACCACTTATAATTTCAAAATCATTTTCGTTTTGTATTAATGTTGAGTATGAACAACATTCTGTGCTTATTCCACAAATAAAAATCTTTTTTTTATTCACTAATTAAAATTAAGAACTAAGTTTATTTTTTGCAAATATATCAACAAGATAAACTAATATAATATGATGAGACATTTCAATAAAATTATATTGATCAGAATTTATATGGAAATTAACATTTCCACATTTTGATAGTGGATTATTTTTTTTGAAACCACTTAAAGAAATCAATGGAATTGAATTTTTTTTACAATATTTAGCTGCATTAACAATATTTTTTGAAGTTCCACTACTACTAATTAATATCATCATATCATTTTTATTTAAGTAAGCTTTTATTGCTTCTACTACCCAATTTTCATAACCATAGTCATTTGCAAAACATGTAATTAAATTTGCATTATTGAAAGTAGATGAATTAACTCTAGCTACTTTTGCAAAGTCTACACTAACGTGGCTAGCAATTGAAGAACTGCCTCCATTACCAACTATATAAACTCTTCCTTTTTGCTTTTGTGTTTTTTTAATCAAATTCAATGATTTTTTAAATAATTTGTCATCAGTATCTAATAGCAAATTAAAAATGGACTTGCTGTAATTATTAAATTGCTCTCTATGTTTCATTATTTTTAATATTATCTATTTTTGCTGCTAAAATAAAATCATTTATTGATAATCCATTTATAGCATGTGTATGAACCATTACTAAACAATATCCCCAACCAATAGATATATCAGGGTGATGACCTTCTTTTTCTGCAATTTCTCCAACTTTATTTGCAAATGATATGGCTTTTTTAAAATTACTAAATTTAAACTTTTTGAAAATCATTTCTTGATTATCATTAACTGACCACTCATTGAGTTCTGATAAAAATTTGCTAATTTCTTGAAAATCCAATTTAGGGGTATTCCCATTGCAAGGCTCACACTTTCCTGCAGATAGAGTATTATTCATAAAATCTGGCGCCTTGTTGATTTAATTCAATGGAATATAAACTAGTTGTGGCTGTTATGTACAAAATATTCCCTTCCACTCCTCCAAATTCTAAATTTGATACTAGTTCTGGAACTATAAGTTGTCCAATTAATTCATTTTCAGGATTAAAACATTTAATTGCTTTTCCTGCACTAGTCCAAACATTTCCATCTTTATCACACCTAAAACCATCAGAAAAAAAGGGTTTAAAATCATAAATTAATTTTCTATTCATAGGCATTCCATCAATCATATCATAAACATACAAATGTTTGATATTTTCTCCAGTATCAGCAACATATAATTTTTTTTCGTTGGGAGATATTGCAATACCATTAGGTCTATCAAGGTCATCAATTATAACTTTTAAAGTATTTAATTTCGGGTCAAAAGAAAACACATTACAGCCACCATATTCTTGTTCTCCAAGATATCCCTCATAATCCGATAAAATACCGTAGGGTGGATCTGTAAACCAAATTGTATTATCCGATTTAACAAATAAGTCGTTTGGAGAGTTAAGTTTCTTACCGTTATAACTATCAACTAAAACTTCTACTTCTAAATTATCGTTAGTTTTATAAATACATCTCCCTCCATGTGAACAAGAAATTACATTCTCTTCTTTATCAATAGTATTTCCATTACAATAATTTGATGGATTTTTGTATTCAGCAATTGAACCATTTGTTAACTTTAACATCCTGTTATTTGGTATATCGCTCCAGACTAATGTATCTAAATGAGGAATATAAGCTGGTCCTTCTCCCCATAACATTCCAGAAAAAACTTTTTTAACTTCAGTTGACTTTACATAATTATTGAATTGATCAGTATTTTCTACATATTCATTATATTTATTTTTGTATGCATGACTTGGATTTCTTGGATCTAATTCTGCAGGTAATAATTTTTTATCAGACATATTATACTTCTACACCTTTTTGTTTTTTTTGTTTATCAATCAATTGTTTTGGGAAATTTCTTGCTCTAAATTTGATTTTTTCATCTTTTTCAATTAATTTAACAATACTAGTACTAAATGACCTTTCACCTAAAATTTTCATACCAAGTTTAAATTTTTTACTTAGATAATTTCCTAGTTCTAATTTTATATTTTTGCCCAGTTTATTAAAAAGATTTATATCTTTATTGACTAGATCCATTGTAAATCCAACATCATAACTACCTCCAAGTATGACCTTTGTTTCAGTTTCATTAACAAAACTATTTCCGGAGCTTATTTTAATAGCTTTATAAGTTAAGCCTAAATTAATTTTATTTTTCTTTGCAACACTCAAAGCTTCACCAATACCCAATAAATGTAATGATGCTAAATAATTTGTAATTACTTTTAATATTGAGGCATTTCCAATTTTTCCACAAAATAAAATTTCATAACCAAGTAAAGATAAAATTGGAAAACATTCTTTAAAAGTTGATTTTTTACCTGCAGCTAAAATAGATATATTTCCTGATTTAGCTCTGTGTTCTCCACCAGTAATAGGGCACTCCAATACCCTAGCACCTTTAGAATTTACTTTTTTTGATAGCCTAATCATTTCATTTTTGTCTGTAGTACTCATTTCAATCCAAATATGTTTTTTTGTTAAATATTTTAATAAAGTTTCTATAACATTCTTAACTGCTATGGGAGAGGGTAAACAGGTTATTATAATAGTACTTTTTTCTGCTAATTCTTTTAGAGTATTACAAGGTTTGTTTTTTAATTTTTTTAATCTTGAATATGATTTGTTGTTTTTATCATAAACAAATACATTATTATCTGATTTTAATAAATTATTTGCAAGGTTTGAACCAACATTTCCAATTCCTATAAAACCAATAGATTCTGATTTCATATATTAATAGTCATACCATCATATCCAGGCATAACATTAGGTGGGCATTTATCTTTGAGTTGTTTTTCATCTAGAAGTGCTGTCATATGAGTAAACACCGTTTTTTTTGGCTTAATATAATTTATAAATTCAAGAATTTGATCAAAACCAGCATGAGCTGGATGAGGATCTTCTCTCAATAAACCAACAATCCATAAATCTAAATTTTTTAATTTATCAATATCTTGATTATAAAATTTTTTCAAATCAGTTGAATAAGCAAATTTTCCGAATTTATATGTCTGAACATCTATAGAACCATGATTATGTTTAAATGTTTCAATATGAGTTCCATTTATTGAGAATTTTGTTTTTAAATTCTCTATTTTCATAAAAGGCAAATAATCTCTTTCACCTTTAAAAATATATTTATAAAAAACTTCCATATTTGATAACATTTCATTTGGAATATAAGCAGGTATTATTTTTTGATTTATAAGAGACATGGCACGCATATCAGGCAAACCAGAAGTATGATCTGAATGTCCATGAGTATATAAAACTGCATCTATATTTGTGCACTTAGCATTATACAGCTGTTGTCTTAAATCTGGACTTGTATCTATTAATATATTGTTATTATTATCTTCAATAAGGACTGATGATCTAGTTCTAAAATTTCTTCTATTATTAAGATCAATATTACCATGCCTATTCCATGCTAAAGGAGATCCAAAAGAACCACCACAACCTAAAATAGTTATTTTCATTACAGATAATTATCTCTTTTAGCTTTCGTAAACAAATTAAAAAAATTATTATCAGTGATTTTTTCAAACTCTTCTAAGGATAATTTATAAAAATTTGCTAAATATTCAGCTGTATATTTTACAAAAGATGGCTCATTAACTTTACCTCTCATTGGTTCTGGCGCTAAAAATGGACTGTCAGTTTCTATAAGTATAGAATTTAAAGGTGCATTCTTAATTACTTCTCTTAAATTTGATGCATTTTTAAACGTTATTATTCCAGAAATTGAAATGTAGTAGTTATTTTCTAAACAAAAATTTAATAGTTTATTTGAACCAGTAAAACAGTGAAAAATAAGTTTTAAATTATTTGATTTATAATTCTTTAAAATATCTATTATTTCTTTTTCAGAATTTCTTTGATGAATGATAATAGGCAAAGAATACTTTATTGAAGCTTCAATATGTGTTTCAAATACTTGAATTTGTTCTTTGAGGAATTTATCATTATGATACAAATCAATGCCTGTTTCACCTATTCCTATTACTTTATCGTTATTACAGTATTTATAAAAGTTTTGTAATTCAATTTGGTTCATTGAACGAACATCACTTGGATGAAGTCCATATGAGAGATAAATAGAATTATAATTTTTTATTAAATTTAAATGATCCTGAAAATCTTCAGGTTTGGTATTAATTGATAATATTGAGTTAATATTATTTTTTTTGGAATTATTAATTATATTCTCAAAATTTTCTGATAATTTTTTAAAATTTAAATGACAATGTGAGTCAATCATTCAATATTCTTGGAAATATTGGTTCTGGATTATTTATTTTTATATTTTGATTGATTAGTTGAGTGAAATTCTCAAATTTATTATCCATATTATAGTTAAAAATATTAAGAATTTTTTTAGAACTAGTTGGTATTATTGGATAGAGCATAATAGCTGATTTAATAATTATATTTGTAACAATATATAAAACTTCTTCCATTCTAATTTTATTTGTTTTTTTCAGTGTCCATGGTGCTTGAGTGTCAACATACGCGTTACCAGCAGATATTAATTCCAAGACAGACTTAATTGCTCTATCAATTTGTTGATTGTTCATAAATTTACAATATTCATCAAATTTATTCTGAAGAATATTAATTAAATCCTGATCTTCATTAATTAAATTTTCTGCTGGTTTTAGTAAAGAATCATTATTTTTTACAGCAAATGATGAAATCCTTTGAACTAAATTACCAAAATTATTTGATAAATCAGCATTAATTCTATTTGCGATTGCTTTTTTTGAAAAATCCCCATCATTTCCAAAGGGTACCTCTCTAAATAAAAAAAACCTAATTTGATCCAACCCATATTCATTAATAATATCGTAAGGATCGATTACATTACCAAGTGATTTAGAAATTTTTTGACCTTCATTAGTCCACCAACCATGCGCAAATATTCTTTTCGGAGGCTCAATACCCGCAGCCATTAAAAAAGCTGGCCAATACACTGCATGAAATCTTAATATATCTTTTCCTACAATGTGTGTTGCTGGCCAAAATTTCTTGTAATTATTGTTATTTTTATCCGGATAACCAATTGCAGTTAAGTAGTTACATAATGCATCAATCCAAACATACATAACATGCTTAGAATTATTTGGAACTGGCACTCCCCAATTAAAAGTTGTTCTTGAAATAGATAGATCTTTTAATCCACCTTTAATAAAACTTAATACTTCATTATATCTCGTTTTTGGTAAGATTGATTCTGGATTTTTTTCATAATAGTTGATTAACTTATCTTGCCATTCTGAAAGTTTAAAAAAATAACTCTCCTCCTTAACCCACTCTACAGGTGATCCATTATCGGTAACAAATTTACCATCATTTTTTTTTAATTCATTTTCTAGATAAAATGCTTCATCTCTAACTGAGTACCAACCTTCATAATTTGAAAGATATATTTGATTATTTTTTTCTAATTGCTTCCAAAGTTCTTGTGAAGCTTTAATATGTCTTTCTTCAGTAGTTCTTATAAAATCATCTATATCACATCCTAAAAAAGGTATTAAATTAATAAAATTAACTGACAGTTTATCGACAAATTCTTTAGGTTTTAAGTTTGAATTAATAGCTGCTTTTTCTACTTTTTGCCCATGCTCGTCTGTACCTGTTAAAAAGAATACATTGTTTCCTAATAATTTATTATATCGTGCAATAATATCACAAGCTATACTTGTATAAGCATGACCTATATGAGGAATATCATTAGTGTAGTAAATTGGTGTAGTTATATAAAAATTCATTTTATTGAGTTAAAAAATTTAATATAAATATTTTCTTATCAAGATTTAAACTAAATAATTCTTTTTGGTTATTAGTTAAATAATCAAATCTATCAACAAGATTTTTTTGGGTAAGATTTGCAGATAAAGACTCTAACTCTAGATAATTTGGCATATTAATCAAGCTTTTATCATCTCTGTTTACTTTTAGCCTATTAACAAATATTAGGATAAATTTAAGCATTGATAAATAATTATTAAATTCATCATTAGTAAGTTTTGATAGTATATTTGATAAATTTATTTTATCATCATCTAGATCATTTGATGTAAGACATTTAATAGATAATTGAAAAATATCCAAGAAATCATTATTGTAATAAAGAATAGTGTCTCCTGGTGAACCATACGTTAATTTATAGTAAAAATTTATTTCTTCTTTAGATATTTCATCGATATTAGCTTGGATAATTTGAGTAAAATCAGTTAAACTATGAGTATTAAATTTAATTTTTAAACATCTTGATCTGATTGTTGGTAAAAGTAATGAAATCTGATTTGATATTAAAAAAATATATGTACTTTCTTTTGGTTCTTCTAAGATCTTAAGCATACTATTTGCAGAACTAATGTTTAAATAATCAGCAGAATCAACGATAACTATTTTGGATGAATTTTGAATTATTGATGTTGAATTTAAAAATGTTTTTAATGTTCTAATTTGATCAATAGTTATATTAGTTTTAATTTTTCCAGTTTTGCTATCAATTTCTTTTTCAATTATTTTTATATTTGGATGTGTATTATTTTTAAATAAATTTAAATGATGAGCAACATTTTTATATTTAAATTCTATATTTATAATATTTTTAACTAATTTGTTAATAAAAGTTCTTTTACCTATACCACTCAATCCATGAATTAAAATTGAATTTGGAAGATTATTTGATTTATATCTATTTAAAAGATCACCATACTCTTTTTCAAAACCTATTAATTCAATCATTAATTACAACTTTAATTTTTCAATAATATTTTTATGAATTATATCTTTAGATAAAGAAGCATCTATCGTTATATATCTTTTTGGATTTGCTATGTTTTTATATCCTTGAATTACTTTTTGATGAAATAATAAGTTAGATTTATCATATTTGTTTTTAACTTTTCTTTGTTTTAATCTTTTGATTATTTCTTTTGGATTGATTTTAAAAATGAAAGTATAGTCAGGAAAGAAATTATTTAGAAGTTCTTTATGAAGTTTTTGAGCTCTTTTAATACCAAACTTATTTACATATCCTTGGTAAACAAATGACGAATCTGCATATCGATCAGAAATGACAATTTTACCTTTTTTAAGATTAGGAATAATTACTTCATTGATATGGTTAGACCTAGCTGCCATAAGAAGAAGTAATTCTTCTAAATTATTAATTGTGGATTTATTATCTAAAATTAATTTTCTTAATTTTTCTGCAAAATCAGTTCCTCCTGGTTCTCTGGATACAATAAAAGGAATTTTATTTTTTTTTAAATATTTTGATAAAAGTAAAATTTGAGATGATTTTCCACTTGCTTCCGGTCCTTCAAAACTAATGAATAAACCTTTATTTAATTTCATCTAAACTTCTTCCAAAAATTAAGTATTTTGCTGCAGCAAAAATTTTAAATAAAGGATTAATTTCAGGTACATCTTTTTCAGCTATAAGCGGTACTTCTATTTTTGGCTTTCCATCTATATTTATAATTAATTTTCCTAATTCATCACCTTTTTTAATTGGAGCAGATATTGGTTTTGTATATGTAATCGAAGAATTCATTAATTGAATTTGATCAAATGATAATGTTGATACTAATTTTTGTGCACTGATTAAATTTACACTACTCTCACTACCTTGCCATACATCTACTTCTTTAATAAATTGATATTTTTCAACTAAAGTTTGTTGAGAAGTTTGATTAAAAGCCCAATTTATTAAATTAGAAGATTCATTTAATCTTGATCTAGAGCTATTAGTACCATTTATAACAACTGTAATTCTTCTGCCATTTCTAAATGCTGTAGCAGCAATTCCCCAGCCAGATTCTTTAGTAAAACCTGTTTTTAATCCATCAGCTCCTTGAACTTGATATAAAAGTTTATTTCTATTCGGTTGACTAATATCATTATAAGTAAATTCTTCCATTTTGAAATATGAATACAGCTGAGGGAAATCTTTAATTAGAGCGTTTGAAAGAATTCCAAGATCATAAACAGTGGAATAGTGATTATCATCTGGCCACCCAGATGAATTAATAAAGTTTGTATTTTTCATTCCTAAGCGCTCTGCATAAACATTCATAAGTTTAGCAAAGTCATCTTCCGTACCACCTAAACATTCTGCCAAGGCTATAGAAGCATCATTACCAGATTGAACAATAATACCTTTTAATAAATCATCAACTGTTACATTATCGTCTATCTCTAAAAATGTTCTAGAACCTCCCATTTTATATGCTTTAGGAGAAACTTTACATTCATTAGAAATTGCAAAATTAGTATTTTTTATTCTATCAAATGCAACATAAATAGTCATGATCTTGGTCATTGAGGCAGGTATAACTTTTGTATTAGAATTTTTTTCAAAAAGAACTTCGTTTGTATCAAAATCAATAACAACCGCTTGCTCTGCCTTCGTATCAATAGCGTAAAGTTTAAAAGAAATTATAAAAAATAAAAGAAAGCTAAAAATTTTTACCATAAATATTAATAATTCTTAATTATGACCTTTATTTGTTATTTAATAAGAATTTCAGTTTCCTTATAACCTTTTGAGATAAAGTATGAAACCAAATTATTTGCTTCAGTATTTTCAAGAGGGCCAATAATTACGTCATATTTTGAATTATTTTTTTCAGAAGTATATTTTAAATTATTATCATAATTATCTAATACTGATTGAATATTCTCATAATTGTCAAAACCTATAACTTTTAAATATAATTTAAAATCAGTTATTTTTTCTGATTTAAGTTCAATTGGTTCCTCTATAATTTTAACGCTGTTATCATTAGTTTCCTGAGTTTCATCAATTTCTTCAATAGAAACTATATCTGTGGGTGCAGATGATATAGTTTCATCAAAATTTTCCTCATTCAATGAATTTGCAACACTCTTCCATTGTTTACTTGCATCAGAAAGTATTTCTATTTTTACAGTTGCTATTTTCGATTTATAAAACCCTAGAAGTTGAGCTACCTTTCTCGAAACCTGAATAATAACTCCATTATCATCAAGTCTATCTATAATTTTTACATTAATAGAAAGGCCATTATCTAAGTTAGTGACTTTGACCATACTAGGAATTGGAAGTGTTTTATGCCTTCCAAGTAATTCTGTAACTTTATTTGTATCATTATTTACAGTTTTAACATTATGTAATTCTTTACCGTAGAATGAAGAAAGCCCGATTTCTGAATAATTATAATTTTCCTCTGGAGTATAACTAACTCCTTCAATAAAATAAGGCTCACCAACATAATAAAATATATTATCTTTTACCTGTTTATTATTTGATTGATTTATTTTTTTTTTATCTTCTCTTTTATTTTCGATTATTTCTTCTATTTTATTTGTACTATTTTCTACAACATCTGTAACATTATCAATATTTAATTCATTACAAGAAACTAATAAAAAAATAAAAATTAAACTAATTAGATATTTTATCACTTAGAAGACCTACTGATACAGCATAATATGATGAACAATTATAATAAAGAATATTTTTATAGTTTGGATAAACAATAAACATTCTTCCGTCTATTCCATCTGGCAAAATTAATCTAGCCTCTAAATCATCCCTTGTTGGTAAAGGATCTCCATTAATTTTTGTAAATCCTAATTTTGACCATTCAGATAAAGTTTTTGGAATTGATCTACTTTTTACCGCACCACAACCTTTAGGGTTAATTTGTTTGATAGAATCAAAAAAAGACGACGAAATAATTTTTGGTGGAAGCACTTCTCTACCCCAAGTACTATCATTAGACCATGGATTTTTATCTAATGAAGTTAAATAGTTTGCAGTACTAGCAAAAGCATCTGCATAACTATTCCATATATCAATACCATCGCCATCCCAATCATATGCAGTTTCTAAAAAAGTTGTAGGGATCATTTGTGTCATACCAACCGCCCCACCCCAACTACCTTTTAGTTCTCCATTAGGAACAAGATTTTTATCTAATATTTCAAGAGCAGCAAATAATTGTTTTTTATAAAAGTCACTTCTTCTTCTATCAAATGCAAGAGTTGTTATCGCGATTATGGAATTTATTTTTCCTTGATTTCTTCCATAATAACTTTCCATACCTAATACAGCCACTATAAATCTTGGTTGTATTTTAAAATACTTTCCAATTTCCTTTAATAAATCTTCATGTATTTTTAAAAAATTTTTTCCCACAAATATTTTATCTTTTGTAATAGTATAAAATAAATACTCATCTAGAGTCATTGTTGATGCCGGCTGGCATCTATCACGCATAATAATTTTACTTTGTGGCTTAACATTATTTAAATTATTTGAAATAGTATTTTGGCTTATACCTCTTTCGAGTGCTTCTTGTTTTATTTTTGTCAGCCAGGTGTTCCATTCTTCATCAGTTGGCATTTTTGGTTTTTCACAATCAGCTGAATAGGATTTGAAAGAAATAAAAACTAAGAATATTATAAGTCTAATAATCATGAACTAAAATTACCAAAACTATCGTCAATTAGGAAATGATTATACTTAATATTTTGACATTTTTAAGATGAAACTATAGTAAGCATCTAAAAGGAGAGATGGCTGAGCGGTTGAAAGCACCGGTCTTGAAAACCGGCAACGGGGCAACTCGTTCGTGAGTTCGAATCTCACTCTCTCCGCCATTATCATCTAAATATAATTAAAATACTTCATTAATGATTTTAGATTTTTTTCAACAAGCTTGACCTGTGAATTAGATAATATATCTTTCCATTGATTAGATTTTCCTGATCTGAAAAATTTGGAATGTTTTGTGGCTTCATCAAAACCATTTTTATCTTCTAATTTTTTTAGATTATTAAAGTTTGTATTTTCTATTATTTTATCAATGTCTTGTTCATGTAAGTTTATATTTAATCTATGAATTTTATTTAGGAATTCCTTAATATTTAATATAATTTCTTTTGGATTTAATTTTAAATCTTCATACCTAATAATTAATCTAGGAACACTGTTGTAATTTAACCAAGATTGAACATTAAGTTCCCAGGTTGAAAGTAATTCTTTAGCTCCATTAGTATTTATCATTAATTTTTTTTGAAAAAGTAATTCATCAATAATTTTATCAAAACTATTCCCAGTAAAGTTTTTAAAAGAAACTACAATATCTCTTGGATCCCTTACAATATATATAAATCCTGCATTTACCGTTTCATTTGTAAAATTCTTATGTCGAGCACTATGAGTTTTAAATATATTAAGATGATTTGGTTTATTATTTAATAAATTTTGACATTTAATAATATTTTGTGAAATCCAATCAAAATGTAATTCATTATTGTTTATATAAACTTTATTATCAAATGTAGTAAAATGTTTTTTAATTGATAATAAAGGTATTGATTTTAAATCATTAAGGCTAAACTCTTTATCAAAATTATAAAAATTTCCAATGATAGACCTCAACCAAGTATTTCCAGATTTAGGATAAGAAGCCAAAAAAATATTTTTATGCATTAAGAATTAATTTTTATTTTCAAGCTTATCAATTCTTTTTTTTAAATCTTGAACTAAAAAATAAATATAGACTATTGGTCCCATAATCATAACACCAACTAAAAATGCTAAAAATTCAAACATGATATATTTATAAATTAAAAAGAATATTTCTCAATACCCTTTAAGAAATTATTTTTTTTCAAATAACCACAATTTGTCTTGAGCTAATAAAAATATTTTACCATCCATTGGATGAATTTTAATATCTCTTATTCTTCCTATTTCTTTTTTAAAAATAATCTCTTCTTTTACATTATCTAAATTTGAAAAATCTAATGAACGTAAAGACTGATCTTTTAAAGATGTTATAAGTGCTAATCCTTTAAATTCTGGAAATTCATTTCCATCATATATTGTAATCGCACTAACAGCAATTGATGGCACCCAATAATGAATTGCTTTTGTATAACCAGGTAACCATTTAGGACCAATTTTAGAATTATCATAATTATTTCCACCCCAACCTAAAATTTTCCAACCATAATTTTCACCTTTTTTTACTTCACCAAACCAATCACCGCCTTTTGCTCCATGATTACTAATATAAATTTTATTATCAAAAGGTGAGATGGACATTCCTTGAGGATTTCTTACACCGATTTGATATATTTCTGGTAACCATGTTTCTTGTGATATGTAATGAGGGTTATCTTTAGGTGAAGTTCCGTCTAATTTAATTCGAATGATACTTCCAGGATGTTGTTTTGCATCCTGAGCTATCATTCCTTTCCCTCTTTCGCCCACAGATGCATATAAATAATCATCATGAATAGCTATTCTAGAACCAAAGTGATAAGGAGATCTTATAGGTGGATTAGCTCTAAAAATGTTTTCAAAATCTAAGAAATTTAAATCTAAATCAGCTTTTGCAATAGACGTGGTTGAAGGACTAAATAATTTATCACCAATCTTTTCCGAGTAGGATATAAAAATCTGATCATCATAAAAATAAACATCTAAAAGGCCTCCTTGCGAATTTTTATCTCTAATAAAATTTAAGTTGTGATCTATTGCAGTAATCTTATTATTTTGAATATCAAATAACTTAATTTTTCCTGTTTTTTCACTTATTAAAATCTGATTATTATTTATAAATGTGAAACTCCAAGGAGAAGATAAGTTTGATTTTAAAATTTCAAGCTTATATTTGTTGTCTAAAGACAAAACGTTTTTACTAAATAATAAAAAAATTAAAAAATTAAATATGATAATAAATTTAACCATTATTTAATCAAATTAATCACATTTTTAGATAATTCAAATCTGTCATCAATTAAATTACCATCAAAATCATAAAAAATTTTTTGATCAGGTCTTAATATTAAAGAACTATTTTTTGATAATGAAAGTTCTAATAATTTTTCTGGATTTTTTGGTTTATTTTGAAAAAAACTAATTAATATACCCTTTCTACTAAATTCAAACTTTTCAATATTATTTTTTAAACAAATAATTTTTATTTCTACTAATTTTAGTAAATTAATTAATTGTTTAGGCAATTTACCAAACCTATCTATTAATTCTATTCTAATCTCTTCAATTTCTTTTTTATTATTTATATTTGAAATTCTTTTATAAATAGAAAGTCTTAGATCAACATCGTTAATAAAATCTTCAGGTATATAAATTTCAACAGGGATTTTAATAATTGGTTGAAAACTATCTTTTTTTATAAAATCTGAATTAATTTTACTTTTTTGTAAATTTATCTCTTCTTCAAGCATTTGATGATAAAGCTCAGTTCCAATTTCCTTAATAAAACCACTCTGTTCTTCACCAATAATAGAACCACCACCTCGAAGGTCTAAATCTTGAGACGCAATGTTAAAACCTGCACCAAGATGATCAGAAGAGTTTATTATCGATAATCTTTTTCTCCCATTATCTTTTAACTCATTTTCCTTATATGTAATGTATGCGTATCCACGTTTAGAAGATCTCCCCACCCTTCCTTTCAATTGATATAGCGCAGCTAAAGAAAAAATATTGGATCGGTAAACTATAATTGTATTTACGTGAGGTAAATCTAAACCATTTTCAATAATATTTGTACTAAGCATTAAAGGAACTTCTTGATTATAAAATTTTGAAATTCTACTTTCTAATAATTTAGGACTAAGCTGACCGTGAGTGATTACATATTTTATTTCTGGTAAATTATCATTTAAAAATTGTTCTATAAAAGGTAAGTCTTTTTTTCTTGGCACTACAAAGTAAACCCCATTCTTTCTCCCATATATCTCTCTCTTTATAGCTTCTGTGATAGTTAAAGAGTCAAAAGGTGAAACATAAGTTCTAACTGCCATTCTTTCAAATGGAGCTGTAAGAATCAGACTTAGATCTCTTATTCCTGAAAGAGACATACTTAAAGTTCTTGGAATAGGCGTTGCACTAAGTGAGATACAATGAGCTTTTGGTGCAATTTCTTTAAATTTTTCTTTTTGAATTGTTCCTAGTTTTTGCTCTTCATCGTAAACTATTAGACCTAGCCTGTTAAATTTTAATTTATCGTTTAATAAAGCATGAGTTCCAACTAAAACATCTATTTTGCCAGTATTACATTTTTCAAAAATTTCTTTTTTATCTTTTAATGATACTAATCTAGATATTTCTGCAATATTAATTCCAAAAATAGATAACCTTTTTTTAAAATTAATAAAATGCTGCCTAGATAAAATTGTAGTTGGCACTAAAACTACAGATTGTAAATTTGATTTTGCAGCTAGAAAAATAGCTCTTAAAATTACTTCTGTTTTTCCAAATGCAACATCACCTACAATTAATCTATCAGATGGTATCATCTTAGAAAAATCATTAATTACATCTTGAATTGCATTCAATTGATCGTCGGTTTCAACATATGGGAAAGTGCTAACAAATTTATCGTATTCAGCAATATTTGTATTGATTTCATAAGATTGAGATTGAAGTCTCTTAGAAGCTATTGAAATAAGTTTTTTTGCAGCATCTCTAATTTTCTTTTTTGCATCTGCTTTTCTTTTTTGCCAATGAGAAGCACCAAGTTTATCTAAAATTATATTACCATCAGCATCATCACTGTATTTTGATACATAACTTAAATTTTCAACTGGTAAAAAAAGTTTTTGATTTTCAAAAAATTCTAATTCTAAACACTCATGAATTGAGTCATTTAATTCAATTTTTCTAATATTATTAAACTTACAAAGACCATACTCAGAATGAACCAGAATAGAATCAATAGATAATTTATTTAATTCTTCAAAAAAAATAGTTTGTTTACGTGATTTAGATATTTGCGTATTAAAAAAATAACCAAACAAGGATTTTTCATTAATAAAAATATATTTATTAAATTTAAATGACTCTTCAATATCCAGAATAGTTAAAAGAATATTATCTGAAAGTGAATGATTAAAGTTTGTTACATTATTAAAATTTAAACTTAAATTATTCTGTAATATTTTAGATACTCTTTCTAAACTTCCTTTACTACGGCAACATATATATATAAAATTTTCTTTTGAATTAGTTGTAAAAAATTGGTTTATAAAACTAAAATCAATTTCTTTTTTAATTGATGATAAATTATGAATAATATTTACATCAATATTGATATGATTATTTTTATCAAATGTATTAAAGTAAAAATGCTCATAGTTATCTAAATATTTTTGGAAAATTTCTTTATTTAAGTAAAAAAATTCAGGTGATAAAAAAAAATTTTCTTTATTATTTTTTCTGGCTAAATAAAAATCATTTATATTTTCTAATCTATTTTCAAATATATTTTTAAATTCGTCATTTAATAGTATTTTATAGTCTTTAACATAATCAAACAATGTTTCGAGATTATCATAGAATAAAGGCAAAAACTGTTCACCACCGGATGGAATAACATTTTCAGAAAAAAGATTATAAACTTGACTATTTCTATACTCTGGAAATATTTCCCTAAAATTTTTTCTAAATAAGTTAAGATTATTTTCATTAAGAATTAATTCATTAATAATATTGAACTCTAAATCACTATTTATTTCTTTTAATCTTTTTTGAGTAATTGGATCAAATTCAAAAATTGTCTCTATTTCTTCATCAAAAAAATCTATTCTTATTGGCTTAGATCTATCATTTGGAAAAATATCCAGAATTGATCCTCTTACCGAAAATTCTGATTTATCACGCACTAAAGAAGTTCTTTGAAAGCCTAAGAGGACAAGGTTATTAATAAGATCCTCAAATTTAAATTTTTGATTTTTTGAAATTTTAAAAAGTTGTGAATTAATAATTGATTTAGGAATTATTTTTTGAGTTATTGAATTAATTGTAGTGAGTATTATTCTTTTTGCATTAGAATTTGATAAAATTTTAAGTGTTTTTAATCTTTCTATTTGAACTTCTTTTGAAGGAGAGACATTATCGTATGGAATTTGATCCCAAGATTTAAATAATAAAATTTCAACATCAGGTAATAACCATTTAATTTTTTGTTCCATGGATGATATTTCTTTCTCATCTTTTCCAATATATAAAATTGATTTATTAGAATTTTGATAGAACTGAGAAATGAAAAAGGGCTCAACATTGTGAATTGATGGACCGATTGTATTTTTATTATTCATTAAGTATTTTATTAAATATTTCCTTAAATTCTAATGGGATAGCTACCTTAGAAGTAAGAAAATCATAAATCTCATTATCGGAGAATTGATTAAATATCGATTTAATATCCTCAAGATCTTTTTCAGTAAATTCATCTAACTGATTTATAAAATATCTTTTGTATAAAATATCTGTCTCTTTTGTTCCAGAGTAAGAAACCCTATATTTTATTGTTTTTTTAAGTGAATTGAATGACATAAAAATTGAATATAGAATATAGTTTATAATTTTATAAAAATCTATGCGACCAGAAAAATTAAACTACTTATTATCTTCAATATCTTCTCTCAAAGGAGTTGGTCCAAAGTTAGAACAAATTATTAATAAATTAGGTATATATAAGAATATTCATTTTGTTTGGAATATACCAAATAATATTCTTGAAAGAAAATTCTATGAAAATATTCATGATGCTGAAATTAATTCTTTAGTAACACTAAATTTAAAAATAATTAAACATGAACCTTCAAGGTTTAAAAGGCAACCCTACAAAATTAAATGTATCTGTGGAGATACAAATATTGATTTAGTATATTTTAATGCAAGACATCCTATGTTGAGACAAATGCTTCCAACAAATGAAAATAGATTAATATCTGGAAAATTAGAATATTTTAGAAACACATTTCAAATAACGCACCCTACTCATGTAAGTGCTTTAAACAATAATAAAATAATCAAAAGTAAAGAGGCAGTTTACAGTTTAACTAGTGGCCTCAATCAAAAAATAATGAATAAATTAACCGATCAAATATTAAATAATTTACCAAATTTTAATGAATGGATAGAAAATTCAATATTAAATAAATATAAATTTAAACGATGGAGTGAAGTAGTTAAAAATCTTCATAATCCAAGTGATAATAATATAAAAAATAAAAATTTGCTCAGAAGAAGACTAGCATTTGATGAATTATTATCTCATCAATTAGCTATAGGCATTATGAGAAATTTTAATCAAAAGAAAAAAGGTCTTAAAATTACTAGTGAAAATAAAACATTAAATAAATTTTATAGTAATTTAGATTTTCAACTCACAAATTCACAAAATAATGTACTCAAAGAGATACTTCAGGACCTAGGAAGCTCTAATCAAATGATCAGATTGTTGCAAGGAGATGTTGGGTCTGGAAAAACTATTGTTGCTTTAATATCAATGATAAAAGTATTTGAAAGTAATTTTCAATCTGCTTTAATGGTGCCTACTACAATTCTTGCATTTCAGCATTATGAAAATATTATAAATTTATTAAAAAATTCAAAAATAAATGTCCTTGTTCTTACAGGAAAGGATAAGGGTAAGGAAAGGAAAGAAAAATTAGATCAAATTGCAAAGGGAAAAGCAGATATTATAATTGGGACACATGCTTTAATACAAGATACTGTAAAATTTAATAATTTAGGTTTAGCAGTTATTGATGAGCAACATAGATTTGGAGTTTATCAAAGAATGGTATTTAATCATAAAAATCATAAACCAAATATTTTAGTAATGAGTGCGACTCCCATTCCAAGAACATTAACTTTAGCAGCATATGGAGATATGAAAGAGAGTAAATTAATTGAAAAACCTTTAGGTCGTAAACCAATTATAACTAGCTCTTTGTCATTAAAAAAAGAAAATCAACTTATTGATAGAATAAAAGAAAAAATCAAAAATTCATTATCTAAATTTTACTGGGTATGCCCATTAATAGAAGAATCTGAAGAATTAGATCTAAAAGCTGCAGAGGAAAGATACAAAATTTTAAAAAAATATTTCAAAAATAAAGTTCTTTTAATGCATGGACGTTTAAGTGAAATAGAAAAAGAAGAAATAATGACAAAGTTTAAAAATGAGGATTATAAAATTTTAGTTTCAACAACTGTTATTGAAGTTGGTGTAGATATTCCTTCTGCAACCACAATTGTAATTGAACATGCAGAAAGATTCGGTTTAGCTCAACTTCATCAATTGAGGGGTCGTGTTGGTAGAAATGATATTCAATCATATTGTATACTTTTACATAAAGATAATATTGGGGAAATTTCAAAACAAAGAATTGATATAATGAAACAAACAAATGATGGTTTTAAAATCGCTGAAGAGGACCTAAAAATAAGGGGTCCAGGAGAAATTTTAGGAAAAAAACAATCTGGCAGCCCATCTTTTTATGTAGCTGATCTTAGTTTTGATTACGATCTATTAGAAGATGCTAAAATTATGGTAGAAGATATATTATCCAAAAATCCAAAATTGGAAAACATTGAAGGAGAAAATCTTCGAAACTTATTGTATCTTCAAGAGAGAGATGCAGCAATTTTAACACTTACTGCTGGATAATATTTATGGATATAGAAAAAGGTATTAGGTTTGAATGCCAGGGTTCTGGAAATTGTTGTGTTTCAAGAGGTACCTATGGTTTTGTTTATTTAAGTAAGAAAGATATTAAAAAATTGTCAGATGGATTTAAAATAACAGAACAAAACTTTGTAAAAAACTATTGTCAAAAAACTGATGGTTTCATTCACTTAAAGGAACTAAAAAAAAATAATGGAAATTGCATATTTTTGAAAGATAACAAATGCACTGTTTATAAGTCGAGACCAATACAATGTAGAACTTGGCCTTTTTGGCCTGAAAATATGAATACAAAAACTTGGAATAACGATATTGCTAAAAATTGCCCTGGTGTAGGTAAAGGTAAAGTAAAAACAAAGAAAGAAATTTTAAAGCAAGTACAAATTGATTATGAAAACGAATTAAATATTAGGAATAAAAATTAACCATCAGACTCAAATTCCATTTCTTTAAAATATCCAATATATTTATTAGTCTTTTTCTTAAGCAATATCTTTATTGTTGTTCCTTCAAGAACTACTTCAAGAATGTTATCATTTTTTCTTAAAATATCACAATTTTTCTCAATACCGGATGCAATATTTTTAATTTTTGTTTTTTTCATTTTGGATGGTGAGCCCTGCAGGATTCGAACCTGCGACCCATTCCTTAAAAGGGAATTGCTCTACCAACTGAGCTAAGGGCCCATCGAATTTGTATTCTATATAGTTCAAATATTGTAAGCGCAAGTGATTAACTAAGAGTTTTTTTTATTAAGTTGCTCTAAAGTATTTTTAGAAACAAAATTTGAAACATCACCACCCAGTTTGTGTACTTCTTTAACAAAATTAGATGAAATGAATGAGTTTTTTTCAGAAGTCATAAGAAATATTGTCTCAATATCGGGATTAAGTTGATAGTTCATGCCTGTCATTTGAAATTCATACTCAAAATCAGAAACTGCTCTTAAACCACGTATTATACATGTGGCATTTTGATCTTTAGCAAAAGTTGTTAATAATCCTGATAATTCAGTAACATTAATTTTTGAATTTAATTCATTTACAGAACTGATATCACTTTTGATAATATTGATTCTTTCTTGAACACTAAACAATGAATCTTTGTTAATATTATTAGCGACAGCTATTACTAAATTATCTACTATTCTTAGTGATCTTTTAATTATGTCCATATGACCTGCAGTCATAGGATCAAAAGTGCCCGGATATATTCCAATTTTATTAATCATTTTCAAATTCTTGTATTCTAGAAACAGAAACAATTCTATCACTTTCAGGTATCTTAAAAATACTAACACCTTTGGTGGATCTTCCTGCAATTCTAATTTGATTTACATTAACTCTAATTATTTGACCTTTATCACTTACAAGAATGATTTCATCATTGTCCTGAACTACAAAACAATCAACAACTTCACCATTTTTTTCAGATGTCATTATGCCAGTTATGCCTTTCCCTCCTCTATTTGAAATTCTATATTCATAGGCGGATGATCTTTTTCCAAAACCCTTTGATGTTATAGCTAAAAGAAATTCCTCGTTATTATTTAATTCTTCAAATCCATTTTTAAGTGATGAAGTTTCTTTTCTACTTTCAGATGCGGCTCTTAAGTATTCTTGACGAATGCTCATATCAATCACTGAATGTTTCAAAATTGCTAGAGAAATAATTGTATTGCCCTTATCTAGTTTTATACCTCTTACTCCTGATGAATTTAGACCAGAAAATAATCTTAATTTTTCAACTGGAAAACGTAAACATTTTCCATTTGATGAAGAAAGCAAAATATCATCATCTGCGGTACAAAGCTTAACACCAATTAATTCATCTTTTTCATCAAGCTTAATTGATACTTTTCCTGAGTCCCTTAGCTCTCTTTTTCCACTTTTAGCAAGATCAATTAATTTATTTTTTCTAACCATCCCATTTTTTGTTGCAAAAATTACATAAAACTTATCCCATTGATTTTCATCGAGAGGTAATGGAAGAAAAGTAGATATTTTTTCAGAAGATTTAAATGGAAGTAGATTTATTATAGGCTTTCCTCTTGCCTTTAAACTAGCTTCTGGAATATCATGAGATTTTAGAGAATAAACTTTTCCTAATGATGAAAAAACTAAAAGTTTAGTATGAGTATCTGCAAAATGAATTTCTTTAACAAAATCTTCTTCTCTCGTAGACATACCAGTTTTACCTTTGCCTCCTCTATTTTGAGAACGATAATTAGATAATAGTGATCTTTTTATGTATCCATTATTAGAAATAGTTAAAACAATATCTTCTTGTTGAATATATCTTAAATCATCTACTTGCTCATATTCTTGATCAATGATCTCACTGCGTCTTTCAGTTGCAAAATCTTTTTTTATTTCAGTTAATTCATTTTCTATTTCTTTTAGAAGAATATCCCTTGAATTAAGTATAGATAAGTAATTTTTAATCTCCAAAATTAAATTTTCTAAATCTTTTTGTATATCTTCTCTTTCTAAAGCAGTTAATTTTTGTAATCTTAATTCTAAAATTGCTTTAGCCTGTGCATCAGAAAAATTGAAAGTGTTGCTTTTTAATTCTATAGTATCATCCTCAACTAATTTAATAAAATCAAGATTTTGTTTAGATACCTTCCATTTCTTTTTAATTAATTTTTCTTTTGCTTCTTTTGAATCTTTAGAACTTTTTATTAATTCTATAATTTCATCAATATGTTCATTAGTAACAACCAATCCAACTAAAATATGAGCTTTTTCTCTAGCTTTATTAAGATCAAATAATGTTCTTTTTATTATTACTTCTTCTCTAAAATCTAAAAATGAAGATAAAATTTCTTTTAAATTCATTTGTTCTGGCTTACCTTTGTTTAAAGCAAGCATATTAGAATTAAATGTAGTTTGAATTAAAGTATGTTTATATAATTGATTGAGAATTATATTTGAGTCTACATCTTTTTTTAATTCAATCACAACCCTAACACCATTTCTATCTGACTCATCTCTTAAATCTGAAATTCCTTCAACAATTCCATTTTTTACTATTTCTGCAATCCTTTCTAATAATTTTGATTTATTAACTTGGTAAGGTATTTCATGGAGAATAATTGCTTCTCGATCTTTTTTAAAATTTTCAATACTAGTCTTTGATCTAACTACACAACCACCTCTTCCAGTTTCAAAAGCCTCTGTTATGCCCTTTCTACCAATTATTTGTCCTCCTGTTGGAAAATCAGGACCGAAAATATATTTTTGAAGATCTAAAATATTACATTCCGGATTTTTAATAAGATATAAAGTTGCATCTATTACTTCTCCTAAATTATGTGGGGCAATATTAGTCGCCATTCCAACTGCAATTCCAGATGCACCATTAACTAAAAGATTTGGAAATTGGGATGGCAGAACCGAGGGTTCTTTTGTTGTGTCATCATAATTAGGTTGAAACGTAACAGTGTTTTTATCAATATCCTCAACAAGTTTCTCGGATACTTTAGCAAGACGTGCTTCAGTGTATCTCATCGCTGCAGGTGGATCTCCATCTAATGATCCAAAATTCCCTTGACCATCAACTAACTCTAATCGCATAGAAAAATCTTGTGCCATTCTAACCATGGAATTGTAAATAGCTGAGTCTCCGTGAGGATGATATTTACCCATTACATCACCCACTATTCTTGCAGATTTTTTATATGGTTTATTAAAATTATACCCTGACTCACTCATAGAGTATAATATTCTTCTATGGACTGGCTTTAAGCCATCTCTACAGTCTGGGAGTGCCCTACTAACTATTACAGACATTGCATAATCCAGGTAGGATTTTTGCATTTCTTGCTCTAAACTTACTGTAGGTATATTAGCAGGCTCTTGATTGTCGTTATTTGATGTATCTATATCGTCAGGCACTAAAAAATCCAAGTTTTCTAAGAAAAATTAAGTATTTTTTATATCAAAAAGCACAATTTAAACCAATATAAATAAATGATTAAATTATATTAAAAAAACTATATTTTTCAGTAATTAAATAATAATATCTAACACAAAAAATTAAAAAGGGATATCTTCATCTAAATCCTCAGAATCACCTGATTGATTTCCAAAAGAATTGTCTTCAATTGGTTTAGATTGATCCATTTCTTGAGAATTATCAGATACCTGAGAATTATTATTTCTACTATCTAGAAGGGTCAAATTACAATTATAACCCTGTAAAATAACCTCTGTAGTATATCTGTCATTACCATCTTTATCTTGCCATTTCCTAGTTTGTAGCTCTCCTTCAACATAAATTTTAGAGCCTTTTTTTACATATTTTTCTACTATATCGACTAAGCCGTCTCCAAAAACTACGATATTATGCCATGATGTTTTCTCTTTTTGCTCTTGAGTGTTTCTATCTTTCCACCTTTTTGAAGTTGCAATAGAAAATGAAGCCATTTTAGCACCAGATTGCATAGATCTAATTTCAGGATCTCTACCCAAGTTTCCTAATAAAATTGTTTTATTAACACTACCAACCATAAGAATTCTATATATATCCATATAACATATTAACGTTATTAGATAACACTAATATTCATGAATTTAGATAAAATTGTTATAAAAGGTGCAAGAGAACACAATCTTAAAAATATCAACTTAGAAATACCAAAAAATAAACTTGTAGTAATAACTGGTGTAAGCGGCTCAGGAAAATCGACGTTAGCATTTGATACAATTTATTCTGAAGGACAAAGAAAATATGTTGAAAGTCTTTCAGCGTATGCAAGACAATTTCTCCAAATGATGAATAAGCCCGATGTAGATAGCATTGATGGTTTATCACCAGCAATATCTATTGAACAAAAAACAACACAAAAAAATCCTCGTAGTACTGTTGGAACCGTTACTGAAATTTATGACTACTTAAGAGTTCTTTATGCTAGAGTAGGAGTTCCCTACTCTCCAACAACAGGTAAACCAATTAAATCACAATCAGTAAGTGAAATGACTGATCTTATAATTAAAAATAATATTGATAAAAGAATTTATATTTTATCTCCAATAGTTAGAGATCGAAAAGGTGAGTATCGAAAAGAAATCGAAGATTTAAAAAAAAGAGGGTATCAACGACTTAAAGTAGATAATGTTGTCTATGATATTGATGAAGTGCCTTCACTTAAAAAAAATTTTAAACACAATATTGATGTTGTGATTGATAGACTTGTTGTAAAAAAAAATATCCAACAAAGACTGAGTGAAAGTATAGAAGTCGCGTTAACACTATCAGATGGTTTATTGTATTTAGAAAATCTAGATACAAATAAAATATCAATATTCTCATCAAAATTTGCATGTCCTGTATCTGGATTTAGTATTGAAGAAATCGAACCTAGATTATTTAGCTTTAATGCTCCACAAGGTGCTTGCTCTGAATGTGATGGACTAGGAGTTGAAAAATATTTTGATGAATACAAAATTATACCTGATGAAACTAGATCAATTTCTGATGGAGCTATTAAACCTTGGGAAACAAAAGTATTTGGTTACCAAAAAAAATATTTTGTTGAAACAATAGATAAAATTTTAAAACAATTTAAAGTAAAGAAAAATGTACCATGGAGTGAAATTCCAAAAAAGGTTAAAAATATAATTCTTTATGGAGATGAGAATAGTGAACTAAACTTTTTATATGATTTTGAAGGAATAATTAACTTTATTGATCGGAAATATGAGGAAACTGAGAGATGGTGGCTTCAGTATGAATTAGAAAAATATTTATCTGAAAGAGACTGTGAAGTCTGCAATGGTTACCGTCTTAACGAGAAAGCTTTAGCTGTAAGAATTGATGAAAATCATATTGGTAATATTACTAAAAAATCAATTAGCGAATGTTTACACTGGTTTTCATCACTTGAAAGTAAACTTGATAAAAATAATAAAAAAATTGCTGAAGGAGTAATTAAAGAAATAAAAGATAGGTTAGTTTTTTTAAATAGAGTTGGTTTAGATTATTTATCATTGGCAAGAGCTAGTAAAACTTTATCTGGAGGTGAAAGTCAAAGAATTAGATTAGCAAGTCAAATTGGTTCTGGATTAACAGGAGTGTTGTATGTTTTAGACGAACCCTCTATTGGGTTACATCAAAAAGATAATCAACAACTAATTGAAACTTTATTTAGATTAAGAGATTTAGGTAATACAGTAATTGTTGTTGAGCATGATGAAGATGCAATTAGACAATCTGATCATATAATTGATATAGGTGTTAAGGCTGGCGTTAATGGAGGTCACATAATTGCTGAGGGAGGACTTAAAAAAATACTAAAAAACAATAAAAGTTTAACAGCAAAATATTTGAATAAATCCTTAGAAATAGAAGTTCCAAAAAATAGAAGAAAATTTAATAAAAATAAAGTTTTTAAACTTAATAAAATAAAAACAAACAACTTAGATAATCTTAATATCGCTTTACCTTTAGGGAATTTTATTACTGTGACGGGTGTATCTGGAAGTGGTAAATCTTCATTAATTATTGATACATTGTATCAAAGGTTAGATGACTATTTCAATAAATCTTTAAATAAAGATGAAAGTCGTTTTAACTTTAAAGGTATCAATCATATCGATAAAGTAATTGATATTGATCAATCTCCAATTGGAAGAACACCAAGATCAAACCCAGCAACATATACAGGATGTTTTACTCCTATTAGAGATTGGTTTGCAAACTTAAATGAATCTAGTGCTAGAGGTTATAAACCAGGTCGTTTTTCATTTAACGTTAAGGGCGGAAGATGTGAATCATGTGAAGGAGATGGAGTAAAAAAAATAGAAATGCATTTTTTAGCTGATGTTTATGTCGAATGTGATATTTGCAAAGGAAAAAGGTATAATAGAGAAACTTTAGAAGTAAAATATAAAGATAAATCCATTTCAGATGTTTTAGAAATGACTGTTGAGGAGGGTTATAAATTTTTCGATAAAATTCCCGCAATAAAGCAAAAATTACAAACCCTAATGGATGTTGGATTAGATTATATAAAAATAGGTCAATCAGCTACTACTTTATCTGGTGGCGAGGCTCAAAGAATAAAATTATCAAAAGAATTATCAAAAAGATCTACAGGAAAAACATTATATATTCTTGATGAGCCAACAACTGGTCTTCATTTTGATGATGTTAAAAAATTACTTAAAATTCTTCATACGCTTGTTGATGAAGGAAACACTGTAATCGTTATTGAGCACAATCTTGATGTTATTAAAACAGCTGATCATATAATTGATCTTGGTCCACTGGGAGGTGTTAATGGCGGTCAAATTGTTGGAACAGGAACACCTGAAGATATTGCAAATAATAAAAAAAGCTATACAGGTGAATTTTTAAAGAAAATTTTATAAATCAAAGGAAATAAAATGATAAATCTAGAGTTACCAGATCTACCCTACAGTAAAGATGCTCTAATGCCGTATATGTCGGCTGAAACTTTAGAGTTTCATCATGATAAGCATCACATGGCTTACATTACTAATGGAAATAAGTTTATTAAAGAACAAAATATAGAAGATGACAATGTTAATGATATTGTAATCAACTCTTATCAAAAAAATGCTCCAGTATTCAACAATGTGGCACAACATATAAATCATGTTCATTTTTGGGAAGTAATGAAAAATAATCCAAATGGTAAAATTCCCTCTGAGCTCGAAAATAAAATAAATTCAGACATTGGTTCAGTTGAAAAGATGAAAGAAGATTTTATAAATGCAGGTATTGGTCAATTTGGATCAGGTTGGTGTTGGTTAGTTCTAAATAATGGAAAATTAGAAATTACTAAAACACCAAATGGAGAAAACCCAATCGTACATGGTCACACTCCTCTACTTGGATGTGATGTATGGGAACACTCATATTATGTTGATTATAGAAACAGAAGACCTGATTATTTAAAAGCTTTTATTGATAATTTAGTTAATTGGGAAAAAGTTACAGAAAACTTAAATAACGCTTAATCATCTTCATCTTGCGGTCTAAACTTAAAGATTAATAAAGTTGGGACCGCAATAAAAACAGATGAATATGTTCCAATTATTACACCTATAATCATTGTTAAAGCGAAGGGCCTAATAACCTCTCCTCCAAAAATAAATAAAGATATTAAAGCAAGAAGTGTAGTTAAACTTGTCATTATAGTTCTGGATAAAGTATTGTTAACTGATAAATTAAATAGATCTACTAACTCTAACTTTTTATATTTTCTCAAATTTTCACGTACTCTATCAAATATTACAACTGTATCATTAATGGAATAACCAGCAATTGTTAGAATTGCAGCTATTGTTGCTAGAGAAAATTCTACATTTAAAATAGAGAGTAATCCAAGAGTAAATAATACATCATGAGTTAATGCTACAACTGCCCCAAAACCAAATTGCCATTCAAAACGCAGCCAGATGTAAATTAAAATAGCAATTAATGCAAAAGAGACTGCTTGAAATCCTCGAAACAATAGCTCAGAACTAATTGTGGGCCCTACGAATTCAGATCTCCTAAATTCAACAACTTTATCTTGAATTAAATTTTTAACAGAATTAACAGTTTCAATACTTTCTTGATTACTTTTATTTTGAAGCCTAATCAAAATAATATTTTCATTACCAAATTCTTGTAAAGATACATCACTATAAGAAGAAGATAAAATTTCTCTTAATTCTCCAATTGAAGTATTTTTTGTACTAACCTCTATTAAAGTACCTCCTTTAAAATCAATACCTAGATTTAAACCTTTTATACTTAATAAAACAATTGAAATTAGCATTGCTAAAATAGAAAAAATTAAAAAATTTCTTCTTAAACCTAAAAAATTAATATTAGGTTCAACAGGAATAATTTTATTTAAACCAAACATTATAGTTTTAATTCCTTTTTATTTGCAAATGATAAGTACATATATACTAAAAAATTTGTAAGCATTAAAGCTGTGAACATTGATGCTATCACACCTAAAGATAGTGTAATTGAAAAACCTCTTATTGGACCAGAGCCAAAAGCAAATAGTAACACGGCAGCAATAAGAGTTGTAATATTGGCATCAAGTATAGTTGACATGGCTCTGTCGAAGCCATTTTTTACAATCTGAAAAACTTTTGTTTGTTTTAGACTTTCTTCTTTAATTCTTTCAAAAATTAGAACATTTGCGTCTACTGCCATTCCAATTGTTAATACTATTCCGGCTATACCAGGTAACGTCAATGTTGCTCCAATTGTTCCTAATAATGAAATAATTATAAATAAATTTACTATTAACGAAACGTTAGCAAGAGCGCCAAATGTTCCATAGATGAGTATCATAAATACACACACTAAGACCATACCAATGATAGCAGCTATTTGACCTGCAGCTATAGAGTCTGCTCCTAAACCAGCGCCTACTGATCTTTCTTCAACTATTTCTAAAGGTGCAGGTAAGGCACCAGCTCTTAATAGTACAGCGAGATCTGCTGCTTCTTGGGCATTAAAATTACCTGTAATGATTCCAGACCCGCCTGTTATTGCGCTATTAATTCTAGGGGCTGTAATAACAACACCATCTAAAAGAACAGCCATTCTTTTACCAATATTATTTGTTGTTACTTTACCAAATTTTTGAGCACCTTCTGTATCAAAACGAAATGATACAGCATGACCTTCTGTTTGATCAAATGAACCTTTGGCATCCACTAAATTCTCTCCACCTACAACTGATCTTTTATCTAATAAATATTTAATATTTTCATCATAGATGTCTAAAACAATAATTTTACCAAATGGGGCTAAATTATTTTGTAAAGCTGATGTATTTTCATCATCAACAATATGAAAAGTAAGTTTTGCAGTTTTACCTAATAAATCTTTAATTCTTTCTGGGTCTTTTACTCCTGGTAATTGTAAAAGTATTCTCTTTTTACCAGATCTTTGGATTAGAGGTTCTTTAGTACCTGATTCATCAATTCTTTTTCTAACAATTTCAAGTGATTGCTTAATTGCTGAATCTTGAATAATTTTTCTATATTCATCATTTAACTTTATACTAAGTCTATTATTACTAATTTGTAAGGAAACTCCTCTATACATTTGGAAAAAACTATCTCTAATATCTTTTATCTTCTCTTTGTTAGCAAAAAATACAAGAACCTCATTTTCTTGAATATCAATTTTTTCAATTTTTACAGCTTGATCTCTTGAAATCAAACGAACGCTATCAACAAAATTATCTAATTCTTCTTTATATAAAACATCTAGTTGAACTTCTAATAATAAATATGATCCACCTTGTAAGTCTAAACCTAGATTAATTTTATTTTTTAAAAACCAATTTTCTGAATTTTCATCATAAATAATTGAAGGAATTGAAAAAATTATCCCTAATAGAACTAACGATATTACAGTAAATGATTTCCAGATAGGATAATTTTTCATTAATAAAAAAATTATTTTTTTCTAGAAAATAAAGAGAAGCCAGATTTACTCTTATTCTCTTCTTTTGTCGGTTCTTTTTTTTGAACTTCTGGCATTGCATATAAATCTGCAACCATTCCTGATGCAATTTTTATTTCAACATTATCTGCAACTTCTAGAGTTAATTCCCTATTATCAGCAACCTTGTTTATAGTGCCTATAATTCCACCTGAAGTGACAATTTTATCACCTCTTTTAAGATTAGATAGCATTTCTTTATGCTGTTTAACTTTTCTTTGTTGTGGTCTAATTAATAAAAAATAAAAAACTACAAATATTAAAATAAGTGGTAAAAATGTTCCAAATGCTTCCATAATAGTACCTATGATGATTTAATTTGAGTGATTTATTATACTGTGTAATAAGAAAAATCAAATAAAGTATTTATTATGTTTTTAAGCAATTTTTTATCTAATATTACACTCTCAAGAGCAAATGCATTTATTTGGGATAGTGAAATAAAAAACCTTAAAATAATCTCATATTTTAGATGCTTAGATTTAGATCTATTAATTGGAATAGAAAGACAAAAAAAAACTATTTATAATAATACAATTAATTTTGCTGAAGGAAATTTTACCAATAATGCTTTGTTATGGGGATCCAGGGGGAATGGTAAAAGTTCTCTGATTAAATCAGTTTTTTATGAAATAAATAAAAAAAATAAAAATTTAAAATTAATTCAATTAAATAAAAATAATATTTTTGATATCGAATTTATTTACGAAAAATATGCTAATTTAAAAAATTATAAATTTATAATTTTTATTGATGATTTATCATTCGAAAAAATAGATAGTGATTACAAAATAATTAAATCAACATTAGATGGGAGTATACAAAATCAACCCAAAAATATAGTTCTATATGTTACATCAAATAGAAGGCATTTAATGCCAAGAGATATGATAGAAAATGAAAGATCTTCTGCTATTCATACAGATGAAAGTGTTGAAGAAAAAATAAGTTTAAGTGATCGTTTCGGTTTATGGATTGGTTTTCATAATATTTCTCAAAATGATTTTGTTGAAATAATTTTTAAGTATTGTGAAAAGTTTAAATTACCTTTTAATGAAAAGACTGAAAAAGAAGCAATTAAATGGAGTTTACAAAGAGGTAATAGAACTGGGAGATCAGCATGGCAATTTATTATTAATTATGCAGCTGAAAATAATAAAAAAATAGATTTTTAATTTTATTCAAAATCAAAATTTATTTTTTCTAAACCTGATACACCGTCCTTTAAATGATAAATATTTGTTTGATTTAGTTGTTCAACAAATCCATTAGCTAATATTGATGATATGTCTCCATTTTGACTTATGAAAATAACCTTCTCTCCTATTTGAATATTTTCTTTATACTTTTCAAAAAAATCAGGAAAAAAATTCCCATTATTATCAAATGCTGTTATCTGAATGGCTCCTGGAATTTTATTTTTATTAGTTCTTTGGTCTTCACTTCTAATATCTATAATTTTAAAATCATCGGTCATCGCTAGTTTTAATTGGTAACCATCTATCTCCTTATACCCTGGTGGAGTTACTTTTATCACTTCTATATCAAAAATAAGATTTGATTTTGGAGGAATTAAATTTCCTGCACCACTTTCACCATAAGCTAATTGATAAGGAATAAATATTGTTCTCTTTCCACCCTCTTTCATTCCTAGTAACCCAGTTTCCCAACCTAGGATTACTTTCCTTACTCCTATTTGAAAATCAAATAATTGCCCTCTATCATAAGAACTATCAAAAATAGTATTATCTTCTAGTCTGCCAATGTAATGGACAGATAATTTTGAATGATTTTTTACTTCTAAGCCATTGCCAATGGTTTCATTTAAGATTTTAACTTCGTTAGAAAAAGATTTATAGCTAAAAAAGAAAAGAAATAAAAATAATAAAATTTTATACATTAATTTGCTTCCTTTAATTGTTTTATTTGTGAAGGTAATGAAACAATTCCACTTAAAACAATAAATATAGCTCCAATATAAGCATATAAATTCATATATTCATTAAATATAAATATTCCAACTAATGATGACCATAACACCTGGAGGTAGACTAAACTAAATACTGACGCATAATGTTTTTGTGCAATCTTAAATGCAGTTGTTGCAAAGAACATTGCTGAATTAATAAATAATGCAGCAGTTGATATTAAAAAAAATTCAACAAAGTTTACTTTTAATGGATTTATTAAAAATAAAGGTATTGAAAAAAAGTGAACAAAGAAACCACCATAAAGAAAATATCCAATATTTGTAGTTACATGGTTATATTTATTTACAATAAATGTTGTAACTGTAATTAAGAATACACCTATCAGTACAATTAGGTAATAAATATTAAAACTTTCAAATCCCGGCTGTATAACAAATAGCACACCTAAAAAACCAATGAACAAGGATATATATGTTAAAAGATTTAATTTTTCATTTAGTAAAAAAATAGCAAATATTGTTCCCATCAATGGTGCAGTCATATTTAATGTTGTGAATTCTGGAAGTTTAATTTGTTCAAGAGTTATAAAAGCAATAAATGGCAAAGGGATGTTTAAAAAACCTCTGAAAATAGGTGGAAAATAATTAGTGCATTTTATATTTTTTTTTAAAGATCCATTTATAAATAAATAAAAAGGAAAACATAAATAAATAGGTATTCCATAGAAAATGAAATGGTAGAATTTTACATCTGTTTGAGATAGATAATTTATAATTGCATCATTGGTTACAAAAAATATTCCTGCAAAAAATAAAAGTATAGATGAGTAAATAATGCTTTTTTTCATTAATTTAATAATTTAATTATAATTTTAAAATTAATAATCATTTAATTGTTTCTTTTGTGCATGAAGAGAGAGTAAGCCGCTAATTATAATAAAAATTGCTCCTGAAATTACAATTATATTTATATTTTCATTAAAAAAAGATGCACTAATAATAAAAGACCAAAATATTTGTAAATATAATAAGCCAAAAACTGATGAAAAATGTTTTTGTGAATTTTGAAGAGCGTAAGTAAAAAGATACATTCCAATTAAAACAATAAAATTTGCAAATAATGATAATTTGACTAATTCAAAATCAATTAATGGATCATTGTAAAATAAAATGAAAGACAACACGTTAACAGGTAATAATCCATATATAAAAAAACCTAAAGTAGAACATATGTTATTAAATTTATTTGCTAGAAAACTTTGTAACGCTAAAGTAAAAGCTCCAAATAATGGACCTAAATAATAAATATTAAAATTATTAAATCCTGGCTGAAGTATAAATAAAACCCCTGTAAAGCCTAAAATTATTGAAATTACTGTAAATAAATTAATTTTTTCTTTTAAAAAAATTATAGCCAATATCATTCCCAAAATAGGTGAGATCATATGTAAAGTTGTCCATTCCGCTAAAGAAATATTTTGTAAGCTAACAAATAATATAAACGGTATAGGTAAGAAAATAGCACCTCTGATAATTAAGATTGTGTAATTTGATGAAGAAAGATGTTTTTTAAAATTTCCTGATAAAAGTAAATATATAAATAATAAAAACATCCATGGACTTCCAAAAACAATATGATGATAAAATTTAAAATTTAGATAAGATAAATGATTAATAATTGCATCATGAATTACAAAAAATAAACCGCCAAAAATTATTCCTGATGAGCAGTATATTATTTGCTTATTAAACATATTTTAAATTAAAATTAGGATTGTATGTATAAAAAATTACTTATATTGTTAATTTGATGAATACAAATGAAATTAAAACCTATCGATTAATAATTAAAGGAAAAGTTCAAGGAGTTGGGTTTAGACATTGGTTTAGTGATTTAGCAATCTCTTTAGGATTAAACGGTTATATCCAAAATAAAGAAAGTAAAGATGAAGTAGAGGCTATAATTCAAGGTGATATGCAAAGTATTTTATCTATAACTGAAAAATCAAAAGATGGCCCTTCACTAGCTTTGGTCGAGGGCGTTATACCTAATAGTATTATAAGTAATGTTAAGTATTCAGGATTTATAGTTAAGTACGAAAATTAATTAAAAACTTGCTTTATAGTTTTGTGAAGAGAGTCAAATATTTCATCAATTTGATTTTTATTTATTATAAATTGAGGGCACAAAACAATAGCAGGACCTAAAGGTCTACAAATTAATCCATTATCAATTGATAAATTAGCAACTTTATCTCCCATATTAAGATGACCTTCAAATGGTTCTTTTGTATTTTTATTTTTTACCATCTCTAGTGCAGCCATGAGACCAATACCTCTTGTTTCTCCTATATGATCATATTCATTAAATTCATTTAATCTTTCAAAAAAATATGGCTCCATCAATTTTACATTTTCTAATAAACCTTCATTCATAATTACATCTATAGCTTTTAGAGCTATTGCACATCCAACTGGATGACCTCCTGCAGTAAAACCATGTGGAAATTCTTCTGCTTCTTCTGATACTTCAACAAATCTATCTGAAAACTCTTTGTTAACAATGACTGCTCCCATAGGAAAGTACCCAGCTGTTAAACATTTAGATGAAATAATTATATCGGGTTTGATATTGTATGTATCACAGCCCCATAAATTTCCAGTTCTACCAAATCCACAAATTACTTCATCTGCAATAAAAGGAATATTATATTTTTTTAATATAGGTTGAACTAAATCAAAATATGATTTTGATGGAGGTATACAACCTCCTGCACCTTGAACAGGTTCCGCAACAAAACCTGCAATAGTTTCTGGATCCTCTTTGATGATTTTTTCTTCTAAATTTTTCGCCAACCTAAGAGAAAATTCTTCTTCAGTTTCATTCTCTAATCCATATTTCCAATAATGAGGACATTCAATATGAATGAATTCTTTTGAAGGTAATCCAAATTCTTTATTATATGGTTTCGCTGTCATTGAAGAGGCTCCTAAAGTAACACCGTGATAGCCATTAATTCTTGTTATAATTTTTCGTCTATTTGGCTTTCCAATTCTTGCATTTAACATCCATAGCATTTTAACCATTGTGTCATTTGCTTCTGATCCTGAATTACAAAAGAATACACGACCTTGATCAAAAGGTGATACTTCAATTATTTTTTCAGATAGCTGCAACGTTTCTTCAGACAATCTTCCAAATAAAGAATGATAACCAGCAAATTTTTCATACTGTTTTTTTGCAACTTCAATTAATCCAGGATGGTCAAAACCAGCACACTGATTCCATAGACCAGAATTCCCATCTAGATATTTATTACCTTTAGTATCGTAAACATATATTCCTTTTCCATAAGAAATAACTAAAGGGCCTCTTTCATTTAATGACTTCAAGTCAGTAAATCCATATAAATGGCTGGAAATATTTCTTTGTAACATACCAGTTAAATATTTTTTTTTATTATGAAAAGCAAGATCTTATTTTCAGTTGGGACGATAGGTGTACTTTTTATGATGGCTGGCCAATTATCATTCTCTATAAATGATAGTTATGTCAAACTTGTTGTAAAAAATATAGGTGATGACAATTCATTATATTCTGTAATTTTTTTAAGAGGTTTAGTTACATCAAGTCTATTAGGTTTATATTTAATCTTTTTCGAAAAAAAGAATTTAATTAAAATACTATCAATCAAAAGTTTTCATATAAGAGGTTTGTATGAAGTTTTAACGGCATTATTTTTTTTGGTTGGATTAATATTATTGCCAATATCTGAGGTTTATACACTTTTAATGACTAATCCTTTCTTTGTCACAATATTTGCTTTTCTTTTTTTGGGAGAGAAAGTTGGTATAAGAAGATGGTGTGCAGTTATCATTGGGTTTTTAGGTGTATTAGTAGTTGTAAATCCACAAAATTTTCAATTTAATTATCTTTTAGTGTTACCAATTTTAGCTGCTATTTTTTTAACTATTAGAGACATTGCTACAAAAAGTTTAGCAACTAAATCAAATAGTGTTGAAATTACATTTGTGACAGCATTATTAATTACTGGGTTTGCAGGGTTGGGTTCAATTATTTTTGGTTATCAAGTAAGCAGTGAAGATGTAAATTATATTCTTGCTTCTAGTATATTTGTTTTATTTGGATATTTATTTTCAGTATTAACAGTTTTTTATGCACCACTCTCATTAACCGCCTCTGCAAGATACAGTGTAATTATATTTGGTATGATTTTTGGGTATTTAATACTAGGTGAAACTCCAACTTATAATATGATTATTGGTGCAATAATTATTACATTAAGTGGTTTATTTGTAATCAAAAGAGAAAAAGAAATAGGTAAAATTAAATAAGAATTTACTGATCCTTACAAAAATTATAAACTTCTTCAACATGACCTTTAACTTTAACTTTATTCCAAGAATTTAGAATTTTTCCATTTTTATCGATTACAAATGTAGATCTATCTATCCCAAAATATTTCCTACCATACATAGATTTTTCTATCCAAATACCAAGTTTATCACAATTTTTTCCTTCATCCGAACCAAGTGGGTATTTCAATTTATACTTATCTGAAAATTTTTTATTCCGATCAACAGGATCTTTAGAAGCTCCTATTACATGAAAGCCAATTTTATTAAATTTTGTTAAATATTTCTGAAAATCTGCAACTTCTACTGAGCATCCACCAGTTAACGCCTTAGGGTAAAAGAATAAAACTGTTTTATTCTTCAATTTAGATGAATCAAACTCATTGTCGTTTGTTAATTGTAGTTTTATTTTAGGAATTTTTTTCATAATTATACTACTAGTTTAAGACCATACCCGGCTTTTTTTACTCTTGTTTTAAAATAATTTTTATTAAATTTATTTAAGGTTGGCTTTGTATTTATTTGATTTTCAACTTTAATTCCTGCTTTCTTAATAGAATTTATTTTATTTTTATTATTTGTAATAAGATTAACTTTATTTATTTTTAATAATTTAAGTATTCTAGCTGCAATATTAAAATCTCTTTCATCATCTAAAAAACCAATATTATGATCGGCGTCTATTGTATCCATACCCCTTGCTTGAAGAGAATAGGCTCTCATTTTATTAGCTAATCCTATTCCTCTACCTTCTTGTTCTAAATATAATATAATTCCACCATTATTTCTAACCATGTAATTGATTGATTGATTTAACTGTTCACCGCAATCACATTTTAAAGAATGAAAAATATCACCTGTAAAACAAGCTGAATGTATTCTTAAATTAACAGATTTTTTATTTATTTTTTTTGGATTAACAATTATCGCTACATGTTTATCAGATCCAATATATGATTTGAATATTTTAAAATTAGAATTTTCATTTTTTGGTAGTGGAACTTTTGCACTAGAAACTAATTTGATACTTTCACAAATTAATTCATTTTGCTTCAATAAATCTTTGTAATCAAATATTAAAATTCCATTTTTAAATCCAAATTCATTTATATTTTTGTAATTTTTTTTATTAATTTTTTTAAAAACTAGAGATGGTATCATTTTAGCATTTTTGGAAAGATCAATACAAACATTATGAAAATTTTTAGCTTTGAATTTTTTAATATTGGTAAATTTAATTACTTTATTGTTGCTAAGAGGATTGACAAATAAATTTATTATTTGATTTACATCTGTTTTGGGATTTATTTCAAAATAAATATTACTTTTAATATTCTTATTAAAAATTGATTGAGCTTTTTGTTTAGTAATAAGTAAGTATTTTTCATCAACTAAGTGCTTATTGAATTGATTAAAAATTTTACTTTGGGAATGCTCTATATTAAAGAACATCCAATATTCCTTGTTATTCTTAATTATTAAGGGTCTTCCGGTCCTGAGTTCGTTAATTGCCCTGTCTATTATAGTTCCTGTATTAGATTTGAAACTCATGAAAACTTTATATAGATATAATTGTAATAAAAACAAATGATTACATCAAAAAATATAGGAATATTACTAGATTTTATAAAAAATTCTAAAAAGAATAGTGATTTATATTTATTGGTTAAAAAAAATAGTATTTCTTTATCATCAAAAAGAAAAAGTAATTTTTACATAAAAAATAATAATCTGGAATTTAAAATTAATATAAGTAAATATTATCAATCAATCTTAAATATCCTTCTCCCGATATTAAGAAAAAACAAAAAATTAGTTATAGCTCAGATAGGACAAAGTATTGATGGTAGAATTGCATTAAATAATGGTAATTCACATTTCATAAATAATCCCAAGAGTATAATTTATCTACATTGTTTACGAAGTATCAGTGATGCAATTATTGTAGGCTCAAATACCATTAAAAAAGACGATCCACTATTAACAACAAGAAAAATAAAGGGCACAAATCCAAAAAGAATTATTATCGATGGTAGTCTTTCTCTAAATAACAAATATAAAATATTTAATGACAGTAATGAAAATATAATTTTTACAAAAAGTAATAAAAATATTAGATTGAATAATTCAACAATAATTAGATTAAAAGAAAAAAATTTTACTAAAAACTTAATTAAGCAAATAAAAAAACTTAAATATAAAAATATTTTAGTAGAGGGAGGATCAAAAACTATTTCAGAATTAATAAATAATAAATATATTGATATTCTTCAATTTATGATTGCCCCAATATTAATAGGTTCAGGAATTAATTCATTAAATTTAAAAGAAATTTCAAATCTCAATAAAGCTATCAGACCAAAACATAATTTTAATGAATTAGATAATGAAATTATTGTTAATTTATTTCTTAATAGCTAAAAAATCTGTATTATTTAAAATAAATCTAGAATTTTTTTCTTTAATACATTTTAAACGAAATTTTAACCAATCATCAAAGTTAAGTTTATTTTTTTGAATAATTTCTCTACAAAAATTTAAGAAATAAATTTGAAATTCATAATTCTTACAAACATCCCACGTAGAATCTAAAACATATGTTTTGTGAGTTCTTTTAAATACTTTATTTATTAATTCAGTACAATCTGGTCCAACGGCCACTTCCCCTATTCCTTTGTCAGATTTTTGATCTTTATTAAAAATATTAAGAATTTTTTTATCATCCTTATGTTTTGGAGAAAATTTAAAATTACCGTTATAATTTAAGGCAAAGTAGACAATTTCTGTATCAACATTTAATTTATGAAAATTTTTAAACCATGTTTTTGGAAGAATATCTAAAAAAGCAGATCCTGTAACTAAATTATAATCATTAAAATTTATTTTTTCTAGATTATTAATTACATCAACAATTTTAAAATTAGTTTTTTTTATTTTAGATGATAATTTTATATTTTTTTTAAAATAATTTGTTGATTGATGTGATATGTCTACAAAATACCAATATTGATTATTTAATATTCGTGACTTTAAAAATCTGTAATTAGATCCAGCACCTGAACCTAAGTCAACAATTCTAATATTTTTTTTATTTTTAAAAAATTTATTAATTAAATATAGTATTCTTTTGTTTCTTGAATTTCTATCGACAGTTTCTCTAAGATTTAACCATTTATTTTGAAATTCATGCATATTAAATTAATTTAACAAATTTCTTAGCTGACTCAAGAGGAGTAAGAAGATATCTTTTATTTTTATGGATATCAATATTTAGTTTTTTAAAATTTTTTTTATTTAATATATTTTTAATAATTATATTTCTTAGATCATTTACTTCAAATTTTTTGAAATAAATAACACCCTTTTTTCCTAGTGTATTTAAAATAGTATCAGTAAAAAAGGTTATAATTGGCTTTTTAATTATTAATGCATTTGCTAAAGACATACCAAAACCTTCATATTTACTTACCGAAATGTAACAATCTGTTTTAGAATATAATTTAGCTAATTTTGTATCTGAAATAGTACCATGGAATATTATTTTTCTGTTCATTGAATTTTTAGAAATAAATTTTTTGATTTTTTTGTAATAACTTATATCTCTTGTAGTATCACCAACAATTTCTAAAATAAAATTATCTAAAGGCTTTAAAACTTTTAATAAAAAAAGATAATTTTTTCTATTTATTACACTTCCACATGTTAAAAGATGAATTTTACTATTATTTTTAAAATTATATTTTGCAAGTCTTTCTATACCAGGTTCAACTACAGAAATTTTATTATTTAGTACCTTAAATTCATTTATTAATAAATTTTTTGTATTTTTAGAAGTCACAATAAATTTATTTATTTTTTTGAAATTTTCTTTTTCTAATCGTAAGAATTTTTTTGACCTATGACTTTTAAATTCAAGATATAAAGGATGATGTATTAGCGCGATGACATTATAAGTTAGTAATTTTTTAAAAATTGAATACATTCCTTCTAAAGCTAATCCATCTATGATAATTTTAGAGTCTGGATCAATTTTATCTAAAATTTTTAGAAAATATTTTATATCGTTATTTGTAGGAAAAGGATAATTTTCACTTAGAGCAATTGTTCTAATATTTATAGATCTTATCTTTGCATATTCTAGGATATTTTTTTCATAAATATATCCTCCAGTTTTTGCATTAATATTTCCTGGATAAACAAAATAAATATCAGATTTATTTTTAGATAACCTCTTTTTCATATGATGCCCATGCAACATTTGATTCTTGCAAGGTTATTTTAATTTTTTTTAAAGATTTGTAATCTTCAGAGAATTCATTTCTTAGTCTATTCAAGATCTTATTGCAAATATCCTGTGCTAAAAACTCTGTTGAGGTAATTTTTCCCTTAAATTCATCAATTTCGTCTAAATTTTGATAATTATATATTTTAAGAATATCTTTTAAAGTCGTGGACACTATTCCTAAATCCATAATTATATTGTATTTATTAAGTTTATCAGTGAAAAATTCAGCATCTACTAAATATGTAGCTCCATGCATATTTTGGGCTGGTCCAAATACTTCTCCAGGTAAAGAATGGGCTATTAGAATATTTTCTCTTACTTTTATCGAATACATAATTAATATTTAACTAGATGCATTATAGTATCCTTATTTTGAAGGATTTTATAGTAATCTTTTTCTAAATCAAAAAAATTACTTTCACTAGTAATTAATTTTTCTAATTTTGAATTTTTTAAAGATTTAATTGCTAATTTTAATCTCCCCTCAAAATCATATTTATTTTTCATGTATTTTGGGATTTTAGATACCTGTGAGCTAATAATTTTTAATCTTTTAGAATGAAAATACCCACCTAAGGCAACTTCTCCTTTATTTTTACCATACCAACTAGCTTCTACTATTTTTCCTTCGATAGATAATTTTTCCATTAAAGAATTTAAAACTTTATAATTAGCGGTAGTGTTTATTGCTACATCTATTTTCTCAATCTTTCTTATATCAATAAAATTTAATCCTAAATAATTGGCAATTTTTCTTTTATTTTTATTATTATCAAAAACATAAACATTTTTATATCCATTAATTTTAAAAAAAAATGCAGTTAATAATCCTACAGTGCCAAGACCTACAATTAGAATTTTGTTATTACTTTTAGATTGGGCGTCCCAAAAGATATTAATTGCTGTTTCCATATTTGCAGTTAGAATATATTTTCGCAAATTTTCATTTGGTAGAAAAATTAAATTTTTAATAGAAATTTCATATAAATCTTGATGAGGATAAAGACTAAATATTTTTTTATTTATATATTTTTTTGGACCATCGATAATATTTCCAACATTTATATAACCATATTTTATAGGTAAATTAAAAGAACCCTCTTGAAAAGGGGCTTTCATTAATTCAAATTGATCCTGACTTACGCTTTTAGATGAAACTATTTTTTCAGTTCCCTTACTAATACCTGAGTATATAGTTTTAACTAAAACAGTTTTGTTATTTTTATTGTAAACAAGTTTTTTTTGATAAATTTTAGCTTGTTTTTTTTTATCAATCCATAAAGAATAAGATTTCATAATTTACTTATAAATGTATAATAAAAAAATGCTAACAAACTTTTGGGAAGAATTAACAACTAATGAAATTAAAAAATTAAATAGAAAAACGGTTTTAATTTTCCCATTTTCATCAATAGAACAACATGGTCCGCACCTTCCATTAAATACTGATAAAAAAATTCTTGAAGGAATATTATTAGAATTCAATAAAAAATATAATTCAAATAAATATTTAATTATGCCTGAAATATATTTTGGTTCAGCTGCTGAACATACAGATTTTGATGGTACTATAAGTATTGATTCATTGGAATTTATATCACACTCTTTATCAATTTTAGAAAATGTATGTAAATTGAAATTTAAAAATATATTACTTTTAAATAGTCATGGTGGACAAATTAGTCATATAGATATTATTGCTAAAGAATTGAAATCAGAATTTAAGATAAACATAGTAAAAGGCACATATTTTTTATTTGATCAATTTAAAGGGATTATATCAAGTAAAGAAAAAGACTTTGGTTATCACGGTGGAGAATTTGAAACATCTATTATGTTATATTTATTTCCAAACCTAGTTAGGCAATCTAAAATTTCTAAACATAGATTATCTCCCGATTATTTATCATCTAAAACCATTTCTTATGAGAAAAATATTAAGAAAGCTTGGGTAACTAAAGAGTTAAGTAAAAGTGGAATTATTGGAGATCCTAAAAAATCCAATGCACAGATAGGAAAAAAAATAATTGATAGAGTAACACAAAAATTAAATAAAATAATAAATGAGATGTTTTAGATTTTTATTTATTAAGAATTAAATTAAAAAAATTTTTCATATACCTCGTTGTACTCACAATCATATACCTCACAGTTATCCAGCATATATTCAGTTATTTGACTTAAGAATGTACCATGACTGACTAATACAATTTTTTGTAAATTAAGTTTTTTGATAGATAGTAGAAAAGATTTTAATCTCATTTTAATATCATTGTGAGACTCTTGTATAATTTTTTTTTCATTTATAGGTTTGTTATTATTCCACCAAAAATCATTTAAATTATTAAAATCAAAATCATTAAATTCTTTTTTTAATTTTTTTGGTTGTCTTCCTACATCACATGAGTGATACAAATGTTCTCTTATTAATGGTTCAATTACAGGTTTATTAGATGGAAAAACAATAGAGAATGTTTCCAATGTTCTTGTTAAGGGGGAACAAAAATAATTATCAAATTTGAGATTTTTAATTCTATTATTTAATTTTTTTGCTTGCTCAATTCCTCTTTGAGTAATTCTTGCATCATAATAATAAGTTGGATTATCTAAATCTGATGCTGCATTAGCTTCTGACTCTGCATGTCTAATAAGATATAATTTCATTTTTTAACTATAAATACGATAAACGTTATTGCATCAGTAAGTATAAAACCTAGCTTTATTTACGAGAAGAAACGGCTAATAGCAGTGGCACAATCATAACTAAGGTTGTTAAGACTGATGGATTAAATAACCAATAAAGAACACCTAGAGAAAAAATTAACATCCAGAATTCATTTTTATATAAAAATTTCATTATTTTTTAATTATATTAATTCAAATTATTTTCTACTAATACTTTTTTTACAGTTTCACCCATCACAGAAGGGTTTTTGGAAATTGTAACTCCACACTCTTTAAGAAGTTCTACTTTTTCTATTGCGCTTTCACCATAAGCAGAAACAATTGCGCCAGCATGCCCCATCACACGACCTTTAGGTGCAGTTAGTCCTGCTATATACGCAATTACAGGTTTACTCATATTTTCTTTAGCAAATTGTCCAGCTTCAACTTCTTGTGGGCCACCTATTTCACCTATCATTAAAACTGCAATAGTTTCATCATCATTTTCAAACTTTTCAATTATATCTCTAAAAGAACTTCCATTTATCGGATCGCCTCCTATACCTACACTTGTTGAAACACCAATTTCCAAATCTTTAAGTTGTTGTGCAGCTTCATATCCCAAAGTGCCAGATCTACTAACTATTCCTATTTTACCTTCTTTGTAAATGTGGCCAGGCATAATACCTAACATAGATTTACCAGGGCTAATTATTCCTGCACAATTCGGACCTACTAATCCCATTTTTTTATCTTTTGGATATCTTTTCATGTATCTTTTTATTTTAACCATATCATGAGAAGGAATACCGTCAGTAATAGCCACACACGTTTTAATACCTGCATCAGCAGCTTCCATTGCTGAATCTGCTGCAAAGGCTGGTGGGACAAATAAAATTGATGTTGATGCTCCAGTTTGATCTACAGCTTCTTTAACAGTATTAAAAACAGGAAGATTTAAATGAGTCATACCACCCTTACCAGGTGTTACCCCGCCAACAACGTTAGAACCATACTTAATCATTTCTTCAGCATGAAAACTTCCAATTTTTCCTGTGAATCCTTGGACTAAAATCTTTGTATTTTTGTGAATGATTATAGACATGATTATCCAAGAGCCTTCACTGCTTTATTTGCTGCATCTTCTAATGTTGATGCTTCAATGTAATTTATATTGCTTTTTTTAAGTATTTCATTTCCCTTTTCGACGTTAGTTCCAGCTAAACGTATAACTAAAGGATGTTTAATTTCAATTTTTGATAAGGCTTGAACAATTCCTTCTGCAACCCAATCACATCTGTTAATCCCTGCAAAGATATTAACTAATATAACCTTAACTTTTGTGTCCATAGAGATTAATTTAAAAGCTTTAACTATTTTTTCAGGTGTTGCGCCTCCACCAACATCTAAAAAATTTGCTGGTTCGCCACCAGCAAGTTTGATCATATCCATTGAAGCCATTGCTAAGCCTGCACCATTAATAATATTACCAATATTCCCATCTAAGCTTACATAATTCATTCCTCTGTCAGAAGCATAAACTTCATTTGAATTTTCTTGTGTTTTATCTCTAAGTTCTGCAATTTCGTCTCTTCTAAACATTGCATTATTATCAAAACTCATTTTACAATCTAATGCTAATATTTCATCTTGGTGTGATACAACTAATGGGTTAACTTCAACCATTGTCGCATCAAGCTCACTAAAAGCTTTATAGCAACCAATAATTGTATTTGCAGCTCTTGAGATCAATTTGGATTCAATTCCTAAACCAAAAGCTATTTCTCTTGCTTGAAATTGTTGAATACCAACTGCTACTTCTATTTTAGATCGTATAATTGTTTCAGGTTTTTCTTTTGAAATTTCTTCGACACTCATTCCACCTTCTGTTGAGGCTACAACCATTATACTTTCTGAAGATCTATCAAACACTAAACCTAAATATAATTCGTGTTTGATATCAGTTGCTTCTTCAATATAAATTCTATTTATTATCTTACCCTCTGGACCAGTTTGGTTTGTAATTAATTTTTTACCTAACAATTTATCAGTTGCATCAGCAACTTCTAACGGAGAATTACATATTATAATTCCTCCCGCTTTACCTCTAGCACCTGAGTGAACTTGCGCTTTTACAACCCATTTTGAACCACCAATTTCTCTTGCTTTGTTTTCTGCATTTTCTGGACTATAAACAATACCACCAGTCGGAATTTTAACACCAAAATCAGACAATATTTTTTTTGCTTGATATTCGTGTATATCCATTACTTGCTCTCAATTAATTTATTTATATTTACAATATTTTCAGCCATTCTTGCAGATGCAGCGTCGATCATTCTTCCATCAAGCTGAGCAGCACCCTTTCCTTCAGCAGCTGCTTTTTCTAATTCTAATAATATTTTTTTTGCTTTATCTATTTCTTCATTAGGTGGAGAAAAAACTTCATTAGCAAGATCTATTTGTGATGGATGTATTGCCCATTTACCCTCAAAACCAATTGCTGCAGCTCTTTTTGCTGCATCAAGATATCCTTCTTTGTCATTAAAATCACCAAAAGGTCCGTCTATTGCTCTTAAGCCATATGATCTACAAGTCATTACTAATGTTGATAAGCCATGATGCCATTGATCTCCAGGGTAATCAGGATTTAACCCCCCTATAACAACAGTTCTTGCGCGCATACTTGCTGCATAATCTGCAACTCCAAAGTGTAATGCTTCTAGTCTTGAACTTGATGTTGCAATTGATTGAATATTAGACATTCCTAGTGCTGTTTCAATTAAACATTCTAAACCTATTCTATTTTCAAATTTTTTATTTTGCTCAATTTGATTAAGCAAACAATCGACCATATACACATCGGATGATGAGCCTACTTTTGGAATTAATAATGTATCAACCCTATCACCTACCTCTTCTATAATTTCAATCACATCACGATACATATAGTGTGTATCCAAACCGTTAATTCTTATAGAGATTGTTTTACCTTCTTCTTTCCAATTATATTCTTTTATTGCATTAATAACATTTCTTCTTGCATCAATTTTATCATTTGGAGATACTGCATCTTCTAGGTCTAAGAAAATATAATCGGCATTTGATTTTAATGCTTTTTCAAACATCTTTGGATTAGAGCCGGGAACTGCCAATTCACTTCTGTGTAATCTAGATTTAGCAGGTTTATAAAATAAATGGCTCATTTAAAAAAAAATTATATATTTGATTAATATTATAAAAGCGATAAAAAAATTTAAATATTATAAAGATATTTCCTTAAGGCAATTTTCATCATTATTTTTTGGATTATTTACAATTTTTGATACTGGATAAAAGTCTAAATCATCCTCGATAATACTTTTGTTTTTATGTAGGAATTCATTTTCATTATCATTAAGAAAATCAAGACCCTCATTATGAGACATAATAAGAGGCATTCTATTATGTATATGGGAAAGGTTTTCATTTGCTTCCTTAGTAATGATACAGACAACATTCATTTTTTTATTATCTCTTATTTCTTCCCTCCAAATTCCACCAAAAAACAATAATTCATTTCTAGGAATTGATATTAAATATGGTTGTTTTTGATTATTTATATTTTTCCATTCATAGTATCCATTTGCAATAATAAGACATTTTCTTTTAGTAAATGATTCTTTGAATAAATATTTATCATTAATCGTTTCAATTCTTGCATTAATAACAAATTGAGTAACATTATTTTGTTTACTAAAAAAACTATAACTCCAAATAAAAGTATCTATTAAAAATTTATGATTGTTTTCATAAATAATATTAACAATATTAGACGGTGATATATTGTAAGACTTATGTGAGTAATTTAAAACTTCAGAGTTAGGAAAAAGTTTTATAATTTTTTCTTTATCTTCAGTACTTGTAAATCTTCCGCACACTATGATGCTTGCGATAAAGGCATTGGCCTAGAAACACCTACGGTCATCCAACAATCTTTAAACTCACCGTTTAGCTCTACTTTTTCTACTGTCCATTCGAAACCAAATTTTATTCCATTTCTATCTGTAAGCTCTACAAAGTAATATGAACTTTTTTCTTGTTCCTGAACTGGAATTATATTGTGTTCTAAGTGATCAATCATCATTGAGTAGGATGGATTTTTAATCATCCTAATAAAATTGTCTAGAGGACCTGTGTACATTCTATTATTTGGATGTGCAAATTCCCAAGTTTGTTCAATACCGGCATCGTCAAATGGTGAATTATTTTTTTGTAGTGCTTTTAATTGAATTAAAATAACTTCTTTAGGACCAATTGAAGGGTCTGGTTTTATCATTTCTCCATAAACACTTTTTGATAATAAAATAAACAAACTAAACAATATAATTTTGTGCATAATTTTAAAATAGTGTAATTATAATTTAAGGCAATATGTATATTTATGATTTTATCCAAGGATTAATAATTGGAGGAACATTAATTTTAGCCATAGGACCGCAAAATTTATTTGTAATTCAACAAGGGCTTAAAAAATCTTATGTTTTTACAGTAACTTTATTTTGCAGTCTATCTGACAGTTTATTAATTGTAATTGGAATATATCTATCTAATTATATTGTTCAAATTAATCCAAGTATCATAGGAATAATAAAAGTATTAGGTGGAATTTGGCTTATATTTTATGGATTAAATAAAGTTATAAAATTAAATCAAATTAAAGATATAAATAAAAAATTAAATATAATTAACGAATACGGAAAAGTATTAATTACCTTATTCCTTATTACATACGCAAATCCTCATGTTTATCTAGATACAATTATTTTGCTGGGATCATTATCAACAAATTTTAATGATCAATTTTCATTTGGCGTTGGAGCAATTTCAGCTAGTTTTTTGTTTTTCTTTTCTTTGGGATATATGTCAAAGTTTTTATCAAAATATATTTATTCAAATAAAACTTGGTTTTGGATTGATCTAAACATTGGTCTGCTAATGATTAGTTATGGAATATATTTTATAATTTTTTAAAGAAAGTTTCTAAGTTTTTACATACCTGATCAACATTTAATTTTGTAAATACAAGAGGTGGTTTTATTTTAATAACATTGTCATAAGGTCCATCAGTGCTCAATAAAATACCTTGATTTTTCATATAATTTATAAGCAGTTTAGCTAATTTTTTATTTGGTTTAGACACATTACTATTCTGAATAATATCTATTCCTAAAAAAAGCCCCCTACCTCTAACTTCACTAATATATTTTTTATATTTAAGTTGTATTTTTTTTAATTCTTTTAAAAAATAATTACCAACTAACAAAGCATTTTTTTGTAATTTATTATTATCAATAGTCTCTAATACTGCTTTACCGATAGCACAGGAAACAGGATTACCACCGAATGAGTTAAAATATTCCATCCCGTTATTAAAAGTTGAAGCAATTTTTTCTGTAGTTATAACAGCAGCTATAGGGTGACCATTGCCCATAGGTTTGCCCAAGGTTACTATATCAGGAACGACATCATGCTCTTCAAATGACCAAAATTGTCTTCCAACGCGTCCAAAACCAGTTTGTACCTCGTCAACAATACATAATGCATTGTTTCTTCTAATTTCTGAAAATATTTCTTTTAAATAATTTTTTGGAAGAATTACTTGACCGCCACAACCAAGTATACATTCAGTAAAAAAACATGCAATATTGGTTTCTTTAATTTTATTTCTAATTACCGTTTTAGCTTCATCTATATATTTTTGAATCCAATTTGAATTTTGATATCTCCACTTACCTCTTAGGGGATCAGGCATGTCTAATACATGAACATAATCTTTTTTACCCGAACCACCCTTACTATTAAATTTATATGGACTTAGATCAATTAAAGCATTGGTATGCCCATGATAAGCATTGTCCATCACAAAGACATCTTTTGCACTAGTATAAGTTTGGGCTATTCTATAAGCTAAATCATTAGCTTCAGATCCTGTACATACGAAAAATATCTTATTTAATTTCTTTGGAAACTTACTTAAAAGTAATTCACTATAATCGTTAATTGTATCGTATAGATATCTAGTATTAGTATTAAGTTTTAAATTTTGCTGAGTCATAGCTTCATGGACATAGGAATTTGAATGTCCAACATGGGAAATATTATTTACACAATCTAAGTATCTCCTGCCATATCTATCAAAAAAATACTGATCTTTAGCTTCAAGCATATGAAGAGGTTTCTTGTAAGAAATTGATAAATTATCAGAAATATTTTTTCTTCTTTTCTTTAAAGTATCTTTAAAATTTTTATTATTATTGGAATAAAAAGATTTTGGAATTCGTAGAATTAAATTTGGATCAGGTGAAATTTTATTCCAAATATTGAATAAAAATTCTTCACCTACTCCTGGAAAATTCTTATCATGTCGTAATAAATCTAAAATAATTTGAAAATGTAAATGTGGTAACCATTTTCCATTTTCATTAGAATTACCAATTTTACCAATCCATTCACCTTTCTTAATTTTTTTTCCAATTTTTAGTTTTTGAAACATTATTTTAGATAAATGACCGTATAGAGTATAAAATTTATATTTTTTAAAACTATGTTCTAAAACTAGAGTGGGGCCATAGTCATATTTAAAATTATTATTTTTTAAAATTATAATTTTACCATCTATTGGAGCAAATAAATCTGTTCCCTGATCAATAAAAATATCAATTCCTAAGTGAATATTACGTCTTTCATTCGTATTTAATTCAGAAATAAAGTTAGGTCCCTTATAAACTTTTCTTTTTTCATTGTATAAACCTATACCTATACGAGAATTATCTTCTTTAAATATTTTATTAACTCTTTTCTTAAGCGAATTATTATCTGGATTACCTTTTAATAAAGGTGAATCAGAACTTAATTTTAAGATAGATTTATTTTTATCAAGTAAATTAAATTTAAAAATATTACCAAAGTTGAATTTATTTATATAATTTATAATTTCATTATGATGGTTAATAATATCAAAGCCGCATATTTCGCGAACAATATATATTAAAAAATTGATAGGAATTTTGTCTAATTTTTCTAATAAAGACCATGCATCTTTCTCACTAATGCTTAAATATTGATTTGATGGATATTTAATTCTTTGTTTTTTTGCCATTACAACAGTAATCATAAGTCTTGACTTACATAATGATATTAATGAATTAATTTCATCCTCATTAATAGAAAACTGTTTATTGTATTCTGTTATTATATTTTTAAGTGTAAGATAAATATTATCATTGTTCATTAATGCATATGAAAGGCATATAGCTAAATCATTTATTGTTGGAGAATAAATAGAATCTCCATAATCTAGTAAACCACAAACATTGTTTTCTTTAATAACAATATTATAATTATTTGGATCTGAATGAGTTATTGAATATCTTAATTTATTTAAATTATTTTTTACAAATTTTTCATATTCTGAAAAACATTTTAATAAAATTAATTTTTTTGAACCAGTAAAAATATTAATGTCTTTTTTAATCCATTTTATATTTGATGGATCCCAAATAAAATTTCTATGGGCATCTATATCGTTAAATGTTTTCAACTTAGTTGATACTTTTCCAAGTAACTTACCTAAAGAATTTTCAATTTTATTGTTACTTTTTGTATCTCCATACATGCGCCCTTCAATATAAGATAAGATCCTAACAAAGCATTCTCTATTTTTTTTATCTAAATATTTTACAATCTTTGTATGGTGTATTTTTGGAATAAAAGATTTAAGACTAAGATCACTTCGTAAATAATTAATTAATCTATCTTGGTATTTTAATATATTTATTTTTTCTGATGGGTTTGAAATTTTTAATACATATTTTTTTTTATTATTTATGAATATAATAAAATTTATATCCCTTTCACTATCAAGTTGTTTAATTTTGAGTAATTTATTTCTTAGGAAAGAAAAATTAATCTTTAACCATTTAATTAAATGTTTATTATCAATAATAGGTGGATCAACATCAAAAACTGACATAAAAGGTGTATAATTCATAATGCTGAAATCTAAAAACATTTTTGTTTGTATTGGGGCAATTCATCACGATTATTTATTAAATCTTAAAAAAAATATTATTAATTTTAGATCTAATCAAATTACACAAAAAAGCAGAATTGGTGGAGTGGCGTACAATATTGCAGAATTGCTTTCGAATTTTGTTGATGTAAACTTTTATAGTTTAGCTATCAATGAAGAGATTAGAAAAAAAATCTCAAAAAAAATCTATGTTCATCAAGTGAATAAAGATTATGCAGATAGATACTATTTAGCTTTATCAGATAAAAATAATAAATTTTTATTAGGATTAGCTAACACAGATGAATATGAAAATAATAAATCTTTAAAAATACCAAACATCAAGAATAAAAATATAATATTTGATCTAAATTTTTCTAAAACCTATTTAGAAAAATCAATAAATAAACTATCAAAAAAAAATAAAATTATAGTGTGCGCAACATCAGTGCATAAAGTTATTAAAATTAAAAGGATTATAAATAAAGTTGATTTTATATTCTTAAATAAAGCAGAGTTACTTAAACTTACAAATTCTTCAAATATAATATTAGGTGTAAAAAAAATATTAAAACAAAATAAAAAAATAAAAATAATTACTACTAATTCAAAAAATAATGTAATCTTTGGAAGTAATGAATTTATAAAAAAAATAAAACCACCATCAATCAAAGTAGTAAACGAAAATGGAGCTGGAGACGCATTAGCAGCTATGATGCTGTATTTGTTCAGTATAAATGAAAAAATGAATTATATTTTGAAAACTTCTGTAGCATGCGGGTCTTATTATGCTAGTGGTAAAAGTCTAAAAACTAAGAGTGATTTTTTAAAAATTAAAAATCTTTCTAAGAGAGTGATTGTACAATAGTATGCATGAAATATTTGATATAAGTAAAAAAGTTCAAGAAGCAATAAATAGAAAAAAACCAATAGTAGCTTTAGAAAGTACATTGATTAGTCATGGATTGCCCTATCCAGAAAATATTAAAGTCGCAAATGAGTCTATAAAGGCTGTTGAAGATAATGGTGCAATTGCTGCAACAATAGGAATAATTAGAGGTAAGGTTAAAATAGGATTATCGGAAGAAGATATTCAAATATTAGCAAAAGAGAAAAATGTACAAAAAGTTTCAAACCACAATATAAATTTATCAATATTTAATAAAGAAAATGCTGCTACAACAGTAGCAAGTACAATTTCTATAGCTTCTAAATTTCAAATAAGATTTTTTGCAACAGGAGGAATTGGTGGTGTGCATCTAAATGCTGAAAATACCAATGATGTATCTGCAGATCTATATGCACTTTCTGAGAATTCAAATTTTGTAATCTGTAGTGGTGCTAAATCTATATTAGATATAAGTAAAACAAATGAACTTCTTGAAACTTTAGGAATTACAAGAATTGGTTATCAAACAAATTATATGCCTGGTTTTTGGTATGAAGAAACAGAAAATAAAGTCGATAATAAATTTGATGAAATTCATGAAATTTCTTCTTTTTTAAAACTCAATGAAAATATGGGAAATAAAAAATCAATTCTCATATTTAATAAAGTTCCATTAGAAAAAGCACTTAATAAAAATGACGTAGAAAAATGGATAAATAATGCAACAATAAAAGCTGATAGAAATAATATTAGTGGAAAAGAATTAACCCCGTTTCTCATAAAAGAAATTAACGAACAATCAAAAAATGAAACTCTAAATGCTAATGTATCTTTAATAATTAATAATGCGAATTTAGCTGGAAAGATTGCAAAGAGTTTTTATAGTTAAGGTAATAGCGATAATTTAGCTTTAAGTAATTGAAAAAATTTTTCATCATTAGCTTCATTCATCACTAAACAATTTACTGGTCTTTTAGTAACACCTAGCCAATCAACAACAGTCTCCCCTCTTGTTAATTCAGAATTTTCTTCAACTGTGACATTAACTTCTTTTCCACTAAAAATAGATGGATCTAACAAATATGCAATAACACATGGGTCATGCAAAGGAGTTTCCTCAGTTTCGTATAATTCTTTATGAAATATTGTATAAAATTCCATTAGTTCTCCAAAAAACTTAGAACTTTTATTTTTATTTTCATTCATTGATTTGATAATTTTTGAATTTACATTTACCTGATGAGTAACATCTAAACCCATCATTGTTAGAGGAATGCCTGCTTCTAGAACAATATTAGCCGCATGTGGATCCACATAAATATTAAATTCAGCTGAAGGTGTAGTATTCCCTAAGCACATAGCAGCTCCACCCATAAAAACTATTTCTTTTATATTTTCTTTAATAGACGGATCTTTTTTTAAACTTAAGGCAATATTTGTAAGAGGTCCTGTTGGACATAAATAAATTTTCTCCGTTGAAGATTTACAAGTTTCTACTATAAAATCAACTGCATGTTTTTCTTGAGGTTTATAATTTGTATCTATTATTATAGGGTCACCTTTTTTATCTAATCCGGTTTTTCCGTGAACATATTCAGCTGTAAATAATTCATAATAAATAGGTTTATTTGCACCAGAGTAAACTTTGATGTCCGTTCTTTCAATTAACGTACAAACTTTAAGAGCATTATTTACTGTATTATTTAAACCACTATTTCCACCGACACAAGTGATACCCAGTATGTCAATCTCTTTAGAAGAAGCAGCTAACATTATTGCTACAGCATCATCATGACCTGGATCACAATCTAAAATTATTTTTTTAGTCATTAATAAAACTTTTAAGAGGTATTGAAGATCTTTGTAACCAATTCCATTCAGGATATTCGTTGTTATTATCAATTACATGAATTGTGTAAGCATGTCTTGATTTTAAACTTGTGTTCTCACATGAATAATGAGGAAGTCTACCATGTAATAAAACAAGTGATCCTTTTTTTACTTCTACAAAAGTATCAGTTTCAGGAAATGGCTCATCATTTAGATCTATCATTTGCATTTTACCGTCTACTTTTTTAAAAAGTTTTCTTAATGGGCCTTTATGACCTCCGCTTGCAACTTGTAAACATCCGTTTGTTTTATTTGCATCTTCTAATGCAAACCAGAAACCGATGGTACTTTCTGGCTCAGTATATAAAAAAGTAGAATCTTGATGGCAAACTACTTCACCACCTATTTTAGGTTGTTTAAAAATATACATAGACTGAAGTAATTTTGGTTTTGAGAAACCAAGTGATAAAGCAATATCTTGAAGTTTTTGTTTATGAGAAAATTTATAAAAAACTTTATCTAAGTCGTGCAACGCATGACCGATTTTATTTACAATAAAATGTTTATTTTCTTCTATGTTATCATCATTTAAATTAGCTTTTTCTTCAAAGAAGAAACGAATTTTATCTCCTGATTCTAAAAAATAATTATCATCATTATGAGCTTGATTGACTGTATCAAAAATAGATTTTTGATTATTAAAATTATTATGTTCGATAAGATATGATGACCGTTCCATTAATTCATCACATTCTTTATCTGTGTTAAAATTTTCTATAACCAAATATCCATTATCATTCCAAAATTTAATCATTTCATCGTTTAAGGGTAGATCGTTTGTTGAAAAATATTTCATTATATTCCTATTAATTTTGTCAAGAATGGTAAACCAACTTTAATAAGATTTAATAACTGTGGTATCAAGAATTTTCCAGTTGTAGCAAGGAAGAAGATTATACCTCCAATTATGACTATCAGAATTAAATTTCTATAAAAGTTCCCATAATTATTATATTGTGATTTGGCTCTTGATCTCAAAATAAATAGTATAATTACTATAACAATTAAAACTATTAACAATCGGATCATATATTTTCTATATTTAGTAAAAATTAATTTGCAATACTAATTATATCTTAATAAATAGTTTTTAGTAGATGATCAGATTAAGCATATTATTTTTATCAATTTTTTCTTTAATTTATGGAATTTATTTTTTAATTTTTCCATATAGTTTTGTAAATTTAACTGTTGCTGAAAGTACTAATATAGCATGGCTTAGAAATCTTGGAGGCGCTATAACAGGCCTTTTATTTATTGGTCTTTTAATGATCTACTTAAATACAAAGGGCTCAATCAGATTACTTAATGTTATTATTATTACATCTGTAATACAGACATCAGCTTTGATATATTCAAGAATAACAAATGAATTTTCTGCAAATAATTTAATAATTATTGATATAACTATTTATGCAGCAATAATTGTTACTATTTATTTATTATTCATTTCAATGAGATTTAAAAAACTATTTATTTAAATTTAAAAAAAATTCTAAGTAATAAAAAAATAATTAATAGTAAAAAAATTAGAATTAATTCAAATGATAAAATATTACTAAGTTGAAATTCTTTAATTTCAATAAGATCAGAAAATTGATTGCCAATAAATGAAAATAGAATAAAATAAGGGGTGAAACCAATAAAAGATGAAATTATAAATTTAGTTTTAGAAATATTTAATGTTGATAAAAATAAATTTTGAACAAATAATGGCACTCCAAAGATAAGTCGTAATAAAACTAAGTATTCAAAAGATGATTTTTTAATAATTTTATTTAGTTTATCACTAAATTTTTCAATTTGTTTATTAAAATATTTTTTAAATATATTTTTAAAAAAAAGAAAAAAACATAAACTACCTAAAACAATAGTTGTTATATTAATTATAAAACCTGTAATAAATCCAAAAAAGAAACTTGATGCTAGTATAATTATTAAACTACCAGGTAGAGAAAATGTAAAAAACAAAAATGAAAATAAAAAATATAAAATTAAAGATAATTCTAAATTATTTTTAATTAATAAATCAAATTGAATTAAAAAATTAAAAATAACATCAATCATTTGATAATCTTAAAACCTTTGAAAAAAATAAATGATGTAATAATCAAAATTAATAAAATAAATAATATTATAAAGATATTTTCAACTAAATTAAATGAAAATTCATTATTGAATGAATTCCTAAAAAAGCTTACAACATAATAGTAAGGATTATATAAAAGTATAGCCTTAAAATTATCAGGAAGATAATTTATTGAAAAAAAGGTTCCTGATAAAAAATTAATTGGCGCAACAAAAAAGCTCGAGAATGTACTTTGTGAGTCCCAAGAATTAAAAATTATTCCTACGAAACATCCTAAACATGAGAAAAATATTATAACTAGAAATAGGTAGTAAAAAAAATAAAAAAAATTATAAATTTTAATATCAATTAAAAAAGTAAATATTAAAAAATTAAACAATGCTAAAATAATTCCAATAATGAGAGATGTGAATATTAATGATATTAATATTTCAATTCTATAGATAGGTGCCATTAACCAGTCATCTAAAGAACCAATTTGTTTCATATGAATTAAAGTAGCAGACGAATTATCGTAACTTTCCTGAGCAACGATCATAATGATTAATCCAGGAGCAATAAATTCAACGAAAGAACCAGAATCTATAGAAAGTGAGTAATAATTTTCTACTGTTATAAAAACTAATATAAACAAAAGATTTGTAGTTAGTGGGGCTAATAAAGAATAATGATACTCTTGTAGAAATTCTTTTATTCTAAATGCGATTATTGAATAAATCGCACTAAAATTTAACATCAATTAAGATTATTTAGAAAAGTATTTTTGAACAAGATCCACCCAAAAATTTACACCAATGGGTAATAAATTATCATTAAAATCATACTTAGTTGTATGTAGATGAGCACTATGTTCTTCATCTCCTTGGCCAAGATAAAGATAGGAACCAGGTTTTTTTTCTAGCAAATATGAAAAATCTTCTCCTCCCATTGACGGGTCAATATCAGTAATAACTTTATCGTCACCGACTAAATCTTTAGCTACATTTGCTGCAAATTTTGTTTCTTCTTTAGAATTGATAGTAGGTGGATATTTATTAACTAAATCAAATTCAATTTTTATCTCTGCACCATGTGCATCAGCTATGCCCTTACATAATTCATTTAATCTTTTCTCTATATATGCTCGTGTTTCCCTTCGAAAAGTTCTAATAGTCCCACCCATTTTAACTTGATCGTCGATTACATTATAAGCTGTACCAGCATTAATTTTTGTAATACTTATAAGAGCTTTATCAACAGGATCTGTTGATCTACTTATAATTGTTTGAACAGCGGAAATAACTTGTGCAGAAATTACTACAGGATCAATTGCTAGATGAGGTGATGCAGCATGACCACCCTTTCCTTTTACAGTAATATCGAATTCATCAACTGCCGCCATCATCGGTCCGCTATTTACTCCAAACGTACCTAAAGGTAACTCAGGCCAATTATGAAGTGCATAAACTTCATCAATTTTAAAATCATCAAACATACCATCTTGAATCATTTTTTCTCCTCCAGCAAAACCTTCTTCTCCTGGTTGAAAAATGAAATATACTCTTCCATTAAAATTATTGTTTTCACTTAGATATTTCGCTGCCCCAAGAAGCATTGTGGTATGACCATCATGGCCACAACCATGCATCATACCTTTATTTTGAGATTTATGATTAAATTCATTTTGTTCTGGCATAGGAAGGGCGTCAAAATCTGCTCTTAAACCAATTGTCTTATCATTAGTAACTTTATTACCATCTACCCAAGCAACAACACCTGTATTAGCGTAACCATCTTTAAATTTAATATTAAATTCACTTAACTTATTTTTGATATATTTTGATGTTTCAAATTCTTGAAGGCCTATCTCAGGAATTTTATGTAAATCCTGGCGCCATTCAGTCATCTGACCTTGCATTTGATTTATGCTATTTAAAATTGGCATTATAGTATTCCGAAGAAACCTTTTTTATTTAGTTTTTCTTCGCATTGTTTTAGTTGTTTATTATACATCTTAGTATTTCTTTCTACATTTTTAGCAACATCAATCAACCAATCTTTACTTTTAAATGTCTCTTTCGACCATCCGTTTTGACCTTCATGGTATGCTAAATATTGATTATAGTAATCATTTTTTGAAATTCCAATCATATTTTCAGACTGCGTTGTGTACCATCCAATAAAATCAGTTACATCTTTAAAATTTGCCCTTGATGCATTTTGATTTCCAGTTTTATTCTTATACCAATCCCATGTAGGATTTGTTATTTGAGCATAACCAAAAGCAGTTGACGGTCTAGATGTTGGTATAAAACCTAAAAATTTTTTTCTTTTCGGTTTTGCAAATTGAGTAAAAGATGATTCTTGTTTTATAACTGCTAATTGGAATGCAATTGGGGTATTCCATTTATCATAAGAATTTTTAGTTGCTTTGTACCAGCTTTTCTTTTCATCAAAAATTATGCAACTATCAGCAGTATTTGTTAACTGATTTGAAGTACATGCATATAAAAATAACAACGCAATACACAATAATTTAAAAAAATTATCAAATTTCATTATAAATCTAAATACCATAACTTTTACTTATATAGTCTTAAATGTGGCAAAAAATTATTGCTTACTATTGAATTATAGATATGAATGCTTAAATTTCAAAAATGGTAGAAAAAACTAAAGAAAATTTAACATTTCAAGCTGAAGTCAGTAAGCTTTTAGATCTTGTTGCTAATTCTCTTTATAGCGAAAGAGAAATATTTTTAAGAGAATTAATATCTAATTCTGCAGATGCCTGTGAAAAATTAAGATATCAATCACTCTCCAAAAAAAATCTTCTAAAAGATGAAAAGGATTTAAAAATAAATATCAGAGTTTCAAAAAAGAAAAAAATTATTGAAATTGAAGATAATGGAATTGGAATGTCTAAAAATGAACTGATTGACAATTTAGGAACTATAGCGAGATCAGGAACTAGTAAATTTATTGAAGCAATGAAAAATAAAAAGAGTAATGATATTTCCGCAATTGGACAGTTTGGTGTTGGTTTTTATTCCTCATATATGGTTGCGGATAATGTTGAAGTGCTTTCTAAAGATGCTGAAAATGAAGAAACAAATCTTTGGTCTTCCAATGGAAAAGAAAATTATACCATAGAAGATGCTAAAAAAGATAAAAGAGGCACTTGTATAACTCTAAATATAAAGAAAGATGCTGATGAATTTTTAGATTCATTTCGTTTAAGATCAATTATAACAAAATACTCAAATTATATTCCTTTTCCAATTTATCTTAAGGACCTTGATGATAAAGAAAAAGAAGAAAAAATAAATGAAGGTAGTCCATTATGGCTAAAAGATAAAAAAGATATAAAAGAAGAAGATTATAAGCAATTTTATAATAATATTTCATTTAATTTTGATGATCCCTTAAAAACTATTCACTATAATGCTGAAGGTGTTATTAGTTATAAGGCTTTACTTTATTTTCCTACAAATCAACCTATGGATTTATTCAATGCTGATAGGAAAAATAAAATAAAATTATATGTTCAAAAAGTTTTTATCACTGATGATTGTGAAGACATAATTCCTAATTGGTTACGTTTCATTCCAGGAGTAGTCGACTCACAAGATATTTCTCTCAATATAAGTAGAGAAATGCTTCAAAATAATCCTATTATTACAAAAATAAAAAAAGGTATTACAAATAAAATTTTAAGTGAAATTGATACCTTAGCTAAGAAAGAAAAGGTTAAATTTGAGACATTTTGGAATAATTTTGGTCCTGTTCTAAAAGAAGGGTTATACGAACATAATGATCATCATGAAAAAATCCTACCGCTATTAAGGTTTGAAAATTCTTTAAATGATAAAAAAATATCTCTTGAAGAGTACACTAAATTAATGGCCAAAGACCAAAAAGAAATTTATTATTTTGCTAATACTGATAAGGATCATATTAAAAACTCCCCTCAATTAGAAGTTTTCACTGATAAAAAGATACCAGTTTTGTTTATGGTTGATGCAGTAGATGAGTTTTGGATACAAAATGTAAATAAATTTAAAGATTTAGAATTTAAATCAATAACCAAAGGTAAGGTTGATGTTTCAAAAGTTGGTGAAAAATCAAGTAAGAAAGACGAAGATAAAAAAGAAGTAGATAGTAAAATCAATGATTTAATCAACATACTTAAAACAGAGCTTAAAGAGACTATATCTGATGTTATTGTATCTAAGAGATTAACTAAAAGCCCAATTCTGCTTGTTGCTGAAGAAGCTGGTATGGATATAAATATGGAAAAACTAATGAAAATGCATAATCAAAAAACTCCAGTTTCGAAAAAGATACTTGAAATTAATCCAAACCATCCGATGATTGTAAATTTATCTCAAAATTTAACAAAAATTGACCATAAAAAAGCTTCAAATTTAATTTTAGATCAAGCTAATATATTAGATGGTAACATTCTCTCAAATCCATCTGCTTACTTAGAAAATTTAACAGAAATTTTTATTAAGTAACTGAATTTATTATTTTTTTATTATTAAAAAATTCAACAAGTTGATTAGCGACCATTTCTGCTACAACTATTTGTGCTTCATCAGTAGAAGCAGCAATATGTGGAGTTAAAATTATATTATCTAAATTATAAAACCCACTTTCTTCCAAAGGCTCATTTTTAAAAACATCTAATGCAGCGCCTTGAATTTCTTTTTTTTCTAGAGCATTTTTAAGATCATCTTCATCAACTAAGTTACCTCTAGCAGTATTGATAATTATGCAATTTTTTTTCATCATTGATAAATGATTTTTATTCATAATGGGGTTACCATCCTTATTGGGTTTACAGTGAAATGAAATTATATCTGAATATTTAATAATCTCATCGATAGAACAAGAATTATATTCAGGAAAGCTATCCTTAATTGTTTCAAAATATGAAGAAAATATTGAAACTTTCATTCCCAATACATTAGATATTTCTGCAACTCTTTTGCCTACATTACCAAAACCTACGATACCAATTTTTTTACCTTTAATTTCATTTCCCTTTAATTTCTTTTTTTCCCAAAGACCCTTATGAGTTGTTTCATTTGCAGCAGTAATTTTTCTTAGTAATGCAAAAATTAAACCAATTGTATGTTCTGCTGTAGCATTTGTATTGCCTCCTGGAGTATTCATTACAATAATATTTTTATTTTTAGCAGCTTCAACATCAACATTATCTACTCCTGCTCCTGCCCTACCTATAATTTTTAAATTTGAAAGAGAATCAATTATGTCTTTTCGCACTTTAGTTGCTGAACGAATGATTAAACCATCATAATTATCAATTATTTTTTTTAATTCTTCGGGAGATAAGTTTGTTTTTGTATCAACTGAAATATTATTCTTTGTTAAAATTTCAGATGCGATACTATCTAGTGGATCTGATATTAGTACTCTAGGCATGTTTTGATTTAATTTCTGAATAAGCCCAATCAATCCAAGGTAAAACTAATTCTACATCTGAAGTTTGAACCGTTCCTCCAGCCCATATTCTAAAAGAAGGTGGTGCTTTGGGATATCCATTACAATCAAATCCAACATTATTTTCAGAAAGTAACTTGCAAATATCAGCCATTACAGCTCTTTGACCGCTTTCATCTTTATTAGTAAACCAATCTTCAATAATTTTAAAAGTTATTCCAGTATTTGAAATATAATTCTCATCTTCAATTTCAGATAAAAAAGTAACCCAATCTCTCTCATTAATCCATTCTCGAATTTTTTGTAAGGAATTTTGGGATTTAGAAATTAATGAATTTAATCCTCCTTGAGAAGAGACCCAATTTAATGAATCAATAATATCCTCAACACATATCATGGAAGGTGTATTAATTGTGTTTCCTTCAAAGATACCTTTTATTAATTTTTGTTTTTCAGCTAATCTAAATAATTTTGGAACTGGCCAACTAGGTGTAAAACTTTCTAATCTTTCAACAACACGTGGAGAAATTGCTATCATTCCATGCGCAGCTTCTCCTCCAAGTATTTTTTGCCAAGACCAGGTTATAACATCACATTTATTATAATCTATAGGCATACCAAAGATTGCTGAAGTAGCATCACAAATGGTTAGGCCTTTTCTGTCATCAGGAATCCAATCTCCATTAGGAACTTTGACACCAGATGTTGTTCCATTCCAAGTAAAAATAACATCATTGTCAAAATTGACTTTGGAAAGGTCAGGTAGTTTACCATAGTCTTCTTCATGAATATTTAAATTATCTAATTTTAATTCACTAATTGCATCTATTACCCAATCTTTACCAAAGTTTTCCCATGCAAGAATATCAACTCCTGTTTTACCTAATAAGCACCACATAGCTGCTTCTAAAGCACCTGTATTTGATCCAGGCATTATACCCAATAAATAATCATCAGGTAATTTTAGAATATCTTTTGATTTATCAATCGCTTCTTTTAATCTTGCTTTACATTCAACAGATCTATGTGATCTACCAGTTAAAGCATTACTCAAAGCAGATATGTCCCAGCCTGGTCTTTTTGAGGTTGGGCCACTTGAAAAATTTGGGTTGTTAGGTTTAGTATTAGGTTTATTCATATACTTTTTTCAAACTCATAAACTACTAAGCCATCTAAAGGTTTTGGATCAAACCATGTTGATTTAGGAGGCATAGTCAAATTTTTATTCGCGACTGTAATAACATCACTTATTGAAGATGGGAAGATAGAAAATGCCACACTATCATTATTTTGATCAACTTTTTTTTCTAATGCTTCCAAACCATGGCATCCGGCAATAAATCTTATTCTTTCATCATTATTAACATCAGAAATATTTAAATGTTTTTTAAAAATGAAATTGTTTAAAATATTAATATCTAATGTATCAACAAAGTTATCAGTTTTTAATTTAGTTTTAAAATACAATGAATACCATTTTTTTTCATGATACATTCCAAATTGCTTATTTGATTGAGGTTTGAATGGATTTTTTTGATTTTTTATTTCAAAGTTTTCAGAAAGAATTTCTAAAAACTTATCTTCACTCAAACCATTTAAATCTTTAACAACTCTATTATAGTCAAATATTTTAGCTTCATCACTTGGAAAAGCCGCTATCATAAAATTTTCCTGTAAAATATTTTTATTATAATTTAATTCTCCAATAATTTTCATCGCCCCCATTCTATGATGCCCATCTGCAATATAAAAATTGTCAACTTCATTTATAAAAACAGATGATAACTTTTCGATAAATGATTTATCAGAAACACACCAAAGTTTATGAATGGATTTATCGAAGCTTTCAAAATCATAATCTGGAGTATTTGATATTATTGAGGATAACAAATCTTTTATCTTATTATTTTTTTTATATACTACATAAATAGGACCAATTTGCGTTTTTATATTTAACATTTGCTCTGCTCTTTCTCTCATCCTTGTCTCATATATTTTTTCATGTGCTTTAATTTTATCATCTACAAAATCTGAGATTTTAGAAAGAGATAGAAATCCTAGTTGAGTGTGGCCTTTAAATTCAATTTGATAAATGTAATAAAACAATTCTTTATCTTTTTTAATTACATCATTTTCTTTCATTTCATTAAAATGAGATTTTGCTTCTAAAAGAGTATCGGCTTCTTTTAATTGTCCAACAGGATTTAAAATTTTTAAGTAATTCCAATAATTATTTTTTTTAAATATTTCTATATTTTCAATACTTAAATGATCAGTAGAAGGAGCAATTAAATTTTTGGCATCTTCGTTATAAGGGCGTGTTCCTTTGAAAGGTTTAATTTCAACCATAATAAAGAAACACCTTTAATTAAATAAAAAAAAATTTAAACTTAAATTACGCTACTTCTGGTATTTGAGAAATAGATTTACCTATTCCATCATCATCAATAACATCATCTGCCATTGATCCATTTAGATAATCATCATACGCCGACATATCAAAATATCCATGACCACATAAATTAAAGAGAATAGTTTTTGACTCACCTTTTTCTTTACATTCTAAAGCTGCATCAATAGCACCTTTGATTGCATGGTTTCCTTCTGGAGCAGGAATAATTCCTTCTTGTTTTGCAAAAGTTAAACCAGCTTCAAAACAATCTTTTTGACCGTAAGCCTTTGCTCTCATCAGACCTAACTCATATAAGTGACTTAAATGATAAGACATGCCATGGTATCTTAATCCACCAGAGTGATTAGCCGGCGGTAAGAAATCAGATCCAAGAGTATGCATTTTAATTAATGGAGTCATTTTTGCCATATCACCATGATCATAAGCATACTTACCCTTAGTAAATGAAGGACATGATGCAGGCTCGCAACCAATTATATCAATTTTTTGACCACCTCTTAACTGTTGTCCTAAAAATGGAAACATTAATCCAGAAAGGTTACTACCACCACCTGTACAGCCAACAATTATATCAGGATAATCTCCAGCCATCTCCATTTGCATAATAGCTTCATTACCATTTATAGTTTGATGCATTAGAACGTGACCTAAAACACTTCCAAGTGAGTATTTCGCCTTACCTCCGCTTTTAACAGTTGCTTCTATTGCTTCTGATATAGCTATACCTAAACTGCCAGGGTTATCAGGATTTTCTGATAATAACTTGTTACCAAAATCAGTTAATTTAGATGGGCTAGCGTGACAGTTAGCACCGAACGATTGCATCATTAATTTCCTGTAAGGTTTATGATCAAAACTAACCTTAACCATAAAAACTTCAATATCTATACCAAAGATTTGACCTGCAAAAGCTAATGAACTTCCCCATTGACCAGCGCCCGTTTCAGTAAATATTTTACTAATTCCTTCTTCTTTATTAAAAAATGCTTGTGGGACTGCAGTATTTGGTTTGTGACTTCCGGTAGGACTAACACCTTCATATTTGTAATAAATTTTAGCTGGTGTATCTAAAAATTTTTCTAATCTTCTTGCTCTAAATAATGGAGAAGGTCTCCATTGCTTGTATACTTCTCTTACAGGTTCAGGAATTTCTATCTCTCTTTCAGTAGAAACTTCTTGCATAATTAAACTCATTGGAAATAAAGGCGCAAAGTCATCAGGACCAGCTGGTTGTTTAGTTCCAGGGTGTAAAGGTGGTGGTGGTGGACTTGGTAAGTCAGCATTAATATTATACCAAAACTTTGGAGCTTTATTTTCTTCTAGTAAGTATTTAATTGAGTCACTCATAATAAAAGTATATTGGACTATAAAATATTAAATTTCAACTATAAATGAAATACTTTAACTTCAAAAATGTGTCTATTTTTATTGCTGTATTATTAGTATTATACGTTTTTTACGGGTATTTTACTCATTGATTTTTTTTGACCTACAAAAAGGCCAATAAAAACTAAAATAATTCCAATTACTGAACTAAATACTATTTTTTCAGAAAGGAATATGAATCCCCATACTAAAGCAAAAACAGGAATTAAATAAGCAACGTAAGATAGGAAGACTGGACCAGATTGTTTAACTATATGATATCTCATATGAAATGCAATTGCTGTTGGAAAAACACCTAAGTAAATAATAGAAATTATAGAAATTTTATTAATATTAGTTTCATAATTTATAAAATCATAAATTAAGAAAGGTAATGATATTATTGCTCCAAATAATGTAGCAAAAGTTGTAATTGAAATAGGGCTTAATTTCTTTAATTTATTATAAGCAGCAATATTTGAAATCATGTAACCAAATGCAGCTATGATCACAAATATTTTTGCTACGGTACTAATGTAGTTTTCATCTTGAAAATTAAATTTACTTATGTCTAAAATAAAAATAATACCCACAAAACCTATAATAATTGATATAAATTTAATCAGAGTAAACTTATCATCTGATGTTAACACATGAGACATAAGTAATGTAATTAGAGGACCAACTGACATTAGTAAACCAGCAGTTGAAGAAGGAATATATTGTTCAGCCCAACTAATAAGATAGAATGGTAAAAAGTTTCCTGTAATTCCAATAAAAGAAAGAATTATAACTAAATCAAGATTTAATTTAGGCTGATTATTGTATGAATAATATAAAATAATTAAAAATATAGATGCAATAATTAATCTTAAAGAAGCAATACTTGTAGGAGTAAAACTAGATAAACAAATTTTAATAACAAAAAAAGATGATCCCCAAATAGCTGCTAAAATAACTAAAAGTAATAAATTATTTGATAGTAATTTATTAAACAAAAATTAAATTTTGTTTTTTGGCTGAGGAATTTCAATGTTTTCAGAAGGGTTCATGAATTCATCTCTTCTTCCATCCCAAAGATAGTCCGCATAATCAAACTCTGTAATCATTCTATCAGATCGCTCAAATGTTAAGCCGTATTTTCTACAATAACTAGCAAATTCTTCAGCATTATCTATTGGTAAATTTTCTACGGTCCATTTTCTAGAACTTCTATCAAATTTAAAACCATTTTTTTTGAACCAATCTCTGTGATAATATGAATCTCTACCAAAAGCTGAAAAGGTTATTTTTTTTGACATAATAATTTGCGGTCATACATGAAAATCTTAGAAATAACAAATTTAATTTTTAAAATTAATTTTATTTAAAATAGTAGAAATCTAGTAGTATTTATAATAAGATAATATTATGGATTTTTACAGTAGCAGTGAAATAACAGTTCATCAGTTAAATGAACTTAAACAAGATGACAAGAAAATTCAAATTATAGATGTAAGAGAAGATACTGAGAGAGATCATGCTCATATTAAAGGTACAATACACATGAAACTTTCAGAAATTGCTAAAAGATACACTGAATTAGATAAGGAAAAAAATATTTTTGTAATGTGTCATACCGGTACAAGAAGCCAAGCTGTATGTAAATGGCTTAAAGCACAAGGTTATAATCATTGTGTTAATGTACTTGGTGGAATTGATGCATGGGCCGCATTAATTGATAGAAATATAAGAAGATATTAAAAAATACTCTCTAAGTACAAACCTAGAAAAATAATAATTATACTAACTAAAAATAATATTATCCTGAGCAGTATTTCAATGAAAAGATTTAATCTTATTCGCTTTTTTATAATTAGTTTATATAAAGGGTTACTAATTGATAGGGAAATTAATAGTATCCCAAAAATAATAATAAACCAATGCATAAAGTTAAAAAATACATAGCTGAAGATTTAAAATTTTCAAATCAAACTATCAAAGAAATGAAGATTAATTCAAAAAATTTTTACAAAAATATTAAAGAGAGAAGAAGCATACGCGAATTTTCAAAAGATAAAATTGATATAAATATCATAAAAAATGCGATCTTATCTGCAGGATCAGCTCCAAGCGGGGCAAATCTCCAACCTTGGCATTTTGTAGTAATAAAAAATAAAACTGTAAAAAAGAAGATTAGAGTACAGGCAGAAAAAGAAGAAGAAAAATTTTATAAGTACAAAGCTCCTCAAGAGTGGTTAGATGCGTTAAATCCTTTAGGAACTGATGAAAATAAAAAATTTATTGAAAATGCACCTTATCTAATAGCTATATTTGAAAAAAAATTTTCAGTTTCAAAAAATAAAAAAATAAAAAATTATTATGTAAAAGAGTCTGTAGGCATAGCCACTGGAATATTAATTAGTTGCTTACATTTTTCTGGCTTAGCAATGTTAACACATACACCAAGTCCGATGACATTTCTTAATAAAATTTTAAAGAGACCTAGTAATGAAAAACCATTTGTTTTACTTATTGTAGGACGACCAGATAAAAAAGCAACAGTTCCAAAATTTGCAAAACAAAAGAAAAAATTTGAAGAAATTACTTCGATTTTTTAACCAAGCTCTTCTGGTTTCATAGTTTCATAAACTTCATAGGGCATATGTATCCAAGGAGAGTCTTCTAAGTAATCAACATAATAATTTGGTTTAAATGTTGATACTGACTTATAAAACAAAACTCCAGTTCTTATTGGTTCATCTATATAAAAACCATAAGTATGATTTAACCAATCAATACTTTTTTTTAGAGTAATTCCTGAGTCTGCCAAATCATCTACTATTAAAACTTTTGATCCAATGTTAGGACTTGTTTTTGCTAAATCTCTTGAAAATGTGATTGCTCCTCTTTTATTTTTTACTCCCTCACCTTTATATGATTCAACAGAAAGAATTGCTAAAGGAACATCGAATATTCTTGCCATTACATCCCCTACTCTCATACCTCCTTTTGCGATGCATACAACCTGATTAAAATTCCATCCATCCTTATGAATTTGTTTTGCTAAATCTTCTGTTTTACTTCTATATTCGTCCCAACTAATGTGTAAATCAGACATAAATCTTCCTTTGAAATTAAGAATTAAACCTCTCCCTTTAAAAGAGAGAGGGTTATAAGAATTTTAATTATTGTGGTACTTCGCCGTCAATACCTTGAACATAAAAGTTCATTCCAAGTAACATTCCATCAGGCGCCACTTCACCTTCAGGAACTACAAGCTCACCAGCTTGATTGTAAATTGGACCCGTGAAAGGATGAATAGTTCCATCTTTAATTCCAACTTCCATATTTACTGCTTCTTGAATTAAACTTGCTGGCATAAGTTTAGTATTATATGGTGACATTACAACCATACCTTTATCCATACCATCCCAAGTATCACCAGAAGACCAAGTGCCGTCCACAACAGCTTTTGCTCTTTCAGCATAGTAAGGACCCCAAATATCTTCAATTGAAGTTAAATGTGCATCAGGACAAAATTCTTCTTGGTTTGAAGCTTGACCAAATGCATAAACACCTGCTTTTTGAGCAGCTTGGCAAGGAGCATATGTATCTGTATGCTGAACAATTATGTCAGCTCCTTGATTTATTAATGTATTTGCTGCATCAGCTTCTTTACCTGGATCGTACCAAGTAAATACCCAAATAATTTTCATTTTGATATCTGGATTTACTTTTGAAGCCGCTAAATAAAATGCATTAATTCCTCTTACAACTTCAGGAATAGGGAATGAAGCTATATAACCAATAGTATTAGTTTCAGTCATATGACCGGCAATATGCCCTTCAATCATTCTACCTTCGTAAAATCTAGCTGAATACGTTGCAACGTTATCTGCTTGGATATACCCAGTAGCGTGTTCAAATTTTATATCTGGAAAATCCTTAGCTACTTCATGTGTCTGATCCATATAGTTGAAAGACGTTGTAAATATTAAATCATGTCCTGAGTCTGCTAGTTTTCGGATTGCTCTCACTGCATCTGCGTTTTCAGGAATATTTTCAAGATAAGTAGTAGTAATTGAGTCACCAAGTTGGCTCTCCATATATTTTCTACCTACATCATGCATATATGTCCAACCATGATCACCTGGAGGACCTATGTATATAAATCCAACTTTTTTAGGATCTGCATATGCTGAACCAAATGCAAATACCAAAAAAGTAGATAAAAAAGTTATTATTCTAATCATTTTAACCTCACCTGCTAATATAACGATTACTCAGATATATACTTAATATATAGAAAAGGGTTTGATCAATAATTCTATATGTTTATAGAAAAAAAAAAGTGGATATTTATCTGCCTTTATAAAAAGGAATAGTTAATGAAGCTGGTGCGCTAAGTTTTATCCTTAATTTATTACTAGAAATTAACACTAATACTATAATAGTTGCAACATATGGCGCCATGCTAAAAAATTGACCAGGGAATCTTAAACCTAAAGCCTGAAGATTCATTTGAAGAATAGTTACACCTCCAAATATATAAGCTCCAATAAGTACTCTTTCTGGTTTCCAGGTTGCAAATACAACTAAAGCTAATGCTATCCATCCTCGTCCAGCTGTCATACCCTCTTGCCACATTGGAGCATAACAAATTGAAATATATGATCCTGCAAGAGCACACATAGAACCTCCAAATATAATTGATAAAAATCTAATTTTAATAACGCTATATCCTAATGCATGTGCAGAATTATGAGATTCCCCTACTGCTCTTAAAATCAAACCAGCTTTAGTTTTGTAAAAAAAATAACTAACCAAAAAAACAATTAAGAAAGAAAATATAACAAAAAACCATGGTGACAGACCATCTATTGGTGTTCCAATATATTGTTTGCCAAGCATCGAACTCAGCCCTATTCCAAAAATAGTTAATGCTAATCCTGTAGCAATTTGATTTGACATTAAAAATAGAACTAGAAAAGCAAATAAACCAGACATGATAATTCCAGATAATATAGATACAAAAAAAGCTAAAAAATAACTTCCGGTAATTACTAAGATAATAAAAGCTGACACTGCTCCTACCAACATCATTCCTTCTACACCTAAATTTAATACTCCAGATTTTTCTGTAACTAACTCACCTATGCCAGCAAAAACTAGAGGTGTTGTTGCAATTAAAACAATTTGTAATATTCCAAGTATTAAATCTAAATTCATAATAATTTTTTGTAAGTTAATTTATAGTTAATTAGCAATTCCGCACCTAATAAATAAAATAAAACCAAACCCTGAAATATAAAACCTACCGCTGAAGGTATTTGTAAAAACAATTGTGCATCTTCAGCACCAAGATAAGTAAGAGCGATAACTAAAGAAGCAAAAATAATACCAATTGGGTGAAGTCTACCTAAAAAAGCAACAATAATTGCAGTAAATCCATAATTTGGAGAAATATCTCTATATAATAATCCAATTGGGCCAGATACTTCAGCTAAACCTGCAATACCTGCAAAAGCGCCACAAATTGCAAAAGCAAAAAAAACTAAAGTTGTTTGATTAAAACCAGCATATCTAGCAGCTTTGGGGCTGTAACCGGATACTTTTAATTGAAAGCCAAAAATAGTTTTTGAAAATATAAACCAAGATACAAAAATTAAAAATAGCGTTATAATTAGTCCAAAGTGCACCCTCAAACCATCAAATAATAGAGGCATTCTTCCAGATTCACTAAATGGTCTTGATTTAGGAAAACTATAACCAAATGGATCTTTCCAAGGTCCCACTACTAAATAATCTAAAATAAATAAAGCAACATAAACTAACATTAAACTTGTTAAAATTTCATTTGTATTAAATTTTGTTTTTAAAATAGCAGGTATTAAACCCCACAATGCTCCTCCGATTGCTCCTGCAAAAATCATTAATGGCAACAACCAGAAAGCATTTGTATCATGAAATAATATTCCAATACCTCCACCAAAAATTGCACCCATGGTAAGTTGTCCTTCAGCTCCAATATTATAAATATTATTCTTAAAACAATATGAGAGACCAATTGCAATTAAGGCTAAAGGAGTTGCTTTTACAAACAATTCAGAAATACCGTAGGTTGAAGAAATAGGCGAAATAAAAAATGTATACAATGCATAAACTGGATCAAAACCAAGAAGAACAAAAATAATTGAACCTGTAATTAAAGTTAAAACTATTGATATTATAGGAACAAAAAAATTCATTAAACCCGAACTCTGCGAGCGAGAAACTATAGATGGAAATAAACTATTCATTTTTTCCACCCATCAATAATCCTAATTTTTCTATTTCTATTTCACTAGTTTTAAAAGGTTTGGATAAATTACCATCATAAATAACAGATATTTTATGAGTAATTTCAATCAATTCATCTAAATCTTGAGAAATAACAATTATAGACGTTCCATTTTGAGATAATTCTATCAAAGACTCTCTTATAGAATGCTCAGCACCAGCATCTATCCCCCAAGTTGGATGTGAAATAATTAATATTTTTGGCTTAGATGATATTTCTCTACCAATGACATATTTTTGTAAATTTCCTCCGGACAAGCTTGATGCTTTAGCATCATTGCCAGGAGTAATAACTTTAAATTCATTAATTACATTATTCGCAAAATCATCAACGTTATTTTTCAATATTATGCCATTTCTAATAAAATTATTTTTTGGAAATTGACTCAAAAGAATATTTTCAGACAAACTTAACTCAGGTACCGCACTATGACCCAATCTATTCTCCGGAACAAAAGAAATAGATAAATCTCTTCTTTTTTGTGGCCCATACTTTTCAATTTTTTTATTATCAAAAGTAATTGATCCAGATTTAATATTTGTATTTTCTCCTGTTAAAATATCCATTAATTCTGATTGTCCATTACCAGCAACTCCAGCAATGCCATAAATTTCACCCACTCTAACTTGAAAAGAAATATTTTTAAGATCTGTTAAAAATGGATCATTAAAGTCACATGAAATATTTTTTACTTCAAAGTTAACTTCTTCTTTTATATGTCCATAATTAGTTTTTAAGTCATCTAATTTTTGTCCTAGCATTTTTGTTGCAAGTGTTTTTGCAGTTTGATTTGCAGTACTTGAAGTATCTATAATTTCACCACTTCTCATTATAGTAACTGTATCACATATTGATATTACTTCTTCGAGTTTATGAGTGATATATAATATTGTACGACCTTCTTTGACGAGTGCATTTAATGTTACAAATAAACTTTCAACTTCTTGTGGTGTTAAGACTGAAGTTGGCTCATCCATAATAAGTATCTGAGGGTCTTGTAATAAAATTCTTACAATTTCTACACGCTGCTTTTCTCCAGCTGATAAAGCAGTAATTGGAGCATCTAAATCTAAGGGAAGATTATATCTTGAGCTTATATTTTCTAGCTTATTTTCTAAATCTGAATAAGACATCTTTTCATCAATTCCTAAAATTAAATTTTCTTTTACTGATAAAGAATCAAATAAAGAAAAATGCTGAAATACCATTCCTATTCCTTGTCTCCTTGCTTCTGCTGGGGAATTAACTTTAAAATCCTTATTATTTAATTTAATATTTCCTTCATCTGGTTCTAAGAGACCATATAGAATTTTTACCAACGTAGATTTCCCTGCTCCATTTTCTCCTAAAATTGCATGAACTGCATTTTTTTTAATATCAAAAGTAACCTTTTTATTTGCAATTACTCTTGGAAAAGATTTTGTAATATTTTCTATATTTAATATTGTATCACTCATAATTTAATTCAAATATTTCTGATTGTTCAAAATTATAAATCTCAATATTATTATCCGCATCTTTTTTATCAATGGTAATATATTTTTCATTCTCAAGAGATATTAGAGGAAAATGCCATACTTTGGGATTAAAATTTATACCATCACCACCGCTTACTTTAAATATTTCAATTAAATCAATTTTAGGTTTGTTACCTATTGGAGCAACTAAAACTAAAAAACCTGTAGCATTAAACGGAAGAAATACTTGAGAACTAAAGGGGTGATTTTCTAACATGTTAATTTTTAATGGAAAATTTCTTTTCTTTGCCTTAAAAATATTTAATCTAGATCTTTTGTCATCACCAATTATTTGAATATTTGCTAAATCAAAAAAACTATCGGTTGTATCTTTATTAATACTTTCATAATTTTTATTAGATGTTGTAATTAAATCACCATAATTTTTGAAATTCTCTTTACTAATATTCTTTATTTTATAGTTCACAAAAACTTTCCAATTGCCCTGATCCGTGAAATACCACCGTCAGGATAAATATTTAACTTCAAATAATTTATTTTTTTAATCTGTTTAGTTGAATTAATTTTTAATGATGAATTAGGTTTAAGATTTTTATTTTTTATCAAAAATTTCCAATTTTTGCTTTCATTTATTAATTTGCTTATATTTATATTTTTTATTGAATAAAGACCTTGTACTGAGCAATGAGACGGATAATTACCTTTAAAATAATGAGTTTCAATATTAAACTTTTCAATTAAACCAGGTTTGCCAAGTTTAATTATAACCCAGTCATATCCTGATCCTCTTCTTCTTTTAGTTTCCCAACCATTGCCCATATTTTTAGATTTAAATGGAAGTAGTAAATTTTCTGCCCTTCCAAAATGTTCATCACTACATGCCACAATTTTTGAACCATTAAGGATACTAAGTAAATCAAATTTTTTATTTGGAAATTTTAATTTTGATACATCTAAATTTCCTAGTAATTTTAATCTTGCAACTCCTCCATCTGGATAGATGTTCAATCTTATGAAGTTAAATACTTTATTATTCTGTTGGGTTTTAAAACCATGAAGATAATTTGGATTAAGTTTCCTTTTTGATAAAATATTTACCCAATTAAATTTATTTTTTTCAACATAACAAGCATCAATGCTTGCGTATTCAGGTTGATTGCCATTAAAATAGCTTGTGTCTATTTCAGCAAAATTAATTTTACCAGGAAGGCCTAATTTAATAGTAACATAATCATTTCCTTCAATTCTTTTTCTTCTTGTTTCCCATCCATCCATCCATTTCCCATTTTTATCGTATACTCCTTCTTTAAAAATTGGATTTTCCTCTTTAAGCAATCTGGATGCTGGTCCAAAAAACTGATCAGAAAATCTATGAATTTTTGTACCTAAAACCTTACTACATAAGTTTATATAATTTTTTTGAATGTATTTCTTATTCATTAATTAATTCTGTTAATCTTAATTTTGCAATTTCTTTTACTTGTGAAATTGAAGTTTTTATTTCTAAGTTTAAATCATTATTATCTAATCTACTTTTAAACTCTGTTATAATTTCATTTTTATTTTTATTTCTAACTGCAAAAATAAATGGAATATTAAATTTACTTTTAAATCTTGAATTTAAATCTTTAAATAAGTTAAATTCTTGTTCTGAACAATCTTTTAAACCAGATCTACTTTGTTCTTCATCAGATAATTCAGACAAACCTTTATTTATTTTTATTTTATCGGCTAGATCAGGATGTTTTTTAATTATATTTATTTTAGTTTCTTCATCTAAATTATCAAACAACTCTAAAAATATTAATATCATTTCTTTTTTATTTTTAAATGGTCGCTTTTTATCAGCATATTCTGTTATAAATTTAGATTCTTCATAAATATTTTTAAAAGAATCAATAAATTTTTCAGAGTTATAATTATTAATATCTTCAATTTTCATCACTAAAATTTTCATACCAATAATTGGCAATTTCCTCTCTTTTGCATATCCAAATATCATTATAACCAGAAACATAATTCAAAAATTTTACCAAAGACATAAATCTTCCAGGTCTGGCTATTAATCGACAATGTAAACCCACACTCATCATTTTTGGTTTATCAAACTCGTTTGCTTCTCTGTATAATGTATCAAATGAGTTTTTTAAGTAATTATAAAAATCCTCACCTGTGTTAAAACCTTGTAAGGTAGAGAATCTCATATCATTATTATCTAGAGTGTATGGAATAATTAGATGTTTTTTATTTTTTACTTTTATCCAGTAGGGTAAATCATCAGCATATGAGTCACTATCGTAAATAATATTTGTATTTTCTAAAATTATATTTCTTGTATTTGGGCTTGTTCTACCAGTATACCAACCAGACGGAAAATAACCAAAAATATCTTTAATAATGTTGTTACATTTTATAGTATGTTCTTTTTCAACTTCCTCAGTTATATTTTGATAGTCTATCCATCGATAACCATGGCTAGCTACTTCATACTTTGATTTAATTATTTGTTCACAAACATCAGGATTTTTTTCTAAAGCCATACCAACGCCAAATATTGTTAAAGGTAATTTTCTTTTTTCAAACTCATTATGTATTCTCCAAAAACCCCTTCTTGAGCCATACTCATATATTGATTCCATATTCATATTTCTGGCACCTATTATTTGCTTTGCATTAATTATTTCCGATAAAAAAGTTTCTGATCCTTCGTCACCATTTATTATTGAATTTTCAGCACCTTCCTCATAATTTAGAACAAATTGAAGAGCGAGTTTTGATTTATTAGGCCAATAAAAGTTAGAGTCATTATTTCCGTAGCCTTTATAATTTCTGTCGTCTTTCATAAAAATGCTTGATTTAATATTTAGCTAAATACTGTATAAACGAATAAGTATTATGTCTAAAGGATATTTAACTACTCATGTTTTGGATACCTATAATGGTAAGCCTGGTTCTGGTATAAAAGGGTCACTTTTCAAAATTGATGGTGAAAATAAAGTTAAAATTTCAAATTTTATTCTCAATGAAGATGGCAGATGTGATGAGCCTATATTAAGTAAAGAGAATTTTATACTTGGAAAATATGAGTTATTATTTCTTTGCGGGAGTTATTTTAAGGAATTTACAAATCTTGATGAACCATTTTTTCTTGATGACGTAATAATTAGATTTGGAATTAACAAAGAAGAGCACTACCATGTACCTCTTCTTATTACCCCGTGGAGTTATTCAACATATAGAGGAAGCTAGTGTCTAGAGCGCATGTCGATATTCTTCTTAATGAAGAAAAAATCTCTATCAAAGATTTAGACACAAATACGACGGTCTTAAATTATCTTCGAAACAATCATGAGTTAACTGGATCAAAAGAAGGTTGTGCATCTGGTGATTGCGGAGCATGTACTGCAGTTGTGGGAGAATTAAAAGAGAATAAAATTTCTTATAAAAGTATAAATACTTGTATTACTTTTTTGTACTCTCTACATGGCAAGCAATTAATAACGGTAGAACATATAAAAAAAAATAAACTTCATCCTGTTCAACAATCAATGATTGATAGTGATGGATCTCAATGTGGTTTTTGTACACCTGGTATTATTATGTCAATGTATAATATGTATGAAAACAAAATAAAACCAACAGAAGAAAATATAGATAAATTTCTTTCTGGAAATTTATGTAGATGTACAGGTTATCTTCCAATTAAAAAAGCAATTAAGAATATGTATAACTATAAAAGTAATAAATTTTCAAAAAGTAAAGTTATTAGATTATTAAAATCAATTAAGAAAACTGATATTGTTATTAAAAAAAATGATTCTAAATTTTTCATCCATTATAATTTAAATTCTCTAATAAAAGACTATCAAAAGATTAGTAATGGACATTTACTAGTCGGGGGTACAGATCTCGCTCTTGAAGTAACAAAAAAAAGAAAAGATTTAAAAAATATTTTTTATTTAGGATCAAATAAAGATTTAAATTATGTTAAAAATAAAAATAATAATTTACACATTGGATCCGCTACCCCCATAAATGATATTTTGCCAATTTTAGAAAATATTTATCCAACATTTGCGAAAATGTTTGAAAGATACGGATCTGAGCAAATAAGAAATACTGCATCTCTTGGAGGTAACATTGGAAGCGCATCTCCAATAGGTGATAGTTTGCCTGTGTTAATTGCACTCAATAGTAAAATTGTCATTCAAGGAAAAGTTAAAAAAACTTTATTATTGGATAATTATTTTCTCAGCTATCGAAAAACTAAATTAAAACCTAATGAAATAATTAAAGAAATTATAATACCCATTTATAAAAAAAATATTCTTAAATGTTATAAAATTTCAAAAAGAATAGATGATGATATAAGTTCTGTTTTCTTGGCTATAAATGCTAGGATTGAAAAAAATATTATTAAAGAAATAAAAATTGTTTATGGAGGTTTGGCAGAAACTCCAAAAATAGCTGAAAAAGCACAAAAATTTTTATTGAATAAAATATTTAATGAAGAAAATATTAATGAAGCAAAGAAAATTATTAAAAAAGAATTTGATCCAATAGATGATATGAGAGCATCAAAAAATTATAGAACTAAAATTAGTCAAAACCTTTTAGAGAGGTTTTTAAATGAAAATAATAAAATTAAATCAACGTTATATTAATGGATAAAATATTTACAAAAAATATTGAACATGAAAGTGCAGTAAAACATGTTACTGGAAAAGCAATTTATACTGATGATATATCAGAGCCTAAAAATTTACTTCACGCAGTAATTGGATACAGTAATTGCAGTAAAGGAGTAATAAAAAAAATTGATTATAAAGATGTTTTATCTTCAGAAGGTGTAGTAGACATTATTACTGAAAAAGATATTGAAGGTATAAATGATGTTGGGCCAATATTTAAGGGAGATAAAATATTTACTTCAAAAAATATAGAATATTATGGACAACCAATTTTTGCAGTTATAGCAAAGACCAATAATTTAGCAAAAAAAGCTGCATTAAAAGTAAAAATAGACTTAAAAATATCTAAACCGATCGTTTCAATTGAAGAAGCATTAAAGAAAAAATCATTTGTTTTAAAACCGAAGCATCTAACTAGAGGAAATATAAAAGATGGGTTTAAAAAATCTGACAACATTCTAAAAGGTAAATTGTATTCAGGGGGTCAAGATCATTTTTATTTAGAAGGTCAAATTGCAATGACTATTCCACAAGAAGATAATAATTTTTTAGTTTATTCTTCAACACAACATCCATCAGAAACACAGCAAATTATCGGTAAAGTTCTTAAACAAAATTACAATAGTATCCATGTGATAGTAAGAAGAATTGGCGGTGGTTTTGGAGGAAAAGAAACACAATCTTTTTTGTTTGCAGCCATTACAAGTATTGCAGCAAAAAAGTTATCTAAACCAGTAAAGTTAAGAGTCGATAGAGATGATGATATGATAATGACTGGAAAAAGGCATGATTTTTTATTTGATTATGAAGTAGGTTTTAATAATAGTGGTGAAATACTTGCTCTAAAAATAATGATGGCATCGAGATGCGGTATCTCTCCAGATTTATCAGGAGCTATAAATGATAGAGCCATCTATCATATAGATAATGCCTACTTCTTACCAAATATAGAAATTAATTCGTATAGATGTAAAACAAATACTGTTTCTAATACAGCTTTTCGTGGATTTGGTGGGCCTCAAGGAATGTTTTGTATTGAAAATATAATTGAAAACATTGCTCAAAAATTAAATCGAGAAGCAAGTGAAATAAGAAAAATTAATTTTTATAAAGATAAAAATAAAAATACTACTCATTATGGGATGAGAATTACTGACAATGTGATTGAAGATATTTTTAATAAACTAATTAAGAAATCTAATTACAAAAAAAGAAAAGCAGAAATTAATAATTTTAATAAAATAAATAAAGTTCTAAAAAAAGGAATAGCAATAACACCTGTAAAGTTTGGAATATCATTTACAACTACTCATTTAAACCAAGGTGGTGCCCTAGTTCATATCTATACTGATGGATCCATTCATTTAAATCATGGAGGAATTGAAATGGGTCAAGGATTAATGACAAAACTTGCTTTAGTGGCTTCAAATGAATTTGGCCTTAATTACGATAATATAAAAATCTCTTCAACGGATACAGAAAAAGTGCCTAACACATCAGCAAGTGCAGCATCAGCTACAACTGATATAAATGGAGCAGCAATTGTTAATGCTATAAATAATATCAAATCAGGTTTAAATGAATTTATCTATGATTATTTTAAAACAAATAGCAAAATAAAATATGAAAATAATTTTGTTTATTTTGATAAAAGAAAAATATCTTTTAAAGAATTAATAAATACTGCTTACTTGAATAGAATTCCATTGTCATCTTCAGGTTTCTATAAAACTGACAAAATTAATGTAAATACAAAAACACTTCAAGGAAGACCGTTCTTGTATTTTACTTATGGAGCAGCGGTAACAGAAGTAATTATTGATAAATTAACTGGTGAAAATAAAATACTTCAAGTTGATATAATTCATGATGTTGGCAATTCTATAAATAAGAGAATTGATAAAGGGCAAATTGAGGGTGGCTATATTCAAGGATTAGGTTGGCTTACAACTGAAGAAGTGTCTTGGAAATCAAATGGAGTTCTAGCAACTCATAGTCCTTCTACTTACAAAATACCAACTGCAGGTGAGACACCATTTAAATTTAATGTCGAAATTTATGATCGTGGTTTTAATAAAGAAAAGGTTATTAATCGCTCTAAAGCTGTTGGAGAACCACCATTTATGCTAGCAATTTCAAGTTTTATTGCATTAAAGGACGCAGTATATAATGCCAATAAAAGAAAAAATTCTGAAAATTTAATTGCACCAGCTACTGCTGAAAATATATTAAAAAGTTTGCATTAAAATGTATCTTAAAAAATTAAGTAAAAATATAAATTTTAATAGTAAAATAGTTAAGGCTAAAATTATTGAAGTTAAAGGATCATCGCCCAATAGTTTAGATGATATTATATTAGTCTCAACTGATACTATCTTTGGAACTATCGGTGGCGGAAACTTAGAATATTTAGTTATCGATGAAGCGAGAAGATTAATTGATAATAATATAGCAAATAAAGTAATGAATATTCCGCTTGGGCCAGGAATTGGACAATGTTGTGGTGGATACGTACAAGTTAAATTAAGCTTACATAATAATTCCAAAGATGCACTAAAAAATGAATATGTTGTTAATAATATTAAACCTAACTTATATATCTTTGGATCAGGACATATTGGTCAAGCGTTAATTTCTAAATTAGAAAATATTAATTTTAATACTTTTATAATTGATTCAAGAGAAGATTATTTAAAAATGACAAATATCAAAGATGTAAATTATTTACTTTCGAAAAAACCTTGGGAGATTGTATCAAAACTAGAAGATAATTCTTATTTTATAGTCTTAACTCACAGTCATGATTATGACTTAAAAATATTAAATGAAATTTTGAAAAAAAATAATACTTTTGTCGGTTTAATTGGATCTCTTACAAAGAAAAAAAGGTTTCATAAAAGATTAATCGATAATGGTCACAATAAATCAATAGTTGAGAAAATTGAGTGTCCGATTGGAATTGATATTGGTAATTCAAAAGAACCAAATGAAATAGCTTTCTCAATAATTACAAGAATAATATCAATAAAAAATAGCTTAAAACATTTATCAAATAATAAAATTAAAGAAGTTATATGACAAATATAGATTTTATGAAAAGAGCTATTTTATTATCAATTGATAATATCAAAAATAATGGAGGTCCTTTTGGATGTGTTATTGTAAAAGAAAATGAAATTATTGCAGAAGGAGTAAATAGAGTAACATTTAATAATGATCCTACTGCTCACGCTGAAATTGTTGCCATTAGAAATGCATGTCAAAAATTAAATACCTTTAACTTAGAAGGTTGTGAATTGTATTCCAGTTGCGAACCATGTCCTATGTGCTTGAGTGCGATATATTGGTCACATATAGATAAAGTATATTATGGTAATTCTAGAGAAGATGCTGCAAAAATTAAATTTGATGACAAGTTTATTTATGATGAACTATCAGTAGAAATGAAAGAGAGAAAAATTCCTATCAGTCAAATATCACGTGATGAGGCAATAAAAGCATTTAATATTTGGGAAAAAGAAGAAAATAAAATAAGATATTAAAATGGAATTGTTTCTTAAAATTGTTGCACCAGTTCAATCTTATGACTTTCAAACCTTTTTTCATAATTTACTTTTGTCACTACCAGCATCGGCATTATTAGGTTTATTATTATTTTTTATTCTCGGGGCATTTTCAAGTTTAAAATCTAAAGAACAAAGGCTGTATATTGTAATTGCAACAACTATAGTCATATCTTTTACTGCAGCTTTTTATAATTTAGGCGTTCCTACAGAAACATTATTTGCAGTATATTCTGAATGGTTACATTTAATTGTTAGATGGGTTCATATAATTGTTGGTGTAGCATGGATTGGAACATCATTTTATTTTAATTGGCTCGATAGTAGACTGGAAAGAGATGATCCAGATTTTAAACATCTTGATGGTTATTTATGGTCTGTTCATTCAGGTGGGTTTTATAGAATTGAAAAATTAAAAGGACCTCCTAAAAAACTTCCAAAAGTTCTTCATTGGTTTAAATGGGAGGCGTATGCAACTTGGATAAGTGGTTTTGTACTACTTATTTTAGTTTATTACTTAAATGCAAGCTCTATGATGTTGGGAGCAAGCGGTATTATATTAACACCATTTCAAGCAATTCTAATATCTATATTCTTACTTATAGGATCTTGGCTTCTATATGATTATCTTTGTAAAAATGTTTTAAAAGATAATGAACAAACTTTGATTGCAACTGGTGTTTTATTATTTGTATTATTAAGTTATTTTTTAACCCAAATTTATGGATCAAGAGCTGCATACATACATGTTGGAGCAATTATTGGCACCATTATGGCGGCTAATGTTTTTAGAGTAATTATTCCTGCACAAAGAAATCTTGTTTCATCAGCTGAAAATAAACAAAAGCCAAATTTAAATCTTTCATTAGAAGCAAAAAACAGATCAATTCATAATAATTATTTTACACTACCTGTTTTATTTATCATGATTAGTTCACATTTTTCTTTTACGTATGGGGCAGTAAATAATTGGTTAATTTTAGCTGTTATATCAATAGCTGGCATTTTAACTCGCCATTACTTTAATTTAAGAAATAAAAAACAATATAAATTTTGGATTTTACCATCAGCTGGTTTAATCATGTTTTTTTTAATGACTTTAAGTAGTCTTTCAATATTTGAAAAAAAAGATGCAAACGCATCTCTTTCTTTAGAATTAGTCAGTTTTAATGAAGTACAAAATATAATTAAATACAGATGTGGAACATGTCATGCCAAATATCCAACTTTTGAAGGTATTGAAGCGGCACCAAAAGGAGTTGTCTATGACACGGCTCAAGATATTGTAAATAATATAAAATTAATCAAAGCTCAGGCTATTGATGCTGAAATTATGCCTCCGAATAATCTTACTGGTATTACAAAAAATGAAAGAGAGATATTAAAAGTTTGGATTGAGCAAGGAGCAAATATCAATAATTAACTGGAATAGGGTCTAATGATCTCCATAAATACCATGTGGCTTGTGAACTATATGGACTCCATTTTTTATAGAGCAATTTAAGTTTTCTTTCACTTATAGGAAGTTGAACTTTATAAAGTTTTGAAATAGCCTTTAAAAAGCCTAAATCACCTGTTGGAAAAATATTTGAACTTCCATAACTAAACATCAAAAACATATGAATAGTCCAATTCCCTATTCCTTTTATTTCAATTAAATTATTATAAATTTCTTCTTCAGAGGATTTATTGATATTTTTTATGAATTTCTTATTTTGTAAAAAAAATTTAGAAATATTTCTTATATACAAAATTTTTTGTCTAGATAGACCACATTTTCTTAAATCTGTAGTACGTAATTTAGATACAGTTTGTGGTGTTATACTTCTTTTAAGTTTAAAAAATTTAGTTTTCATCGAATCAGCTGCCGATACTGATATTTGTTGACCAATTATTGAATTAATTAATGAATGAAAATAATTAGAATTTAGATTTAAATATTCATTCCTATATGTTTGAATTAATTTCTTCAAAACTTTATCTTTATTTGATAGATAAATCTTACCTTTATTCCAATATTTAGGTTTCATATGGATTATTATAACAAATTTAAAAAAATAATATCATACATAAATTTTATTTTTGGAATTTATTTATGGGCTTTAGTAATATATGCAATATTAAGAGCTACAGGATTAATTAAAAGATTTGCATTACAAGAACATCTCTTAGGTGAGTATTTATCAATACCTATTAAATTTATTTTAAGTTTATTTTAATAAATAATATGATCTATTATTACTTTATTGCAATGGCTGCTGCACTTTGTTGGGCAGTAGCATCTTTAGTATCAGCAGATGTTACAAGAACTATTGGAGGTTTAGCCTTTAATCGTCTTAGATTATTTTTTGTATCAATAATGTTAATTACTTACACATTTTATATAAATACTTGGAATACAATTAGTATTGATTACTTAACTATTATTATTGTTTCAGGAATTGTAGGTATATTTTTAGGTGATACTTTATTGTTTATTGCTTTGCAAAAAATTGGGCCAAGAAGAAATAATATTTTATTTTCATTAGCTGCTCCTTTTACTGTAGTAATTAATATTTTTTTTCTAAATCATCTTGCTTCAACTATTAGTATTATTGGATGTTTTGTTGTTTTTTTTGGTGTTGTATTTGCAATTTCCTATGGAGATAAAAAAGTATCTGAGCATAGATGGGAAAAAGTAGAAGGTTCACTTTATATAGGAATTATTTTATCCATTGGAGCCGCTTTATGCCAAGCAATTGGATTAGTTATGATGAAACCTATATTATCATATGGAGCAGATCCAATAGCTTCAGCAGCAATTAGAACTACTATTTCATGTATTTTTTTATCATTTACATTTTTTTTAAATTATGAAGTTTTTAATACAAAAGTTAATCTTACAGCAAAAATTATTTACCAATCAATTCTTAGTGGCTTTTTAGGAATGGCCTTAGGTATGAGTTTACTTTTAATAGCATTACAAAAAGCTGATGCAGGTATTGTTGCGACTTTATCTTCAACTAGTCCAATAATGATATTATTTCTTTTGTGGATATTAACAAAAAAAATCCCTTCTTTTGGTGCATGGGTAGGAACAATTATTGCGATTTTTGGAACGGGATTAATTTTTATCTATTAATTTAATACCTAATTCTTCTAATCGTTCTTTATCGATACTTGCAGGGGCGTCCATCATTAAATCCATAGCTTGTTGATTCATTGGAAATGCTATTACTTCTCTAATGTTTGGCTCATCAGCAAGTAACATAACAATTCTATCAATACCTGGTGCACTACCACCGTGAGGAGGTGCTCCAAATTTTAAAGCATTAAGCATTCCTGAAAATTTTTCTTCTAAATCTTCTTTAGAATATCCAGCTATATCAAAGGCTTTATACATAATTTCTGGTTTATGATTTCTAATTGCTCCAGAAGATAACTCTACACCATTACATACAATATCATATTGAAACGCTTTTATATCAAGAGGATCTTTTTTTTCTAAAGCTTCCATCTCACCTTGAGGCATTGAAAAAGGATTATGGCTAAATTGTATTTTATTAGTTTTTTCATCAATTTCATACATTGGAAAATCAACTATCCAACAAAATTCAAAAGAATTTTTATTTAGTAAATTTAAATCATTACAAATTTTTTCTCTTACTTTACCAGAAAATAATTGGGCCTCTTTTAATTTATCACATATGAAAAATATTGAGTCATTTTCTTCAAGTTTTAATAATAATAATTGATCTTCATTTAAATTCTTTGCAATAGGACCTTTAAAACTATTTTCTGTAAATGAAATATATCCTAATCCAGCTGCACCCTCTTCTCTTGCCCAATTGTTTAATTTATCAAAGAAACTTCTAGGTTGATCACCAGTATTTTTAACAATTATACCCTTAACAACTGATCCTTTTTCTATTTGATTACTAAATATTTTAAAATTTGAACCTTTAAAGACATTTGTATAATCATCTATCACAAGTGGATTGCGTAAATCAGGCTTATCAGAACCGTAAACTTCCATCGACTCATTGTAAGGTATTCTCCTAAATGGAAACGGACTTACCTTAATTTCATTATTTTGCTTATTTTCATCAAATATTTCAAATAAAACCGGTTCAATAGCTTCAAATACATCTTCCTGTGTCACAAAACTCATTTCAAAATCTAATTGATAGAATTCACCTGGAGATCGATCTGCCCTACTATCTTCATCTCTAAAGCATGGTGCAATTTGAAAATATTTATCAAAACCGGCAATCATTAATAATTGTTTAAATTGCTGAGGTGCTTGAGGGAGAGCATAAAATTTACCCTGATGTATTCTAGATGGGACTAAATAATCTCTTGCTCCTTCTGGAGATGATGAAGTAAGAATGGGTGTTTGAAATTCAACAAAGTTTCTATCTATCATTTTCTTTCTAATGTCTGATATTATTTTACTTCTTAGTATAATGTTTTTGTGTAATTTATTTCTTCTTAAATCTAAAAATCTATACTTTAATCTAATTTCCTCTCCATATTCGATATCAGAATTAACAGGTAAGGGAAGAATTTCAGATTTAGATAAAATTTTGTAATCTTGAATCTTTATTTCAATTTCACCAGTTTGAAGATTTTTATTAATTGTCTCATCAGATCTTTTAACAACTTCTCCACTAATTGTTAGAACGCTTTCATTACTTAATTTACTTATTTCTTCAAATAAAGAGTGAGTTCCGTCAATAACACATTGTGTAATTCCATAATTATCTCTCAAATCAATAAATAATAAATTACCATGATCTCTAATTGTATCAGCCCATCCAGATAAAGTAACTTTATCACCTAGATTATTAATTGATAAATCAGAACATAAATGAGATCTATATTTATTCATTTTTTGAAAACATCTATAGTATTTCTTTTATTAATGGTATTGTTAATTGTCTTTTTTTTTCTAATGAGAGAGTATCCATTTTATTAACTAAATTATATAAATCCTCATAAGATCTACTCACTCTTTTTAGAATATAATCAAATATTTCGGACGAATTAATTATAAATTGTTTATCTACAACTAATTTAGTTAAAACATTAAACAGCATTTCGTCATCAGGGTTATTAATAAAGTATGAATCAAAAACCTTTATACGAGAAGATAAATCATTTAATTTAATTTTTATGTCATACAAAGTAGATTTAGATATTAGTAAGATTTTTAATTTGTTTAATTGAGTATAATTAATTAGATGAAAAATTGATTCCTCGTTATGTTCCTCTAAATCATCTATTAATATATTACTATTCATAGTTATTAAATATTCAAAATTATATTTATATTTAATAGCTTTATGTTTACTTTTCCATAATTCACCAATAGATGACTTGCCAGATTTAGA
>CACGNZ010000002.1 GCA_902574475.1 uncultured Alphaproteobacteria bacterium | reverse complement strand
CAATAAACTTGGGAATGATATTATCATTCATCAGTTTTTCAACAGCAATAAGTGTTTTTGCACAAACATCCATACCTCCAATGTGAGCATGGAATAAATCTTCAGCATCGATAGATTGTCTTCTTATTTTTGCATCAAAGTTCATGCCTCCTTGACCTAAGCCGCCATTCTTAAAAATAAAATAAAATGACATAATTAAGTCAGCAGGATTATTGGGAAATTGATCCGTGTCCCAACCTATTAAAGTATCGCCTCTATTAATATCAATGCTACCTAAAGCACTGTTTGAAGTTGCATAAGCAATTTCATGTTCAAAATTATGACCAGATAAAGTTGCATGATTAACTTCAACATTTAATTTAATCTCATTTTCTAAACCTGCCTTTCGTAAAAAAGCTAAGCAAGTTGCAGAATCAAAATCATATTGATGTTTAGTTGGTTCATGAGGTTTTGGTTCCAATAAAATTTGACCTTTGAAACCTATTTTGTGTTTATAATTAACGACTAATTCTAGAAATCTTTGAAGATTAGCTGTTTCCTTAGTCATGTCGGTATTAAGTATTGTTTCGTATCCTTCTCTTCCGCCCCAAAGAACATAGTTTTGACCACCCAATCTCATTGTTGCATCCATACAATCTTTTACTTGTGCAGCTTTATATGCAAAAACTTCTGGATCAGGATTGGTAGAAGCACCACTCATATATCTTTTATGAGAAAAAGCATTTGCTGTTCCCCAAAGTAATTTCATTCCTGAGTCATTAATTTTTTGTTCCATCAAATCTATAATATGAAAGAAATTTTTTTGTGTCTCAGCATAATTTGAACCTTCAGGAGAAATATCTCTATCGTGAAAGCAGAAAAAGGGTGTTTTTATTTTAGTAAAAAAATCAAATGCAGCATCAAGTTTCATTTCAGCCATTTTCATTTCATCACCTGCTTGCATCCACGGTCTATCAAATGTTTGACCACCAAATGGATCAAGACCAGGCCAAGTAAATGTATGCCAATAACAAGTAGCAAACCTTAAATGTTCTTTCATAGACTTGCCTAAAACTTTTTTATTTTCATCGTAAAATTTAAAAGCAAATGGATTTGTACTTTCTTCACCATCAAATTTAATTTCTGGTATTTTACTAAAATATTCTGTCATATTATTACCTGTATTATATTACTCTATCTTGATGCCCAAAGTAAACCACGTTTATAAATTTTATTCATTTGTGGATGGTTTAATTCATGAGCAAAATGACCAAGAGAGATATAAAAAATTTTTCCTTTCCCAATTCGTCTTTTCCAAGCAACTGGCATTTCTACACCCTTTAACCATTCTGTTGTATATGCGTCACCACTTGATGAACCAGGTTCTTGTTCAAGCTTCCAAACTTCGTTACCTTTAAATGTAGTAGTTGCTAAAACTTCATTTAATGGATCCACATGCATGTAATATTGCTCTGAATGATAATCAAAATCTTCAATGCCTTCCATGATTGGATCATCTTTTTTTGTTATATTTACTTTATAATCATGAATACCATTTGGGTGACTTACCCATTGACCGCCAGTTAAGAACTGCCAATCAATTGATTGTCTAAATGCATCACACATTCCACCGTGATGACCTGCAAGACCGCAACCATTGTGAACAGCTTTAATAACATTATTAACAGCAGTTTTTTTTATTTCTCCTCTTGGATCAAAATGAAAAGCCATAGTCACTATAGGTATAAGCAAATCCATTTCGTGAACATAGTCTTCTGCAAATGCAGAAGTTTGATATTCTGCTCTAACCTCATATCCTTCAGGCTCCAACATGCCTTTAATTATTTCAGTACATTTCTCTGGCTCATGTCCTGGCCAACCTCCATAAACTATTAAAGCTTTTTTCATTTTATTCCTTTCACTTTAGTAAATTACTAATCTCATCTTCTGAGAAGTAATTTAAATTTTTAATAGAACTTCTAAGTTCTATTTTCTTATTTTCTTTTGATGATGTAATAATGCTATCTAGTATATCTAAAACGTGAAGGCTTAATTCTCCACTACATCTATTTAAACGATTATTTTTTATAGCATCAACTGTTTCGCTCACACCAATACCTCTATAGTTAGCAATACCCGCTGACTCATTTACTTTTTCAGATTTGTTTTTAATATTTATTTTACCTAAATTGTTATTCTTGGTATCTATATTTTCCCAATCTCCATTTTTTGATTTACAAACTAAAATATCACCACCAAACATATTTGGATCAGGAATATTTATTGAACCTTTATCACCATATAACTCAATGTGATTCTTACTGTGTTTCCAAACATCAAAAGAAAAAAATGAGTCAATTAATGCACCGTTCTGAAATTCTATTTGTGAAACTAATGTCGTTGGAATTTCTACTTCTATTTCTTGACCTTGTCTATCACCACTACCGATAACTCTTTTTTGATAAACTGTTCTTGATTGCGTAAAAACATTTTTCACAGGACCAAGTAAATTTACTAGTGCTGTAAAATAGTATGGGCCCATATCAAGAATTGGACCACCACCATATTTGTAATAAAAATCTGGATTTGGATGCCAAATTTCATGTCCTGCTACAACCATGGAAATACTACCAAGATTTATTTTACCTATTTCATTTTGATCAATAATTTTTTTTGCTTCCTGAATACCTGCTCCAAGAAAAGTATCTGGAGCACAGCCCACATGTAAACCTTTTGACTTAGCTAAATTTACTAACTCTTCACCATGTTCAAATTTTATTGAGAGTGGCTTTTCTGAATAAGAATGTTTTCCAGACTCAAGAATTGACTTTGAAACTTCAAAGTGAACATCAGGGACTGTTAAATTAACAATTAATTCAATTTCTTTATTAGATAATATTTGATCTACAGATAATTGTTCTACTCCATATTTTTCTGCATAGTTTTTTGCAGCTTCACTTTTAATATCAGCACATGCAATAATTTGAAAATTATTAAAATACTTTTGTGAATTACTGAAATAAATATCAGCAATATTTCCACAACCTATAATTCCTACTTTCATTAAACTACTCCTTGACTGCTCCACCTGTTAAACCAGCTACAATAAATCTTTGGAGAGCCAAGAAAAAAACAACAGCTGGTATTAAAGTAAGAGATACAAATGCTAGTATTTTTGGCCAATCAGTAATATACTCACCTCTAAAAACCATTATTCCAAGTGGCCAAGAATATAAACTTTCACTGTTTATCATTATTAAGGGGAGTAAATAATTATTCCAACTACCAACAAGATTGATTACTGCAACTGTAGCTATAATTGGTGTTGAAAGAGGTAAGGTAAATTTAAAATAAAACTGTGAATATGTACATCCATCAACGAAAGCAGCATCAAAAAGCTCAGAAGGCATTTGTCTAAAAAAACCTCTAAATAATATAATTGCAAAAGCTAAACCAAAGGCAATTTGTGGAAGAATTACTGCCCAAACTGATCCTAACAAACCAAGGTCTCTGACTCTTAAAAAAAGGGGTAAGATAGCTGTTGCAAACGGAAAGGTTAAGCCAAGTATAAAATAATTAAACAAAAATCTACTTCCAACAAACTTCATGTGAGCAAAAACAAATGCTGTCATTGAAGCCAATAAAATTACCAAAAAAGTTGTTCCTGCTGCGTATAAAACAGAATTCCAAGTAAATAACCAAAACTTATTATCCACTAAAAGACTTGTATAATTCCCAACAATCCATTCCGTTGGCAATCCAAGAGAGTTAGTTCTTAAATCACCAATTGTTTTAAATCCTCCAGAAATAGATACGTATAGGGGAATAAAAATAATTCCTGCTAATAAGAAAAGAAATAAATACATGTAGTAGGATTTAAAATTATTAAACATTAATCTTTCCTCATTAAAGTTCTTTGATAAGTTATAGCTATTGTGAAACAAATTAGAAAAATAACAACACCTATTGCGCTTCCAAATCCAAACTTCATTCTCATGACTCCAAAATAATATAAATATGTTACCATTGAGTGTGTTTGATTAGATGGACCACCCCCAGTCAAAGGCATAATTATATCAAATAACTGAAGAGCTCCTAAAATAGATAAAAAAACTGACAGTCTTATTGTTGGTAAAATAATAGGGATTTTAATTCTCCAAGCTGTAGTAATTGGTCCTGCTCCATCAACTCTTGCCGCCTCTAAAACTTCTTTAGAAATATTTTGAAGTCCAGCAATGTATATCATCATATGAATTCCAAAATATTTCCAAAAAATAACAATATATAAAGCAATCATTGCAGTCTCTTTTTCAGCAATCATATGCGGTGGATCAGCTCCAAAAAAATTCCAGATTGCTGCAACCATTCCATAGTTTCCATCATAAATATAAGCCCAAATTAATCCTGTAACAATTTCTGCAAGAATATATGGAAGAAAAAAAACTGTTCTAAAGAAATTAGCGCCTCTTATTTTATCAGAAATCATTAGCGCAACCAACAATGCAAAAGGTAATTGAATAAATAGAGAAATTGCAATGATATAAAAGTTATTTTTTAATGAAAGAATAAAAGTTTTATTTTTAAATAGGTATTTATAGTTTTTTAATCCTACATATTTATTTGGATCTCCATAGCCATCCCATCTATAGAAACTATAATATGCTGCCTCTATAATGGGCAGAACAACAAACATTGTGAAAATAGTTAACGCAGGAATTATAAATATCACAAGTGTAGAATACTTACTTAAAAGAGCGTTATATTTTGCTGAATTCATATATTTAATTGAGAAGGCTTTTTTAAGAAAAGCCTTCTCTTTAGATGTTATTGGTTAAATTCCCAAGATTCTTGCACTTGTTGTGCCGCCTCTTCAGCAGTAATAATTCCTGCAGCAAGATCAGTAGACACATCATTAACAACTCTTCCAATATCAGGACCTAAAAATTGATCATAAAAAATTTGGTGATATTGAGAATTTCCAATATTGTTTGCAACTTGAGCGAGTATTGGATTAGTAATTGATTTATCCGCACCCTTAACAACTGGAAGGTAAGCACCTTTTGCAGCATCTTCATTTTGAATATCTGCTGAAACTAAGTGCATTAAAAATTCTACAGCTGAGTCTGGTGCAGTTTTAGAAACCAACCATCCATTGATACCTCCTAAAGTATCAGCAGAATCACCAAGAGCTCCTGGAGTCATTGGCATACTAAATATACCCATATTGTCATCACCTAAACCTTCTCCACTTGCACTGTTAGATTTTTGAGCTGGATACATCCAGTTACCCATGAAAGCCATTGCGCATTTACCATCTCCAAAAAATCCAGCTTGATCAGGCCAAGTATGACTTAACCAACCATCCTGAAAAGGCTCTAGTGCTACAAGTTCCAACATTTGTTCACCTGATTTAATATACTCAGGTCTATCCCAACCACCATTTTCAAGTGACTCAAGGAATAGTGATTCACCACCATTTCTAATGTGTAAATGTGTCCAAATAAAATGAACAGGCCATTTATCTTTTCCACCAATACAAATTGGAGTTATGCCAGCAGATTTAATTTGACTAACTGCTGATAGTAGATCATCCCACATTGTAATGCTTGAAACATCTACTCCAGCTTGATTCATTAAATCTTTATTATACCACCAAGTAACTTGTGATACATTTCGTGGCACACCAACTCTTTGTCCTTTATATACAAATGCATTTGCTGCTGCTGCACTTAAAGTAGATAGATATTCATCAGTTACAACATCTGAAATATCCCTTAAGAAACCTGCTTCAGCTTGTGCATACATAACACCTCCACCCCAACTATTGAATATATCTGGTCTATCGTCAGACTGTAACATTGTTGGAAGCTTAGCTTTAAAAGATTCATTTTCGAGATACATCATCTCAACTGTGTGTCCAGTTTTAGCTTCAAATTCTTCAACAGCTCTTACGAAGTTTGGATACTCTGGAGAACTTTCACCAGTTAAATGTAACCATTTAATTGTATCTGCTTGAACAGAACTAAAGAAAAATAAAGATGCCGAACCTATGATAAATTTTAATAAATTTTTCATCATTCCTCCTAAATTTTAACTAACCTTACTTAGATAAGTAATATAATCAACAGCCATAATGTCTTTTTTTTAGATAAAAAATATATAAAATTAACCATGAAAATGCCAAAGAAGCCAAATATTGTTATTTTTAATCCAGATCAATGGAGAGGAGATATGCTTGGATATCTTGGTTATCCTGGAGCTAAAACACCAAACTTAGATAATATTGTTAATAATGATGCAATTGCATTTAAGAATGCATTTTGTCAAGCTACTGTTTGTACTCCAAGTCGCTGTTCATTTATGACTGGTTGGTACCCACATGTTCACGGTCATAGAACGATGCATTACATGCTACATACTGATCAAGGTGATTCGAGCATATTATCAGAATTAAAAAATAAAGATTATTTTATTTGGTGGGGTGGAAAAAATGATCTGATAGCAGGTCAAGAAAGTTATCGTAATCATTGCGATATTTATTTTGAACCAACAGATAAAGATTTTAAAAAATGGGACTACGCTCAACAACCAGGTACTCATGGTGGAGATTTATCATGGAGGGGGCCTAAAGACGGAGATAATTATTATAGTTTCTTTAAAGGAAAATTAGATAAAAAAGATAAAGATATTTATTTTGATGATGATTGGTCCATGGTTTATGGGGCATTAGATTTTATTGAAGATTATAAAAAAGAAGAACCATTCTGTTTATTTTTACCACTTGGATATCCGCATCCACCTTACTGCGTTGAAGATCCATGGTTCTCTTCGATTGATAGAAATATAATTCCTGAAAGATATGAGTATAAAACATGGGAGGACAAACCAAGTCTTTTAAAAGGAATAATGGATGGTCAACAAATGCAAAATTGGACCGATGATCGTTGGAATGAATTACGAGCTGTTTATCTTGGTATGTGTGCAAGAGTTGATTACCAATTTGGTCTTTTAGTAAATCAACTTAAAAAAAATAATTTGTATGATGATACCTTAATTATTTTCCTTTCAGATCATGGTGATTTCACTGGAGATTATAATCTTGTTGAAAAAACTCAAAATACTTTTCAAGATTGTCTGACTAATGTTCCTCTAATAATTAAACCACCTAAAAGTGAGAATACACTGAATGGTGTGAGTGACACAATGATTGAATTGATTGATGTGGCTGGTACAATATATGACTATAGTAATATAGAACCATCATATTGGCATTTTGGAAAGAGTATTAAAAATTTTATAGATCAAAAAGTTAATAATCATAGAGAAGAAGTATTTACAGAAGGTGGTAGACTTAGATTAGAAAGACAAGCCAGCGAAAACCAAAGCCTGCAACTACCTCATGGTCTTTATTATCCTAGAGTGAGTTTACAAGGTAAAGAAGATGAAATTTTAATGCATACCAAGGCTACAATGTGCAGAAATAAAAAATTTAAATATATAAAAAGAGCCTATGAGAAAGATGAGCTCTATAATTTAATTGAAGATCCTGGAGAAATTTATAATGTTATTGATGATATGAAATACTCATCAGAGCTCAAGAAACTAAAAGATAAAATGTTATCATGGTATCAAGAAACTTGTGATGTTGTTCCCTTAAAAGGTGATGAAAGAGATTTTAACTAATATAATTCATTCTCAATTCTGGTAAGCCAATAATCAATATCTAAATTTTTATGACCAGTGAGCATTCTCCAGAACTTAATTGTATTAATTTTGTCTAATCGATTTGTATCTGCCTCTTGCCAAGGATATGATTTCATTAAAATATCATTGACTGTTTTTTCTTGATTTTCATCTGTCCAATATAATGCTTTATTAGGAAGTGGTTTATATTTTTTTTCAGGATCCCATAATAGTTCCTGTTTTTCTGTTGGTTGCAGTCTAACTTTGAACATGTACCTAATCTCATCTGAAAAATTAACACCTGCACCATGCCACAAGCCATTATGAAAGATCCCTATCGTCCCTGCCTTACAAACTATATTTTTCTGTCCTTTAATATTTTGATATTTAGCAATTCCCATTTCGTTTACAATTCTGAGATGTGTACCAGGGTGATATCTTGTTCCACCCATTTCTTTTGTAACATCTGTTGGAAAATAGAATAACTGAATATCAAATGTAATTCTTGGATCGATTGTGCTGTCTTGATGATTAACCTGAGACATCTGTCTTTGATTAGTTTTTTTAAAGTATTTTGTTGGAAATGTTAGATGAAGAAATTGATGATCAACTACTGCCTCAGATCCAACTAAACTATTAATTGCTCCTGCTACAACTTCATTTTTGAATATTTTTTGTAATGGAGATTTGTGTGGGTAAGCATTCTTAAGTGATGTTCCTGCAGGAATTCTAGGAATGCTGCTAGAGGCTTTAATATTTTGAAAATACTTTTGCATATTATCAACATTTTCAATATCAGTATGTCCAATATCGTTTAAAAATTCTTTATTAGTTTCATTATCTATTAATCCATCAAAAAATAAGCATCCACTATTAGCGAACTCTGCCATTTGCTCGGTTGATAATAATTGTACCATTTTAAAAATCTCCTTCTTCTATTTTTTCAAAAAAAAATTCATGTTTTAAATATGAAGTTCTAAATTCTTGACCAGGATGCTCTGGAATAGCTTGACTAGCTTGAAATAATCTCCAACCATCTAATAAAGCATCAAGACCAGTAGGATAAGGTGGCTCATCACTATCTCCCGTCATGTGAAGTTTTTTTCCTGTCCCATCAAAAGTCGCCCAAGAAATGACTTCTGCTTCTAAACTTGGAAACTTTAAATAAAGAACTAAAACTTTTTGTCTCTTTGTCATGTATTAATTTTCAAAATAATTTTTTATTAATTCTTTTGGGGGGTCATACTCATTGATAATATCAATCATCATTTGTTGATATTCATTTGATTTTTTTTCATCTGCTAAAGGTGTCAACTGACCTGGATCATTTTGTAAATTGTAAAGTGCACTTTTTGTATCCTCAAAACCTTTATACCCACCATCTGTTTTTCTCTCGATCCTATTAATCTTAAGCAAAGGTATATCTTTTGTAAAATCAAAAGGTTTATGTAAAGTAGCTGTTTGCAATTCTTCATTTGAAAAAAACTGTCTCATATGCGTAGGCATTAATGTATATTGGTATCTGTCTGGATTTTGTTGACTAAAATTTTCTGGGTAGTGAAAATAGCTATATTTTCCATCTGTAATATTAATACCACCGCCCCAATAGCCATAAAGAGCGGCAAACTTATTTTCTGCATCTTTATCTAAATAAGTTAATAATGATTTTCCTTTCACCTCTGAAGGAATTGAGTGATTATGCATATCAAGAAATGTAGGCATTAAATCTATGTTCTGAGTAACAAGATTCCTTTGCTCTCCCTGATGTTGTTTAAAATCAGGATGATAAAAAAATAAAGGTATGTTAGCTATTTCATTGTATAAGGGCATTCTATTTTTTGCCCACCAATCATGCTCTCCTAGCATAAAACCATGATCAGTAGTTAAAATTAAGGATGTATCTTCCCACATATTATTTTCATCAAAATGATCTAAGACATTACCTAATAAATGATCACATAAAGCTATAAGAGCAATATAATTTGCTTTCAATTCTGCTACTTCTTCATCAGTTTCAGTAACTCTTTCATATTGAGGCCAATCTAATCGTGGTCCACGGTAATTTGTCTTAATGGTTTCTCTAAAACGTTCAGGTGCAAAAAAAGGTTCATGTGGATCAAAAGTTTCTAATTGTAAAAACCAATTATCTGCATCCTTATTTGTTTGCAAAAAATCTAAACCAGAAGCAAAACACTTTACTGAAGGAAAATCTTTTTCTTCTTTTATAAATTCACTATTAATTGGATAAAAATAATACACATGCTCTCTATCATCTAAGTTTAATTGTGATTTATGATATTTTTCTCTAAATTTTTCTAAAGGTGGTTGTACCATAGCTTTCCATGGATCTCTTTCTTGTCCTCTAATAAAATCATAAGAGTTAAAACGGTTGTGATATGTTGCGCCACCATCTTCAAAATAATGATAATGATCTGTGACTAAGTGAGTATACGTATTATTTAATCTTAAGAGTTCAGGAAATGAATTATCAAATGGTTCTAGTGGTCCCCAAGCTCTATGGAGAAAACTTAATCTTCCAGAATGCATATCTCTTCTTGCGGGCATACAAGGCATACTTCCGATATAATGATTATTAAATTGAATAGTTTTTTCAGCCAAGCGATTAAAATTTGGTGTTTCTAAATACTTTCCACCATATGAATTTAACATTCTTCTATTTAAAGAATCAAAAAGCAAAAAAACTGTTTTCATATAGTTGAAATTACACTAAGTATTTTTTAGTACAAACATAAATTTTAAATAGGATTATAAAAATGAAATATTTACACACAATGGTTAGAGTTAATAATATAGAAGAATCATTAGACTTCTATTGCAATAAACTTGGCTTAAAAGAAGTTAGACGCGTAGAAAATGAAAAGGGTCGCTTTACATTAATTTTTTTAGCTGCAGAAAATAGTGATGATAAAACAGGATTACTTGAATTAACATATAATTGGGATCCAGAAAAATATACTGGTGGAAGAAATTTTGGGCATCTAGCCTATAGTGTAAAAAATATTTATGAAGTCTGTGATAGATTAATGAAGAATGGAGTTACAATAAATAGACCGCCACGTGATGGACATATGGCTTTTGTCCGCTCGCCAGATGGAATATCATTAGAAATTTTACAAGAAGGTGAATCTTTACCCGAACAAGAACCATGGAAATCAATGGAGAATACCGGTTCTTGGTAAATTAATTATTTAATTTTACTTTGTAGTATTTATTTTGATCAGTAGCTAAAGCTATTACAGCTGGCAAAACTTTTTTATAAAAGTCAAAAAGACTCGTAAAAGGTTTGGGAAGTTCTTTATCAATTTCTTTTCGTAATTTTTTTAAATTATATGAAGGCACCATTGGAAACATATGGTGTTCTAAATGATATTCCATATGCCAATATAAAAAACTTAATAGTGGATTAATTCTAACAGAGTAAGTGCTTAAGCGGTGATCTTTAGTGTCAACTTTAGCAGCTAGGTGTTGAGTTACATTAACAGCAAACCAAATTGGCTTCCCAATATAAGTTGGTAAAATAATATAAATTATTGGGAGGAAAGAACCTATGTAAAAAGAATATACAAATACTGATACCCAAATAAAGACATACAATCTTGAGTTCCAAAGAATTTTTTTCTTTTCTTCTTTAGGTGCGGTTATGTCAATAACTGGTGTAAATTTTCCAAAAGCATGTTTTAAAACTTCAAATTTAATTAATTTATGTGGGTATAATAAATCTGTAAGAGGTATAAAATTTAAAAAGAATGCAAATAATTCAATAGGTCTTGATACTTGTATTTCGTGATCATAATCATCTTCTGTTTGCATTGTTTTTGAATGATGAAAAGTATGACTCCAACGCCATCTAAAACCTTCAAAGTCACACATGAAAGAACTGATATGATAAAAAAATTCATTGATAGAACGAGTCTTGAATGCAGTTCGATGAACAGTTTCATGCCAGTTTGCTACACTGAATGCATAAATTGTACCATAAATAAAAAAGAAAAGATATGTCCACCAAGTACCTAAAGTTATGTATGCTAAATATCCTGAAATAAATAAAGATAAAAAATAAAAGAAGAAATGGATTAGTCCAGGTAGATCTCTTCTTTTACTTAAGTCTTTTAATTTTTTTCTGTCGACTTCTGGTCTGTACCAATCATCGAGATTAACTTCCATGCTAGATAGTTTTATTAATTATCCCAACGATCTAACCATGACCCATCAACTGTAGAGTCAAATTGGTCTTTTTTTGAAGTCCCTCTAAATTTTGTGTGTTGTTCTTCATAACCTTTAAACCAAGAATCCCAATCAGCTGTATAGCTTGGGTCTTCTGATTTTCTCATTATGATTGGATCAACCAAACCAGTATGAAAACCGGCTTCATCTTTTGGATTTTGAAATCTTAGGTCAACACTCCATCTTACATCATCAGATAAATTTTCAAGTGATCGATGAGGAACTAATTGATGTAAAAATAAAACTGAACCAGCCTTCATTTCACAAGTAACAACTTTCTCCTCTGGAATATCTTTGTCTTCAATAAATAAATACCAAGAATCTTTTACTGAACCATCTTTCTTTTCTAATTTATGATTCAAAACTCTTTCAGGTCTATGTCCTCCAGGAACAACTTGCATGCATCCATTATGTTTATTTACATCTAGAAATGGAATCCACGCAGCAGGCTGAGTGGTTTTTTCTGCTCCATCTTTCAAATAAGCAGAATCTTGGTGCCATGGAACTGTCATCCTAGCTGTCTGAGGTGTTTTTGATCTAATATTCCAGACTGGATGACCAGAAATATCTTTGCCAACCCAATTTTCAACCATATCTAAAAGTTTTTTTGATCCCCATAAGTTAGCAAGTGCTGGTTTTAATTCACCTCTATGATGAATTAAAACTGAAGAACCTTTAAAATCTCTTTCGAGAGCAGCTAATCTTTTAAAAACATCTTTATCATCATGTTTGTTTGTAATTTTTCCAGCTTGAAAAGCTTTTTCTGCAAAATCATCAACAATTTCTTCAAATTCATTTAATATTGGATTTAAGTCATCCATACTAAAAACATTTTCAACGATCGTATAACCTTCTTCGTTATATTGTTTTATTTGCGCATCACTAATCATAATTCCTCCCAAAATTATCCATTAACTAATAAATCAGTGAGATGATCTATTGTTGTATCTTTTTTATCCATGTCAGCGATTTTTTCACCTCTAGCCATTACACATAAATGATCAGCAATTGGATACACATGACTCAAGTTGTGAGTAATAAATATTGATGTCACGCCTTGGCTTTTTAATCCCTCTACAAACCTTAGTACTTTATTTGTTTCTTTTACTGATAAGTGGTTTGTTGGTTCGTCTAATATTAAAACTTTTGATTTAAAATACATTGCTCTTGCAATCACAACACCTTGTCTTTCTCCTCCTGATAATTGGTTAACTGGTGTATCTGGAGATCGAAGATGCAGTTCCACATCTGTTAATGCTTTCATCGCATCGTCCTGCATGGTTTTAGTTTTCATTAAACCAAAATTGCCAACATTATATTGAGTTTGTTCACGTCCAATAAAAATATTTCTTGCAATAGACATTTCAGGAATCAAAGCCGAATACTGATAAATTGTTTCAATCCCTAAATTCATTGCTTCTTTTGTAGATTTAAATTTAACCTTATTACCTTCGAAATATATATGACCTGAATCAGGTTGATGTGCACCAGATAAGATTTTAATTAATGTTGATTTACCAGCACCATTGTCTCCAATAAGACCAACAACAGAATCTTTTTTTATCTTTAGGCTTAAATTTTTTAAAGCGTGGACTCCAGAATAGTATTTGTTAAGACCCTCACAGACTATTATATCTTCCATCTTTAATCCTCTGCCTTGTTTTGACCAATTCGTGTTGCTCTTCTACTTATATAAGTATTAAACACTACGGCTATGATAATTAAAGAACCTAAACCTGCTCTAAACCATTCCGCATCTATTCTAGCCATAATGATTCCACTCTCTAAAAACCTGATTAGTATTGCACCAATAACAGCACCAAAAACTGTTCCGATACCTCCAAATAAACTGACACCACCAATAACTGCTGCAGCAATTGACTCAAGTTCTAATAGGTATCCTTGAGATGGTAATGGCGCTTCCAATCTAAATGTTTGAATCATTCCAGCAAAGCCAGCTAAGAAACCACATAAGATGAAACAAAACATTTTAACGTTTCCAGTCTTTATTCCCATTGAAGATGCTGCGTTTTGATCTCCGCCAGTTGCATAAATCCAGTTACCAACATTACTTCTATGAAGCATAACACCTAAAACTACGGCAACTAAAAGAGCCCAGTACAAGGAAGCTCTAAATAACTCAAATTGATAAACGAATAACTCATTTGGTAAAATATGAGGAAATGGTGGTGGAAAGCCTGCAGTAGCTACAGTTGTAAGACTTCTAGCAATATAGAGCATTCCAAGAGTTGCGATGAAAGAAGGAATTCCAAATCTTAAAGTAATAAATCCATTAACAAAGCCAACAATAATACCAATCATTAATCCTAGAAAAATAGCGAACCAAGGTGGTATCCCTTGATGCACCATTTGTACAATAGTCATCGGGACTAATGCAAAAACAGAGCCTACAGATAAATCAAATTCACCTGAGATCATTAATATTGCAATCCCGATAGCAACAATAATATATTCGGGTGTAATACCCATAACTATTCTTATATTTCTTGCATCTAAAAATCTTTCATTAGCAATATAAAATCCAATCATTATTGCTAGAAACATTAAGAAGGTTGCTACTTCTGGTCTTACTAATAAACTTCTAAGACTAAAATTTTTACTCATATTTTTTTTATTTTAAAAAAAACCAGGCTCTATTTAAAGAGCCTGGTTAAGATATTTATCTAACTGACATTCCTTTGAATGATCTGATTGTTTCAACATCAGAAGGGCCAATCATAGCTTTACCAGTGTTGATATCTAGTGCACTTAAACCATACTTGTTCATTAAGTATAATTGGTGAACTGACATGTAACCTTGGTAGTATGGTTGTTGGTCGACTGTTAGTTGAACATAACCTTTGTCCATTTCTTCGAAAACTACATCAACTAAGTCAAAACCAGCAAGAAGTATTTCACCAGGTCCGTAACCTAAGTTTCTTACTGCTGCAGCTGCACCAGCTTCCCAGAAACCTACATCAAGATATGCAGTTGTATTTGGGTTAGCTTGAACATAAGCTGCCACTCTGTTTCCAACAGTTGAAAGATCTAGACCTGACTCGATTTTCTCATAAGTTACTTTTCTATCAGGGTTAGCTGCTTTGTAATCATCCATGAAACGTGCAATACCGTTTCCTCTAGTGTATGCCCATGATTGGTTCATGTCTGCAACACCGATTAGAACGTGAATATCTCCATCAGGAAACATTTCAGAAAGATTAGCTGTTAATTCATAACCAGCTGCTTCTAAGTCTTGTCCAACATATGCTAATCTGTTACTACCAGCAGCACCTTCTGGATCATCAGTATTAGCTGTAATTACTGGAATACCAGCAGCTAATGCTTCATCAACTGCAGCATCAAAGATAGTTGGGTTAGTAATTGTAGTTACGATACCATCAACACCTTGAGCTATTGAAGACTCTAAGTTTTGTAATTGCTCTTGTTGGTCTCCATCACCTGAAAGAGTTAACATTTGGCAATCAGCATTAATTTGTGCACAAGCATCTTTAAAACCTTTGTGAACAGCTGCCCAGAAGGCATTGTTCGTATCACTGTGCATTACGAAGTTAAATTTGTATTCTGCTTTCGCTGAAGTAGCAAGTAGCGCTACAGAAGCAAGAATAATTGAAGCAATTTTTTTCATGCATTCCTCCTATAAATAATATTTCCCTAACAAGAATAGGTATGTAAAACAAGGAGAAATATTCCTAATTTGAATGTAAAATTATCGCACTGAGCAGTAAAATTTAAATTTTTTATGATTTTTTTATGATCTGTCTCACAAAATCATCATGCATTGGTTCAGGCTTCACACACGAAGAGCGAAGCTCTACTTCAACTTTATAAATTGAAGAAATCATTGCACATTCAATTACATCTAAAATGTGAAGAGCAAGTTCTCCATTACACCTATGCATTCTATTATTTTCGATGGCGTCAATCATTTCAGCTAACCCAATACCCCTGTAGTTTGCTTGTTCAGGCGCCTCATTACTTCTTCCACTATGGTTAACAATATTTGTTTTTCCAAGGGGTTTATCTTCCACACTTATATTTTTCCATTCAGATCCAAACTCACCAGATATGGATACTGGACCACCAAACATATTTGGATCAGGAACTACTATTGAACCTTTAGTTCCATAAAGCTCCATATGATTACGTTTATGATTTAAAACATCAAATGAAATGAAACCTTGAATGATAGCATTATTTTGAAACTCAATATTAAACATATAAGAAGTTGGAATTTCAACATTAAAAGTTTCTCCTTTTTTTGGACCAGCTTTGTATTCTCTTTTATTAGAAAATTTAGCTCCTCTACCTCTTATATTTTTTACGGGACCTAGAAGATTAACAAGTGTTGTGAAAAAATATGGACCCATATCTATTACAGGTCCTCCTCCTTCTTGAAACCAAGACTCAGGACTTGGATGAAAATCTTGAACGCCAGGAAAGGCAAAAATAAAATTACCAGTTAGCACTTGTCCAATATCATTATTATCAATTAAATTTCGTGAAAGCTGTCCTCCTCCTCCTAAAAATGTATCAGGAGCATTACCAATGTATAGACTATTTTTTTTTGCTAAATTTAATAATTCTTTTGCATCATCAAACTTAACACTCATTGGTTTTTCACAATAAACATGTTTATTAGCCTCAAGAGCTCTTTTAGATATTTCATAATGAGCTTGGGGAATGGTAAGATTAAGAATGATATCTACATTCTTATCATTAAGTATCTCATCAACTGAAAGAGGAATAATATTATATTGCTCAGCAGTTTTTTTAGCAGCATCTAAATTGATATCAGCACAAGCAACAAAATTTATATTATTAAAATATTCTTGAGCCCGGAAATAAGTTTCAGCAATATTACCACAACCAATCAGTCCGATATTTTTCATAAGTTGTTTCTATAAATCAAATGTAAAAAATGGAATAGTAAAAAAAAGGCCGTAAAAATTACGGCCCTTTAAAATAATTTTTAGCTTTGACTTACATAAAGTCTGCAGCGTTTTCTTTAGTAACTAATACAGTTCCAGTATCAATGTTATCTGGAATGCTTTCACCATTAGCTAATTTAAGTGCATTTTCTACACCCATGTATCCCATGTTGTATGAGAATTGAGCAATAGTAGCTGACATTTCACCAGCCATTACACTTGCAGCAGCGTCAGGGTTAGCATCAAATCCAACAACTACAACATCATCTAGCATGTCAGCATTTTTTAATGCTTGAATAGCACCTAGACCCATATTGTCATTAGAAGCAAAGATTGCTTTAATATTTGGGTTACCAGTGATGATATCTTCTGTTACTGACATACCTTGTGCAGTATCCCAGTTAGCTGGAAGTTCAGCAACAATGTTCATGCCACATGCTTCAAGACCTTTGTGAGATCCTTCAGCTCTGTGTTGACCAGTAGTTTGAGTTATCATTCCTTGAAGAATTGCAACATCAGAACCACTTGGAACATTATCACAAATGTATTGAGCAGCTAAAGCGGCACCATTGATATTGTTAGTTCCAATGAAAGTTACACCTTCATTAATTCCATTAGTATCAATATATACAACTGGAACACCTGAAGCCATTGCATCATCAAGAATTGGTGCAACTGCGTTAGGGTCAGTTGGTGCGATTGCAATACCGTCTACACCTTTTGCGATTTGGTCTTCAATTTGTGCAACCTGAGCCATTACATCACTCTCTTGTGGAGGTGATAGGATGATTAGGTCAACACCTAGTTCAGCTGCAGCATCTTTAGCTCCAGCTTCAACTGAAGCCCAAAATGGATTTCCCGCTCCTGGTCCTTTTGTGCTTAACATAATTGTTTTTGCTACAGCACTAAAAGAAAAAGAAAGAGAAATTGCCGTAATTAAAGAAATAAAAAATTTCATTTTTCCTCCTAAAATTTTTTTTAACCATTAATCAAAAATAAAATCTAATCAAGTGACTGTTTGTCAGAAAGTAGTTATTTTTTAATATTATGTTCTGGTCGCAAGTTGTCTTCTAAGAACATCAATATAAACGGCCAAAATAATAATTGACCCAATAAGAACTTGTTGCCAGAAAACACTAACATTCATTAGATTTAGACCATTTCGGAGTATGCCCATAATCATGACTCCAGCAAACACACCTAAAACGGTTCCTCTGCCCCCAAAAAAGCTTGCTCCACCTATAATGACTGCTGCAATCGCATCTAACTCAGATTGTAAACCAGCATTTGGGTAAGCAGAATTCGTTCTTCCAGCTAAAATTAAACCTCCAATACCTGCCAAGAAACCACAAAGGGTGTAAACTACGATTAAAATACGGTCGACATTTATACCTGCTGCTCTTGCTGCTCCAGGGTTGCCACCAATGGCATAAATCCATTTACCTATTCTTGTATGATTTAAAAAAACCCAAAAGATAAAGAATATAACAATCATTAAAATTAAACTTGTAGGAATGTACTCTCGCGCCCCTTCTCCAAAAAAAACATCCAGTTTAATTTTACCATTTCCGATAACTCTTATCTGTTCAGCAAAACCTGTTATTGGCACTCCTCCAGAAATAAGGTTTCCAATTCCTCTAAATATGTACAACGTTCCTAATGTCATAATAAACGGATGAGGCATTCGAAGTAAGGTAATGCCAATACCATTAAACATACCACACAAAAATCCAATTGCTGGTGCAATTAACATAACCACGTACCAAGGCATTCCTGCTTTTGAAGCAATAGCAAGTCCCATTAATGATAACATAATAATTGAGCCGACTGATAAATCTATTCCTGCAGTAACTATTACCATGAAGACACCAAGTGCTAACATAGACTGCCAAGAAACTTGTTTAAAAATATTTGTTACATTTCTCCATGATAAAAACACATCAGGTTGCAACAAATGCAGGACAGCAATCATTATTAGGATAAGTAATAAGATCCCATATCTTTCAAAAAAAGGAATAAGTCTGACAAATAAAGATTCTTGATTTTTATCCATTAATCTTTTTTCCCCATGATCCATCCAATCACTTCGTCTCTTGAAGTGTTTTTTAATTCTGACTCAGCGAAGTTTGTTCCTTGAAAAAGTGCCATTACGCGATCACAAACAGTAAAAATATCATCCATTCGGTGACTAATTACTATTACACTAACACCTAACTTTTTAAGATTTAAAATTAAATCTAAAACTTTCCCAACTTCCTTAACAGCAAGTGCTGCTGTTGGTTCATCCATCAATACAATTTTTGCATTAAAAGCTGTAGCTCTAGCAATTGCAACAGCTTGTCTTTGTCCACCAGATAATTCTTCAACCTTTTGATCAGCACTCTTTACGTTTATTTTTAGTTTTGCAAGATGCTCTTCCGTTAACTGTTTTCTTTTTTTATGATCTAAAAAATTGAAAGGACCAACTTTTCTTGTTGGCTCTCTTCCTAAAAAAATATTATCACCGATAGGGAGATTCCCAGCTAGCGCTAAATCCTGATAGACCATTTCTAAGCCCAAATTTTGAGAGTCTCTGGGACTATTTAAAGTTACCTTTTCTTGATCAAAAAAAAGTGAACCTTCGCTTGGCTTATATAGTCCCGATAAAACTTTCATTAATGTAGATTTCCCAGCACCGTTATCGCCGACGACACCAAGTACCTCGCCTTTATTTAAATGAAGATCTACATTTTGAAGAGCTGTAATAGTGCCAAAAAATTTTGAAACTGATTTAGCTTCAAGTACTAAATTATCTGACATAAGTGTGTTTTTAAATAAATTTTAATTAATATCAACTGGTTTTGAACGTAAATATTTAACAGTTTCTCTTTCAGCTTTTTTACATAATTTAGGAGGTAGGCCTTTTGAAATAAGTTTTAAATCTTGAATTACTAATTCACCCATCTCTTTAAACGCGCTGTCTAATGCACCAGCCCTGTGAGGAGAAAAAATTACGTTTTTAAGTTTTCTTAATTTATGATTTTTAGGAAATGGTTCTTGTGGAAAAACATCAATAGCAGCAAACACATTTCTATTTTTTAAAAAATTAAAAAAATCATCAAAATTTATTATGGCCGCTCTACTCATTAAGACAAACACTGATCCATCTTTAATTAATTTAAGTTTAGAAGAATTAATCATAGATTCATTAGAAGAAGTAATGGATGCGAGTACATAGATGATGTCAGCATTTTTAAGTAATGAATTTAAACTTGTAGGGTTAACATCAAATTTTTCGATTTCTTTATTGGGAACCCAAGGATCATAAGCAATGATATTATTAGAGAATGATTTGAGTATAGGAGTAAGTGATTTAGCTAAATCACCAAATCCAATTAAACCAAATGTTTTATTTTTTATTAAAAAATTATTCTGACTTATTGCACCACCATATTTTTCTTTTTTTGAAATAAAGTCTGAGTGAGCAATATGAATACTTCTTGCTATAGATAAAGTAAGACCAATTGCCATTTCAGCAACAGGTTGAGCAAACACAGGGGATGTTGCTAAAACATGTATTCCTTTTCTAAAACAATATTCGTAGTCCATATTATCCATAAAATTGCTCTCTACATTAAATATTGCTTTAAGTTTTGTGGATTTAGAAATTAAAGATGAAGGTAAACTGGGTTGTCCAAAAATATAATCCGCCTTTGGTAAATGTTTTTTGTAAAAATTATTTTTATTTTTATTTGGAGCAGTAATGAGTTTAAAATTTTTTTTTAAATATTTAAAATTTTCTTTAGAAAAAAGTAGGTCCATTGTTCTTGGATATGGATCTAATAAAATTATAGGCTTGTTTTGGTTCATACGAATTTAATTATTAGGAAAAAATTTTATTTTATACGCCTTTACGTTGTTTATTTTTTCCTTCTAAAAATTCATTAAGAGCTGATTTCTTACCTTCGGTATTATCTACTTCAAGTGTTGGACTTTCCCAGAAAGCTGTCCCCTCTAACCATTCATACCCGTCTGTTTTCATAGAAATAACATAGGTTTTATCTGATTCTTTTGCTCTTTTGAAAGCAGCCTCTAACTCTGAAATAGATTTAACAGTCTCACCATTTGCCCCCATACTTTTTGCGTGAGCCTCAAAATCCACAAACTGTACATTTGTCGCTCTGGCTGCATTGAGATTACAAAGGTATTCATTTCCACCTTTTGCTAGTTGCAATCTATTAATAACCATGTGACCACCATTATCACAAACAACTATAATTAATTTTTTATCATATAGAACTGAACTGTAGATGTCGCTATTTTGTAAAAGGTATGAACCATCACCTACAAATACAATTACATCTTGTTCAGGTTTTGCCATTTTGATTCCAAGTGCACCTGAAATTTCATAACTCATGCAACTAAAGCCCCATTCAGTTTCAAAAGTATTGAGTTCTTTTGGTTTCCATATTTGCACCACTTCTCCTACTAATCCTCCTGCAGCAGTTACCACAATATCTGATGGGTCGGAGTTTCTATAAACTGCACCTACTGCATGAGCATAGGATGGTAATTCTTGGTTTGTTGGTCCACTTTCCTTAGCAACATATTCATCCCATTTATTTCTTTCCTTAATGGAACGTTGGTACCAATTATCTGGCGCTTTCCAGTCTCCTAATGCTTTTGATAATTCTTGAAGTCCAATTTTTGCATCACTTACAACAGGAGTTGCGCGATGTTTTGTTGTGTCAAATCGTGAAGTATTTATTGATACAAGTTGAAAATTTTCATTTTCAAAATTTGTCCAAGAGCCAGTTGTAAAATCTCCTAACTTTGTTCCTACAGCTAGTGCTAAATCTGTATCAGTAGCAAGATTATTAGATGAGCCTTCTCCTAAACATCCAATTGCACTTATGTAATATGGATCATCTTTATTCATACATCCAATACCCATTACAGTTGCTGTTACAGGAATATTATGTTTTTTTGCAAAAGTAGAAATTTCTTCTTCGGCTTCTGAATACAAAACGCCACCTCCAGAGATAACTATTGGTTGTTTAGATTTTTTTAATTTTTCAGCTGCCTTTTGTATTTGATTTGGATCAGGATGAATTCTTCTTATTTCGTGAATTTTTTCCTCAAAAAAGATTTCGGGATAATCATAAGCCTCTCCTTGAACATCTTGTGACATTGAAATTACCGCAGGACCACAATCTGCAGGGTCTAGCATTACATTAATTGCTTGAGGTAAAGATGTTAAAATTTGTTCAGGTCTAGTTATTCGATCAAAATATCTTGATACAGATTTAAATGAATCATTTTGTGTTTCTGATGGAGAATTAAAATGTTCTACTTGTTGCAAAACAGGATCTGGAAAACGACTAGAAAATGTATCACCTGGTAAAAGTAAAATTGGAAGTCTATTACTTAAAGCAACTGCAGCAGCAGTAACCATATTAGTAGAACCAGGTCCAACAGATGAAGTTGCAACGAATATTTGTTGTCTTCTTTTGGCACGAGCATATGCAATACCTGTTAGTGCCATATTTTGTTCATGATGACCTCTGTAACCAGGAAGTTCATTTTGATATTCTTCCATAGCTTGTCCAATACAAGCAACATTACCATGACCATAAATACCGAAAGCACCAGGAAATAGTGGTTCTTTTTTTCCATTAATTAAAATTTTTTGCATAGTTAAATATTTAATTAATGCATGTGAACATGACATTCTAACTGTTTTCATGTGTTCCTTTCCCAAAAAAAATAGATACTATTATAATAAAAAAATAATTTAAAGAGTTAAACAATTTATTTTTCTAATATTTTAGAATATATAATTATTCATGAAAGTTGGGGTTGTTGGTGAAATTCATCCAAGTGGATATGAAATATTTGATAAACATAATATTGAATACTTTGTCACTAATAATATTGATGAAGATCATCTAATAGAAAAATTACGAGATGTAGATGGTATTGTTGTAAGAACGGCAGAAATAAATAGAAATATTCTCTCTCAGACAAAAAACTTAAAAATTGTAGCAAGACATGGTGTTGGCTATGACAATGTGGATACTGAATACTTAAATAACAATAAGATAGCTATGGCTATTACTGGGAAAGCAAATGCAACCAGCGTGGCGGAACATGTAATGACAATGATGCTTTGTTTAACAAAAAATATTTTTGAATCAGATAGATTAGTGAAATTAGGTAAATTTCAAGAAAAGGGTAATTTACCCAACTACTTTGAACTCTATAATAAAAAAATTTTAATTCTTGGTTTTGGTCGAATAGGAAAGGCTCTAGCAAAAAGATGTAGCGGGTTTGAAATGGAAGTATATGTGCATGATCCATTTCTTTCGGATGAAGAAATAAAAAATCAAAAATGTATTCCAATCAATAAAGAGGAAGGTTTTAAAATTGCTGATTATATAAGTATTCATTTACCTTTAAATTCAGAAACTAAAAATTTAATTTCTTTTGATCAATTTGAAACCTTTAAATCTAATTTGATTTTAATTAATACAGCTAGAGGCGGTATAATTAATGAAGATGCCTTATATGAAGCTTTAAAAGATAAAAAAATTTTTGGAGCTGGTGTTGATGTATTTGAAAAAGAACCACCAATAGAAAATCATAAACTATTTTCTTTAAGCAATACTTTGTTGACACCACATAATGCTGCTTTAACTCTAGAATGCAGAAAAAGGATGTCTGTAGAATCGTGTGAAAATGTTTTTGATTTTTTAACTAAAAGTAAAAATTTAAACAAAAATAATATTATAAATCTTAATATTATAAGTTAGATATTTAAGTAAATATTTCCATCCTCTTCAGAGATATCAAAGATCTTAAGACCATCCAATTCAGGATCACTAATACAATCACCCGAAACAATACTATAAGTATTACCACAACCAACACACTCTAACTCTTCTCCTTCAATTTCAGATTCACTCAAAGGTGCTTTCTCCTCGCAATTACAGTTTCCCTGTGTGCAAAAAAATCCTGGCTCTAAATGATAAACCGCGTAATTAACATCGTCATGTTCAAAACTTTCCACAGTTCCAACTTCGATATCATCAGTTTCACCAACTAGGATCGGATCAATTTCATCATTCATAAAAAATTTGTAAAATAAAATTGAAATAGAATAAATATTTTTTTTAAGAAAGTTGTTGATTTATCTGAATTTTAGATTTTTTCTTGTGAGTTCTTTTACGTTAGAAACTCCCATTAATTTCATGTCACGTTCAATTTCATTGCGTAAATTATATAAACTTTTTTCAACACCTTTTTGACCTCCTGCTGCCAATGCGTATAAATACATTCTTCCACCAGAACAGGCTTTTGCACCAAGTGACAGTGCTTTTAAAACATGAGTACCTCTTCTTATTCCTCCTTCACAAATTACATCTATTTTATCTCCAACAGCATCTACAATTTCAGCTAGTTGATCAAATGGTGATCTTGAACCATCTAATTGTCGACCTCCATGATTTGAAACCATTATAGCTGAAGCACCTACATCTACAGCTTTTTTTGCATCGTCTACAGACATCACACCTTTAATAGCAAATTGCCGACCCCACTCTTTATTAATATTTTCCACGTCTTTCCAACTCATAGAATTATCAAGCATTTTAGTGAAGTAATCTCCAATGGTTGTCATTACTGTTGTACCTTCATTAATATGATCCTTTAAATTACTTAATTCCCATTTAGGTTTTGTAAAATAATCCACTGCCCACTTTGGATGGAGCATAAAACTTAGAACACTATTAAGTTTTAATTTCATTGGAATAGTAAAACCCGTATATAAATCTCGTTCACGGTTTCCTCCAACAGCAGTATCCACAGTCACAGCCATTGCTTCAAAATTTGATTCCTTACATCTTTCTATTAGAGCTTTGTTCAGGCCTTTGTCTTTGTGAACATAGAGTTGAAATAATTTTGGTGTTTTTACTAAATTAGATATTTCTTCAATACTAGCAGTCCCTAAAGAAGAAATTCCAAACATTGTTCCAAACTTTTCAGCGGCTTTTGCAACTCCAATCTCACCTTCATGATGAAATAATCTTTGCAGAGCAGTTGGAGCGCAATACAAAGGCATATCTAACTTTTGTCCCATTACCGTAGTTGACATATCAACTTTATCAACACCACTTAATACATTTGGAATCAAATCGCATTGCTCGTAGGCATCTGTATTTCTTTTATAAGTTATCTCATCATCAGCAGCGCCATCAATGTAATGGAATATTGGACTTGGTAGTCTTTTTTTTGCTAAGTTTCTAAAATCTTTAACATTATGACAATTATTTATATTGCCAAACATTACGCCTGAACAGTTTTTTGAGTTTGTTCTCCTAAACCCTCAATACCAAGTTTCATTACATCGCCTGCTTTTAAAAATACTTGTGGTTTCATTCCCATTCCAACTCCGGGAGGTGTACCTGTTGAGATAATATCTCCAGGTTGTAATGACATAAATTGACTTAAATAACTTATTAAAAAGTTGACTCCATAAACCATTGTACTTGTTGATCCATCTTGCATTCTTTTACCATTTACATCTAGCCACATTCTTAAATTTTGAGGATCTGGTACTTCATCAGTAGTTACTAAATAAGGACCAATTGGACCAAAAGTATCACAAGACTTGCCTTTAACCCATTGACCAGAATGTTCTATTTGAAATTCTCTTTCGCTAAGATCGTTAATAACGCAGTATCCTGCAATATGTGATTGTGATTCGCTCTCTGAAATATACTTTGCTTCTTTTCCAATAATGACCCCAAGCTCAACTTCCCAGTCAGATTTTACTGATTTTTTTGGAATCTCCACATTATCGTTTGGTCCAATAACGGCACTTGTTGCTTTTGAAAAAATAATTGGTTCAGGTGGAACTTTTGCACCAGTTTCCTCTGCGTGATCAGAGTAATTAAGACCGATGCAAATAAATTTTCCAATACTTTCTTTACAAACGCAAGGCGCAAATCCATCACTGTTTTCTACTATAGGTAAAGATGTAGGATCAATTTTTTTTACTTCATTCAATTTGCTTATTGTTACATTTTTATTATCCCAATCCTTAACAAGAGATGATACATCGCGAATATTATCTTCTTGGTCAAGTATTCCTGGCTTAACTTCATTTCCAATTCTGTATCTTAAAGTTTTCATTATAAAGTCCATCCTCCATCAATTAAGTTTAATGTTCCAGTGACAAAATCTGATTCATCACTTGCTAAATAAGTTGCGAGCGAGGCTATCTCTTCTGGTTGTGCCAATCTACCCATGGCTTGTCTTGCTATAAAATCTGATCTTGCTTTAACAGGATCTTCCGCCATATTGACTCTACCTTCCCATGAAGGTGTTTCTACTGTTCCTGGTAAAATAGCATTGCAACGGATACCATCTTTAACGTGATCTATTGCAATCGCTTTTACAAAACCATTTAAAGCTGCTTTAGTAGTGCCATATATAAATCTATTTGGTGCACCTTTAACATTTGAAGCAGCAGATGATACAATAACAATACTGCCCTTCTTTTGTTTCAACATCTTTGGAAGAAGATTATAGGTCATTAAATATGCAGAAAACACATTTACATTTATTGATCGTGAAAATTCATTTTCATCACAATCAAGAATTGTGCCATGATGAACAAAACCTACTGCGTGAAATAAAACATCAATTTTATCTATAGAAGAACAAAAAGCTTCTACATCATTTTTGTTTGTTGCATCCAGTTTCTTAATTTGGATACCCTCATTTTCATTTTGTAGATCATTTAGTTTGTCTTCATTAATATCAGTTGCTAAAACTTTAGCGCCCTCTTTTGCAAATTTAAGGGCGGTTGCTTTTCCAATCCCTTGTGCAGCTGCAGTAACTATAATATTTTTTTTGTCTAATCTCATATGTCAGTGTGATATGTCTTTTTTTAGCATTAACAGACTTTATTTTGAATTCAATAAATAAAGAAGCTCATAATATTAGTCATTTACAAAATATATCAATTTTAAATTAATAAATAATAATTTATTAGATACATATATGAATTTTCTTTTAACAGGCGGTGCTGGATATATAGGAAGTCATGCCGCTCTTTCTCTTCTAGATGCTGGTCATAATGTTCATATAATTGATGATTTATCTACTGGAAATGAAAGTCTCATTCCTAAAAAAGCATTTTTTACAAAATGTAATATTAATGATGAAGAAACAATTTCTGAACTTATAAAATCTAATAATTTTGATTTATTAATGCACTTTGCAGGTTTTATTCAAGTTGAGGAATCTGTAAAATATCCTCAGAAATATTTTGATAATAACACTGAAAATGCAACTAAATTATTTGAAACTTGTAAAAATAATGGATTAAATAAAATAGTATTTTCTTCAACAGCAGCTGCATACGGATCAGTAAACGAAAATAAATTAATAGATGAAAATACAAATTTAAATCCTCAAAATCCATATGCTGAATCTAAAATAAAAACAGAAAATTTTTTATTTGAAAATAAGGATGACTACAAATTCATAATATTGCGATACTTTAACGTTGCAGGTGCTGACAAAAAATTAAGATCAGGACAAATATCTAAAAGATCAACACATTTAATTAAAATTTTATCTGAGGTAGTTGTGGGTAAAAGAGATCATATTGAAATATATGGCAATGATTATAATACGCCTGATGGAACAGCCATCAGAGACTATATCCATGTATCTGATCTTGCTAATATCCACTTAGAAGTAGCAAAATATTTATTAAAAGGATCAGAATCTAATTTATTTAATTGTGGCTATGGAAATGGTTTTAGTGTTTTAGATGTTATAAATACTGCAAATAAAATTTCTCAAAATAAAATTAATTATAAATTTTCAAATAGAAGAGACGGAGATGTTGAGAAATTAATTGCCGAAACATCAAAAATATTAAAACATATTGATTGGAAACCAAAATATAACGATCTAAGTGAAATTATAAATTCTTCAATTAAATGGGAAAAAAAAATTAATGGATAAAATACATAAAAGAATTTTTATAAGAAATGACAAAAAAGAACTTTATCTTTATGGTTATAATGAACACAATCAGTCACCAAGCCAAGAACTTGAGATAACAGAAATTCCTAAACCTCATATGCGGTGGAACCCTTCAAGAGAAGAATGGGTTACCTACTCAGCAGGAAGAAAAGACAGAACTTCATTTCCACCAAAAGAATATTGCCCGCTTTGTCCAGGAGCAAATTTAAATTATCCAACAGAGATACCATTTTCAAACTTCGAAGTTGCAGTGTTTCCAAATCGTTGGGCTAGCTTTAATTCCAAAGGAGAAAATATATTTTTAGAAAAAGTTTTGAGTAATCCTTCAAAAGGAGAATGTGAAGTAGTTGTATATTCACCTAAACATCTTGATACAATTTCTGAAATGCCTTTAGAGCGAATAGAATTATTAACTACAGTTTGGATTGATAGATATAAGGAGTTACAAAAAAAACCTGATGTTAAATATATTCTGCCTTTTGAAAATAGAGGGGAAGAATGTGGTGTTACTCTTCATCATCCGCATGGTCAAATTTATGCTTATCCTTTTATTCCTCCTGCAATTGAAAAAGAAATAAGAGCTTTCAAAAAAGAGAATTTTTTAATTAAAATTATGAAAGAACTGGAGCAGAAATATTATGTGTATCAAAATGATAATTTTATTGCTGCTGTGCCACCCTTTGCTAGATATGCTTACGAAATATGGATAATACCTAAAATTCAAATTGAAGGACCTTGGAAATTTAATGATAATCAAATTGAAGATTTTTCTAAATGTATTCAAAAGGTTGTGAAAGGATATGATACTTTTCTAAATAAAAGATGCCCATATATAATGGGTTTACATGCTTCCCCTGAATTAAATGATAATCAGTTTCATTTTCACGTTGAATTTTATCCGCCTTTAAGACACGGCGATAAACCAAAAGTTTTAGCAGGCTCTGAGTCAATGGCTGGGGTCTTCATTATGGATGTATTGCCAGAAGATTCTGCTAAAGTGTTAAGAAAATTTATGTCATGAAAACAATAGAAGAAAAAATAAATTATTATAAAGAAAGTCTTGATCTATTTGATGACGGAATGGATAAATATAAGTTCTTAATTGACCAAGCAAAAAATGCAAAAATTTTTCCTGAAGAATATAGAAATGACTCTTTTAAAGTCTCTGGATGTCAGGCACAAGTTTGGTTAGTTCCTAAATTAACAGAAAATAAACTTTCATTTTATTATGACTCAGACGCATTTATATCAAAGGGTATGGTAACAATTCTATGTGATATTTATGGTGATCGAAATCCTTGTGAGATTAAAAATTCTGATTTTAAGATGCTAAATATTTTAGAGCTTGATACTCTTTTAACTCCAGGAAGAAGAAATGGGGTATATTCAATGTTAGAAAAAATAAGAGAATACGCAAATTCTTATTCTTAAAAATATGTTTTATGAACCAAATAAAGGGCATCCTTTTAAAATTGACCCTTTTAAAGCTCTTATTTTCCCAAGACCTATAGGATGGATATCATCAATTAGCAAAGATGGAGTAGCTAATCTAGCACCATATTCATATTTTAATGCTGTAGCTGATGAACCTCCACAAGTTATGTTTTGTGCAAATGGTAATTCAGCGTATAGAAAGCACAAGGATTCATTATCTAATATTTTATCTACTAAAGAATTCGTAGTTAACTTTGTTACTTCTGAAACAAAAAAACAAATGAATCATACATCGAGAGATTTTAAGCCAAATGATGACGAATTTATTTTTTCAAAATTAAAGAAAAAAAAATCAAAACTTGTTAAGGTACCTGCTGTTAAAAATAGCCCTGTAAATCTAGAATGTAAATTATTAAAAACTATAAAGCTAAAAACAAATTCTGACAAAGTTTCAACAATGATTATTGGAGAGGTAATTGGAGTTTTTATAAATAATAAATTTATTAAGAATGATAGAATTGATAGTGTTTCAATGAATTACTTAGGAAGAATGGGTTATTCTGAGTATACCAAGATTTCAACTAAATTTAATTTAAAAAGGTCATAATTGCTAACTAGTTTTTTTTAACCTAAACTTAAAACTTATAATACTCAAAAAAAATAAAAAAAGCCAAAACCAATTTGAAAGATAGTATGTTATTTTTTGAAATAACAAACCTCTCGCAGCAGGAAATTCATTAATATATTTTTGACTTATATTACTATTTAATTTTGATTTAATGATTTTCTCTGCTAAATTTGAATCGTAATCAAACATTTCAAAAATTATTTGATTGTTATTTGGGTCTAAAAAATCTGAAAGTTTGACTAATTCGTTATTAATTAATTTATATTCAATATTTCCATCCAAATAATACCAAATTCCTTTTATTTTTGCTGCTGAAGCAAAATGTCCTAATATAGGGTCTTCGAATAGAAGACTGGAATATTCAATATTAAAGTGATTAAGAAGATTTTGAATAATAAAAGTATTTTGAGAACAAAAAGCTGTGTGATTTTTAATTATTCTTTCTGGATCTATAATTGCGTTTAGTTTTTTTTGTTTAATTTTTTTAATTGGAATATTCGAAATTAAAAAAAGTAACCAATTTTCACAGGGATATAAGTAGCTAAGTCCATGTGAAAAAGATTCTCTTGCTATTTGTTGAATTTCTTTTGCAATTAAATAATCATTATTAACTTCAACTCTGTCTTCTACTAAATCATATAGCTCTTCTAGGGTTTTAATATTTGCTACTTTTACACTAAGAATATCATTTTCATTTTGGTTACTTATTGCTCTATTAAGGGAGAGAAGGTTTCTATCTTGATAATAATCGTTATTACATTGAAAAGAGGAATAAATTAAAACTATTAACCAAATTATTCCTAGAACTAAAAAAATAATGTATGAGTTGTTTAATATATTTTTTAATGCACCCATATCAAATTATATTACAATAAATATATTTATTGTTAAAATTAAAAAAGCTGACTTTTGATTAACTTATTATTTTAAATTTTTTCGAACTAACTTAATAGACTTGAAGATAAAACCAAGTAAAAGTAGGAAAATTAATAAGGGAGTATGGCGGAACTGGTAGACGCGCCGGATTCAAAATCCGGTCACTTCGGTGGTGTGGGTTCGATTCCCTCTATCCATACCAGCAAAAATTGATCTTTCATCTTTTTAAAATAACTTAGCGACACTCATACGACACACTTCATTTTCAGAAAGTGAGCAATATGTTGAAACAAAAAGATTAAATTTTTGTTTTAATTTTTTTTAAAGATCAATTCTTTTCCAATTCTGTCAACTACTTGGTAATTTAAATCTATAAAAAAGTTATACATTTCTGAATCTTTTAAATCTGGCAAATTTTCCTCTATACAAATTATAGGTGAATTTGACCTAAGAGTTTTATATGCCCCTTTTAGAACTTCTAACTCAAAGCCCTGAACATCAATTTTAATAAAATCTACATTTTGAAAATTAAATGAGTCAAGTGTTTTAATTATTGTTTTTTGTTTAGGTGTGCTGTTACTAAACTCGCCATAAATTTTGGAACCATCTTCATTTATGCCTATTTTTGTATTATTAATAAAAGAGGATCCGCCAGAAAAAAATGGGGTATATAAATCCATTTGTGTATTAGTAGATCCTAGTGCATGATTATAAATAACTGATTTTTTTTTATTAATATTTTTTTCAAGACACTTAATACATTTTTTGTTAGGCTCAAAACAAACTATATTATCAAAATATTCTGACAAATCTTTAGACCATAATCCAATGTTGGCTCCGATATCTATCGCAAATCCCCAATTTAATACTTGAGCTAGAGCTCTCTTTCTTTGGGCTTCTTGATAATGATCGAATATTTTAAAATAATTTAAATAGTGCTCATCATCTTCTAGTAAGTAATAATTTTTAACTTTAATCATTTAACTAATATTTAAATCATTAACGATTTTTTTTTTTAATTCTAGAGACACTTTTTTGACACTTTTAATTTGAATTTGCTTAAAGAAGCCAATATAATTAAAACTAAAAACCTAATAAAAGCAGTAAAATAGTTTGGGAGTATGGCGGAACTGGTAGACGCGCCGGATTCAAAATCCGGTCACTTCGGTGGTGTGGGTTCGATTCCCTCTACTCCTACCATTTTATTTTCACGCATTATAAATAACATTAGTAAAGCAATCAAAAACATTATTACACCCAATGAATACATATTAAATGTTAAACCAAAAGTTTCAGCTGAAATTCCAACAACAGCGGGGCCAAATATAGCTCCGACAAAAGCAATACTGGATACATGAGAAATAGTAACTGGGATTGGATTTTGAGAATTTTTTACTGCTTGTCTAAATACTATAGGCATAACATTGGAAATTAACATTCCAAAAAGTGTTATGGCTATAAAAATAATAATTATATTTTGAGAAAAAATACTTATTATTAATATTGTTGATCCAACCATTGCAAAAACTGGGCCTACAATTACTTCACCAAGTTTTGTAATTAGTTTTGACGCAAACATATTACTTATGATCTCACCTAAATTAAAAAAAATAACTATTGAACCGACTAAAAAAATTGGTGCAGAAAGATCAGTAACTAGCCATAAAGGTGACCACTGAATAATTATGCCCATAAAAGCAATGATAAACATATTAATTGATGCAAACATGATAATTTTATAATTTGGAATTGAAAATTTAGGATTTTTGTTAACCACATCATATTTTATATGCAATCCAAAAAAATACATTGTCAAAGTTGATATAAAAACAAACAAACCTACAATAAAAGTAGTATAGACAGGGTCAATTTCTAAACCTAGACATAAGCTAGATGTTCCTGCGCCAAAAAGAAAACCAAAATTAAACGATGATTTAAATATTGGATTAAGAATTTTTTTTGTTTTCTCTTCTATTATTGCAACTTGTGTAAAAATATTTGGAGCTTGTATACCAATAGAAATACCCCACAACATAGATACAAAAATAAAAAAATTATAAGAAGAGAAGTAAAAAATAGAAAATGGAATAAATGCATACAATACCCTGGCAATAATTAAACAATTTGTGCTTCCTATTTTTGGGAGTAAAAAACGAGTAGTTAATTGGTTTGTAATTACATTAAAAATACCAAATAAAATAAATCCTATAGAAAATTCTGTTTTTGTCATATCAATCAAATCAAAAAGAATTGGTGAATTTACCATGAACATACTGAAGGTGAGTGTAGCAAAAAAACCTTGTGAAAAAGTTGCATAAAATGCGGTTTTTAATTCTTTAGTTTCTATATTTTCCATTTAAGTAATATTTAAGATAAATTAGATTTAAAATCATTAATAGTATAAATCAAAATTATTTAAAAAAAAATTAAATGAATTTTCTTAAAAGAACTTACAATTGGACTTTAAAAAAAGCACAACATAAAAATGCAAAGTGGTATTTAAGTTTAATATCATTTGCAGAAAGCTCATTTTTTCCAATTCCGCCAGATATACTACTTATACCAATGGCGTTAGCATCCAGAGCAAGGGCTTTATTTTATGCATTTATATGTACACTCTTTTCAGTATTAGGAGGAATACTAGGATATGCAATAGGATATTTTTTTTTTAATTCAGTAGGTATTTATATTGTTGAGCTTTATCATTTAGAAAATTCTTTTAATATTTTTGAAGATTACTACAAAGAATTTGGTATTCTAATTGTTTTAGGTGCTGGAATAACACCCTTTCCATATAAGTTTATTACAATTGCAAGTGGAGTGTTTGGATTAAACATTTTTCTATTTATTATTATTTCTATTATTGGGCGGGGATTAAGATTTTATTTAATAGCTACACTTCTTTATTTTTTTGGTGAAAAAATTAAGTTAATTATTGATAAATATTTTAATATTTTAACTATTGTGTTTTTTATTTTACTTATTGGAAGTGTTTTTATAATTAGATTTTTATGATAATTCGTAATTGGACAACACTTTTATTTATTATTTCTCTAATCTCGATATCATCAGCATTGATTGCAGAATATTTTTTTAATCTTCAGCCATGTGAATTGTGTTTAAAGCAAAGACATCCATATTATTTAATTTTAATATGTTTGATTTTAATTTTTTTATTCAAAAATTTAAATAAAATTTGGCTTTATTTAGTAATACAGTTTGCATCAGTATACGGGCTTTTTTATTCTATATGGCACGTAGGAGTTGAAAATAAAATTTTTAAAGGACCAGCAGGTTGTTCAGCAATGTTAACAAACAGTGAGAATACTACAGACCTCAAAGCGCAGATATTATCAAAACAGGTAATTAGTTGTGATGAAGTTATTTGGAGTTTTTTTGGAATTTCTGCTGCTTCAATTAATACGCTTGTTTTACTAGTTATTTTTATTTTAAATGCTATTTATTTATTTAGATACTATGGCTTTAAAAAAGAAAAAAACATATAAAAAAAAACCCTCGTCAAATAGAACTACTCATAGAGAGATTTTAGAAGAAATCATAAGAGTCGATCATGCTGGTGAATATGGTGCAACTAAAATATATGATGGGCAAATAGCAATTTTTGGGAAAAGCTCAAAGCTTGGCAAAACTATTCAACATATGGCTGATCAAGAACAAGAGCATATTGATAAATTTAACGAATTAATATTAGAACATAGAGTTAGACCGACTGCTCTGCTTCCTTTGTGGAATGTTGCTGGATATGCGCTTGGAGCATCCACTGCCTTAATGGGTGAAAAAGCTGCCATGGCTTGTACAGTTGCTGTTGAAAAAGTTATTGGTGAACATTATCAAGAACAATTGGATCTTTTAGGTGATGATCATAAAGATTTAAAAAAAACAATTTCAAAATTTCGAGATGATGAACTTGAACATCACGATATAGGAATAGAACATGATGCAGAAAACGCACCAGGATATAAAATTATGTCAAAAGTAATAGAGCTTGGATGCAAAACAGCAATTGCTATCTCAAAAAAAATTTAATTTTCTAATTCTGTATCCCAGTATAAATAATCTCTCCAAGTCTCATGCAAAAAATTTGGTGGAAAATTTCTACCATTATTTTGAAGTTGAATTGACGATGGTCGTAGAGGTTTTTTAAAAAGTTTCATATCAGTGTTCTGAATAAGTTTTCTTCCCTTTTTTAAATTACATGACGTACATGCTGAGACAACATTTTCCCAAGTAGTTTTTCCATGCAGACATTTTGGCACTAAATGATCAAATGTTAATTCGTTAGCTGGAAAACGATTAGTGCAGTATTGGCAAGTAAAATTATCTCTCAGAAAAACATTAAAACGGGTGAAAGCAGGTCTTCTTTGTGGAGTTACATAATCCTTTAAGGCAATTACACTTGGCAACTTAAAAGTAAGATTTGGAGAATGAACTTCGTGCTCGTAATTTTCTATAACTGAAACTCTTTCAAGAAAAACAGCTTTGATAGCGTCTTGCCATGAACATAAAGAAAGTGGATAGTAAGATAGCGGTCGAAAATCAGCATTAAGAACTAAAGCTGGATTTTCTGCGGTACTCATTCTAGTTTCTACTCACCCAAGTCATAATATTTAGATAGTAATATAATATTAAGATTCGATTACTTTAAATATTTTTTTTAATAAAATTTTGGAAAAAAGTTATTGTTTCTTGTGACATTGTATGCTCGTCACTTTTAATAAGATAATTTTCATAATTGTAGTTATACTTTTTTAAGACTTCAAGTGACTCGTTGTAATTGGAAATAGGTAAAACAGCATCTTGAGCACCATGAGAAATAAAAATTGGTGTTTTTAAAAATGCATTATTAGGCTTATGTTCTTTTGATATAATTCTTGAGGATATAATTGCTAAGCCTGCCAACTTATTTTGAAGTATTTGCCCAAGTTCAAAAGCCATCATACCTCCTTGAGAAAAACCCATAACAAAACAATCGGTCGTTTTTAAATTTAAATTTTCTAACAAAAGAGAAATAGAGTTATAAATTTTTTCAACATTCTCAGATATTTTCTTTTTGGCCACATCATATTCTTTTGCACCAGCATTAGAAATATGATTGCCATTGAGATATAATTGAAACCATTCATGCCCCATAGGATAATCTTGAATTGTATCTGGTGCATTTAATGCAACATATTTCATCCCAAAGTCATCTTGATCAATTAAATTTGCAATTTGAATAAAATTAGTAGCGTTATCTCCATATCCATGAAGCATAATCATCAATTTTTTTGGATTTTGATGTTTAGTAATTGACGGACCTTTTAAAATATCAACCATAATCAAACACTTTGTTTAAGTTATCTTGTTTCATAGAATAAAAGTTTTATATAGATATTATTATGAGCACAATGCAAATAATACTTGTCTTGTTTATGGCAGCAACTCTAGCAGTTGTTGTTGTTGGTGTTATTGCCATGGCAGTAAATGGGAAGCTTAACAAAAATCACAGTAATAAACTAATGCGGTTAAGAGTATTATTTCAAGCAATTGCTATATTTGTCTTTGTTGTAATTGTTTGGTTAGCTAGAAATTAGCAAATTAGAGTCTAGAAATATTTCATAATATTTAGTATATAGTTGCCAGGTTTATATGGGCATTCACTTTAATCACAAATCTAAAGCGGGAGACCGCAAAATGCAGAAAGAGCTTAAACTAAAAATGAAAGCTGAGGAACGCAAAAGAAAACGTGAAGAGCAAGAAAAGCTTAAAATGGAAGAGGAAATGCGTAAACTCGAAGAACTAACAAGACCTGATAAAGAAGAAAATAAGTAGTATTTGATTTAATTTTTAAAATTATCTAACTTGGTAAAGGATAGTGTTCAGCTATGAATTTCTTTAGAATTTCTAATGTTTGATCTGCTTCTTCTAAGAGCATCATATGACCACAATCTTCAATAATCTTTACTTCCGAACCTTTAATATAATCAGCAAGAATTTTTCCATCTTTTAAACGGCACATTCTGTCTTGTGCGCCTAATATAGAAAGAGTAGGTAAATCCAATTTCTTAGCAACCTCAGGTCCATTTTTATAATTATCACATGCTCTAAAATCAACACCTAGAGTATCTTTGATTTCTTTATTTTGAACAATCATGGAACCAACATTTAGGTGATATAAACCTGGAACAGGATGACCTCCAAAATGTCCTGCTGGACCGTGCGCAAAATCCATCATAAGATCAACAGCCTTAGGATTGCTCTCTTCAGCTAGCTTTAATAATTCTGGGTTCATCGGAATAGCAGACGCACCGCCCATAAGAGTTAAAGTTTTAATTTTTTCTGGGTGTTGTGCAACACATTCCATTGTTACAAGACATCCTTGAGAATGTCCTACTAGTGAAGCTTCTTTACATCCAACTGCGCCAATAACATCACCAACCCAGTTTCCCATTTCCTCAATAGTTTTTAAACTTTCTCCAGAAGATAATCCGTGACCTGGTAAATCAACTGCTAAAACACTGTATCCACGGAATGCAAAGTAACGTGTTTGTAAAACCCAAACCATGTGACTTAGTCCACTACCGTGAACAAAAATAATAAGAGGTTTATTTTTATCAAAAGGTCTGCCTCCAGTGGAGGCAAACGTATCGATACCACGAACTTTAAATTTCATTTATTTGTTTGCAACTAAACGAGGTTTTTTTGCAGCTCTAAATCCATCTTCGAAATCGTTTACGATATCTTCAAAGTCTTCTAGGCCAACAGACAATCTAATCATATCATGAGATAACCCAGCAAATTTTAAAGTTGCCTCATCCATTTGTGAGTGAGTTGCTGATGCAGGATGGATAACTAATGTTCTTGCATCACCTACATTTGCTAAATGAGATGCAAGCTTAACATTATTAATAAACGCAGCACCTGCTTCTTTCCCACCTTTAATTCCAAAGGCAATCATTGATCCAGTTCCTTTAGGAAGAATTTTTTCTGCAAGTTCCTTATCTGGATGACCAGGTGCGCTTGCATGAGATACCCAGGCAACGCTTTCATGATTTGATAAATACTCAACCATCTTCAAAGCATTGGAACAATGTTTTTCCATACGAAGAGAAAGAGTTTCAAGTCCGTGTAAAATATTCCATGCATTTTGAGGAGCTAAGCAAGGTCCCATGTCTCTCATCCCTTCAGCTCTTGCCATCATTGTAAAAGCTGTTGGACCAAATTCTTCTGCAAATGATAATCCATGATAGCCCTCGTAAGGTTCAGTCATAGAAGGAAATTTATCATTTTGCATCCAATCAAAAGTTCCACCTTCAACTAATATTCCTGCCATGGAAGAACCATTACCACTCATCCATTTAGTTAGTGAGTGTACAACAAGGTCAGCTCCGTGTTCAAAAGGTCTACACAAATAAGGAGTTTGATAAGTGCTATCAATAATTAGTGGGATACCAGCTTCTTTTGCTATGTTTGAAACTTCAGGCATGTTCATCAATTCATTACCAGGATTACCAACAAGCTCACCAAAAATACCTTTAGTATTTGGTTGAATTGCTTTTTTAAAACCTTCTGTGTCTCTTGGTTTTACAAAAGTTGTTTTAATACCAAACTTAGGAAGGGTTAATCTAAATAAATTTACTGTTCCACCGTAAAGCTGAGAAGAAACAACCATATGATCGCCGGCGTTACAAAGAGTCATGATAGTTAAAAATATTGCACTCATTCCTGAAGCAGTAGCAAGAGCAGCTGTTCCTCCTTCAAGTGCACAAACTCTTTCTTCTAGAACTTGTACTGTTGGATTGGACATACGACTATAAATATGACCACCTCTTTCTAAATTAAAAAGTGCTGCCGCATGATCAACATCATCAAACATGTATGAAGTTGTTTGATAAATTGGTACTTGTCTTGAACCAGCATTTTTGCTCGGTTGATAACCGGCATGTAGACTAAGTGTGTCAAATTTATAAGTTTTTGGATCCATTTATAACTCCTTTGCTTTTGTTCTTAATTCAAACTTTTGTATCTTCCCTGTTGAAGTTTTTGGTAATTCACCAAAGATTACATGCTTTGGTCTTTTAAATCCAGCCATATTTTCTTTGCAAAACTGAATTATATCCTCTTCTGTGGCATTTTTTCCAGGTGCTAACTCTACAAAAGCACAAGGTGTTTCACCCCATTTCTCATCTGGTTTGGCGACTACTGCAACCAAGGAAACAGCTGGATGTTTTGCAACAACATTCTCCACTTCCACAGATGAAATATTTTCTCCACCAGAAATTATAATATCTTTCGATCTATCTTTTATTTGAATATATCCATCAGGATAGACAACAGCCAAATCACCAGAGTGAAACCATCCTTTTTTCATGGATGTTTCAGTTGCCTCTTTATTTTTGTAATATCCTTTCATTACAACATTACCTCGAATTAAAATCTCTCCCATGGTTTCTCCATCCATTGGAACTTTTTCATAGGTCTCTGGATCTGCAACACAAACTTCTTCAGTATTTGGATAACGAACACCTTGTCTTGCTTTAATATCAGCTTTTTCAGATTTTGATTGTGATTCCCATTCTTCATTCCAAGCGCATTGAAGAATATGGCCGTATGTTTCGGTTAACCCATATACATGCATAACTTCAAAACCTAAGTTATCCATCTTTTCAAGAATTGCACTCGTTGGTGGAGCTCCAGCAGTTAATACATATACTTTATGATTTATTTCTTTTTTATCTTTCTCATCTGCGTTAGCAATTAAACTTAAAACTATTGGAGCGCCTCCAAAATGAGTTACTTTATATTTATCTATTAAATTATAAATATCTTTCGCAACAATATATCTGCAGCAAATAATCTTCGCATGTATTAAAGCAGCTGTCCAAGGATAACCCCATCCGTTACAGTGGAACATTGGAACGGTATAAAGAAATGTTAATTTGTTAGGCATGTTCCATGCAGTAACACTTCCCGTAGACATTAAATATGATCCACGGTGGTGATACACAACGCCTTTTGGTTTACCAGTTGTGCCTGATGTATAACTCAGTGAGATTGCTTGCCATTCATCTTCCGGTAAAGACCAATTATAATTATCATCACCCGTTTGTAAAAATTCTTCATATGTCATTTCTCCAATTTTTTCACCCTCACCATCTTTAAAAACTGCCTGATCATCATGAATATCAATAATAGAAATATTCTTCCCATATATTTGCAACGCTTTTTTCATAGTAGGTGAAAATTGAGTATCAGTTATAAGAAGTTTTGCATCACTATGATCTAAAATATATGCAATTGTTTCTGCATCAAGTCTGGTATTGATCGTATTAATAACGCCACCAGTCATTGGGATAGAATAATGTGCTTCGAATAATTCTGGAGTATTTGCCGCTATGATGGAAACGGTGCTTCCTTTTATAATTCCTTTTTTTGCTAATGCACTAGCAAACTTGGTACATCGATTATAGGTTTCAAGCCAAGTGTAACTTCTATTTCCATAAATTAAAGAGTCATAGTTTGGATAAATATCTTTTACGCGAGTAATAAAACTTAACGGTGATAATGGAACAAAATTGGCTGAATTTTTATCTAAGTTTGTATCAAAATTACTCATCTGTCTCCTATAAGGATCAAATACTACAAGAAATTAATTTAATTTACTAATGGTTTTCCAGTTTCAAGTGTATGTTTTATTCGCTCTTGAGTTTTAGGCATCTGGATAAGTCTCATGAAAGCTTCTAATTCAAGATTATAAAGATCATCTTCACTTAATTCATTATCAAAATTTGTATTTCCACCGCTAAGCACAAAAGCAATTTGCTTACCTACTTCTAATCCGTGGTCTAAAATTTTATTTTCATTATATAGTGCTTCAAGTTTTTCGAACATTTTATCTCTGACAGCACTACCGCCTAAATTGAATTTAGGTTGAGATGGTTTTTCATAACCTCCCTCAATATTATTTAATATATCGATAGCCATTGATAATTGTCTGTCTCTATTTATTACCACCTTATCCTTTTCTAAAAAGAATTGATTTGGCAGCGCTTCATTTGGTGAGGTAGCAGTAATAGCATAACCAATAAGATCAAAAACTTTCATAGACGCATGTTCAGAATTTTCTTTACCTTCTGGAGTTTGTAACCAACGCCACAGCATTTCCTTACAACCCCCACCAGCAGGAATGAGTCCAACTAAAGATTCAACTAGTCCAAGAACAACATTTGTATGAGCAACGTTATAATCACAGTGCAATACCACTTCAAAACCACCGCCAATAGCAAGTCCTGATGGCGCAGCAATAAAAGGCTTATCTGCATATTTTATTGTTTTACACGTTTGTTGGAAATCAATTATAAATTTTTCAATTTTAGACCATTCATTATTTTTAGCAAATTCCATGACATAATTTAAATTTACACCAGCAGAAAATTGCATTGCATCATTAATCACAATTGTGCTTTTATTATTTTGAGCAGCTTCTTTTAAAGCTAACATAGAGTCAGTATCTAAAGCGTTTGCCTTGGTAGTAAATTCAACAACCTGATATGATGAAGCATTTTTAATATTAGCAGAAGGGTTCTCAAAAGTTTTTTGTAAATTTAACGATCTTAAATTATCAATACTTGAATCTAAATATCCAGGTCTTTTATTAAATTCAAAAACTCCCTTTAGATCTTTAAAGAAGTTAATATCAGTATTTTGATCAATAAAATTTTTTGTATCAATATTTGAAAGCATTTCAAAAGGGCCAACAGTCCAATTAAAACCTAATCTTAGTGCATCATCTATGTCTATATATTTTGATGATACATCAGGGATTAAATATGCAGCATACCTAATTACTTTTGTCAGAATTGATTTTGCATATTCACCGTATTTGTCTTTTCTTTGAATGAGTTTATTTATGTCAATTTTATCTCCCATACCTAAATTAATTTTCTGACTTGGGTGATACTCGCCAGTTTCTAAATTAATTGCTTCAAGAATTTTTTTACCATCAGATTTATTCATTCTATAAAAACCACCCTTACCTTTTCTTCCTGTATACCCAGTTTCAATAAGTTTTGTGACCAATGGAATTTCTTGTGCAACCTCGTGGAAAGGATCTTCTTTTGGGAGTTCTTTGATAAAACTTTTTAAAACATCAGCCATCAAATCGATACCAATTAAATCGTATAGCCCAAAAATTCCAGTCTTCGGGATACCCATTGGTCTTCCAAATACTGCATCAGCTTCTTCAATTGATATCTTCATTTTAAAAGCTTCAGTCATAGCAACTTGCATTGCATAAACTCCAATTCTGTTTCCAATAAATCCTGGAGTGTCGTTACAAATAATGACACCTTTACCAAGTTTTTCATCACAAAATTGTTTTAATAAATTTATTTTTTCAATGTCATTAACTTCTTCAGTTACTATCTCGAGCAATGCCATATATCGAACTGGGTTAAAAAAATGGGTAATGCAAAAATTTTTTTTCATTTCATCTGACATATTTGCAGATAAGATTTTCAATGGAATTGTAGATGTATTAGATGAAATTATAGAATTGTTCTTTCTTGTAGTCTGAATTTTATCATAAATGTTATGTTTAATATCTATTCTCTCAACAACAGCCTCCACAACCCAATCAGCTTCCGCAACTTCATTAAAGTCATCCTCAATATTTCCAACCTTAATTAATTCTGCTTTGTTTTTTTCTACTAAAAGTGGAGGTCGTGATTTTTTAATTCTTTCTTTAGCGTTTTCTGTAATTTGGTTTCTAGATCCTTCTTTTGAAGGTAAATCTAGAAGTGTAACATCAATATTAGCATTTGCTATTTGGGCTGCGATTCCACTGCCCATAGTGCCAGATCCTATTACTACTACTTTTTTAATATTCATGTGAGTTCTATAAAGGTGAGCTTATATAAGAAAAATTTGCCGTATGAAAATAATTTAAGCATAAGGGTGGAAATTAATATAAATATCTCTTATAGGCGCGCAAAATGAAAAAAAATCCATCAAGAAATGTCCATTTTTCAAAAGGACCTAGTGAGATTTTAGATGCAATTAATACGTCTATAGATATCGATCAACGTCTGTATAAAGAAGATATAACTGGGTCAATAACGCATGCTAGAATGCTCGGTAAACAAAAAATAATAAATAAAAAAGAACAAAGTGCAATAGTCTCTGGACTTAAAGCAATTGAAAGAGATATTGAAAAAAACAAGGTCGTATTTTCAAAAAAACTTGAAGATATTCATATGAACATTGAAAGTTTATTATTTAAGAAAATTGGAAAAGTTGCAGGAAAGCTTCATACTGCAAGATCTAGAAATGATCAGGTAGTAACTGATTTAAAATTATGGGTTAAAAAAGAATCTAAAATTTTAGATAGTGAACTAAAAAAATTTCAAAGAACTTTAATAAATATTGCAACAAAAAATACTGAAACAATTATGCCAGGTTACACTCATTTACAGATTGCTCAACCAATAACATTGGCACATCATGTTTTAGCTTATGTTGAAATGATTGGTAGAGACAGAACAAGACTTGAAGATTGTTTATATCGTCTAAATGAAAACCCATTAGGAGCAGCTGCACTTGCAGGCACCTCTTTTCCTATTGATAGAAAATATACATCTAAAGAGTTAGGTTTTAGAGAGCCAACAAAAAATGCCATGGATACAGTCTCAGATAGAGACTTTGTAATAGAATTTTTATTTGTTCTATCATTAATTGCTGTTCATTTATCAAAAATAGCAGAGGAAATAGTACTTTGGTCAAATCAACAATTTGATTTTATAAATTTACCAGATGATCTTTCAACTGGCAGTTCAATTATGCCTCAGAAAAAAAATCCTGATGGCGCAGAACTTGTTAGAGGAAAAACAAGTATTATCATTAGTAATTTAAGTACAATGCTTAATATTATTAAAGGGTTACCACTTTCTTATAGTAAAGACTTACAAGACGACAAACAAATAACATTTAATTCATACGACAATGTTTCTTTGTGTATAAAAGTTATGAATGAAATTTTATCAAAATCTACATTCAACAAAACTAGAATGAAAGAGTTGATTGATAATTCAAATGCAACCGCTACAGATTTGGCTAATTGGTTGGTTCAAAAACTTAGATATTCATTTAGAGATGCTTATATTGTTACAGGAAAGATTGTTTCTTATTGTTCAAAACAAAATAGAAATATAGATTCATTATCTCTTGATGAATTAAAAAAATTTGACAAAAATATAACAGCTGACGCAAAAAAAGTGCTATCAGCTACTAACAGTGTTAAATCAAAATCAAGTTTTGGGGGTACAGCTCCTGAAATTACTAAAAAAATGATAAAAGTTGTTATAAAAAAATACTTATAATGATCAGATTAATATTATTATCATTTTTATTGTTTACTTTTAGCTGTGGTAAAGTTGGTCCTTTAAGTTTACCAGAAGATCAAGTAGACAAATCCGTAATTACATATCCATGTGATGAAGCATGTTTAGAGAAATTAGAAGAAGAGAAAAAACGTCAACAATCCGTTATTATAAATACTGAATAAATGTTAACTTATAAAAATAACGACCCATATATTGAGGGTACTTCTTTATATGACTTAGTTAAAGTTTGTCAGACACCTTTTTATGTATATTCACAAGAAAAAATTATAAATCAAGTAAATAAAACTAAAGAAATTTTAGGTAGCAATATTTTTTATTCAATTAAGTCTAATTCAAATCAAGCTATTTTGAAATTAATGAACTCGTTAGATATTGGAGCAGATGTAGTGTCAGTTGGTGAATTAAAAAGGGCCTTAGAAGCTGGTTTTGATCCAAATAAAATAATTTTTGAAGGTGTTGGAAAATCTGAACAAGACTTACTCTATGCTATGCATAAAAATATACGTTTAATTAATACTGAATCTTTAGAAGAAATAAAACTACTCGATAATTTAGCAAATGAAAAAAATAAAATCGTTGATATTGGTGTTAGACTTAATCCAGATGTTGATGGTGAGACTTTAAGTAAAATTTCAACAGGAAAAAAAACTGATAAGTTTGGTATTGAATTTGAAAATTTAGATAAAATTATCAAATTAGTTAAAAGTTGTAAAAATTTAAATTTAATTGGTATTAGTTGTCATATTGGAAGTCAAATTAGTAAAATTGAGGCATATAAAAATACTTTTTCTCAAATGAAAATGGCTGCAGATAAGTTTATTGAATCAGGTATTAATATCAAGCATGTAGATTTGGGTGGAGGTTTTCATGTTAAATATGAAGATTCTGATCCTGACTTTAATATTGAGATGGTAAAAGAAGAACTTGATAATTGTTTTACACAAACAAACTATGAATTATCGTTTGAGCCTGGTCGGTATTTAATTGCGGAAGGTGGAGTTACAGTTACTTCTATTGTTACAATTAAAAATAATGGAGGTATAAATTATTTAATTGTTGATGCAGGGATGAATACATTGATACGTCCAGCAATGTATGGTGCACATCATGAGATATTAGCGATTGATGTAAAATCAGAGGAATTTATGGATTATGCTATTGCTGGTCCTATTTGTGAAAGTTCAGATATATTTTTAAAAAATATTAAATTGGCTAAACAAAAAATTGGTAATCTACTAGTTATAAAAAATACAGGAGCCTATGGAAAAGTAATGTCTTCAAATTATAACTCTAGGCCACTACCCTCAGAAATTTTAGTACACAATGATAATTATGCAATTATTTATTCTCCAGAGAAAATTGAGAAAACAATTGAAGCTGATATTATTCCGAGTTGGTTGTAACTAATTTAAAGTATTGTGTATAATTTTAGCTAAGTCTGAAATTATCAAATTTAAATTAAAGAAAAATTCCCTTATATAGAAATCAATAATAATAAAAGTATTTACACCGTAGGATCGATAAATCCATATTGCTAAAATTACAACTATTGCTAGAGCAATTACTATAGTTGAATTAATAACACTTGGTTTTTCTTGTCTTACAACTGTACTTGGTAAGTTTCTAACTGGATCTTTTTCTAATTTTTCTTTTTGTTTATTACTTTTTAAATCTTGATCGAATTCTTCTTTTTTTGATGATGGCACTGATGATGTAATGACTGCATCATCTATTTCTTGAAACCATTGATGATTACAATTTGCGCATTCAACCATTCTACCATCTGGTTTAAGATCTGCAGAATTTACTAAATACTTGAATTCACAATTAGAGCAAACAATGAACATAAATTATATATAGATCAGTCAGGCTAGTATATAAAACAAAATCATAAAGTATGTTAATTTTAAAAAGTATAATATTTTATATTTCCTTGGTTATATGGACTGTGTTGATGGGTATTGTGTGTTTACCTTTCCTCTTATTACCAAGTTATTTACTTAAATATCCAACCAAACTTTGGATACGTGTTATTTTTGTTTTTCTTAATCTTATATGTAATATTAAACATAAAATTGAGGGTTTAGAAAATATTCCAAATGAAAGTGTCTTAATTGCGTCTAAACATCAGTCCGCATTTGAGACACTCGCACTCTATTATTATTTAAAAAATTGTTTCTTTGTCCATAAAAGAGAGCTTTTCTTTATACCAATTTTTGGCCAATATTTATTCAAGTCTGATATGGTTGCGATTAATAGAGATGGTGGAACAAAAGCTATGAGAGATATGTTACAAAAAGTTCAATCAAAATTATCTTTTGGATCTTCAATTATTATTTTCCCCGAAGGAACAAGAAAGCTGCCTGGTAGTAAACCTGATTATAAGACAGGTTTTATTGGAATTTATAATCATACAAAAAGAAAAATCCTTCCTGTAGCTTTAAATTCAGGTTTATGTTGGCCAAAACAATCATGGGTATTAGAAAAAGGATTAATTACTATAAAATTTTTACCGACAATTGATGAAGGTTTAGATAAAAAAATTTTATTAAACGAAGTTCAAAATAGAATAGAAACTGCTTCAAATTTATTATTGGATAACTAATTCTTTTCTGTGGGATCAAAAGTTCCTGCTTGACCAATCTCTTCAATAATTTTTCTAATTTCTTTTGATTTTATAAATTTTTCTTCCAAATATTTTAAATCATTATTTCTTATTGCTTTTTGATAAGTAAGTAAATCTTCACTGAAACGACCAAGCATTTCTAAAACGGCTTCTTTATTTTTTTCATAAACATCACGCCACATTACTGGATCACTGCCTGCCAATCTTGTGAAATCTCTAAAACCTGCAGCTGAATACTTAATTACTTCATCTTTCATTTGAGATTCAAGTTCTGTTGCAGTTCCAACGACAGAATATGCAATGAGTTGTGGAATATGAGATGTCATAGCTAGTACTCTGTCATGACGTTTAGGCTCCATGATTTCTATATTCATACCAAATGACTCCCAAATATCTGAGATTGATCTTGTTATCTCACTCTGAGTTTCTATTGGGGTCAAAATACAATACCTATTCTCAAATAGATTTGCGAAACCAAATTCTGGTCCACTTTTCTCTAATCCAGCAATAGGGTGGGCAGGAACAAATAAAATTTTTTTATTATTAATTGATTCTTTAAAATCTTTTATAACACTTACTTTTGTTGAACCAACATCTGTTACTAGTGTTGTTTCATTAACATAGCTATTCAATTGATTAAATATATCCCTATATGAACTCAAAGGCGTACAAATAAAAATTATATCAAATTGTTGATTATATTTATTTAAATCACTATCTATTGCATCCACAAGATTTAAATTTTTTGAAATACTTATTACCTCACTATCTCTATCAATAGCAAAAATTTTTTTTGATAATTGTTTTTCCTTGAGCGCCCTTGCTATGGATGATCCAATTAATCCCATACCAATGATTAGGGCCGAGTCATAAGTTATTTTAGACATTGAGTTTCTTCAAACTTTCAACTGTTAAATCCATTTCTTCTTTCGTACCAATACTAATTCTTAGAAAATTAGGCAGATTATAACTATTCAAACGCCTTATAATAATGCCATCATTCATAAGATGATTACTAATTTTCTCAGCTTCTTCTTCTGAAGTTTCAATTAAAGTAAAATTACCTTCAGTTTGTCTGGTTTTAATATTTAGAAGTTTGAGCTCTTTTTCAAACCAATCTTTAATTTCAGAATTTAATTTAACTGAGTTTTCAATATGTTCTTTATCCTCCAAAGCTTTAATTGCAAGAGACTGTGAAATAGTTGTTGTATTAAAAGGAGGTTTTATTTTATTAATTATGTCAGCTATTTTTTGACTGGTATAACACCAGCCTACTCTTAAAGCTGCGAGTCCATATGTTTTTGAAAATGTTCTTGTTAAAATAATATTCTCATATTCGTCCGTTAAACTAAATCCTTTATCATAATCGTCTTTTTGTACATATTCGACATATGCCCCGTCTATAACAACTATAATATTTTTAGAAATACTATTCATTAATTTAACAAGTTGGTCTCTAGACAAATAAGTTCCGGTTGGATTATTAGGTGATGCAATATAAATTACTTTAGTAGCGTCATTTGTTTGATCTATGAGATTTTCAATATTTAAATTGAAATTTACATCTTCCTTAATTTTTTTTGGAACTGCACCAACTACTTTACTCACAATTGAATACATCTCAAAGCCGTGGTTTGCGTGGAGAATTTCATCGCCATCTTGACAAAATGCCAAAGCTGCAAATAATAAAACTTCATCTGAGCCAGAGCCAAGAATAATTCTATTACTATCAATAGAAAAATTTTTAGCTATTGCTTCTCTTAGTGATGATCCATCAATTTCTGGGTATCTATGTAAATCATGATTAATATTTTTTGTTTCTAACAATTCAATTGCTTTCTGTGAAGCACCATAGGGATTTTCATTTGAAGAAAGTTTGATAACTCTTTTATTGTTATTTAACTTTGCCTTACCACCTTTATAAACATTAATGTTTTCTATAGATCTTTTTGATTGAATATTTTCTTTAGTTAACTTCTGAAGTTTTTCAGAAGATTGAAAAATTTCTCTCCAAAGTCTAACAATAGTATCTTTCGGATAAGATCCTGTAAATTTAGAGCTTAATCTGTCGAGAATTTTTTGTTCTCTATCTAGATCAACAACTGAATTATCTTTTTTGTGTTTTCCTATTTCTAAAACAATTTTAGATCGATTAGATAATAAAGATAAAATTTCATCATCAATGTTATTAATTTTGCTTCTTAAATTGTCTAATTCTTTATTTTTCATAATTTTGCACGTTTCTTTACAAACTATCTTACGATAAATCAAAATAAAGTAGTATTTAATTTAAAAAATGACGATTTATTGACTTAGAAAGATATATAAATATAAGACCGATTATCACCGATTTGAGACAGCTTGCGGGTGGAGCAATAATCAGCTAAAGCGTTTACACTCCTCCTTCATTCTTTCAAATAGTGTTAGACTAAAAAGATATGAAAACAAAATTTACTAATGACACAAGACTTGAAAGCGAAATAGCCTATTTCGAGAATATTAATTTAAAACTAGAATCAGGAGATATAATAGAGAGTTTTAAACTAGCATTCAAAACATATGGAAAATTAAATACTGATAAAACTAATGCTATTCTTGTTTGCCATGCTTTAACTGGAGATCAATATGTTGCTGGGAATAATCCCATTACTGGGAGAGAAGGTTGGTGGTCTAGAATGGTTGGGCCTAATAAACCAATTGATACAAATAAATTTTTTGTAATTTGCTCAAATGTACTCGGCGGTTGTGCTGGCTCAACTGGTCCTAAAGAGTTACAAAATGGAATTGATGTTGCATATGGTGGTAATTTTCCTTCCGTAACAATAAAAGATATGGTGAAGGCTCAATCTTTATTGATTGAAAGTTTGAATATAGAGAAGTTATTTTCTGTCATTGGTGGTTCGATGGGAGCAATGCAAGCACTTCAATGGGCAATCGATTTTCCAGATAGAATTTTAAATATAATACATATTGCGGGCGCTTTAAAACATTCGGCTCAAAATATTGCATTTCATGAAGTTGGGCGACAGGCAATAATGAGTGATCCTATTTGGAAAAATGGAAAGTATTTTGAAAATAGTGAAGTGCCAGAAAGAGGTCTATCAGTAGCAAGAATGATTGCGCATATCACATATTTATCCGAAAATGCGATGCATAGAAAATTTGGAAGAAAACTTCAATCAAGAGATATTATTTCTTTTGGATTTGATGCGGATTTTCAAGTTGAGAGTTATCTGAGATATCAAGGTAAATCATTTGTTGAAAGATTTGATGCAAATTCATATCTTTATTTAACAAGGGCTATGGATTATTTTGATCATGATGAAACATTTAGAAAAAATATTGAGTTTAGTCATAATCCAAATAACCATTTAAAATATTTAATTGTCTCATTTACCTCGGATTGGTTATTCCCTACAATAGAAAGTAAAATGATTGTAAATCAATTAAATTCTCTATCAAGAGAAGTAAGCTTTCTAGAAATTGATACTGATAAAGGACATGATAGTTTTTTATTAGAGGAACCACAGTTAGATCATGTAATAAAAGGTTTCCTAACAAACAACTTTGCAAAGATAGATGAATAAAATTAATAGCATAAGAAAAGATTGGTCTCTTATTGAAACACTTATCGCAGAAGATAGAAAAATCCTAGATATTGGATGTGGTGATGGCGGTCTTATGGAACAATTAGAAAATAATCGTAATGCAATAACTCATGGCATTGAATTAAATAGAGATCTAGCTGCAAATGCTATCGCAAGAGGTTTCAATGTTGTACATGGAAATGCCGAATTGGATTTGTCGCAATATTCAAATAATAGTTTTGATTATGTAATTTTAAGTCAAACTTTACAAGCAATGATGAAGCCCAAAGATATTCTGTCTGAATTATTAAGAATAGGATCAAAAGCAATAGTTTCTTTTCCTAACTTTGGACATTGGAAAATAAGATTACAGCTTTTAATATCTGGAAAAATGCCAGTAACAGAAAGTTTACCTTATACATGGTATGACACACCTAACATTCATTTTTTTACAATTAAGGATTTTTTGAATTTGTGTAATGAAATGAATATTGTGATTGAAAAAAGTATTGGATTAACATCAAAAGGTAGGCAATTTGATATAAGTGAATCAGTTACTGGAGTTAATTTTTTCACTCACGAAGCTATCTTTTTATTAAGTTATAAAAATTTTGAACCAATAAAAATTAAATCATTAAAAAAAGTTTTTGCAAAAAATTCTGTTATTGCAAATTAGTTATTAGATGAAAGTTGAAATTATAAATCAATTAAAAGATAACTACTCTTTTGTTTTATATAATGACACGCTTAAGAGCTGTGTTGTAGATCCTGCAGATAGTAATCCTATATTAAATTTTGCTCTTGAAAACAATTTAACTATAAAAGATATATTTATTACACATCATCATAAAGATCACACATCAGGTGTAAAAGGAATACTTAATGCTTTTCCAGAAGTTAATATACACTCTCCAAGTGCTCAGATTGAAAATACAAGATTTGTTTTACGTGATGGAGATGAAGTCAACTCCTGCTTAAATACATTTAGAATAATAAAAACACCTGGGCATACATTAGATCATATAATTTACTATGATGAAAACAATGGTGTTTTATTTTGTGGTGATACACTGTTCAGACTTGGTTGTGGTCGTGTTTTTGAAGGAACATTAGATGAAATGTATAACAGTTTAAAAAAAATTAATGAATTAGATAAAAATACAATTATTTATTGTGGTCATGAATATACAATAAGCAATTTAAATTTTCTTGAGAAAACACTCAAAAAAGAAAGTGCTTATTTGACAGTTAGAAACAAAATTAATGATGATTTAAATGATAAAGGAAAATCCGTACCTTTTTTATTAGAAAGTGAAAAACAATATAACTTATTCCTGAATCAAAATTCAAAATTAGGTACTATAATTAAGAAAGAGCTAGGTTTTACAGACTTTGAATTGTTTGCTTATTTGCGAAAAGCAAAGGATAGCTTTTAAGTTTTTATTTCCAGTATTTAAGCCATATTTTTAATTTGACTATTAGCATAGTTCACTATAAACCCCGCCATCAAAAGATATGTTAGCAATTTTCAAAACTGGTGGAAAGCAATACTCAGCAAGAGCTGGTCAGATACTTAAAGTAGAAAAGCTTGAGGGATCCAAAGGTGATAAAGTGTCTATTACTGACGTATTAGCGATCAGTGATCAAAGCACAAATAGCTTAGGCGAGCCATTACTAAAAGATGCTTCAATTGAAGCAAAAATTCTTGATCAAATCAGAGATAAAAAAATAATAGTTTTTAAAAAAAGAAAAAGACAAAATTACAGACTAACACAAGGTCATAGACAGTATATAACTGTATTAAGAATAGAATCAATTTCTTATGGTGGAAAAAAGTCCACTGCTAAACCTGAAACAAAAAAAGTTAAAAAAACTGAAACTAAAGTTACTAAAGAAAAAAGTGAGTCTAAAGATGTAAAAGTTGCAAAAAAGAAGACAGTTGCAAAAAAAGCAGTAAATAAAGCTTCACCTACTAAGAAAAAATCAGTAAAGAAAACTGTTAAAAAAACTGTTAAAACTAAAAAAGAAGATAAATAATGGCAACGAAAAAAGCAGGTGGTAGTTCTAGGAATGGAAGAGACTCGGCGGGTCGACGACTTGGAGTTAAGAAATTTGGCGGTGAAAACGTAATAGCTGGAAACATTATTATTAGGCAACGAGGTACAAAGTTTCATCCAGGTGTTAATGTTGGCATAGGTAAAGATCACACAATATTTGCTACAATAAATGGAAAAGTAGCTTTTAAAAAAACAAGAGTAAGAACTTTTGTATCAGTTGTTCCCACAGAACAATAATCCTAATTAATTAAAAATCTATTATGAAATTTTTAGATCAAGCAAAAATATATATTGCATCAGGTAATGGTGGAGATGGCTGTGCTAGTTTTCGTAGGGAAAAATATATTGAGTTTGGTGGCCCTAATGGAGGCGATGGAGGAAAAGGTGGAAATATTGTTTTTAAAGTGGATGATAATTTAAACACACTAATTGATTTTAGATACCAACAACATTTTAAAGCAAAAAAAGGTGAAAATGGAAGAGGAAAAAATCAAACAGGAGCGAATGGAAGCAACATGGTTATTAAAGTTCCACCCGGAACAGAAATTTACAATGAAGATAAAACGGTATTGCTAACTGATCTAACAAAGATTGATGAAGAATACATTTTATTAAAGGGTGGTAATGGCGGTTTAGGAAATAATCATTTTAAATCATCAGTTAACCAAGCTCCAAGAAAATTTACAAAAGGTGAATTAGGAGAAGAACGATGGATATGGTTATCGCTCAAATTATTTGCAGATGTAGGAGTAATAGGCTTACCTAATGCAGGTAAATCAACTCTGTTATCAACAATTTCTAATGCTAATCCAAAAATTGGGGATTATCCATTTACAACCTTACATCCTGTACTAGGTACCGTGAAGCGCTTTGATAAAGAAATTGTATTAGCAGATATCCCAGGTTTGATTGAAGGTGCGCATAAGGGAAAAGGGTTGGGAGATAAATTTTTAGCACATATTGAGAGATGTAAATATTTACTTCATTTATTAGATATAAATGACGAAAATTGGTACGAAAACTATAATACAGTAAGAAATGAAATTTCAAAATATAGTGAAAAAGTATCTTCAAAAAAAGAAATAATTGTTTTTACCAAAGTTGATTTACTCAATGAAAATTTAGAAGAAAAAAAAATTAAGATTAATCAAAAATTAAATTCTGAGATTCTTTTTATATCAAGTTTTAATAATGCAGGTATAAATGATTTAATTGATTATTTATTCAAATATAATGAAATCACAAATGATTAAAAAATATAAAAAAGTAGTTGTTAAAATTGGTTCAAATTCAATTGTTGATTCAAAAACAAAAAAGATCAAATCTAAGTGGTTAGATAATTTATGTAAAGACATTGCGGAATTGAATAAAACAAAAAAAATTGTGATTGTGTGTTCTGGCGCTATTGCTTTAGGTGCGAAAAGTATTTCAAATACAAAGTTAAGAAAATTAGAAGATAAACAGGCAGCAGCTTCAGTTGGTCAAATTGAATTAGCCCATCAATGGCGAAATAAACTAGGAAAATACAAGATAGGTGTTTCTCAAATTCTATTAACATTAGAAGATAGCGAAGAAAGGCGACGATATTTAAATGCTAGAAATACAATATCATCATTACAAAGTAAAAACATAATCCCAATCATTAATGAAAATGACACTGTTGCTACTGAGGAAATTCGCTATGGTGATAATGATAGACTTGCAGCCCGAGTAGCACAAATGATTGAAGCTGATTTATTAATTTTATTAAGTGATGTTGATGGTTTATATCAAGGTAATCCAAAAAAAGATAAGGATGTCAAAAAAATTTCAGAGGTATTAAAAATTGATAAAAAAATTGAAGAACTTGGTAATTATCAATCTTCTGAGCTAGGTAGAGGAGGAATGGCCACAAAAATTTTAGCAGCAAAAATTTGTGCTGGAAACGGTTGTGCTACAATAATTACTAATAGTGATAAAAACAGACCAATCAGTAATATTAATAAGAAAAATTCAACAATTTTTTATCCCTTAACTTCTACAAATTCGTCCAAAAAGAAATGGTTATTACATCATTTAAAACCATCAGGATCGATTATTATTGATACAGGGGCTCAAAATGCAATTTTGAAAAATAAAAGTCTTCTTCCTGCAGGAGTAATAGATATCAAGGGAAGGTTCAAAAGAGGTGATGTAATATCTATCTTAGTTGAGAACGGTCAGAAAGTAGCAATAGGTATATCTGCTTATGATTTTAATGATGTAAAAAAAATTATTGGAAAGAAAAGTAAAGAAATTTATAAAGTTTTAGGTTTCGAAGGAAGAGAGGAAGTGGTACATAAAGATAATTTAGTTAAGCTTTCTACATGAGTATTGAAAATAATATTATTGAATTAGGCAAAAGAGCAAAATCTGCCTCTCTAAGTATGAAAGTCTGTAGTAGCGATCAAAAAAATCTTGCTTTAACAAAACTCACTAAAAATTTAGATAAAAATAGAAATAAAATTCTTGAAGCTAATAAAATAGATTTAGAAAATGGTGAAAAAAAATCTTTAGCTAAGCCTTTAATAAATAGACTTACATTAAATGAAAAATCTATTGATGGATTGATTACATCAATTGAAGATATAATTGAAATACCAGATCCAATTGGCATTACATTAGAAGAATGGGAAAGACCTAATGGTTTGCAGTTTCGTAAAATTTCAACACCACTTGGTGTATTAGGCGTGATTTATGAATCCAGACCGAACGTCACTGTTGATGCGTCTTGTCTTTCCATAAAATCTGGCAATTGTATAATTTTAAGAGGTGGTAGTGATAGCTTTCATTCCTCTAAGGAATTAGTAAATAATATTACATATGCTTTCTCGGAAGCTGGCCTCCCTGAACATTGTGTCCAAATGATTAATACACCTGAGAGAGAAGCGGTTGATCATTTACTTAGTATGAGAGATTATGTTGACGTAATTATTCCTAGAGGTGGCAAAGGTTTGATTGAAAAAATTAATTCGGCAAGCAAGATACCCGTTATCAAACATTTAGATGGTATATGTCATGTATATGTAGATCAAGATGCTGATTTAAATATTGCAGAAAAAGTAGTTTTTAATAGTAAAATGAGGCGTCCTGAAATTTGTGGTGCTGCAGAAACACTTTTAATTGATGAAAAAATTAAAGACGAAGCAATGAAAATATTAAAACCTCTAAAAGAAGTAAATTGTGAAATTCGAGGTGATGAATATATTCAGTCTTTAGATAGAGATTTTAAAACTGCAAGTGAAGAAGATTGGTCATTAGAATATTTAGATAAAATTTTATCAGTAAAAATTGTTTCAGGAGTTGATGAAGCGGTTAAGCATATAAATGATTATTCGTCTGGTCATACAGAAAGTATAATTACAGAAAGTGAAAAAACCTTTGAAAAATTTTATAATAAAATTGACAGCGCAATAATACTTAAAAATGCATCTACGCAATTTGCAGATGGTGGTGAATTTGGTTTTGGTGCTGAGATAGGAATCTCAACAGACAAAATACATGTAAGAGGACCAGTGGGAACAAAACATTTAACAACATTTAAATATGTAGTTAATGGTAATGGTCAAGAAAGACCTTAATTGAAAAAGATTGGACTTCTGGGAGGGTCTTTTGATCCGCCACATCGAGGGCATCTATTTATTTCAAATGAGGCTAAAAAAGTATTACAGCTGGATGAAATTTGGTGGCTAGTTACACCTCAGAACCCTTTGAAGATTTCAAAACCTGCAACATACGAAGAAAGATTACAAAATTGTAAACAAATTACAAAAAATTTTCCTATAAAAATATTAGAAGTAGAAAAAAAAATTAAATCTCAATATTCGTATCAGACAATTAAATTTCTTATTCAATATTATAAAAATATTAAATTTTTTTGGTTAATGGGTGCAGACAATTTAGTTAATTTTCATGAATGGGAAAAATGGCAATCAATTTTTCATATTATCTCTATTGTTATTTTTAGAAGACATGGATATAATACAAATGCTTTGAAAAGTGTTGCAGCAAAAAAATTTATTCATCATAAATATATAGCTCAAGACATAGAACATGTTTCAAAAAAAATTCCTGCATGGACTTTGATACAAAATAAAGAAATTAAAATTTCATCATCTGAAATTAGAAATCAAAGAAATAAATTAAGAGGCAAATATTAATAAAATTACTTCATTGACAGAAAATATTGTATCAATACTAAGTGACGCAAAAGCTGAAGATATAAAAGTTATTGATTTATCAAACAAATCATCCGTTGCTGATGCCTTTGTGATTGCTACCTGTAGATCAACTAGACATTCAGATGCTACAGCAGACGAAATGGTAAAAAAATTAAAAAGAGCAGGGATAAAATGTCCGAATCCTGAAGGAAGACCTCAATGTGACTGGATAATTGTTGATGCAGGTGAGATCATTGTTCATTTGTTTCGACAAGAAATTAGAGAATTATACGCATTAGAAAAATTATGGGAAGTAAGCTTTGATTCTTCACAAACTAAACTAGCTTAAAAGATATGATAATTTCAAAAAATGTATTTTTAAAAGTAATACTACTGCTCACGCTCATTACACTTCTTGCACCTAAAACATATGGATCTTCTTCAGATGAAGAAAAATATAAATATTTAGATCTATTTGGGCAGGTATTTGACAGGGTAAGATCATCCTATGTAGAAGAGGTTACGGATCAAGAATTAATTGAAAAAGCAATTGATGGAATGTTGTCGGGTTTAGATCCTCATTCTGGTTTTATGAATGAAGAAGTATTTAAAGAAATGCAAATGGATACAGAGGGTAAATTTGGAGGATTAGGTATTGAAATAACCATGGAAGAAGGTTTCGTGAAAGTCATTGCTCCGATAGAAGATACGCCAGCATATGAAGCTGGAGTTCTTGCAGGTGATTACATTATTCAAATAGACGAAACACCTGTTTTTGGTCTAACTCTAAATGAAGCTGTTGAATTAATGAGAGGTAATAAAGGTGAGCCAATAGTAATTACTATTTCGAGAGCAAATACTGAACCCTTTGAGATTGAAATTATTAGAGATTATATAAAAATTAGATCAGTAAAAAGTGAAGTTCTTAACAATATTGGATATTTGAGAATAACATCTTTTAACGAACAAACAGAAAGTGGCCTTCTTGACGCAATAAAAAAAATTGAAAAAGAAAATCAAATAAAAGGTTATGTTTTAGATGTACGCTCTAACCCAGGGGGTCTTCTTACTCAAGCAGTTAAGGTAACGGATATATTCTTGGAAAGAGGAGAAATTGTTTCAACAAGAGGAAGGGATAAAAAAGATATTAAAAGATATCGTGCAAAGAAGTCTGATAGAACTAATGGTAAACCACTTGTTGTAATCATTGATGGAGGTTCTGCATCTGCATCTGAAATTGTTGCAGGCGCGCTACAAGATCATAAAAGAGCTATCATTATTGGCACACAATCTTTTGGTAAAGGATCAGTACAAACAATAATTCCATTTCAAGTTTCAAATAGTGATAATCTCACTGGCATAAGATTAACGACAGCTAGATATTATACTCCCTCAGGTGAATCAATCCAGGGTAAGGGTATTGTTCCAGATATAATTATTGAGCAAGGAGAATTTGAATCTTTTGATTATAAAAGATTTTCTGAGTCGGATTTAAAAGATTCCCTTGATAAAAGTAACGAAGAAGAATTAGAAGGTAATGAAGATAATGCATTAAGTGAATTTGAAAAAAGGTTAAAGCTTGATTATCAACTTCGTAGAGCCTTTGATCTTGTACAAGGTGTTAGTCTCTTTAATGAAATTCAAGAATAATAATGCAAAAAAAATATAGAAAATGTGTGGGAATGATGATTCTCAATACTAAAAATCAGGTTTTAGTTGGCAAAAGATTAGATAATCCTAGCGGGTATTGGCAAATGCCACAAGGTGGTATTGATGACAATGAAAATCCTGAAGAAGCAGTTTGGAGAGAAATGATGGAAGAAATTGGTACTAATAAAGCGTCTCTAATTGCTTCATCTAAAGAATGGATCTCCTATGACATACCAAGTGAAATTTTAAACACCTTACCTTGGGGAAATGAGTATATGGGTCAAATTCAAAAATGGTTTTTATTTAACTTTAATGGTGATGATAGTGATATAAATGTAGGAACAGAAAATCCTGAATTTAGTGATTGGAAATGGATGAATTACGACGAAATTACTCATAATGCAGTACCATTTAAAAAAAATGTTTATCAGAAAATTCAAAGTGAATTTAAAAATGTTCTAAAAGATGTTTAATGAAAATCCTGAATTAATAATCACAAGCTTAGATAAACAAATATGGGATGAAGAGTTAGAAAACTTTGTTCCTAAAAATATTTTTGATGTTCATACCCATATTTATAAATGGAGTTTTAATCAAGATCCTAAAAAAGATATTGGTGAAAGAAATTTTCAAGGAAAATATTTTAGTGAAGTATCTATGAGATTTGCAGATCAAGTAGATCAATTACTTATGCCTAATAGAGTTGTAAATAGGTTAAGTTTTCCTTTTCCATTCAAATATCCATGTAACTTTGAAGGTTCAAATGAATATATTTTAGAACAAACTAAAACACTTACTGAAAATAAGTGCTTAATTTTAATTAACCCAAATATGGATAAAAATTATATTGAAGAGCTTTTATTAAAAAATAACATTAAAGGTTTTAAACCATATAGATTTTATTCAAAAACAAACGATACAATTAATTGCAAAATTTTAGATTTTATAACTGAAGAGCAAATAGAAATTGCGGATAAATTTGGACTTATCATTATGATGCATTTAGCAAAAAAGGATGCAATTGCTGATGATGATAATATTAATGACCTAATTTATTTGAGTGATAAATATCCTAACGTCAAATGGATACTTGCTCACTGTGCTAGAAGTTATTCTGCTTGGGCGTTAGAAAAAGGAATTAAGAAAATTAGAGATTTAAAAAATATTTGGTATGATTGTTCTACAGTATGTGAATCTGATTCAATTGACGCTCTGTATCAAGGAGTTGGTCTTGAAAAAATAATGTATGGATCTGATGATATGATAGGGAGAATGAGAGGGAAATATATTACTTTTGGGAAAGCTTGGTCTGCAATAAGTTCTGATAATCATAATTTAGCTCTAAGTCATTGTGATGATCGAATGACATTTATTAGATACGAACAATTAAGAGCAATGAAAAGAGGAATTCGAAATAGCAAAATAACGGAAAGTGAAAAACAGAATCTATTTTGTAATAATGCAAAAAATTTAATAGCCTCTGTTAATTCTAGAAATTAAATCTTATCATAAAAACTTACTGTTATAGCTTCTAATTTAGCTTTTGCTATCAACAGTTGCTCTTCTGATTCTTTACTTTCCTTACTACCTAATTCTTCAATTTCTTTTTCAATTGAAGACTTGTCTAAAGAATTTAGTTCAACTACACTTTCTGCAAGGACGATACATTTCTCTGGATTAATTTCAGCAAAACCACCTGATACAAAAAATGATTTAACTAAATTTTTATCCTCACTATAAACCATCACTCTACCAGGTCTTAATGAGGACATTACTTGACTATGTCCAGGTAAGACACCCAGATCACCATCTTTGCCTGGAACAATAATAGTTCCAACATCATCATTAAAGATGAGGTTTTCTGGAGAAACTAAATCAAAAGAAATTGTTGCCATTATGCAGCTTCAGCTTCTAATTTTTTAGCTTTTTCAATAGCTTCATCAATACCGCCTACCATATAAAATGCAGCTTCTGGCATATGGTCATATTCACCTTTTACGAGTCCATCAAAACTTTTTATGGTATCTTCAAGATCAACATATTTTCCAGGAGAGCCTGTGAAGACTTCTGCAACAAAAAATGGTTGGCTCAAAAACTTTTCTATTTTTCTAGCTCTTGCAACTGTCAACTTATCTTCTTCTGAAAGCTCATCCATTCCTAGAATAGCTATTATATCTTGAAGACTTTTATATGTTTGTAGAACTCTTTGTACTTCTCTAGCAACTCTGTAATGATCATCACCAACAACTTGTGGATCTAAAATTCTAGAAGTAGAGTCTAATGGATCAACTGCTGGATATATTCCTTTTTCAGAGATAGCTCTATTTAGAACTGTTGTTGCATCCAAATGTGAAAAGGATGTTGCAGGTGCAGGATCCGTTAAGTCATCTGCAGGAACATATATTGCCTGTACTGATGTAATAGATCCTTTTTTTGTAGTTGTGATTCGTTCTTGTAAAGCACCCATATCTGTTGCAAGTGTTGGTTGATATCCAACTGCAGATGGGATACGTCCTAGAAGAGCAGACACTTCCGAACCTGCCTGGGTAAATCTAAATATGTTATCTACAAAAAACAACACATCCTGACCTTCTTCATCTCTAAAGTATTCTGCTTGAGTTAATCCTGAAAGAGCAACTCTAGCTCTTGCTCCTGGTGGTTCGTTCATCTGACCATAAACAAGTGCAACTTTTGAATCCTTCCCTTTTAAGTCAATAATTCCTGACTCAATCATTTCGTGGTACAAGTCATTACCCTCACGCGTTCTTTCTCCAACGCCAGCAAATACCGAATATCCTCCATGAGCCTTGGCAATGTTATTAATTAATTCCATAATTAAAACTGTCTTACCAACTCCAGCTCCGCCAAATAATCCAATTTTACCACCTCTTGCATAAGGTGCTAGTAGATCAACTACTTTAATTCCTGTTACTAGAACTTCGGTTTCTGTAGATTGATCAACAAACTCTGGTGCTGGTCTATGAATAGGATAAGATTTACTTGTTCCAATATCGCCTCTTTCGTCAACTGGCTCTCCTACAACATTCATAATTCTACCTAAAGTTTCTGGGCCTACAGGCATTGAAATAGGGGCACCTGTATCAGTAGCTGTTTGACCTCTAACTAGTCCATCTGTTGTATCCATAGCAATTGTACGAACAGCATTTTCTCCTAAATGCTGAGCAACCTCTAGCATTAATCTTGTTCCGTTGTTGTCAACTTCTAGAGCGTTCATGATTGCAGGAAGTTCACCATCGAACTCTACATCAACTACAGCTCCGAGAACTTGTGATATTTTTCCAGTTAAATTGTTAGCCATATATCCCCCTTTATATTGATTCAGCTCCAGAAATAATCTCTATTAATTCTTTTGTAATGAACGCTTGTCGCGTTCTATTATACTTTAACGTTAAACTATCTATCATTTCACCTGCGTTTCGGGTTGCGTTGTCCATTGCGGCCATTCTTGCCCCCTGCTCCCCTGCATCACTTTCTAAAAGTACTTTAAATATTTGAATAGAAACATTTTTTGGAAGTAAATCCTTTAAAATTGTTTCTTCATCAGGCTCATAATCATAAATTGCATTTGAAGAATTTTCTTTTTCTTCTTCCTTTTCAGAATTTGAAACGTCTAATGGTATTAATTGTTGTTGTGTTACTTCTTGCGAAATAGCTGATTTAAATTTGTTAAAAACTAATATGCATTTATCAAACTTACCCTCAAAGTATAATTCTTGAAGCTTATTAGAAATGTTTAATGCAGACTCGTAACCAGTACTTGAAACATTTAAGTCAACAAAACTCTCTATAATTTGATCCTTCATTACCCTATTAAAAAAGTCTCTACTTTTTTTCCCAACTGGCATAAGTTGAACTTTTTTTCCATTACCCTCAAGTGATTTAACCAACTTAAAAGTTTCTCTATTTATGCTGCTGTTAAATCCACCGCATAAACCTCTATCAGCACTTACTGGAACTACGATATAATTCTGATCATTGCCAGTGCCTGTTAAGAGTTTGATTATACCTTCCCCAGATGCAGCAGATGATGCAAGAGAGGAAAGCATCTCCTCTAGTCTTGATGAATATGGTCTTGCCGCTTCAGCTTTTTCTTGTGATCTACGTAACTTACTTGCAGCAACCATTTTCATTGCTGATGTAATTTTTTTTGTAGATCCAACTGAATTGATCTGAGTTTTGATATCTTTTAAACTTGGCATAGATTAGTTACTTGCAAACTTTCCAACCAAGTCATCTAAGATTGATTTTAATTTATCATCATTTTCTTTAGATAATTCTTTTTCATTGGCAATTGCATCTAATAAATCACTATGCTTAGTTCTAATCTCATTTAAAACTTCTGTTTCAAACTTGACTACATCGCCTACTGCAACTTTATCAAGATATCCACGTACACCTGCATAAATAGATACAACTTGCTCTGAAACCGTTAGTGGTGAATATTGACCTTGTTTTAAAATTTCAACTAGTCTTGCACCACGATCAAGTAATTGTTTCGTTGAAGCGTCTAAGTCTGATGCAAACTGTGCAAAAGCAGCCATTTCACGATATTGAGCTAATTCTAGTTTTACAGGACCAGCAATTTTTTTCATTGCCTTTGTTTGCGCTGCAGAACCAACACGACTTACAGAAAGACCAACGTTAATCGCAGGTCGAATACCAGCAAAGAATAGGTTGGTTTCCAAGAATATTTGTCCATCCGTAATGGATATAACATTCGTTGGAATATAAGCAGATAAATCCCCTGCTTGAGTTTCAATAATTGGAAGGGCAGTCAAACTTCCACCACCATGTTCATCACTCATTTTGGCAGCTCTTTCTAAAAGACGACTATGAATGTAAAATACATCTCCGGGATATGCTTCACGTCCAGGAGGTCTTCTTAATAAAAGAGACATCTGTCTGTAAGCAACAGCTTGCTTTGATAAATCATCATAAACAATTAATGCATGCATACCATTATCTCTAAAGTACTCACCCATTGTACAGCCAGTATAAGCAGACAAAAATTGCAACGGTGCAGGCTCTGATGCAGTTGCCGATACAACAATTGTATATTCCATTGCACCATTATCTTCTAGCGTTTTTACAATTTGAGCTACTGTTGATCTTTTCTGACCAATTGCAACATAAATACAATATAACTTTTCTTTTTCATTGTCTGATTGATTTACAGATTTTTGATTTAAGATTGTATCAATAGCAACAGCAGTTTTACCTGTTTGTCTGTCACCAATTATTAATTCACGCTGACCTCTTCCAACTGGAACAAGAGCATCAAGTGCTTTAATACCTGTCTGCATAGGTTCAGATACACTTTGACGAGGAATAATACCTGGGGCTTTTAATTCAATCCTTCTCTTTTCAGAAGATTGAATAGGACCTTTACCATCAATAGAATTTCCTAAACCATCAACAACACGTCCTAACAATTCTTTTCCAACAGGAACGTCAACAATTTCTCCTGTACGTTTAACTGTGTCACCTTCTTTAATTCCAGTATCATCACCGAAAATTGAAACACCAACGTTATCCATTTCAAGGTTGAGGGCCATACCTTTAATGCCGCCTGGGAATTCTACCATCTCTCCAGCTTGTACTTGATCAAGACCATACACACGTGCAATTCCATCTCCAACACTTAGTACTGTTCCAACCTCAGCAACATCCGCTTTAGTTTCAAAATTAGCTATTTGGTCTTTAATTACAGACGATATTTCTGCAGCTTTGATTTCCATTATGCCCCCTTCATTGCAATTTTTAGTTTATTAATTTTATTCGCTATAGATGTATCAATCATTTTGGAACCAACCTTAACAATTAAACCACCAATAATGTCTTCATCGACATCAAAATTTAAAGATAATTTTTCACCTAAAGATTTTTTAAGTTGATTTGTAATATTATTTTTTTCATCATCAGATAAAATATTTGCTGATGTTATGTCAGCAGTAATATCACCTCTTTTTTCAGAGTTTATTTTTTTAAATTGTAAAATAATAGAAGCGATATTTGAAATTCTCTTATTGTTATCAAGAACTTTTAAAAAAGTTGTCGTAAGATTATGTAAATTTGCTTTAGAAAATAATTTTAGCAAAATATTAAGCTTCTCATCTGAATTTACTAATGGACTTTTAATAACTTGTGTCAACTCTAAACTTTCTTTCAAAGCTTTTTGCACTAATTCAAAGTCATTTAGAATATCATCAATACATTTTTTTTCAGAAGCAAGATCATAGAGAGCTGCTCCATATCTTTCCGATATAAGATCTCCAGATAATGTATTAGATGCCATAAATTAGATTCATAAGAAGTTTAGAAATAGGCTATTAACACATCAGAAAAAGTAGGTAAACTGTCAGTTTGTGCGTCAAATGAGTTAAATCGAAGATATTTTTAAAATTGTGGGTAAATTACATAAATGAATAGGGATCGACATCAATAATTAACTTTACAGAAGAAGGTAATTTAGTCTTTTCGACAATTTTTTTTGTGAATTTATTAAGATTTTTTCTACTATTGCTCTTCAATAATATTCTGTATCGATATTGTCCTCTAAGCAAAGAAATTGGAGCTTCAACTGGACCAAGAATTTTAATATTTTCACTATTTTGATCTTGTCGAGCCATTCTTGAAGCATGTTTAAGAACTAAAGCTTTTGTATGACTAGAAAGAATTATTGAAGTCATAAAACCAAAAGGAGGAATATTAAAATTCTTTCTTTCTTCTAAAGCTCTTTCAACGAAAGCTTCTCTTTCTCGAAGTTGTATCGACTTAATTATTTCTTGATCTGGAAAATATGTTTGAAGAAAAACTTTACCAATTTTTTTTCCTCTACCAGCTCTTCCTCCAACTTGCTGAAGTAGGTTAAAAGTTTTTTCTATAGCTCTAGGATCACCGCCAAATAAACCTGCGTCCGCATCAACGATTCCTACTAATGATAAATTTGGAAAATCATATCCTTTTGCCATAATTTGTGTGGCTACAATTATATCTATATCTTTGTTGTTTATATCAGTAATAAAATTTTTAATTTTGTTTGGTGTGTTAACGTTGTCGCTTGACATGATGGAAATATTTTTCCCAGGAAAAAATTCTTTTAGCTCCTCTGCAACTCTCTCAACTCCAGGACCAACAAATTTTATACTATCTTTTTCATTACATTGAGGACAATCTAAATTTAATTTTTTTATAGTTCCACATTGATGGCATAAGAAAACTTTTTTGTGTTGATGCATAACCATCCATGATGAACATTGATCACATTCATATCTGAATCCACAACTATTACATAAGGTTAATGGTGAATATCCTCTACGATTTAAAAAAATAAGAGTTTGTTCCTTATTTTCTAAGCACTGAGAAATAGAATTAATAATTGATTGTGATATCCATTTATCTTTATCAAGTTTATTTTTATTTAAATCAATTATAGAAATTTCAGGTAATGGAGTTCCAGAAAATTGTTTTGATAAATAGACTTGATCATATTTTTTAATTTTAACATTATTTATTGTTTCTAAAGACGGTGTTGCCGAAGCTAATAATATAAAATTTTTTTCAATTTTAGCTCTTACAATTGCAAGATCTCTTGCTTGGTAACGTATATTGTCCTCTTGTTTATAACTAGTATCATGTTCTTCATCGACAACAATTAATCCTAAGTTTGTAAAAGGAAGAAACAAACTTGAACGAGCACCAATAACAATGACTGTATCTCTTGCAAAACATTTATGCCAAATTTTTTGCCTATTTTTTTTTGTAATTTTAGAATGCCACAAACACACTTCCATTCCAAAACGTTTCTTTACTCTTGTCTCTAATTGTGGTGTTAAGCTAATTTCTGGAACCATTATTAATATTTGTTTTTTTTCTTTTAAAAATTTATCTATTATTTCAAAATATACTTCAGTTTTACCAGAGCCTGTTACACCTTCTAATAAAACAGGTTTGTTTGATTTATTAAATGATTGGGTGATTTCTTTAAATGAATTTGCTTGCTCTTCACTCAATGTCACTAAAGAAGGTTTGGTGTTATTGAAACTATCTAATTTTTCTTTATCAAATTCCACAATATCATTGTTAATAAGAAATAATTTTAAAACTGCTCCTAGTGGAGCTAAAGTATAACTTGCGATCCAATTTATAAAATCGATTGAAGAATTCTGAAGGATAATATCATTACAAATTTTTGTAACCTCTTTAATTTCGTATCCAGGATTTTTAACATTCTTCTTCCAAATAATTCCAGATTCTATTTTTTTTCCAAATGGAACTAAGACTACCTGACCAATTTCAAGTTGCTCATTTGTTGAAGAATAAGTGAAAACTTTATCGAAAGGTCTTGTTACTACTACATCGTACAACATTATATTTATGTGTTTTTTATATGTTAACTTTCTAAATAACTTGTATATGGTATACAACAAACAATGAAATTTTTTATAGACACTGCCGATATATCTCAGATTGAAGAGTTAATGCCTAGTGGATTAATAGACGGTGTAACGACAAACCCATCTCTAATTGCAAAAAGCGGTAAAGATATGGGAGAAACAATTAAAGCAATTTGTTCCATGGTATCTGGTCCAGTAAGTGCAGAAGTGACAGCAACTGAATTTGACAAAATGCTGGAAGAAGGTGAATACTTAGCATCATTAGCTAATAATGTTGCTGTAAAAGTTCCTCTTACACCTGCTGGTCTTCAAACATGCAAAGCTCTTAGAGAAAAAGATATCATGGTAAATGTAACGTTGTGTTTTAGTGCTGCTCAAGCATTACTAGCCGCTAAGGTTGGTGCAACATTTATTTCTCCATTTGTGGGAAGGCTCGATGATATTGGTGAAAAAGGTATGGATCTAATTTCAGATATAGTAATAATGTATGAAAATTATGGATTTGATACGGAAGTATTAGTTGCTTCGGTAAGAAACACTCAACATCTTATTGATGCAGCTGTGATTGGTGCTCATGTTTCAACTCTACCGCCTAAAGTTATTCACGAATTATATAAACATCCTCTCACAGATAAAGGGCTGAAAGCATTTCTCGATGATTGGGCAAAAACAGGACAGCAAATCTTGCCAAAATAATCGTCATGGCGCATGAAGATGAAATTAGTGAAAAACAAATAATCAATTTTTTAAAAAAAAATAAAAATTTTTTTATTAAAAATTCAGATTTAGTTAATGAACTAAATTTTCCAACCCTCGATAATAGTTCAGATAAGGTTATTGATCTAGAGGCTTATAGATATAAAAAAATATCACAACAAAATATAGACTTACAAAATCAAATGACAAAAGTACTACTTGCAGGAAAAAGTCATTTAAATGCTCAAAAAAGAATTCTAAAATCTACAATTAGAATTCTAAATGTAAAAAGTTTACAAAAATTAATAAGCTTAATTAAAAATGATCTTAAAATAATTTTAGGTTGTGATGAAATGAATTGTTTTGTTACAAATGAAAATATTAGAGCAGAAAACTTATCACAACTGGATATTAAAATTACAAATAGTTATTTTAAAAACAAAATGGTTACAAATTTAAATCAAAATCCTAAAGGTTTACTTTTATTTTTTCCTAATAAATCAGCAGCAATAAAATCATATATTTTATTAAAAGTTAAATTGCGTGAAGATAGTCTAATATTGGCTATGGGATCAAAAGATAAAAATAAATTCACAGTTGATATGCAAACTGATCTTGTTGAGTACTTAATTAAAATTATAGAGATTAATTTATTAATCATAAAATGAAAATTTTGCTAATAATTTTTTTTTTATTAGTTAATTCCCAAAATATATTTGCCAATCCTCAAATATGTAGTTGGATAATGGACGAACCATTTAAAGAATATCAAGAAGAGGCTAAAGATCAACATGCTGCGTTTTATGTTGTAGTCAGCGATGGTGAATGTGAATACGGAATGACTATTGGTGAAAAGTCAGAAGAGAAAGCAAAAAAAGCAGCTTTTAAAGATTGTGAAAAATGGAGAAAAGAAAATAATATTTCAGGAAAGTGTGAACCTTTTGCTGTTAACGACAAAATTATTTGGGAAAATGTTGCTTTTGTTACAAATGATGAAGGAGAAAGAGAGTATGACAATTCAGCCAACTTGGTTGAATATGAATATAGAATACCTGACTGGTATGGACAGGAAAAAATTATATTTCCTAAATATAAAGGAGTCCCTGATGATCTTCATAGTTTATTTATGGAAACCCTTGAATATTCCTACCTTGAGCTTGGTAAAAAACCCATTGCGGAAACTCATGTTATTATCTGGAATGAAAAGAAATCTAATCTAAAAAAAGTTGCTCAAAATTGGTGTGAAGTAAATCGTGGGGAAAATTTCAACGAAGAATGTTTAAAAGTAGGTGGTGGTGATAACAAAAAATGGTTCAAAGAATGTGTAGCGTCTGCCTATTTTTCACCTGAAACATTAAAAGGAAGTATTGAGGGTAATAAATGTTGGTGGAGGGGTTATAAGAATGAAGCGTGGAGTGTTGCAAAAATAGTAGCACATGAATATTTTCATGTTTATCAAAATATGAAAAAAATTTTTTTTGAAGATGAAAAACGTTTTGGTGTTGCCCAGTATAAATTTAATGATGATATGCCAATGTGGATTGAAGAAGGTGGAGCAGAATATTTTGGTTATTATATTATTGGAAAAAATAATTTAGCTGATTACAAAAAAATTATGAAACAAACACTAAAATCCTTTCGCAAATGTGCAAAAAAAGGAATTAAACTAAAAGATGTAGAAAGAGCAGAAGATGCATTTAAACTTCGCAGTAAATGTGATCAAGGCTTCGAGTATGATGGTGGTATGTGGGCAACAGCGTACCTTGCTTCTTTAAGTGGATCTAATCAAAAAGTATTCTTTGATTTTTATGAAGATATTGCTGAACTTGAATTAGAAAAAAGGGAAGAAGGAGAAATCCACCAAGGATGGAGAGAATCTTTTAGGAAAAATTTTAATATGAGTTATGATGATTTTCTCATAGATTTTGAAACATTTATTGGTTTAAAATCAAATGAACAATTAAAAATTCTAGATCAAATAAATTAATACAAAAAGGAGCATACATGAAAGGTTATAGATTTATTACTGATGATGATACTGTTGATTTTTGTCAAAGAGTAACAGAAGCATTATCTAATGGTTGGAAATTACATGGAGAGCCAAAAATGACATTTGATCATAAAAGAAAAGTTATGAGGTGTGGTCAAGCAGTTGTAAAACAGTCATCAAAAAAATATAAAAAAGGAATGGATCTAGCTAAAATTTAAATATGTATGGCTCTGCCATCAACACTTAAAGCTGCTTCTTTTACCGCTTCACTTGTTGTTGGATGAGCATGACATACTCTAGCAATATCTTCTGCACTTCCACCAAATTCGATTGTGGTAACAATTTCTGCAATCAGTTGTCCAGCATCATGACCGATTATATGAGCACCTAAAATTTCATCTGTTTTTTTATCAACCAAAATTTTGACAAATCCCTCTGATGCAGAAGTGGTTAGGGCACGACCATTTGCCATAAAAGGAAATTTTCCAACCTTGAAGTCTCTCTTTTCTTGCTTGAGTTGTTCTTCTGTTTTACCTACAGATGCAATCTCTGGATTGGTATAAACAATCGCTGGTATAGCGTCATAGTTTATATGAGGTTTTTGACCATTTATAAATTCAACACAAGCAACTCCTTCTTCTTCAGCTTTGTGTGCTAGCATTGGTCCCGGTGCTACATCACCAATGGCGTAGATTCCTTCAACAGAAGTTTGAAAGTTATCTTTAATTTCAATGGATTTTTTTTCGGTTAATTTAATACCAATTTTTTCGATACCCAGTCCCTCTGTGTTTGGTTTTCTTCCTACTGACATTAAAACTATTTCGTAGTTTTCTTTTATTTTCTTTTTATCTGATGTTTCCATTTCAACATCTACACCAGACTTACCAGATTTTGCAGAACTCACTTTATGCGATAATTTAAATTCTAACCCTTGTTTAGTTAACATTTTCATAAACTCTTTAGCAATTTCACCATCCATAGTTGGAACAATTCTGTCAAGAGCTTCAACAACTGTTACCTTTGAACCTAATCTACTCCATACTGATCCCATCTCTAGTCCAATATATCCACCACCAATAACTAGGAGTGATTTTGGTATTTTAGATAGAGAAAGAGCACCTGTTGAAGATACTATTTGTTTTTCATCAACAGGAATATTTGGTATCTCAATCGAAGATGATCCTGTTGCGATAATAAAATTTTTAGCACTAGCAGTAATTTCATTTTTTCCATTTGTAATAGAAATAGTATTTTTATCTACAAATGAAGCCATGCCAGGAATATGCGTGATTTTATTTTTCTTAAATAAAAAACCAATCCCTGTTGTAAGTTTTTTTACAATCTTAGTTTTGCGATCCATCAAAACATTTAGGTCTAAATCTATCTTTGATGTTTTTATGCCATGCTCTGCAGCATGATTTGAAATTTCAACAAATTTTTCAGATGAATTTAATAATGCTTTAGAAGGTATGCATCCAATGTTCAAACAAGTTCCACCAAGTGATGGCTCTTTTTCTATACAAGCAACCTTCATTCCAAGTTGAGCTGCTCTGATTGCAGCTACATATCCGCCAGGTCCCGCACCAATTACTATTAAATCAAAATCTTCCATTTTATATTCCTAATACTAATTCGGATGGTTCTTCTAGAAGTTCTTTCACTTTCACTAAAAATCCAACACTTTCTTTTCCATCAATAATTCTATGATCATAACTTAATGCAACATACATCATTGGCCTAATTACTATTTCATCATTTACAACTACTGCTCTTTTTTGAATATTATGCATCCCTAAAATTCCAGATTGAGGTCTATTGATTATTGGGGTGCTGAGCATTGATCCGTAAACGCCACCATTTGAAATTGTAAAAGTTCCACCAGTCAAATCGTCCATGGTCAGCGTTCCATCTTTGGCTTTTGTACTAAGATCAATAATTTTAGTTTCTATTTCTCCAAAACTCAATTGATCGGCGTCTTTAAGTATTGGTACGACTAATCCTTTTTCAGTTCCAACAGCTATACCTATATCAAAATGATTTTTATAAATTATATTTTCATCTTTAATTTCAGCGTTCACAGCTGAATACTCTTGCAAACTTTTTACTACCGCTTTTACAAAAAATGACATGAAACCTAATTTGACCTCATACCGACTTTGAAATTCTTGATTTTTTGATTTTCTAATTTCCATAACTTTGGACATGTCAATTTCATTGAAAGTGGTAAGTATGGCTGCTGTATTTTGAGCCTCTTTTAAACGTTTAGATATTGTCTGTCTGATTTTAGACATTTTAACAACTTCTTCTCTTTCACCTTTGTTAGTGGTTGTTTTATTTGAAGAAGAAAGATGAGAAACTACATCTTCTTTATTAATTCTTCCATCAGAACGGGGTGAGGTGACATCTTCAAGTTTAATATTATTTTCTTCAGCTATTTTCCTTGCAGATGGTGAAGATTTGGCAGGCGAAGATTTTGTTTCAACCTTAACTGCTTTTACTTCATCTTTTATTTTTTCTTCTTTAGTTTCAGTTTTTTTAGGACTTGGTGTTTTGCCTTTTGATTCATCTAAGATTCCTAAAATACCACCAATTTCAACATCAGTGCCTTCAGAAACTTTTATTTCTTTTAGAGAGCCTGCATGAGGTGCTGGTACTTCAACTGTAATTTTGTCTGTCTCAATTTCAACTAAAGGTTCATCTGCTTCAAAATTATCGCCTATATTCTTAAGCCATTTTGAAACAGTTGCTTCCGTAATTGACTCTCCAAGTGTTGGAACTATTAATTCAGTGCTCATTAATTAAATGCTTAATAACATTTACGTCAATTTATTCAATTGGCAGATTAGTCTTTAATTTTGTTGAAATACCTGCCCAAGATTTGATAATTTTGCTAATCGAATCTTCAGTTGCCATTTTTATAATAGTTTCTTGATTACTTAAGTGTCTTTCTAAAGAACCAGCGGCAGGAGACGCAGCTGGACTTCTACCAACATAGAATATTTTTTCTTGTTTAACGTTGGCTTCCTGCATAACACTTTCCAATCTACCTTTCACAAAACCCCAGGCACCCATATTTTTTGGCTCTTCTTGTGCCCAGATAATTTCAGCATCAGTATAATGTTTTAATTCATCTCTAAAGTTTTCATAAGGAAATGGATAAATCTGCTCCAATCTTATTATGGAGAGATTTTTAATTTTATTTTTTGCTATGTGATCTGCAAGTTCAAAATATATTTTACCAGAGCAAATGATTAATCTTTTATTTTTTCTTTTTTCTTTAACAGATAATTTATCAGTAAGAATTCTATGGAAAGTTGATCCATTAATATAATCCTCAATATTAGAAACATTAGATTTATGTCTAAGTGTAGATTTTGGTGTAAATATAATTAGAGGTTTCCTAAAGTTTCTATGTAGTTGCCTTCTTAAAACATGAAAATAATTAGCAGGACTTGTGCAATTAACAATTTGCATATTGTCTTCCGCACACATCTGTAAAAATCTTTCTAATCTTCCACTTGTATGCTCAGGACCTTGGCCCTCATGTCCGTGGGGAAGAAGCATCGTTAAACCAGACATTCTCAACCATTTTCTTTCTCCAGAACTAATGAATTGATCAATCATAATTTGTGCACCATTTGCAAAATCACCAAACTGCGCTTCCCATATAACAAGTGTCTTAGGATCAACTTGTGAATATCCATATTCAAAACCAAGAACACCAAACTCAGATAAAAAACTATCTATAATTTCAAAGTAACCTTGCTTGTTTTGAAAGTGTCTTAATGGAACAAAACGATTTTCGTTTTCTTGATCGTATAGAACACCATGTCTATGACTAAATGTTCCTCTTCCAACATCTTGTCCAGATATTCGAACACCGTATCCCTCATCAAGAAGTGTTGCTAAAGCTAAACTTTCAGAGGTTGCCCAATCAATACCTTTTCCGTTGAGGACACTTGTTAATCGATCCCCATAAATTTTTTTTATTCTTCTATGAGCATTAAAATCTGCAGGTATTTCATGAATTTTTTTAGCAACGTTAATTAATGTTTTTTCTTTTACAGATGTTTTTCCTCTTCTTGCATCAAATGTTGCTGTAGATAAACCTGTCCAAGTTCCCTCTAACCAATCTACTTTATTTGGTTTATAATTTTTAGTTGATTCAAATTCTTTATCTAAAAAATTTTTAAAAGAATCTACAATGTCTCTAGATTCTTCTTCTGAAAGAGTATTGTTCTCAATTAATTTTTTTTCATATTTTTTTCTTGTAGTAATTTGTTTTTTGATAGCCTTATACATTAGCGGCTGAGTAAAAGAAGGCTCATCAGCTTCGTTATGTCCTGATCTTCTGTAGCAAAACATATCTACAACAACATCGACTTTAAATTTATTTCTAAATTCCGTTGCAAGTCTACAAACATGAACTACTGCTTCTGGGTCATCGCCATTAACATGAAATATTGGTGCCTGAACCATTTTTGCAATTTCAGTACAATAAGGTGCTGATCGCCCATATTGTGGCATAGTTGTAAAACCTATCTGATTGTTAATTACAAAGTGAATGGTGCCACCTGTTTTAAACCCTCTTAATTGTGACATAGCAAATGTTTCGGCCACAACTCCTTGTCCAGCTATTGCTGCATCTCCATGAATTAATAAACCTATAACTTTATCTGTTGTTTTATCTTTAGCTAAAGTTTGTTTAGCTCTTACTTTTCCTGCCACAACTGGGTTAACTGCTTCTAAATGAGAAGGGTTAGAAGTGAGCGATAAATGAATTTTCTTTTTTTCAAATTCACGATCAGCAGAAACTCCTAAATGATATTTTACATCACCCGAACCTAGTACCTCATTTGGATCGTTTAAAGATCCTTGGAATTTTGATAATATTTTTTTGTAAGGCATTTCCAAAACACTAGATAGAAGTGTTAGTCTACCTCGATGAGCTGTTCCAATAATAATATCTTCAATTCCAGACAAACATGCCTGTTTAACAATTTGCTCTATCCCAGGTATCATCGCTTCACCACCTTCGATACCATATCTCTTTGTGCCTAAAAACTTTTTATCTAAAAACTGCTCAAATAGTTCTGATTCAACTAATCTTTTATAGATTGCTTTTTTTCCCTCATTTGTAAAATTTGTTTTATTTCTTACTTCTTCAATTCTTTCTTGGACCCATTGTTTTTGATCAGCTTGTTGTATGTGTAAAAATTCAACACCAATTGAAGCAGAATAAGTTTCTTTTAATATTTTAATAATATTTTTTAATTTACCTTTTTCTAAACCCAAACTTCCATCAATGAATATTTCTTTTTCTAAATCTGATTCAATGAAACCATAGCTTTTATAATCTAATTCTTGAGGATACTCTCTTTCAGATATTCCTAAAGGATCAAGATCTGCAATTAAATGTCCATTAATTCTAAAAGCTCTAATTAATCTTAATGCTCTAATTGAATCTAAAGTTGAAATTCTAAATTCCTCAGAATTATAATTCGCATTTGATTTTATGACCTTGGTTATGTAATTTTTATCTATTATACTTGATGGACGTTCTTTCCATTCTGGTCCTCCAAAATCTTTAAGAACAGAGTAGTCATCTTCATTTAAATTATTAAAAAAATCTTTCCAAGTTGTATCCACACTTTCAGGGTCATTTCTAAATTTAGAATATAGTTCGGCTACATATGGAGCATTAGCACTATTTAAGAAAGTATCATTCATAGATTTCTTTTAAACTAAAACCATTTCGCATAACAATCATACTAATGGAAACTAATTATTCCCATTTTGCATTGCTAATTTCATAGTTTTTCCCAATGATGCTGGGGATTTTGACACCAAAACTCCAGCATTTTCTAAAGATTTAATTTTGGAATGTGCTGTACCTTTTGAGCCTGAAACGATAGCACCTGCATGACCCATACGTTTTCCTTTAGGTGCAGATTGTCCAGCTATAAATGCTGAAACTGGTTTTTTTCTTTTTGAATTTGAAATAAATTCTGCCGCATTTTCTTCCTCCTCGCCACCAATTTCACCTATCATTAATATTCCCTCGGTCTCATCATCTTCTAAAAATAACTTTATACAATCTACAAAATCCATACCATGTATTGGGTCTCCACCAATACCAACGCATGTTGATTGACCTAATCCTACCTCTGTTGTTTGTGCAACAGCTTCATAAGTTAATGTTCCTGATCTACTCACTATACCTATTTTACCTTTTTTATGGATGAAACCAGGCATGATACCAATCTTGCATTCGGAAGGTGTTATTAAACCTGGGCAGTTTGGCCCAATCAAATATGTTTTATTGTTAATAATTCTTTTTTTTATATCAATCATATCTAAGACTGGAATACCTTCTGTAATGCATACAATTAATTCAATGTTTGCATCTAAAGCTTCGTGAATTGCTTTAGCAGCAAACTTAGCAGGAACATAAATAACTGTTGCGTTTGCTTCAGTTTGTTTCACTGCATCGGCAACAGTATTAAACACCGGTAAATTTAAATGGGTCTGCCCTCCTTTACCAGGCGTGACACCACCAACAAGGTTTGTACCATATGCTATAGCTTGTTCAGAATGATATGTTCCTTGTGAACCGGTAAAGCCTTGACATATAAGTCTTGTATTTTTATTAACTAAAATTGACATTATTCTGATAACTCCACAGCTTTCTGAGCTGCATTTGAAAAATCATCAATTGAAATTAATCCTAATGATGAATTATTTATAATGTCTCTTCCTTCTTTAGAATTTGTTCCTTGAAAACGTACAACAACAGGAAGTTTAAATTCTAATTCTTTAATTGCATCAATGATGCCATTAGCAATCATATCACAATGGATAATTCCTCCAAAAATATTTATAAAAACTGATTTCACGTTTTTATCTGATTGAATGATCTTGAAAGCTTTAATGGCTCTTTCTTTGTTTGCTGTACCACCTAAATCTAAAAAATTGGCTGGTTCCATTCCAAATTGTTTAATAATATCCATAGTTGCCATAGCTAGCCCAGCTCCATTAACCATGCAGCCTATTTTTCCATCGAGCTTAATGTAAACCATATCGTTTTCAGAAGCTTCAAGTTCTAAATCATTTTCTTCTGAAGTATCTTTTAATTTTTCAATGTCAGCCTGTCTATACAGAGCATTATCATCAATATTAATTTTAGCATCTAAAAGAATTAGTTTTTCATCTTTTGTCACAACAAGAGGATTAATTTCAATTAAAGAAGCATCTATTTCGACATAGGCCTTACATAAATTTGAAACAATTTCTTTAAATTGGTTAAACTCATTAATAGAAAAATTTAATTTATTTTGAAGACTATCACTAATTGTAAAATCTTCTAAGTTATCAAAATAAACATATTGAATTCTTTCTGGTGTTTTCTCAGCTACATCTTCTATGTCTACACCACCAGCATCAGATACCATCATCATTAATTTTGATTGATTCCTATCAAGAAGAATACTTAAATAATATTCCCTATCAATTTCACATCCAGCTTCTAAATAAATTCTATTTACTAACTTTCCGTCATTACCTGTTTGTTTTGTAATCAATATGTTACCCATCATTCCTTTTGCAATTTTTTGTGCATCATCAATTGATTCTGTTATTTGTACTCCACCTTTTGTATTAAATGGTTTTAAAAATTTTCCCGCTCCTCTTCCTCCAGCATGTATCTGTGATTTGATAACCCAAGGTGGTCCTTTTATATTTTGTAAATCTTTTTCTAAATCATCAACATTTTCAATGTAACTTTTGCCTTCAAGTATAGGTAGATTGTACTTTCTTAGTAGATCTTTAGCTTGGTATTCATGCAAATTCATTTTGATAAAAAGGTAATAGTTAGATTAGATGAAAAATACAATTATTTTTTATTTTTCTTATTTAGAAGCTTGTTAGACAATGTAGTTAATGATTTTACTGCTTTAACGGAATGATTAAATTCTTTCTTTTCATTATTATTAAGTTTTAATTCAATAATTTTTTCAACACCTTTTTTGCCAATGATAACTGGAACTCCAACATATAGTCCTTTTACTCCATATTCACCATTAAGATATGCAGCACATGGTAATAATCTTTTTTGATCTAACAAAAATGACTCTGCCATTTGTATAGCTGAAGAAGCTGGTGCATAATAGGCAGATGTGTTCATGAGTTTTACAATTTCAGCACCACCATCACGTGTTCTTTGAATAATTTTGTCGATATTTTTTTTTGTTGTCCACTTCATCTTTATTAATTCAGGTACAGGAATACCTGATACTGTTGAGTATCGCATAAGCGGGACCATAGTGTCTCCATGACCGCCTAAGACAAAAGCGCTGATATCATTAATTGACACATTAAATTCCTTGGATAAAAAGTATTTTAATCTCGCACTATCCAAAACACCTGCCATACCAATACACATATTAGTTTTAAGGCCTGATGATTTCTGAAGGACACTTACCATTGCATCGAGTGGATTAGTAATGCATATAACAAATGCTTTTGGACAATATTTTTTAATATTTTTCCCTACATTTTGAATGATAATAGAATTTTTTTCTACAAGATCATCTCGGGACATGCCTGGTTTTCTTGGAAAACCTGCAGTAACTATTACTACATCAGAATTTTTGATATCTCTAAAACTTGAAGTACCTTTAAAATCTGCATGAAATCCCTCAATGGAAGATGACTGAGCAAGATCTAAAGATTTGCCCTTAGGCATCCCTTCAAAAATATCTAATAAAACTACATCACCTAATTCTTTTAAACTAACAAGTTGTGCTAAAGTCCCACCGATATTGCCTGCTCCAATAAGAGCAATTTTTTTTCTCATTGAAGTTTTATACTTTAATTACAATTCTGTAACAATAGCCTTTTTAAGTCCAGCAATTTCTTTGGCTGGATTTAGACCTTTAGGACAAGACCTAGTGCAGTTCATTATTGAATGACATCTATAAAGTTTTAATGAATCATTTATTGCTTTTAATCTCTCTTTTCTTTCTGAGTCTCTAGAGTCACTTACCCATCTTGCTGCTTGTAAAAGGACTGCAGGTCCTAGATATTCATCTCCATTCCACCAATAACTTGGACAAGAAGTAGTGCAGCAAAAACATAATACACACTCCCATTTACCATCTAGTTTTTCTCTATCTTTTGGTGATTGTTTTTTTTCGTCTCCTGAGTTTTTTTCTTCATTTGTTTTTTCACGCTGCAACCAAGGTTTAATGGAAGCCAGTTGCTCATAAGCCTTGCTAAGATCTGGAACTAAATCTTTTACTACACGCATATGTGGAAGAGGGTAAATTTTTATTTCATTCTTAACATCAGACATACTTTTCAAACATGCTAATGTGTTAACACCATCAATATTCATAGCACAGGAACCACAAACTCCTTCTCTGCAAGATCTTCTAAATGTTAAAGTCGGATCAATTTCATTTTTTATTTTCATAAGTGCGTCTAATACCATTGGGCCACACTTTTCTTGATCTATCTCATAATTATCTATCCTAGGGTTTTTATCATCTTCGGGATCCCATCTGTAGATTGCAAGTTTCTTTGGATCATTTGCAGGTTCTTTTATTTGGTGAGTTTTCCCTTTAGTTATTTTTGAATTTGCAGGAAGTGTAAACTGAGCCATTAATAAACTCTTCTTTTAGGTGGTATTGGTTGAACATGATTAGTTAGAGTATTCATGTGAACACCTCTAGAACCCATACTCACATCTCCCTTATCGTTTAACCAGGCTAAAGAGTGAACTAACCAATTATTATCATCTCTTTCTTTATAATCTTCTCTTGCATGTGCACCTCTACTTTCAGTTCGATTTAATGCAGAATGAAGAGTAACTTTTGATTGTGCCATTAAATTGTGTAACTCTAAAGCCTCGACCAAGTCGGTATTAAAGATCAAGGATTTGTCTTTAATATCTATGTTATCCATTGAGCTTTCAACCTTTGAATATTCTTCAATACCTTTTGATATGAGATCATGAGTTCTAAATACAGCGCATTTTTGCTGCATTATATTTTGCATGGAAGTGCGAAGTTCTCCAGTTGTAGAGTTTCCTTTGCTGTTTCTAATCTTATCAAATCTCTCAATAATATTATCTGTTTTTGATTTACTAATTTCAATTTTTTTAGAATTTGGTTTTACTTTTTCTTTACATGTTAGACTAGCTGCTTTGCCAAAAACAACAAGATCAATTAATGAATTTGTTCCTAATCTATTTGCACCGTGTACAGAAACACATGCAGCTTCACCAACAGCCATTAAACCTTCACATACATTATCTGGATTTTCATTTGTTGGTCTTAGTACTTCTGTTCTATAATTTGTCGGAATACCACCCATATTATAATGAACCGTTGGAAGAACTGGTATTGGATCTTTAGTCAGATCAACTCCGGCAAATATTTTTGCAGTTTCTGAAATACCAGGCAATCTTTTATGTAATGTATCAGCATCAATGTGCTCAAGATGAAGGAGCACATGATCGGCATTGTCTCCACAACCTCTATTTTCACTAATTTCAATTGTCATTGCTCGGCTTACTACATCCCTTGATGCTAGATCTTTTGCATTTGGAGCATATCTTTCCATAAATCTTTCACCATCACTATTAGTTAAATATCCACCTTCTCCTCTTGCTCCCTCAGTGATTAACACTCCTGCACCGTAAACTCCAGTTGGATGGAACTGAATAAATTCCATATCAGAAAGAGGAAGGTTTTGTCTTAAAGCCATTGCACTACCGTCACCAGTACATATATGAGCACTCGTAGATGAGAAGTAAGCTCTTCCATATCCACCAGTAGCTAGAATTGTTTGATGAGATAAAAATCGATGGATTGATCCATCTTCTAAGCACCATGTTACCACACCAATACAATTACCTTGATCATCAGAAATTAAATCTAAAACAAAATATTCAATATAAAATTCTACATTATTTTTTAGTGATTGCTGATAAAGTGTATGCAGTAAAGCATGTCCCGTTCTATCAGCTGCTGCACAAGCTCTCATAGCAGGTGCTCCCTCACCATTATTAGTTAAGTGGCCGCCAAAAGGTCTTTGATAGATCTTTCCATCATCTGTTCTACTAAAAGGCATTCCATATTCTTCAAGTTCAATTACTGCTTCTGGGGCTTTAGAACATAAGTATTCAATTGCATCTTGATCTCCGAGCCAGTCTGAACCCTTAACTGTATCATACATGTGCCACTTCCAATTATCTTCGCCCATATTACCTAGAGCTGCTCCAATTCCACCTTGTGCTGCAACAGTATGACTTCTTGTTGGAAACACTTTTGATATACAAGCTGTTTTTAATCCGGCTTCTGCACATCCAAGCGTAGCTCTCAGTCCTGACCCTCCAGCTCCAACAACTACAACGTCATAATGGTGATCAATAATTTTGTATGAATTAGTCATTTAAAACACCATTCTCACTAAATTTACAGTAATTAAAATCATGATAAAATAAACAAGATAATTAATTGATACTTTAATAAATTTGGCTGTTTTTTTCGATGTGACATAATCTTCAATAATTGTTTGCAGACCCAATTTTGAATGCAGAAGCATAGATTGCATCATAATGAAAAATAAAAATGCGTTAAAATAAGATTGAAAAAAAATTTCTACTTCAGAATAAGTCATCTTTGATAACGATATTGCAGAGTATATAAACCAAAACGTCAACGGTATTAAAATTGAAGCAGTGATTCTTTGGGTTAACCATTTAAGAGCATAATTTTTCATGCAAAATACCAGACAACTAAACTAGAAATTAAAGTTAAACATATTACAGCATAACCAGATTTATATACTTGAGATAATTCCATTCCAATACCGAATGACCAATATAATTTTCTACATCCATTAAATAAATGATAAAAAATACCGACAGTCCAGATTATTAGAACTAGTTTAAACATAATACTTTTAGAAAGAGTTTCAAAATAAATATAAAATTCAGGACCAAAACTAATCAAAAAAAACCAAATTGAAATTAATAGTGCACCCACACTTAATCCTATTCCAGATATCCTATGAAAAATTGAAAATACTGCTGTCAGTACTCTTTTGTGAATAGATAGGTGAGGTGATAATGGTCTATTATCAGTCATTTTTTTCATATTCTTTATGTTCCATAAGTAAGTATTTTTCTTTAAATTTCAAAATATTAATGGTTTAGTTATTTTTTCTTACTATCATGGAAGTTTGTAAAATGTTGATAAAAAGTGATAATTTTTATTAAAATCAAGCAAATTTAATGCCAAATTTAACTAAAAATCTTGAATTTTAAGTAGATAGATATTACTCTCAATAAGCCGGATAATACTCGTTTCTTAGCTTCGGAGGAACGCCAAGAATTTTTAATTATCTTACCCGCCGTTTGATAATTAGTTGAGTTTCTTATTCTAGAGAGGTGTCTGCCAAGGTACAAACTAGTTTTAGAGTCCGGCCTACTTTAAATTTTTATTAAAAAATTCTTCCATTTTTTTAGAATATACTTCGGGATATTTAAACATAGCATCTACATGATAAGAGTTTTCAACTAGCCAAAACTCAGCATTAATTTTATTTTGATTTGAATATTCTTTAAAATAATTAAAGTGTCTTGTTAAGATTCTTGTATCAGAGTCGCCATGAGTAAAAAAATAGTATTGTTTCTTTGATAATTTTTTGGCTGGAGACAATTCTCCTGGATCTGTTCCAGTTAAGATTCTTCCAGCTAAACTAACTACTGGCCCAAATTCTATAGCAAGACCATATCTTGCTATTTCATCTTTTAAAATCATATTAAATTCAGCAAGTGAACTGTCTGCCCACACTGCACGTATTTCCGGTTCTGCATATGCTGCAAAAATAGATGTACTTGCACCAAGAGATATTCCATGTAATCCAATGCTATTAGACTTGAAACCAATTTTTTTTAAAAAATCAAATGCACCAAGAATATCATTATATGACTTTAAACCTAAATCATCATAACTACTTACAGTATCACTTTGGCCGTAGTTTCTTAAATCTATCGTAAGAACATTAAATTTTTTATTAACTAAAAAACTTGCAATAAGATTTGGTTCAGACTTACATTTACCATTTGGGCTTATACCGTGTGTTATAATTATAATTGGTCTATTTGGAAAATAATTAAACAGCCATCCATTAATCTTAATGTCAGGGTCACGAGATTGAAAATAAACATCTTGCCATTCATCTAAATAATAATCCTTAAAGTTGAAATTTTCTCTTACTTTTTGTCGTGCAAGAATTGAGTATTCATGTGAATCAACTGTTGTACTCCATGAATTAGGAAGAGATCCTTCGTGTAAACCACAAGTTGGATCTATTTTTAAAATTTGATAAGCAACATAAAAACCTGCAGTAAAATAAACTACTATTAATAAAACTACTGTGCTTACTAAAAATCTGATTATGTATTTCATCAATCTGGTTTTACTATAGTCATTTCATATAATCTGCTAGCAGTTCTTTTAAATTCTTCTGCTAGAGTATCTATATTATTTAATGAATTTATAGGTTTTGACGCTAAAATAACAATTGAACAATTATTTTCATATAACATATCGATTAATCCAATAAATCTTCTGCACGAATCTTTTTTCTGATTATCAAATTCAGGAACATTTTTTAAAAATACCAACCTAAATTTATCTGCGATATTTTTATAATCTTCATTACCAAAATTTACTTCACAAAGATTTTCAAAATCTATCATCATTAGATTTGATGTGCATTTATCAAACTCTAGTTCACGACTTTTAGATTTAATTTTAACAGTTGTTAAATGTGAGGGATCAACAAAACGATTAAATAGTTTTTCAAATTCATTTGCTGTGTCAGTTGTTATAGGTGTGAAGTATGTCTTTGATTGATTTAACGTTTGTCGACGAAAATCAGTTTTAATGCTAATATCATATAGGAAAAAATTTTTTTTAATTAAATCAATAAATGGTAGAAAATCATTTCTCTGTAAACCATCTTTATATAAATTATCTGGATGAAAATTTGACGACAATAATATAAATATTTTATATTTAGAAAAATAATTAAATATTTTTTTTATTATTAATGCGTCAACAATATTAAAAATATGTAATTCATCAATAAATATTATTTTGTAATCTCTACTTAAATTCTTTACATAGTTTTCAATAGCAAGTTCTTTATTTTCTGATTTTTTAACTTGTTCATGTATTTCATTCATTAAGTTATTAAAATGAATTTTTTTTCCAATCTTAGTATTTTGATAAAATAAATTTAATAAAAATGTTTTTCCTGTTCCAACTTGACCATAAAGATAAATACCTTCAAAAATTTTATCCTTAAAAAATAACTTTGTTTTACTAAAAGATGACCATACATTATCTGCTTGTTTTAAGAATTCAATTTGATCTTTATTTTTTTTAATAAAATTATTTTCTACAAAACTATTGTATTGATCAATTACATTAAACATTATTTTTTACCTAAGTACTGTTCAAGTTGTTTTAAAGTTTCTAATTCACCACTGCTGATGCTTTTATCTTCTTTTTTCTTTATTAATCTTCTGTATTCCTTGATTAGAAAATTAAGACTCTCCATTATTTGTTTATTCATGTTTTATAAATTATAGGTAAAATTGATGATACAACAATCATTATGGAGCTGATAAAAAATATAACTGATATTCCATAACCCCAATCAATAATATAACCAAAAACAACAGGCGATAAGGCGCTCGCAAAAACTCCAACTGCGTGCAGTAAAGCTTTAGCAGTTCCAATACTTTTCACTCCATATATTTCCGCCCACAGTGATCCCATAAACGGTGCTGATAAACCTAAGTTAAATCCAAATAAAGACATGTAAAGCACGAATGACCAATAATTATTAAAGAAAAAAAGAATGGTGATACATACTAACAAAGGTAATAGCACAAAAGGTATTGCTTTCTTTGTATTTATCTTATCTATTAAGGGTCCTCCTATTAATAATCCTAAAATAGAGAATAATCCGAAATATATATAACCATTCCCTAGCATTTCCATTGTCCATCCTTTTGCATCAAAAATATAAATCTGATGAAACATTAACCCTGTACCAATAAATGGAAAGGATGCGGCTAATGGAAAATAGATAAAAAAAACTCGGTCTTTTAAAATTTCTGTAATGGTCCAACTTTTATGTGTTTTCTCATTATCAATATTTTTTTTAAGTGCAGCATCCCTGCTTTTTTGATTATGAAGAATAAAGTATATTATTGGAATTAAGATCAAAAGAGTCAAAGTTGTTAAAAACCAAAGAGTTTTAAAATTAAAGTATGAGTCCAAATTAACGATAATCTTTGGTAAAAACATTATACCTAACATTCCTCCAAGTGTTGCAACAGATATTGCCTTACCTCTATCAATTAAAAAATATCTTGCCATTGAAGTTGAGCCGGCATGTGTCATAGCTCCCTGTCCAAAAAAACGTAATAAAAATAAAATAAGAAAAAGATGAAAAATATTATCGAAAATAAAATAAAAACCAATGCAAGCAAAAGCTAAACCAAGGATAATACCTATGGAGTATAATCTTAAATCAATTTTATCTATTAATTTAGCAAAGTTTATAAATAAAAATGAACTTACAAGCGTTGCTATGGCATAAACTAATCCAAACTCACCATCTGTAATTTTATATAGATTTCGAATATCATCGTTAAATAATGCAATGTAAAAAGTCTGTCCAAAACTTGCAAAGAAGACCATGACAAATCCGTATACTAAGAGATTAGGATCATTTAAAAAAAATTTTTTCATTATAGTTTAAAGCAATTTTTTAATACTATTTAAAAGCTTTACCATTTTACTTTTATCTATTCTTCCTGTGTTAACATTTCGTGGGCTTGGATGATAACTACCAACTAAAATTTTCTTATCGGGTAAAATATTCATAGATCCGTGAGAGAAAATAAAATCTTTATTTCGTATTTCATATTGTTGCTTATAATAATTTACACAGGCGTCATGACCAATTTTACCAAGGGCAACAATGACTTTTATTTTTTTTAAGAAAGCAATTTCTTGATTAAAAAAATTAAAACATGTTTTCAATTCTTGTGAAGTGGGTTTATCTTCTGGGGGTACACATTTAAGAGCAGTAGTTAAGTACATATTTTGAAGTTCTAAACCGTCACCTCTATCTACTGAATCTGGTTGGTTTGCAAATCCAGTTTTATATAAACAGGAAAATAAAAAATCTGCAGATTTATCACCTGTAAAAACTCGGCCAGTTCTATTTCCTCCATGTGCTGCTGGCGCAAGACCTACCATTAATAATTTAGCTTTTTCATCTCCATAACCAGTAATTGGCTTACCCCAATAACTTTGATCAATATATTGTTTTCTTTTTTCTTTAGCAATTTTTTCGCGGAAGTTAACTAAGCGTTCACATTTTCTGCAATGAATAATGGATTTGTTTAAATTACTTAATGTCATTTGGAAGATATATATTTATATTACAGCTCTGTGATTAATGAAAGAGCTAAAGCTATTCTAGAATTTTGTTTCATTAAAACTCCACTTGAGCAGTGGTTTAAAAAAGATGATGAATTTGATAATATATTGAAAAGTAGTTTTATGGATGATTACATTAAGGCTATTAATCATGAGTATGATAATTGGAGAAATGATGCTGAAGAATGTGTAGCTTTGATTATATTACTTGATCAACTATCAAGAAATTTTTTCAGAAATAATTCAAATGCTTATGACCAGGATACTAAGTGTGTTTTAATTGTTAAAGAAGCAATAAATAAAAGATATTTAGATAGCCTAGAAATTGATAAAATACATTTTTTATTACTGCCATTAATTCATAGTGAGGATATCATGGATCATGAACTTGGTCATAAATTAGTCGATCAATATTTAAACAATCATTCAGAATATACTAATATTAAAAAAGCTTGGAATGATCATAGCGTTGCAATTAAAAAATTTGGAAGGTATCCGCATAGAAATAAAATACTAAATAGAAAATCAACAAATGAAGAAGAGGTATTTTTAACACAACCGAATAGTTCTTGGTAAATTAAGATATGCTTTTAGAAAGAGATTTTTCAGATATTTTAAAACAACTTAAGTTTAAAAAAGGGAAAATTAAAGCAATTCTTGATACAGATACCTACAATGAAATTGATGATCAATTTGCTTTAGTGCAAATGTTGTTTTCAAAAGAAAAAATTGAAGTGCAAAGTATAAATGCAGCTCCTTTTTCAATGAATAATCGTTCGGATAATCCAAAAAAGGGAATGGAGGTTAGTTATGATGAAATCTTTCGGTTGTTAGAAAAAATAAATTTTAAAAAAAATAATTTTGTTTTTAAAGGCTCAACAAAATATGTAGGTTTTGAAAAAAAACCAATTAATTCGCCTGCAGCAGATAATATCATAGAAAGTGCTTTAAAATGTTCTGAAGAAGATCCTCTATACGTATTAGCTATCGGCGCTATTTCAAATGTTGCCTCGGCATTATTAAAAGAACCAGAAATTATAAAAAAACTTGTTGTAGTTTGGTTAGGAGGTAATGCGCTTTATTGGCCACAAAATTTGGAATTTAATTTGAAGCAAGATATTGGAGGTGCTCAAGTTTTATTTGATAGCGGTGTTTCTCTCGTTATGGTTCCTTGTAAAGGAGTAACTTCACATCTTATTTCAACAGTTCCAGAAATAGAAAAATACATCGAACCTCATGGTGAAATCGGTAAATTTCTAGCAATGCGATTTAAAGAGTACAATAGTATCCATAAAGGCTGGTCAAAAGAAATTTGGGATATGGCAGCAGTTGGTTATATCTTAAACGAAGACTGGGCACCAACTAACACAATTCCATCTCCAATTCTTTTAGATGATATGAAATGGGCTTCAGATAAAAAAAGGCACCCAATTAAAATAGTCTATGAAATCAAAAGAGATCCAATTTTAAAAGATTTTATTAAAAAATTAGAAAACTTTGGTAGTTCTTCCCATTAAATAATACGAAATTAAACCCAGCCATTCATGTGATCCTTGTTGGAATGTATTTAGATTTTTTAATAATTTAAGGTTAGGTATAAATTTAAAGTTTTTAATATTTTTAAAATCTACTGCATAGGGAATTAATTTCCAATTGTGTTTATCTGCAATAAGTAATGCTCTTTTCATATGTGAGGCAGAAGTTATTAATAACCAATTTTCATTTATTTTTGGATTAGCGATTTTTTTTGAATAAATTATATTCTCATAAGTATTTCTTGACTGATCTTCAAAAATTATTTGGTCGATTTCTATGCCTATTTTTTTGTAAAAAGATTTAGCAACTTGTGAATGACCGAGATCAGGTCTATTTATAATACCTGATCCACCACTAAAAATAACTTTAGCTTTATCAAATTTTTTAATAATAGGTACAGATTCAACTAATCTTTCAGCAGAACCATTTAGACTTATTTGATCATATTCTTTAAAAAGTAATGGATCTGTTGCACCACCAAGTATCAGTATACCATCCACTATTTCGGGAATTTTTATATTTGAATGATATTCTTTTTCAAGTTTGTAAATAAGAAAACTTCCAATAGGGATGAAAGAAATGAATGCAATAAGTATAAAGTTAATCAAAAAAATAATTAAACTTAATCTTCTCAAATTAAAAAAATATAAAGAAATTGAAAACAAAGTAATGAAAATAAAAAGATTAAAAGGATTTAAAATTAACCAAATAATTTTAGATAGATAAAATGACATATTATTTTTTAGGATCAATTTATACTATATAATGTTTCATAAATAAAAGGTCTCGTGGTGAAATGGATATCACACGTGTCTTCGGAACATGGATTTGGGGTTCGAGTCCCTACGAGACCGCCAATTAAATAGTTATTTTTTCTGAGTACTTTTCAATTACTAACTCAGCAATTTGAACAGCATTTAGTGCTGCTCCTTTGCGCAGATTATCTGAAACTACCCATAGATTCAAACCATTATCTATTGATTGATCATTTCTAATTCTACTAATATAAACTTTATCCTCTCCTGCAATTTCAACAGGAGTCACATAACCCTCATCTTTTCGATGATCAATTACTGAAATACCTTCAGAGTTAGATAATATTTCGTTAGCTTCTTTTTCATCTAATGGTGAGTCAAACTCTATATTTACAGCCTCTGAATGGCCAATAAATACAGCTGTTCTAACACAAGTTGCTGAAACATTAATTCCCTCGTCTAGAATTTTTTTTGTTTCATCAATCATTTTTTGCTCTTCTTCAGTATTACCATTTTCTAAAAAAGCTCCAATGTGTGGAATGGCATTAAAAGCAATTTGTTTTGTAAACTTTTCTTTTTTTAATTCTTGATTTGCATAAACATTTTGGGTCTGATTAAATAATTCATCCATACCTGTTTTACCTGCTCCAGAAACAGCTTGATATGTTGATACAACAACTCTGTTTATAATTGCTTTTTCATGAAGTGGTTTTAATGCAACAACCATTTGTATAGTTGAACAGTTAGGATTTGAAATAATATTAGTTCTGTTTTCATCATCAAAAAATTCATCAAGTGCATTAGCGTTTACTTCAGGAACGATTAAAGGAATATTTTGTTGCATTCGAAAATGAGAGGTATTGTCTATAACAATACATCCTTTTTTAGCTGCTTTTGGTGCATATTCTGCAGAAATTTTACCCCCAGGTGAAAATAAACCAATGTGAGCTTTTGAAAAATCAAATTCTGATAAGTCTTCTACAACAATTTCTTTATCTTTAAACTCTACTTTTTTGCCTTTTGATTTTGATGATGCAAGTAAATATAAATTGTCTATTGGAAAATCTCTTTGCTCTAATATTTGAACTATTTCTGTTCCTACCGCACCTGTTGCTCCTGCTACTGCTATATTATATTTTTGAGTCATTTAATTTCCAGATAGAATTTTTAATTCTTCAATAACAGCATTGCCCATTTCTTGAGTTGAGATAATTTTTTCTGCTCCATCTTTTATATCAGCTGTTCTTAAACCTTTTAGTAATACATTCTGTACAGCTTTCTCAATCATTTGACTATCTTCTTGCATATCAAAACTATATTTCAACATCATAGCAAAGCTCATGATCATTGCTAAAGGGTTTGCTTTAGATTGACCAGCTATATCTGGTGCGCTACCATGAACGGGCTCATACATTGCTGCTCTAGTTCCATTTTCTTTAACTGGTCCAAGAGCTGCTGAAGGAAGCATTCCTAAAGATCCTGTTAGCATAGCTGCAGTATCACTTAAAAGATCGCCAAATAAATTATCTGTGAGTATAACATCAAATTGTTTTGGATAACGAACTAACTGCATTGCACAATTATCTGCAAGCATGTGTTCTAGATTAACATCAGAATATTCCTTTTTATGTAAATCTGTTACGGTTTGTTTCCAAAATAAACCTGTTTCCATTACATTTGATTTTTCTACTGATGTAACTTTATTATTACGCAACTTTGCTAAATCAAATGCCACTCGTGAAACTCTATTAACTTCTGATGTGGTATACAGTTGAGTATCAACTGCCTTACTTTCAGTCTCACTAATTTTTGATATACCTCTTGGTTGTCCAAAATATACACCACTTGTTAACTCTCTTATTATCAAAATATCTAATCCTTTAACAAGATCAGATTTTAAAGATGATGAATCTGAAAGAGCATCTAAAACAACAGCTGGTCTTAGATTAGCAAAGAGATCAAGGTCTTTTCTTAATCTTAATAAGGCTGCTTCAGGTCTTTTATCTCTTTCTACGTTATCCCATTTAGCGCCTCCTACCGCACCAAATAATACTGCATCACAATCCATAGCTACTTGCATTGTTTCATCACTTATAGAATTACCTTCTTTATCATATGCCGTACCACCAACTAATCTTTCAGATATATCAAAAGATAAAGATTTAGTTTTTTCCATCCAATCAATGATTTTTAATACCTCAGCCATAACTTCATTGCCAATTCCATCACCAGGTAAAATTAAAATTTTTTTATTACTCATTTTTGACTACACTATCCAAGGTTGGATACTGTGTATTTTTTCTTCGTGAACATCAATTTTTTTATTTTTTTGGAGCGTCAAACCAATATCATCCAAACCCTCTAGCAAACATTTTTTTCGAAATGCATCAATTTCAAATTCTATTGTTTTATCATTTTGATAAGTGATTTTTTGATTTTCTAAATCAACTGAAACATCATTTTTATTTTCTGCTTCGTTCATTAATATATCTACCTTTTGTTGATCTAACTTAATTGGCAGTATTCCATTTTTAAAACAATTATTATAGAAAATATCTGCGAAGCTTGGTGCAATTATTGACTTAAAACCAAAATCTAACAGTGACCATGGTGCATGCTCTCTACTTGATCCACAACCAAAATTTGCCCCAGCAATTAAAATTTTTGAAGTTTTATAAGGGTCCCAGTTAAGAACAAAATCATTCTTTATGTTACCTTGAATATCGTATCTTAATTCATGAAATAAGTTTTTTCCTAAACCAGATCTCTTTATTGTTTTCAAAAATTGTTTTGGAATGATCATATCGGTATCGACATTAATCATTGGTAGTGGTGCAGGGATACCAATTATTGTTTTAAATGATTCCATTTATAAATCCTCTGCTGTTGCAAAAGAACCTTTGATTGCAGAGGCAGCAGCTATTGCAGGACTAACAAGATGTGTTCTACCTTCTCTACCCTGTCTACCTTCAAAATTTCTATTTGATGTTGATGCACATCTTTCTTGCGGTTTTAATTGATCTGGATTCATAGCTAAACACATAGAGCAACCAGGCTCTCTCCAATCAAATCCTGCTTCAATAAAAATTTTATCTAAACCTTCTTCTTCAGCTTGTTTTTTAACTAGACCTGAACCAGGAACGATCATTGAGTTAACAGAAACTTTTTTGCCCTCTACAACTTTGGCAACTTCTCTTAAATCCTCAATTCTTCCATTAGTGCAAGAGCCAATAAATACTTTATCAATTTTAATTTTTTGTATTTCTTGTTTGGGTTCTAAACCCATATATTCAAGAGAACGTTCCATAGCCCTCTTTCTATTCGGATTACTCTCTTCTTGTGGGTTTGGTACTATACCATCTATAGCAACAACGTCTTGTGGGCTTGTGCCCCAAGTAATTTGTGGTGAAATATCTTCAGCATTAATTAAAATTTCTTCATCATATTTTGCGCCCTCATCAGATGGAAGAGATTTCCAAAATTCTACCGCTTTATTCCAATTATCTCCTGATGGAGCGTACGGTCTACCTTTAATATATTCAAAAGTTTTTTCATCAGGAGCGATTAAACCAGCTCTAGCTCCTGCTTCAATACTCATATTGCAGATTGTCATTCTTCCTTCCATAGAAAGAGAGGAAATTGCATTACCAGCATATTCAATAACATAACCAGTTCCACCAGCCGTTCCTATTTTTCCTATTATATGAAGAATAATATCTTTTGCTGTAACACCTAAGTTTAACTTACCTTCAACAGAAATTCGCATATTCTTTGCAGGTTTTTGAATTAAGGTCTGAGTAGCTAATACATGCTCAACTTCGCTTGTGCCGATACCAAAAGCTAATGCACCAAATGCTCCGTGTGTTGCTGTATGACTATCACCACAAACTATTGTCATACCTGGCTGAGTAATGCCTTGTTCTGGTCCAACTATATGAACTATACCTTGTCTGCTGTCTAATAATGGAAAAAGTGTAACATCAAAATCTTTGCAATTTTTTTCTAGTGTTTCAACCTGAATTCTACTTTCTTTATTTTCTATACCTTTAGATCTATCTGAGGTTGGAACATTGTGATCAGCTACAGCAAAAGTACTTTCGGGTCTTCTAACTTTACGATTATTATTTCTTAAACCTTCAAATGCTTGAGGGCTCGTAACTTCATGAACAAGGTGTCTATCAATATATATAAGACAAGTTCCATCTTCTTGTCTATCAACAAGATGATGTTCCCAAATTTTATCAAAAAGAGTTTTAGGATTATTTATTGTCATCCGATTTATTTTCGGCTGCTTTTTCCTCTTCTTTACTAGATTCCTCTGCAGCTTCTGCTTTAGATTCTTCTGCTGGTTTGGCTTCTGCTTCTTCTGCTTTTGTATCTGCTTGTTTTGCTTCTACCTCTTCAGCTTTTGGTTCCTCTGCAGCATTTGTATCTGTATCTGCAGTTTTTTTTTCTTCTACCGGAGGAGCTTCCTCTATATATTCATATTGATCAGCTTCATCGCCCCTATCTTTATCTGCGATCCTTGCTTTCTTTCCAGATAATTCTCTTAGATAATATAGCTTAGCTCTTCTTACATCGCCTTTTCTAACAACATCAATTTTTTCTACTAATGGACTGAATAAAGGGAATACTCTTTCAACACCCTCTCCATGAGATATTTTTCTCACAGTAAAGTTAGAGTTTACTGAATTATTTTTTCTTGCAATACAAATACCTTCAAATGCTTGAAGTCTCGACTTACTTCCCTCTGTAATTCTTACAGTAACTTTTAAAGTATCACCTGGACGAAAAGCAGGAACTCTTTTTTTTGAAGTTAACTTTTCAATCTGTTGTTTTTCAAATGTCTCTAATAAATTACTCATTTTATATTTCCTTTTTATAAAGATCTGGTCTTAGTTCTTTAGTTTTTTCAACCGATTTTTCTTTTCTCCATTTATCAATTTTTTCATGATGACCTGATGTTAAAACATCTGGAACTTCATGTTTATTTCCCTGAATATCTTCCCAGGTTTGTGGTCTGGTATAATGAGGATATTCAAGCAGATTATTAGAAAAAGATTCTTCTAATAAACTTTGTGGCTGCCCTAATACTCCAGGAATGAGACGAATACAACCTTCAACTAACACCTGGGCAGCAATCTCACCACCAGAAAGGACGTAATCACCGATACTTATTTCCTGAAAATCAAGAATTTCTATAGCTCTTTGGTCAACCCCTTCAAATCTACCGCATAAAATAAGCATTTCATCATGTTTTGATAGATTATTAAGTTTGGCTTGAGATAATTTCTGACCTGATGGTGTTAGAAAAATTTTGCAGTAATTATCGGTTTTGAAAGTGATTGAATTTAATGCTTTTTCAATCACATCTGGACGAATAACCATTCCAGGGCCTCCCCCAAAAGGTTCATCATCAACACTTCCTCTTTTGTCAATTCCAAAATTATGTAGATTGACTATCTCGAGATAAAATTTTTTATTGTTTAATGCATTTCCGATTACAGAATATCCTAGTGAACCAGGAAACATCTCAGGATAACAAGTTAAAATTACTACTCTCATTTAATCAAGAATACCAGGTATTGGATCAGCTATAATTTCTTTTTTATTAATATTAACTGATAAAATATTTGTTTTATCAAAAGGTATAAGAATAAGTTTGGTATTATATTTGACTTCTAATAAATCACCTGCCCCAAAATTTTGAACACTTAAAACTTTTCCAATACTAGTATTGTCTTTCAAGAAAATAATGCATTTGATTAGATCGTTTATGTAAAACTCATTATCTTTTGTTTTTGGAAAAAATTTCTTATTTGAAAAAATTTTTTGACCTTTAAGCTCTAAAACATCTTCTCTAGAAAAGTATTTTTCAACTTGAACAACACACTTATTATTTTTGAATAAAATATTTTTAAAATTCCAAGCAACTGAACCATCAAAATTATAATAGTTTTTTAAATTTTTAAAAACTTCAAACGAGGTAGTCATCATATTAACTTTTATTTCACCTTTTAATCCTACAGGAGATCCAAACTGACCAACAAGAATAATATCTTTATTACTCAAAGCAAAAATTGATTTTATTCTTTTTTAGCTTCTGCTTCTTCTGCTTTTGGTTCTTCAGCAGGTTGTGCATCTTCAGCTGGCTTAGCTTCTGCTTCTTCTGCTTTTGGTTCTTCAGCAGGTTGTGCATCTTCAGCTGGCTTAGCTTCTGCTTCTTCTGCTTTTGGTTCTTCAGCAGGTTGTGCATCTTCAGCTGGCTTAGCTTCTGCTTCTTCTGCTTTTGGTTCTTCTGCTGCAGCTTTCGCAGCTTCTTCTTTTTCTTTAGCAGCAGCCAAACGTTCCTGTGCTTTTTTCTTAGGTAGATGTTTTTTTGTTTTTTCAGTAATAACTGGTTTTTCCATCACACCAAGATTGCTAAGAAAAATAGAAATTCTATCTGATGGTTTTGCTCCTTTTGCAATCCATTCCTTAGCTTTGTCTAAATCCATTTTAACTCTATCAGCGCTATCCTTTGGAAGCATTGGGTTGTAAGTTCCAATTTGATCTATAAATTTTCCATCTCTAGCTCTTCTAGAATCAGCAACTACTATTCTATAAAATGGTCTTTTCTTTGCACCACCTCTTGATAATCTTATTCTTACTGGCATTTTATTTCCTTTCTAATTTATGTTTGGAGGAAGATTTCCTTGTAATTTTTGCATTAAATCACTGGGAATTCCTCCTTTGCCCATTGATTTCATTCTCTTCATCATTTTTTGTGATTGGAGAAACTGTTTTAATAACCTGTTAACGTCTTGAACTTTTGTTCCAGATCCTTTTGAAATTCTAATTTTACGTGAAGCCTTTATAATATCTGGATCAGCCCTTTCTTTTTTTGTCATTGAACTGATTATAGCTATTTGTTTATCAATCATTGAATTAGAAATTTTATTTTCTGCCATTAACTTCTGTGCCTTTGAAACACCTGGCATCATAGAAAGTAAACCGGAGACTCCACCCATTTTACCCATTTGCTTTAATTGATTGGCAAAATCTTCAAGATCAAATTTTCCTTTAGCGATCTTTTTTGCCATATCTTCCATTTCTTCTTTATCAATATTTTCAGCAGCCTTTTCGACAAGAGATACAATATCTCCCATACCTAAAATTCTTTGTGCAATTCTTTCAGGATGGAAAGGTTCAAAATTTTCTACTTTTTCACCTAGTCCTATAAATTTTATAGGAGAGTTTGTTATCGATTTAATAGATAGTGCTGCACCACCCCTGCTATCACCATCTATTCGAGTTAAAATTGATCCAGTAATATTTATTGCATCACTAAAACTTTTAGCTACATTTGCAGCATCTTGTCCTGTTAGAGCATCTGCTACTAATAATGTTTCGTCAGGTTTAAACTTATTTTCAATTTCTATTAATTCACTCATTAACTTTTTATCTACAACTTGTCGTCCAGCAGTATCTAAAATAAGAATATCAAATAAATTTTTTTGAGCATAGTCTATGGAATCATCAACAATCGTACTGGCTGATGATAGATTGTGATTAAAGAAATCTGAGCCGGTTTCTTCAGCTAATACTTTTAATTGTTCTTGTGCTGCTGGTCGATAAATATCTGCTGAAGCTAATAAAATTTTTTTCTTTGAAGACTTCTTTAACAAATAGGAAAGTTTGGCAATTGATGTTGTTTTCCCAGATCCCTGTAATCCACAAAACAATATTTTAGTTAATTGAGAAGAAGATAAATTTATAGATTTATTTTCTGATCCAAGAATTTTTACAAGCTCATCTTGCACAAGCTTTATGATCATTTGATCTGGCTTAACAGATTTGAGAATTTCTTTTCCTAAAACGTTTAACTTGATGGAATTTATAAATTCTTTTACTACAACTAAGGAAACGTCTGCCTCTAACAGAGCAATTCTAATTTCACGTAATGTAACTTCAAGATCTGTTTCTGATATAACAGCCTTACCCCGAATGCTTTGAACAATTTTTTCAAATTTTGTGTTCAGTGTATCAAACATAAATCTCCAATAGCCTTTTAACTCCAGGGCACGAAACTCGTGGGCTAGAGTACCTATCACGATTGTAACAAGCTCAATTCGTTTACAAATATAGGATTTGTTGGTGACCCTCTATTAGCTGAATAATTGAAAGTCAAGTATTCTTAAATTTCCCATATTTACTGAGATTTATTGATAAATTAGGTTATAAAACAAATATGCAAAAAGTAGACTTCATAAAGATGCATGGACTTGGGAACGATTTTGTTATCATAGATAAAAGGTCTAACAATATCACAATTACTGAAGATATTATTAAAAGACTCAGTGACAGAAGAACTGGGGCAGGGTGTGATCAATTAATCACAATTAATAATACAAGTAATCAAAGTGCTGATGCTGAAATTGAAATTTTTAATCCTGGTGGTGATAGAGCCGAAGCTTGTGGTAATGGAACACGCTGTGTGGCAAAAATACTATTTGATGAAGATTCAAAAAAAGAGATTTTAAAAATTCAATCTGATGCAGGTATATTAGAATCAAAAAAAATAGATAACAATATAAGTGTCAACATGGGTTCAATAAAAAATACTTGGGATAAAATTCCTTTAAGTAAAGAAGTCGATACAATGAATATACCAATTTCAATTGATGGATATAGTAATGGAGTTGCTGTTAATGTAGGTAATCCACATGTAGTTTTTTTTGGGAAATCGATCAAAGATACAGATCTTGAAAGTATAGGTCCTAAAATAGAAAATCATGAGCTCTTTCCAAAAAAAACTAATGTTGAAATAGTTGAAGTTATTAATTCAAATTTAATTGAAATGAGAGTTTGGGAACGTGGGGTTGGAATCACGTTAGCTTGTGGTAGTGGTGCCTGTGCTGCTGTATATGCGGCGTGGAAAAAAGAATTAATTGAAAATAACGCTGAAGTAAAACTTGAAAAAGGATCACTTCACATAAATATAGTTAATAATGAATCTATTATGACAGGACCTGCAGAAATAAGTTATCGAGGTAGTTTAGAAATATAATTTATGAAAAATAAAAACTACGTAGTCAATCTAGGTTGTAGATTGAATATTTATGAAGGTGAAATCATTAAAAACCATCTTAAAACAAATAATTTAAATAATGTTACAGTCATAAACTCATGTGCAGTAACTGAAGAAGCTGAGAAAAAAGTTTCTTATGAAATTAGAAAGGCAAAAAAAAATTTTCCTAATAATAAAATAGTAGTTACAGGATGTGCGGCTCAAATCAATCCATTAAAATATAAAGATTTAAAAGAAGTAGACTCAGTAATTGGGAACACAGAAAAATTAGAAAATTTAACATGGAAAAATATCGATCAGTCTAAAAATCTTAAAGTAGGAAATATATTAGAAGAAAGTAAAACAGTACCTAATTCAATTGAAAAATTTGAAGGAAAATCGAGAGCTTATATTGAAATTCAACAAGGTTGTAACCATCGCTGTACTTTTTGTATTATTCCATTTGGCAGGGGCAATAATAGAAGCGTACCTGCTGGAGAGATAGTAAATAAAATAAAAAAAATTGTTAGCAATGGATATAATGAAGTAGTCTTAACAGGAGTAGATATAACTGATTATGGAAAAGATCTTCCAGCAAAACCGACTTTTTCTAACTTAATTAAAAGAATTCTAAAATTAGTACCTGAATTAAGACAGCTGCGTTTGTCTTCAATTGACTGCGCTGAAATAGACGAAGATTTTTGGGATGTTTTAAAGGACGAAAGATTGATGCCTCATTTTCATATAAGTTTACAAGCTGGAAACAATTTAATTTTGAAAAGAATGAAAAGAAGACATTCAAGGGAAATGGCAATTAATTTTTGTAAAAAAGTTTTATCTATTAGGCAAGATGCAACATTTGGTGCTGATATAATTGCCGGTTTTCCAACAGAGACAGAAACAATGTTTCAAGATTCAATTAAACTAGTTGATGAGTGTAATTTAACTCATCTTCATATTTTTCCTTATTCACCAAGAGAAAACACTCCTGCATCTAGAATGCCTCAAGTTCAAAAAAATATTATCAAAGATAGAGCAAGAAAACTTAGAGAAAAAGGTATTGAAAAATTAAAACAACATTTAAAAAAAAATATTGGAAAGAGGGAACAAATTTTAATTGAAAGTAGAAAAGAAAATTTTTCACTTGGAAAAGATCAGCATTTTTTAAAAGTAAAACTTGAAGAAGAGTTTAAAGAAGGAAATATAATTTCCTGTATATACACAGGCGTAGAAAATGATACGTTATTAGCAAGAATAGCATGAGTTTGTTCTCAATATTTAAAGATAAGTTAAGTAAAACTTCAAATATACTTTCTTTTAATATTTTAGAGATTTTAAAAAACAAAAAAATAGACGATTTAACTTTAGAAGAATTAGAAAATGTTCTTATTTCATCTGATATTAGTTTGGATGTTATAAATCATCTAATAGATTCTATAAAAAAAATAAAAATTTCAAATGATGATGGAATAAAAAATGTATTAGAAATCTTAGCTCAAAATATAGAAAGTATATTACTTCCAAGAGAACATGTTCTTATAAATGAAAAAAATGATGAAAAAAAAATATTAATATTTGTTGGTGTAAACGGAAGTGGAAAGACAACCACTATTGGTAAAATTGCAAATAAAATTTTATCAAATAAAAAAATTCTGATTGCGGCTTGTGATACATTTAGGGCAGCAGCTGTTGAGCAGTTGGAAAATTGGGCAAAAAAAAATAATAATGGTTTTATAGCTGGAAAAAGTAATCAAGATCCAGCAAGCGTAGCGTATCAGGCAACTGAAAAATTTGGAAAAGAAAATTATGATTTTTTACTTATAGATACTGCTGGAAGATTATCAAATAATACTAACCTCATTAATCAGCTAATTAAATTGAAGAATGTTATCTCAAAAGTTAATTCCTCTTTTAATATTGAAACTGTGTTAGTTTTAGATGGAACGAATGGTTCGAACATGATTAAGCAAGTGGAAATCTTTGGAAATGAACTTAATGTATCAAGTCTTATAATAACAAAATTGGATGGAACAGCAAAAGGTGGAGCATTAATTTCAATTGCAAATAAATTTGAAATCCCTATAAGTTATGTTGGACTTGGAGAAAGTATTGAGGACCTTGTTAGCTTTAATTCGCAAAACTTTGCTAGGTCTATTTTAAATCTAGAAGAACAAAAATGAAGTCAGTTTATAAATTATTAATTGATATAGGACCGCTTGCTGTATTCTTTATTTTTTATACAAGAAGTGGTCTTCAAGAAGCAATACTTCCTCTTATGATTGCAACTGTAATTTCAGTAATCATTTCATATATACTTGAGAAAAAAATACCAATTATGCCAACTCTTGGGGCTGCAATAGTATTAATATTTGGAGGTCTAACAATTTATTTTGACAATGAAATTTTTATTAAAATGAAACCAACAATAATAAATATGGTCTTCGCATTAATTTTATATGGAGGAGTGATTGTTAAAAAACCTCTTTTAAAGTATCTTTTAGGTGCTGCGCTTAAACTAGAAGAAGATGGATGGAGAATATTAACTCAAAGGTGGATTGCTTTTTTTGTTGCACTTGCTGTTTTAAATGAAATTGTTTGGAGAACACAAAGTACTGATGTTTGGGTAAATTTTAAAGTTTTTGGTATCTTGCCAATTACGTTTATTTTTACGATGACACAATTCCCTTTAATTAAAAAATATCAAATTGAAGATTAAGTTAAAAATTATTTTCTCTTAATGCTATAAATCCTGGTGATTTATTTCCCTCAAGCCACTCTAAAAATGCACCCCCAGCTGTAGATAAATATTTAAATGCATCATTGGCTTTAGCTTTTTTTATTGCTGCAAGTGTATCTCCTCCTCCTGCTAAAGCATCTAATTGAGACTTACTTGAATAATGTTGTATAATATTTGCAACTGAAATTGTACTTTTATCAAATGGACTATACTCGAATGCACCTAAAGGCCCATTCCATAAAATTGATTTAGATTTTAATATTTCATTTGAAATTAATTTTGTAGTTTGTTCACCAACATCTAATATCATTTGGTCTTTTGGAATTTTATTGATTGAATAAGTCTTAACATTTACTCTATCTTCTATTGTTTTTGAGCAAACAGCATCAATTGGTAAAAGTATTTTGCAATTTTTTGATTCTGCTTTTTTTTGTATCTTTTTTGATAGTTCAATAAAATCATTTTCTACAAGAGAAGAACCAACCTTATAATTATTTGATAGCAAAAAGGTATTAGCCATTGCACCACCAATCACTAAAGAGTCAAAAATTTCAACTATATTTTCTAAAACTTTTATTTTTGTTGAAACCTTTGAGCCACCTATAATAGCTAGATTTGGTTTGTCTGAATTTTCTAAAAATTTATCTAAATTTTCAATTTCTTTTGAGAAACTTAATCCAGCGTATGAAGGTAAGTATTTAGTAATACCTACTATAGATGCATGATTACGATGAGATGCAGAAAACGCGTCATTAATATATATGTCAAAACTAGAAGCTAATAATTTTGAAAAATTAAGACCATTTTTTTCTTCTTCCGAATTAAAACGAATATTTTCTAATAGACAAATTTCCCCCAAGTCCATTTCAGCAATTTTTTTCTCAATTATTTTTTTTTCACAGTTAGCTAAAAAATGAATTGAGTTTAAATTTAAAAATTTTTTTAATTCTGAACATAAAAACTCAATGGAATATGTTTTATTAACTTGACCTTTAGGTCGGCCAAAATGAGCAATTAAGAATATCTTATTTTTATTTTTAATTAGTTTTTCTAGTGTTGGTAAGATAGCATGAATTCTTGAATGATCTGTAATTGTGCCTTCCAAAACTGGTACGTTTAAATCAACTCTAAGAATTATTTTTTTATTTTTACAGTCTAGATCTCTTAATTCTTTCATTTCTATTCACATTTATATAAAAAAAATGCTGGAATTCATTGATTTTTTTTAAAAATTTGCAGTTTTATCTTTTTTAATACATACATTTAGTATATTAAAGCCTTTTTAAGCTACTAAATGTAGTAATGGAGATTGATAATGCCTTGGGATGATAATAATGTAGCAAAACTTAGAGATTTGTGGGACCAAGGTCTACCGACAGCTCAAATTGGAAAATTACTAGGTTTCACTAAAAATGCTGTTGTTGGAAAAGCTCATAGAATTGGACTTGAGAGAAGACCATCACCTATAAGAAGAACAGCTGTTAAACCTGATCGAAAGAAAGCTAGGTCTCCGGTAATGCCAAAATTAAATTTTGAAAGCACCAAAGAACCAGAGATTGTCTCTACAGAACCTGCTGTTTTCCAACCGGTGGTTAAAAATATATTCACTGCATCTCCAAAGAGAGGTTGTGAATGGCCTGAAGGTCATCCAGATGAAGCTGACTTTGGTTTTTGTGGCAAAGATAGATTTGAAGATAAGCCTTATTGTTTAGATCATTGTGCTGTTGCATATGTTGTTCCTGAAAAAGAAGAAAACGAAAAGACAGAATTAAATAATACGATTTAATAATAATAAAAATTCTAGAAATAAAAATTCTTCCTGTTATCTATTAAAATATGAAAGATGAGAGAGTTAATTCTGTATTTACTCCTATTCTGATTGGTGGAAGCTTAATTCTTCTAATAAGTTTTGCAATCCGTTCAACATTTGGCCTATTTCAAATTCCTATTGCGTCTGATTTTTTATGGAACCGTTCAGAATTTTCTCTTGCCATTGCTATTCAAAATTTAGCTTGGGGGGTAGGCACTCCACTATTTAGTGCTTTTGCCGAAAAATATGGTGATAGAAAAGCAATAGCGCTAGGCTTAATTCTTTATGCAATTGGAATTTTCATAAGTAGTACTGCTACGACTCCAGAGGCGCATCAAACTTTAAACCTATTAATTGGTTTTGGTATAGCTGGTAGTGGATTTGGTCCAATTTTAGCGGTAGTTGGAAGAGCCACATCTCCAGAAAAAAGATCTTTAGCACTAGGTATTACAACTGCTGCAGGATCGGCTGGACAAGTGGTTGGCCCACCACTTGCCTCTATTTTATTATCTTTTTTGCCTTGGTCTTCAGTTTTTGAAATCTTTTCAATTATATTATTAATAACATTGATAGTTGTTCCAATTTTAAAAACAGAATTATTAAATACAAATATTAATAATGAAAATGAAAAAATTACTGATGCTGTATTTGTTGCATTAAAAGATCCAACATACTCAATGTTGTTCTTTGGTTTTTTTTCTTGCGGTTTTCAGTTAGCATTTATTACTGCACATTTTCCAGCATTTATTGTTGAATCTAGTAGTCCAATTATAGAAGGAAGTTTAATAAGTTTGGTTTGTAATTCTGTAGAAGGTTTAGGAGCATTATCTATGGCTCTTATAGGATTGTTTAATATAATTGGTTGTTTGATTGCTGGAGCCTTAGGAAAGGGACATTATAAGAAATATCTTTTATCTTTTATTTACACTGGAAGGACTATTGCGGCAATTTTATTTATCTTACTGCCTATTACACCAATATCTATTGCAATATTTTCAATAGTTATGGGTGCTTTATGGTTAGCAACAGTTCCTTTAACTTCAGGAATTATAGGCCATATTTATGGATTAAAATTTATGGGTACATTATATGGAATTGTATTTTTTTCTCATCAGCTAGGATCTTTTGTAGGTGTTTGGTTAGGTGGTCTATTTTATGATATCTATGGAAGTTATGATATTGTATGGTGGGTTGGTATAGGAGTAGGCGCCTTTTCTGCAATAATCCATTTACCAATTAGAGAAAAACCATTATCTAATACAAATATACAAACAGCGTAATTTTATGGATGAAAAAAAAATTATACGAAACTTAGTTATAGTAATTTTTTTCTTAGTTATTATTTATTCATTAGCTAGAGTTGGTGTTGGTTTAGATCTTAGCTTTGGACCTTATTTAAAAAACTAGTTACACCATTCTCCTTGTTTAAATATTGGCGTAGCAGCGCCATCCTTATCAACACCCTCGACATCAATTTCACCTGAGCCAATCATCCAATCAATATGTATCATGCTTGAATTACCACCTCTTTGAGTAATCTCTTCTTTTGATAAGTCTTTTTTGGATTTGAAACATTTTGAGTAACACTGTCCTAAAGCAATATGAGAGGCAGCATTTTCATCAAAAAGAGTGTTATAAAAAGTTATTCCTAATTGCGAAATAGGTGAGCTATTCGGAACTAAGGCTACTTCACCAAGTCTTCTTGAGCCTTCATCTGAATCAAGAACTTTTAATAAAACATCTTGTCCTTTAGAGGATTTTGCATCAACAATTTTACCATCTTCAAAGCGAACATTAATATCTTCAATTAGGGTTCCTTGATAAGATAGAGGTTTGGTTGAACAGACTTCACCACTTACACGAGCAGCATGAGGGGTTGTGAACACTTCTTCAGATGGGATATTTGGATTACAAACAATACCATTCTGTGCCTCTGATGCGCCTCCCATCCACTCATGGTCATCAGCAAGACCTACAGTTAAAGATGTTCCAGGGCCAGAGTATTTTAACGAATGAAAATTTTTAGCATTTAACCAATCTGTTTTATCTCTTAAATTTTTATTATGTTGGTCCCATTCACTTACAGGATCATCATTACTAACTCTTGATGCATGAAATATTGCATCTCCTAATTTTTTAATTGCTTCACTCTCATCAAGATCTGGGAAGACTCTTTTTGCCCATGCTTTTCCTGGCCAAGAAATTATATTCCAGTTAATCTTAAATTCAGTAATTCTTTCTCTAGCTGGTTTGTATGCAACTGCATTAGCTTTATTTGCGCGCGAAACTTTATCAGGATCAATTTCAGATAATAGCATTGGGTCATCACCAGCAATGGCCATTCTAGCCGTATTATTATCAAAAGCTTCACCCATCCCATTATAAAGCCAATTTGCTGCAACATTGAAAGATTCATCATTGCCAAACTTAAATCGAGATAATGTAATATCAGAATCATTGAAAAGTGGAGTAACAAGTCCAGCTCCTTCTTTGTAAGCATATTCAGCTATTTTTCTAACTAAAGGTAAAGATTCTAAGGGTGCTGTTATTAAAAGGTTTTGACCTTTTTGAAGTGCAACTCCTCTTTTAATAGATAGATGTGCAAGTTTATCAATTTTTTTTGTATCTACATCATAAAACATTAATATTATAATTAGTTTTTAAATTCTAAAAAGTCTAGAGATTTTAACTTTAAAATTTATCTCTAAAATCTTTCCACAAACACTTGTTTTTTTCCAGATATAAAAATATCAAATCTAAGCAAAAATAGTAAAATAAATTATGGATTATGATCTTTTAGATAAAATTAATTTTCCATCAGACTTAAGAGAATTTAAAAAGAAAGATCTAAAGCAAATCTCAGAAGAATTGAGAGCTAAAACAATTGAGACTGTTTCAAAAACTGGTGGTCATCTAGGTGCTGGACTTGGTGTTGTTGAGTTAACCGTGGCAATCCACTATGTATTTAACACTCCACATGATAAATTAATCTGGGATGTGGGACATCAAGCTTATCCTCATAAAATCATCACAGGTAGAAAAAAAAATATCGAGACACTGAGAAAAAAAGATGGTGTGTATGGTTTTGTTAGAAGATCAGAAAGTGAATATGATCCATTTGGTACAGCCCATAGTTCAACAGCAGTATCAGCGGGGTTAGGAATTAAAACTGCAAAAGATATAAATAAAGACAACTCAAAAGTTATATGCGTTGTTGGAGATGGTGCTTTAAGTGCAGGTTTAGCGTATGAAGGATTAAACAACGCAGGCGCACAAAAAAAAAGGTTTAATTGTTATTTTAAATGATAACAAAATGTCAATAGACAAACCAGTTGGTGCTATGAGTACATATCTAACTAGATTGCTTTCATCTAAATCTTACTCAAGCTTAAGAAATATTATAAAAAAAATTTCTAAAACATTACCATCAAATCTTTCAAAAACTCTTTATAGAACTGAAGAATATTCTAAAGGGCTTATCTCTGGAGGTACTTTATTTGAGGAATTGGGTTTTTATTATCTTGGCCCAATAGATGGTCACAATATAGACGATATGGTTTCAGTTCTAGAAAACATTAGAGATAATAAATTTGATAAACCAGTTTTTCTCCATTGTATAACTAAAAAAGGTAAAGGATATAGTCCTGCAGAAAAATCAGAAGATAAATTTCATGGTGTAGAAAAGTTTGATATTGATACAGGTAACTCAGTTAAAAAAACAAATTTAAAATCTTACTCAAATGTCTTTGCAGAAAAACTAACAAAACTTGCTGAAAATGACGAAAAAATTGTGGCAATAACAGCTGCTATGATGTCTGGAACAGGGTTAAAATTATTCCAACAAAATTTTCAAAAGAGATTTTTTGATGTTGGTATCGCTGAACAACATGCTGTTACAATGGCAGCTGGATTAGCTACAGAGGGTTTCAAACCATTTGTTGCAATTTATTCAACATTTTTACAAAGAGCTTATGATCAAATAGTCCATGATGTAGCTATTCAAAAATTACCTGTTAGATTTGCAATTGATAGAGCAGGGTTAGTAGGATCAGATGGCCCTACTCATGCCGGTTCATTTGATATTACTTATTTAGCCACATTACCAAATTTTATAATTATGGCGCCTAGCAACCAAAGAGAGTTATCTAATATGATAGAGTTATCTTGCGAGATTAATGACACACCATCTGCTTTTAGATTTCCAAGAGGAGCAGGATCAGATGAATTATTTAATAATCAGCCCACAGATATCAATATAGGTAAGGGATATATTCTAATTGAAGGTAATGATGTTGCAATCTTAAATTTAGGAACGAGACTTGAAAAATGTATTGAAGCTAGTAAGTTTCTTAATCAAAATAATATTTATCCTACTATTGCAGATGCAAGATTTGCAAAACCATTAGACATGCAATTAATAGATAACTTATTAAATAATCATAAGTATATTTTAACTATAGAAGAAGGTTCTATAGGTGGGTTTTCATCTCATGTTTTACATTATGTCCATAATATAAGATCAAAAAAGAATAATGTTGTGATAAAAAATTTAATTTTTCCAGATCGTTTTGTTGAACATATGACACCGGATGAGCAATATCATGATATTAAAATGGATACTGAATCAATAATCAGAGAAATTAATAATTTTTATGACAACAAAATTATTGATATAAAGAATTTTAAATTAAAAGTTTAATTCTTATTAAAAGTTTAATTGAAATTTAAAAATGAAAAAAATTAAAATTTTAAATAAAAATTTTTCTAAACCAATAAGCTGTTTGACTGCATATTCTCCATCAATAGCAAAAATATTAGATGGAAAAATTGATTTAATACTAGTTGGAGACTCTCTTGGTTCAACACTCTATGGAATGAATAATACTCAAGGAGTTACTATGGATATGATGAAAAATCATGGGTCAGCTGTAAATAAGGAAATTAAAAAAAGTTTAAAAGTTTTAGATATGCCCTATAAAACATATGATAATAAAATTGATGCATATAAAAATGCTAAAATACTTTTAAATCACTGTAGGCCTGATTTATTAAAGATAGAAATTAGTGAAAAAAAATTAGTAGTTTTAAAACACTTAGTAGATAAAAAAGTAAATGTTATTTCTCATATAGGAGTAACACCACAAAGTTATAAGAATTTTAATAAAATTAAAGTTTTAGGAAAAACTAATAAAGAAAAACAAAATTTATTAAAGTTAGCAAAAGAATCTGAAATACTTGGAGCTAAAGCTGTATTGTTAGAATGTATAACAACTGAGACAGCTAGACTAATTACAGAAAATATTTCGATACCTACAATAGGTATAGGTGCCTCAAAATATTGTGATGGTCAAGTTTTAGTATTTGATGATTTAATAAATTTAAGTACAAATGATAAAAAACCAAAATTTGTAAAAAATTATATTAATTTTAATAAAATTGCCGGTAACGTAGTCAAGAAATACAATCGAGAAGTTAAGTTTAAAAAATTTCCTAGTACTAAATTTACTTACAATTAATCTAAATCTATAAAGCTATTATTATCTAAAAACTTGATTAAACCAGAATTTATTTTATACCACAAACCAATAACATTGAGTTTATTTTCATTTATTAATTTATTTATAAATTCATATTCATGTAAATTTCTAATTGATTGTTTTATATTTTCCTGTTCAAGAAAGGTTAATTTTTCACTTTCTGGAAGATTGTATGGTATTTTGTTATAAGAATTATTTAAACAACTTACCCATTTATTTATATATTCAAAATTATTAACATTTTTTTTATCTATTAATGTTTTGTAAGAATACTCAACTCCACCACAGTTTGAGTGGCCTAAAATAATTAAATTTGGAATTTTTAAAACTTTTAAAGCATATTCAATAGCAGACAATGTTTGTACATTTTGTTCTTTATCATTTTTAGAGGGAACTATATTAGCAATGTTTCTATGTATAAAATAGTCTCCAACACCTCCACCAAAAATTGTATTTTCAAGAATTCTAGAATCGCAGCAAGTAATAATCATAGCAATTGGTTTTTGTGCAGTTTTAGATGCTTGATGATAGATATTTTTATAATCTTCAAAAGTATTCTTTTTCCAGAACTGATATCTTTCAATTAAAAATTTTGGTATTTCCATATTATTATTTTTTAAATTATTTATATAACAAAATTATATGAAAAAGGAAATTAGTAGAAGATTCTGTGTAGCACCAATGATGGGGTATACGACACCATATGCAAGGAAACTTTATAGAATTTTATCAGACAATAGTTTTTTATTTAGTGAGATGATAGCAACAAAATCACTAATTTATTCAAAGAGTAGAGAAAATATTATTGATAATGATTCTAATAACCCTGTAGCTCTTCAAGTAGGCGGTTCTGAAGTTGAAGATTTATCTAAAGCTTCTAAAATTGCAGTAGATTACAATTATGATGAAATTAATTTAAATGTTGGCTGTCCTAGTAAGGCTGTGCAAAAAGGTAGTTTTGGTGCATGTCTTATGAAAGATAAAGTACTTGTGAGAAACTGTATGGAAGCTCTACAAAATCATAAGATCGAAGCTACGTTAAAATGTAGATTGGGATTGGGCAAGGAGTTAAATTATGAATTCTTTGAAGAATTTATTGATGAGATATCAAAAACTGGAATTAAATTTATTTATGTACATGCTAGAAATGCAATACTAAGTGGTATTAGTCCTCAAGCCAATAGAACAATACCTCCTCTCAGTTATGATTTTGTAAAAAAAATTAAATATAAATTTCCTAAAATAACATTCATTCTTAATGGAGGAATAGACAACCTTGATAAAGCTGAAAAATTATTAAAGGAATTTGATGGAATAATGGTTGGAAGATTAATTAAAAATAACCCCTTTATATTAAAAGAGGTTGATAAAAAAATTTTTAAAGAAAAAAATAAATTAATTGATGAAGCAATAATTAATAATTATTTTGAATATATAAAGCCAAAACTAGCATTTGAATCAGTATTTAGATTATTAAGCCCTCTTCTTAATATTTTTTTTTCTGTTCCTCATAGTAAAATTTATAAATCTAAAATAAATGACTATATGAAAGATCAAAAAATTAATTTAATTGAAGATTTATTAGTAAAATTCGTTAGTGAAAAAAACCTTAATTAATTTTTTAATAAGGGATATGATAAGAAAAGCTTAATATTTCAACACCAGGATTTTTATCACCTAAATTTGCATTTGAAATATGACTAAATGAAATACCAATTCTATTTTTGTTATTTAATTCGTAACTTACTTCTAGTGAAGTTCTAAATTGTAGATCATTTCCTAATTTTTTTCCAGAACCGTCATTGTATATACCTGCTCCAAAACTTGGAGTAAAAAAAAATTTACTTTTATTACCTTCAAATAACTCGCCTAGGTTATCCTCAAAGTAAATTCCAGTTAAAAAATAAGATGCAGAGTCATTTGTGTATTCAACACCAAAGAAAGGCTTTAAGAAAAAAAAATTATCTACTTCAGGTCCAATATTTATTAATGATTTGTCACTTCTATATTCATATCTAAAATCTGCAGTTTGATTTTTTTCAGAACCATCAAATTTTATATCATATATTCCTAATCCAAATACATTTGTTCCTTCAGATATTGCTGAGTTTGTAAATAACAAAAATATGATCGATACTAGCAATTTTAGCATTGAAGTATTTTATAATCAATTAATACGGCTATCAAATAAAAAATTCTTTATTTTGATGAGAAATTTCTAATAAAGATTTTTTTAGTTTTTCAAGTGCTTTGGTTTCAATTTGCCTAACTCTCTCTTTACTTATTTTTAGTTTTTGGCCTAATTCATCCAAAGTTATGCTTTTTTCTCTAAGCTTTCTTAGACGTATTATAATTTTTTCTCTTTCGTTAAGAGTATTTATTGCCTTATTGATAAAATCCTTCTTTATATTTTTATCATTAAAGTTTTCGTAACTCTCTTCAGGGTTTTGACGTTCATCTGCTAGTAAGCTCATAAGGTCGTTTTCTGTTTCATTGTCTACTTTTTGGTTTAAATGCAAGTCTCCACCTGTCAACCTAGACTCCATATTTTGTACTTCTATAGATTTAACATTTAAAATGTTTGAAACTTGATTTATCTCATCTTGACCCATAAATTCTCTAGAAACATCATTAATTTGTTGTTTAATTTTTTTAAGGTTAAAAAAAAGAGCTTTTTGAGATGCAGTGGACCCTGTTCTAACAACTGACCAATTTTTTAGTATGTAATCCTGTATAGATGCTCTGATCCACCATGAAGCATATGTTGACAATCTAAAATCTTTTGAAGTATCAAATTTTTCAAGAGCGTGCATAATACCAAGAACACCTTCATGAATTAAATCATCAATTGGTAAACCATAACTAGAATATTTCCTTGCATATGACACTGCCAAACGAAGATAAGAGTTTAAAATTTTTTGAAGCGAACTTGGATTTTTATTGTCTCTCCAGTCATTTATTAAGTAGAATTCCTCATTTTTTTCAAGAATAGCGGCTTTTTTTGATAACTCTATAAGATTATTAGAGAAAAAATAGTTTTTACTGACCATATATTATTATACGAATGTTTTTTGAAATAGATCAATTATTTTCAAATAAATCGTATATTTCACCATTTTCTCCAAAAATTCCAAAGATGACATTTTTGTTGGAGAGAGGCTGCTTAAACAGAGTGCATACAACATTGTTATTTGAAATATCTATCTCGTTTGAATGTTGAGATTCATATCCCCTGACAATTCTCAAAAAAGTTTTGTATGGTTCTTGTATTGTAGAAAAATTTTGAAATCCCCACCAAAAACAATCGTTTTGTGCTGAAAGAGGTCTAGTTATATCGACACCACGATTAACAAATAATATTTTTTTTGTATGTGAATATGCAGCATGTTTTAAATTTAAAAAGTATTGGGTGTGTCCAGGATATGAATGTAAAGTCTTATTTAAATTTGAAGTCCATCTTGATATTTTAATAGTACCAGCAGAAGATACACTTTTAACTTCATCACTAGCAAAACCATATGAATTTAGTGTTTTATTAACACCATGCTCAAACATCCAATCTATAATCTCTGTAGGATTAGGAGCAAGCTGAAGTTGTAATAATTTACTAAACATTTCCTCTTGTGCACCTCTTAAAAAAATAATTGATTCTGGTTTAAGTTTAAATTTTGACATTAATCTAAATCTTAAGTCTAAAACACTAGTCAGAGTTTCTTTAGAGCTATCTCCAAGACCTATAATATTACCTAAAAATATTAATTTATCATTAATGCTAAACTTATCTAGAATAAATTTTTTAACTAAATTAAAAGCTTTTAAATTTGAATGAATGGATCCAATAGCCCATATCTTTTCAGATTTATTTAATTCAATAAAATTACCTGTGTTTTCCAAAGTATTATTTTTTATTAAGGATTTGTTCTATCTTTTCAGTAGATTGAAAATAATCTGTTTTTTCTACAGCTGCTACTTCTCGTGCTAGACGTTCAATAGCAACTTGAAACATTTGTCTTTCGCTATACGATTGCTCAGATTGACTGTTTTTTCTAAACAAATCTCTAACTACTTCAGAAATTTTAATTGGATCTCCCGAAAAAATTTTAGTATCATATTCTTGTGCTCTTCTACTCCACATTATTCTTCTTATTTTTGGTTTTAATTTTAGTGTAGAAAAAACTTCCTCAATAGTCTTTTTTGATGATATTTTTCTTAAACCTACTTCATCTTGTTTATCTAAAGGGACTCTAATTATAAGTTTTGATTGTTCCATTTTTACAACGTAAAATTTTGTTTTAATACTTGCAATTTCCATAGTTTCGATTTTTGAAATTTCTCCTACTCCATGTTTGGGGTAAACAACTATTTCGCCAATTTTGAATTCAGATAATTTTTTTTTAGACATTAACTTCCCCTTTTTGATTTATTTTCCTGGTTTATCACTAAAGTATTTTTCAAATTTATCAGGAACATTATTCCATTCTTCAGCATCATTAGGAGGATCTTTTTTCTCACTTATGTTTGGCCATATCTCAGAAAATTTTCTATTTATTTCTGCCCACTTTTCGATACCTTCTTGCGTATCAGATAAAATAGCCTCCACAGGACATTCTGGTTCACAAACACCACAATCTATACATTCATCTGGATGTATAACTAACATATTTTCTCCCTCATAAAAGCAATCTACAGGACAAACTTCAACACAATCCATGTGCTTACACTTAATACATTTTTCATCGACTACGTATGTCATTTTATTTTAAGATTTATCTAGCGCTCTTTTTCTTGCATTTCCAGAGTTTACATCAGAAATATAAAGTAATCCAGCAAGTCTTCTTATCAGATTTGACTCATAATCATGTATTTCTCCATCAGATAATACTATTTCCCATAAAGCCTCAATAAGAAGAAGTTTTTTATCATCACTGAAATTTTTATTTATAAAGGATGTATAATGATGAAGAGATTTAGAATTATTTTTATTTTTAACTGATTCTTTAATAACCAAATCAACCTCATATGGATTTTCTTTAAAAATATCTATCAAAGTTAATCTTATTTTTTTTAGCTCGCTTTCATCAATTTGACCATCAGTGTAAGCTGCCTCAATCATTAATCCACACAGCAATTCAAGATTTTTACTATCTTCTTTTTCCGCTGTAGAATTTTGACTATTTAAAATATTTTTTAATAAGTTTATCAATTTATACCTAATAAAATACCTTTAAAGAAGTTTTTCTAAAACTGCAAAGGGAGAATTAGGATCTCTTTTAGATTTATCTTTATTATATTTTTTAGTTATTTTTTTATTTAAATTATTTTTAATAGTTTTTTGAGTTTCTTTTTTCTTATTGCTTAAGTAAAATAATTTCTTTTCATCAGAAATTGTAAGATATTCATAACCACAAAATACCATTATATCTTTTAGTTGATTACTATTACATCCAATTGGGTTCATAAGATCAGATGATTCTAAAAAAGGTCCTTTCTTTAATTTTTGTCTTGCAAGAAAAAAAATTTTTTCGAAAACATCTATTCTAAATAAAAAATTATTAATATTAATATATCCAATAGATTGCCAATAATTGTTAGGCATTTTAATTTCTGATTTGAACGATACTCTACCATTTAATGGCATCGGCAAAATATGATCTATGTCATTTTGATAAAATGTTTTCCATAAAATAGCACATAACTCTAAAGGTTTTTTCTTTAGTAGATTTGGTATAAAAAAATATTTAGCACCAATTCTAATTCCTAATTTAGATAACTGATGTTTACTCTCTTGAGTGATATTTTTTAATATATCTTTAAATTTTTCTATTGGATAATTTCCAAAATTTTCAAAACAATTAAATACAATTGCTCTAATTTCTGAATTAATATCTTCATCTAATTCTTTATTAATAGGGTAAAGTGTATCATTTATTTCGTTGTCTAGCCATTTTTGTAATTTTGCAGAAATCAATAATTTATTTTCAGAAGATAAGTATTCGGAATTCAAAGTATCAGCAGTTGGTCTATAAATTGATTTACCTTTTCTTAATTTGCCAATTGGCTCATCTCCCCAATAAATTAAAGTATCTTCATTAATTTTAGAATTGTTAATATCAGCAAAAGTTATCGAATCTAAAGGTGCATTCAAAAAACTATCTACTTTTTCATTAATCATATTTCTAACTGATTTTTTTACATTACTAATCGAAAAAAGAGATTGTGAAAATATTTTTTTATCTTCAATAAGATCAAAACCTTTAATAATTCCATATTTATACTTATCTAAAAATATTTCATTGTTATTTTTTATGAGAATATCTTGAATATTTTGAGATTTTTGTTGTCCAATAAAAAATTTAGATGAATAGTCAATAAATTTTTTTGTTAGACTATTATGTAATTGATCAGATAATTCATTTTCTATTTTTTGGGTTTTTTCTTTCCAATAATGTGTATTTTTTAACCAGTTGTGATTATTTGAAATATATGTCCAAGTTCTTATTTGTGAAATTTTTATTGAAAGCTCAGGTATGCCCCCATCAAAGTTATTAAGTCTACTAATTTTCTTGTCAATCCATTCTTCAGGAATTTTATAATTATTTTTAATTAAAATAAGATATATATTTTTTAAAAGTGATAAGTAATTATCATTAAAAAGTTTTTCAAAATCTGGAATTTGAGAAACATTCCATAGTAATTTTAAATTTTTTTTAGATATAAGAAATTTTTTTATTTCATTATCATTAATTAAATTACGAAAATTAGTTTCATCTAAAGCATTTTTCTTATGTATTAAGTAATTATGTATAGGATATTTCTTTAAAGAAGATAATAAAGTGTCAGTTGAATTAAAATCTAAATCACTGTTTCTCCAATAAATTTTTTGAATTTTATCAAAATTATGTGTTTCTATTTGTTTAATAATTAGTGGGTCTAAATCGCCAGCTTCCTTGGTATAACTAAAAGTACCATCCTGTTTATATCTTCCCGCTCTACCTGCAATTTGACCTAATTCATTAGGAGCAAGATTACGATTATATCTACCATCAAATTTTTCTAATGATGAGAAACTTACATGATTAATATTTAAATTTAAACCCATTCCAATTGCATCAGTGGCTACAAGGTAATCAACATTTTTATTTTCATATACTTCAACTTGGGCGTTTCTAGTTCTTGGACTCAGAGAGCCTAAGACAACTGCTGTGCCACCTTTATGAGTTCTAATATTTTCAGCAATTTCATAAACTTTATTAATATTGAATGCGATAATTGCAGATCTTGGCTCAAGTTTAGAAAAATTTTGTTTTTTAAGAAATGTAAGTTGAGAAAATCTATTTTTCTTTTCTATTGTTATATTTGGATATATTTTTTTTAATATATTTTCGATATTTAAGGATCCTAAAAAAATAGTTTGAAAATTTCCTTTTAAATTTAAAATCCTATCTGTAAAAATATGTCCTCTTTCATAATCGGCAGCCAATTGAATTTCATCAATTATTACACAATCTACGGAAATATTGTTTGGCATTGATTCAACAGTGCAAAAAAAATACTTAGCTTCTTTTGGTAAAATTTTTTCTTCACCAGTAATTAATGCTACATTGCTTAATCCAATTCTTTTTACAGCTTTATCGTAATTTTCTCTTGCTAGTAATCTTAAGGGAAAACCAAAAATTCCTGAAGAATAAGAAAATAATTTTTCAAATGCAGTAAAAGTTTTTCCAGTATTAGTAGGCCCAAGTATAGCTAATAAATTCTCATTATCATTAGACATGGAATTAAGCAGCTTCTGATATTATTTCATTTAAAACGTAGTTTAAAATTCCTCCAGCTTTATAGTATTCTAGTTCTTTATTTGTATCAATTCTACATTTTAAATTTATAGACTTACTTGCTGAAGAATTAATTTCACAATTAAGAATTATTCCTGGTTTCAATTCAGCTAAACCAGATATGGTTACTGTTTCTTCTCCATTAATATTTAGGTTTTCTTTATTGTCATTTTCGGTAAATTCTAGTGGCAAAACTCCCATTCCAATTAAATTGGATCTATGAATTCTTTCAAAGCTCTCAGCGATTACCGCTCTTACACCCAAAAGTCTTGTGCCTTTAGCTGCCCAATCTCTTGATGAACCAGTACCATACTCTTTACCTGCTATTATCACTGTATCAATATTACTTTTTATATACTCTTGAGCTGCATCATAAATTGACATTTGTTTATTTGAGAGAAAAGATCTAGTATAACCTCCCTCGACATTATCTAAAATTAAGTTCTTTATTCTTATGTTCGCAAATGTGCCTCTCATCATAATTTCATGATTACCACGTCTTGATCCATAGGAATTGAAATTTCTAGAATTGATTTGTCTATTAGTTAAATAAAGTCCGGCAGGGCTATCTTCTTTAATACTTCCTGCAGGAGATATATGGTCAGTTGTTACACTATCACCTAACAATGCTAATATTCTTGCATCTTTTATATCTTTTAATTCAAATTTATTTTTTGTATCAAAGAAAGGTGGGTGCTTAATATAAGTACTAGTATCATTCCAATCATATGTTGTATTTTTAGAATTGTTAATTGATTTCCAGTTATCATCACCTTTGTAAATTTCTTTATATCTTTCTTTAAACATCTCAGGAGTTAAACATAAACTGAGTGTTTGATTAATCTCTGTATTTGATGGCCATAAGTCTTTCAGAAATATTTCTTTACCAGATTTAGATTTGCCTATGGAGTCAGTTGAAAGGTTAATATTAATATTCCCTGCAATAGCATATGCTACGACAAGAGGTGGGGATGCAAGAAAATTCGCTTTAACTTCTTGATGCACTCTTCCTTCAAAGTTTCTATTTCCAGATAATACAGAACAAACAGTTAAATTATTTTTTTGGATTTCATTAGATACCCACTCATCAAGTGGCCCAGAATTACCAATACAAGTCGTACATCCATATCCTACAGTATTGAAACCAAGAGTATCAAGAAATTCTGTTAATCCAGCCTTTTCAAGGTAATCGCTAACAACCTTACTTCCTGGTGCTAAACTTGTCTTAACCCAAGGTTTAACCTCTAAACCTAAATCAATAGCCTTTTTGGCAACTAGCCCGGCTGCAATCATTACATTAGGATTAGATGTATTTGTGCAACTAGTAATTGCAGCAATTACGACATCACCTGTATTTAATTTATTATTAATTGTTTTATTTCTGTCTATTTTACTAAATTCAGTTGGTACATCTTTTAAAAGAATTTTATCTTGGGGTCTTTTTGGGCCAGCGAGGGTAGGCTCTATTGTATCTAAATCTAATAATATTTTTTCAAAATAATCAGGAGCATAATTTTCATCTGCCCATAGATTTTGTTTTTTTGAATATTCTTTAACAATATTAAGATGCTCATTTTCTTTACCAGTTAATTTTAGGTAGTTTATAGTTTCTTCGTCTGTTGGAAAAAATCCACAAGTTGCACCATACTCTGGAGCCATATTAGAAATTGTTGCTCTATCGGCTAATGATAAATTCTTTAAACCTGTCCCATAAAATTCTACAAACTTTCCAACAACACCTCTGTCTCTAAGAATTTTAGTAATAGATAAAACTAAGTCAGTTGCAGTAATTCCTTCCTTCAATGATCCCTTAAGTTCAAAACCAATAACATCAGGAATATTCATAGAAATTGCTTGCCCTAGCATTGCTGCCTCGGCTTCTATTCCTCCAACTCCCCATCCCAATACAGAAAGTGAGTTAACCATTGTTGTATGACTATCAGTTCCTACAACTGAATCTGGGAATAAATAGTTTTTATTATCTATTTCCTTTAACCATATGGTCTTAGTTATGTTTTCTAAATTTACTTGATGACAGATTCCTGCACCTGGAGGTACGAGATAGAAGTTATCAAACGAACTTTGACCCCATTTTAGAAATTCATATCTTTCTTTATTTCTGTCAAATTCTTTTCTAACATTTTCTTGCAAAGCATTATTATCTTTATAATTATCTACCATAACAGAATGGTCTATAACTAGATCTACCCTAGATAATGGATTTATTCTTTTTGGCTCAAGTCCTCTTGATTTCAAAGCATTTCGCATTGCAGCAAGATCGGCAACAGCGGGGACACCTGTAAAGTCTTGCATTAAAACTCGTGTTGGGAAAAAGGCTATTTCAATTTTTTCATCTTTGTTATTATTTTTTTTTAAAGAATTGAAAACTTTTTCAATCATTTCTTTAGTAATATTTTCTCCATCTTCATTTCTAAGAAGATTTTCAATAATTATTTTTATAGAAATTGGTGTTTTACTTAGATCAATATCAAAATATTCAGCTGCTTTATTTAAATCAAAATATTTGAATTTTTCATTATTTATTTCAATTACACCTTCTGAATTAAAAGAATTTATATTTTTCATGCTAAAATTGATTAATAATTATAATTATTTATATAATTATTAAATAGTATGAACGAAAATTTTTGTATAGCAAAATGTTTGTTTATTATGAGTTTTCTGCCAAAAATTATTAAATTAAGTTCTTATATTTTTAATACTAAGTTTATTAATAGTTATAATTTAAATTCAAAATCAATTTAGTTTTAAAATATTGGTATATTGTTGACTTTAACCGTAAGTTTTGGGAATAAATACTCAGCCTTTTATAATTATCACTTCGGTGATAATGGAGGGAGGTTCCTCCGGGGTAACAAAATACAAGGAGTATTTTATGGCTAAGAAGAAAAAGAAAGCTGCTCCAAAGAAGAAGAAGAAAGCAGCTCCTAAGAAAAAGAAAAAAGCAGCTCCTAAAAAGAAGAAGAAAAAAGCTGCTCCTAAGAAAAAGAAAAAAGCAGCTCCTAAAAAGAAGAAGAAAAAAGCTGCTAAAAAGAAGAAGAAAAGAAGATAGTAATACTTCAATTTTTCAAGAAAACTTTAATTTAAAGTTTTCTTTTTCTTATCTTTTTCAAAAAGATAAAAACGGGGTTTTGCCCCGTTTTTTTTATTGTTTTAAATCAAAAAGTGATTAGATCAAAATAATGCTAATTGTTAAGGACTTATCTGTAGAAAGAATAGATAAAAAAATATTTGAAAATATTAATTTATCACTTACGCCAGGTAATATTACCATCTTAAAAGGTAAAAATGGTTCTGGCAAAACTACGTTATTAAAAGCAATTCTAAATCTAATAGAACCATCATTTGGATCAATATTTTGGAAAGGGAAATTATTGAAAAGAAATTTTTATGATTTCTATAATCATACTACATACATAGCTGATACAACATCAAGCTTAAGAAAGTTAACTATCAAAGATAATGTTAATATTTGGAAAAAATTTTTTATATCCAATATTAATGATGCTCAAATTGAAACGGCGTTAAAAACGTTAAAATTAGATAATTATTTGAATAAAAAAGTTGCAACATTATCTTTTGGTGAAATTAAAAAATTAGAATTTTTAAGATTAATAATAGAAAACAAAAAAGTTTGGATTTTAGACGAACCTCTTTCTAATTTAGATGAAGATTCAATTGAACTAATGAAACAAACTTTTGAAGATCATTCCTCTAAAGAAGGGTCTATAATTTTTAGCTCACATCAAAATCCAGGTATTTATGTGACAGAAGAAATAGAGCTATAAAATAATGAATTTTTTAAATAAAATAATTTTCTTTTATTACAGAGAATACAAATTAAATATGAGTGGTGCTCAAGATATTTTAACAAATATCATTTTCTTTTTCATATCAATATTTATTTTTATTTTCTCTATTGGACCAGATAAACAAACAATTTCTATAATAGGGGTTGGTATATTGTGGACATTATTATTACTAAGCTCAACTTTATCTTTAAGGAAATTTTATCAAGATGACTTTGAGAATGGCAATTTAATTATAATGCATTTAAATGGTTTTAGTTTTGGTTTTATTGCTATTTTAAAAACTTTTTCACATTTTATTTTTGTACAGATACCCTTTTTATTATCGATACCGATTGCATGTATCTTACTAAATGTTGCGAACGATAAACTCTTCTACTTATTTACTAGTTTTGGCATTGGATCACTTATTCTGTCCTGTTTTGGTTCAATTTCATCATCAATGAACTTAATGAATCAAAGAAACTTTCTACTGGGCAGTGTCATAGTTATGATATTTAGTGTTCCAATAATTATTTTTTCAGTAGGTATTATTAATACGGAAGAAAGCTTTAATTCTCTTATAAACATATTATTTGGAATATTATTAATAGTTTTTGCGATAAATCCCTGGGCAAGTGGGTTGTGTCTTAAACTTTCATTAGAAAATAATTAATATGAAGTTCTTAGTTAATCCTAGTAAATTTAATGAGATGGCTGATTATATATTTAAACCAGTACTAATCTTATCTATAATATTGTTTGCAATAGGATTATTGTTTTCTTTTTATCTATCACCAGATGATTATCAACAAGGATCAACTGTAAGAATAATGTATGTACATGTTCCTAGTGCGTGGTTAGCTTTACTAACTTATGCAATAATGACTCTTTATAGTATTATGGCACTTGCTTTTAGAATACCCTTTGGTTTTATTTTTAATACAGCAGTAGCACCAATAGGAGCAGTTTTTACTTTAATATGTATAATAAGTGGATCTTTATGGGGAAAGCCAATGTGGGGTACCTGGTGGGTGTGGGATGCACGGTTAACTTCTGTTGCAATACTTTTTGTTATTTATCTAATTATTATTTTTATGAATTTATCTTTTGAAAATAGGATTGTAAGAGAAAAGGTTGTTGCTATATTTATCCTTGTTGGTTCAGTAAATCTACCGATAGTTAAATTTTCTGTAGATTGGTGGAATACCTTACATCAACCTGCAACAATAAGTAAATTATCTAAACCCAGCATTGATCCTTCAATGATGACGCCTTTAATTATTATGACATTTGCATTTATAATGATTGGAATAGCAATAGCCATTTTAAGAATAAAAACAGAGATAATTTCAAGAAAATCTTATTTAAGTTAATTTGTGACTTTTAGTCCATTGGATTAAGTATCATTCCCAAGTATTTTTGTTATTAGAAGTTATGTATTTTTGGTATATTTTAGGATCCTATATCACTGCCTTTCTTTTAATTTTTTTGTTATTATTTTTTAGTTACTTAAAACTTAGAAGAATAAAAAATAAATGAGTTTACGATTTCAAAGATTGCTATTTATATTGCTTACATTGGTAATTATACTAAGTGCAGTCTTGCTTATTTTATATAATACAAGAGAAAATGTGTCGTATTTTTATACACCATCGGAAATTGATAAATCAGATATCATAATAAATAAAATAATAAGAATAGGCGGTTTTATAGAAAATAATAGTTTTAATAAAATTTCTTCAAGTTCATTTAAATTTAAAATTACTGATGAAAAAGCATCTATACTCGTTACTTTCAAAGGCATTCTTCCTGATTTATTTAGAGAAGGGCAGGGTGCAGTGATAGAGGGTGCTTTTATTGATAAAAATATTTTTAATGCAACCAATGTTTTTGCAAAACATGATGAAAATTATATGCCAGCAACAATAAAAGAAGATCTGAAAGATACAGGTTATTGGAATAAAAAATATAAATGAGTTCATTAGTTGGTTTTTTAAGCTTAGTTTTTGCGATAGGTATTAATTTTTACTTATTTTTATCGAGATACATATTTAAATTTCAAAAACAGAAATTTAATTTATTCATTCGCTTTTCATCCTTATTAACTTTGTTATCTTTTTTTTCATTAATGTATGCCTATGTGGTATCTGATTTCTCAAATTATAATGTCTTCCAAAACTCTCACTCAAATAAACCACTAATATATAAAATTTCAGGTACTTGGGGGAATCATGAAGGTTCGATGCTTTTGTGGCTAAGTATATTATCTATCTTTAGCTTCTTTTTTTCTTTTACTAAAAATATAGAAGATAACTTTCAAAAATTAACTTTGATTATTCAAGCTTTTCTTCATATTTTGTTTGGTCTCTTTATAGTTTTTACCTCTAATCCATTTCTCGTTAATTCAATATTAGTAAATGAAGGTTTAGGTTTAAATCCTATTTTACAAGATCCTGGGTTGGCTGTTCATCCTCCAATTTTATATGCAGGTTATGTTGGTTATTCTATAGTTTTTAGTATTGCAATAGCTGGTTTATTTCAAAATACAGATGATGAATGGCTATATGTTGCTAAAAAATGGTCATTAATTAGTTGGACTTTTTTAACTGGTGGAATAGCTCTAGGTTCATATTGGGCATATTATGAATTAGGCTGGGGTGGTTGGTGGTTTTGGGATCCCGTTGAAAATATTTCACTGATGCCTTGGATTGCTGGACTTGCATTAGTTCATTCACTAATGATGGTAAGAGGTGAACAAGCTATTAAAAAATGGATAGTTTTTTTATCAATTCTTTGCTTTTCATTAAGTGTTTTTGGAACATTTTTGGTAAGATCAGGAATCTTAACAAGCGTACATTCATTTGCAGCAGATGCATCGAGAGGCATATTTATATTACTAATTTTTTTTATTGTAACTGGATTTGGTTTTTTAGTTTTTTTGTTAAAAGAACCAAAAAAATCAAATGCTTTAAACTTGTTATTTATCAATAAGGTTTCAGCACTTGTAATAAATAATATTTTAATGATTATAGCTACCTTAACTATTCTTTTAGGAACTATATACCCAATTATAATTGAAGTTTTGTATAATAAGAGAATATCGGTTGGAGGCCCTTATTTTAATTCAACAGTAATTCCTATAATGATACCTGGTTTTTTATTAATGAGTATTGCGCCAATTTTATCCTGGCAAACAAATAAGATAAATAATTCAAAAAAATATGTTCTGGCTTTTATTATCTTAAGTATTTTAGTTTTAATTCAATCGTATTTTTTAGATTTTAATACATGGGGTTTTGTTGGGTTACTTTTAGGTTTTTGGATAATATTGGCTTCAATTATTGCTATATTTTCTTCGTATAAAATTAAAATTAACATTAAGTTTTTTAAAATAATTAATCCTCATGTAGCGCATATTGGGGTTGGTATTGCTATAGTTGGTATCACTTGTTCTAGTGTTTTTCAAAATGAGCTAGATTTTAACCTTAGTGAGGGAGATAAGTTTAATATAAATGGAAAGACAGTTTTGTTTGAAAAAATAGAAACAACTAATGAAATTAATTTTCAATCTTTAAGAGGAAAATTTTTGTTTGATATTGAAAAAAATCAATCAAAAGAAATAGAGGCAGGAAAAAATTATTATCCAGTGTCAAAGATGATTACATCTGAAGCTGGTATTTTACATCAGTGGAATAAGGATATATATTTTATCCTTGGTGATCAAAAAAATAATGAGTGGTTTGTAAAAGTTTTAATTAATCCATTTGTTAGCTTTATATGGCTTGGAGTAGTAATAATGATGTATTCAGGTTTAATAGCAGTTTCTAGAAGATGAATAGAATATTTATTTTAACACCACTAATAGTACTATTAGTCATATGTATTTTTTCACTAGTTTATTTATTAAGTGGTAAAGACCCTAATAAACCACCGAGTGCACTCTTAAATAAAGATGTTCCTATTTTTGAAAGTAGTTCTTTGTACAATGCAAAGGATATAATCAAAACAAAAGATATAAAAAATAAGAAGACCTTAATTAATTTTTTTGCTTCTTGGTGTAGTCCTTGTAAAATAGAGCATCCACTTTTTTTTGAAATAGGTAAAAAATACCCAGAATTATATTTATTGGGATTTAATCACAAAGACCCAACTTCAGATGCCAAGAAATATTTGGAGGATGATGGTAATCCATACGATTTTGTTGGGGTAGACTCCGATGGATTAATTGCATTAGAGTTTGGGGTTTTTGGTCTTCCAGAAACGTATTTAATTAATGAGGAAGGTAAGATTATCTATAAATTTATGGGCCCAATAACAATGGATATTTTAAAAAATGAAATTGAGCCACTTCTTTAGAGTTTTATATATAACAATTTTAAGTTTTGTATTTTGTGCTTTTAAAACATTGGCAGTTGAAAATATTGATGAGAGAGTAAAAAATTTAACATTAGAGTTACGATGTATGACTTGTCAAAACCAAAGCATTTATGACTCAGACGCCGAATTCTCAAATGATATCAAAAAAATAGTTAAACAAAAATTACAGGAGGGTGAAAGTGAGAGAGATATCAAGAAATTTTTAGTTGAAAGATATGGTGAGTACATCCTTTTTAGACCGCTTATGAATTATAATAATATTTTTCTTTGGAGTTTTCCTTTTATATTACTAATAATTGGCTTATTTTTTGTATTAATTAAGACCAAAACAAAAAAGGCTTGAACAATTTATTTTGTTTTTTTTTATTTAGCTTATATGGTTTCCTTATAATTTAGAAATACTTCTTCAAGGAGGAAACGTGAAAAAATTTATAATATACTTATTATCAATTGGTATTTTTGCTGTTGCATCAATTGCAAATTCGCAGACAATAAGAATTGGTACAGAAGGTGCTTATCCACCATGGAATAATTTAAACTCTGCTGGTGAACTGGAAGGTGCAGAAATAGACTTTGGTAACGAAGCTTGTGAACGAATGGGTGTTACATGTGAATGGGTAACTCAAGATTGGGATGGTATAATACCCGCCCTTCTTCAAGGTAAATATGATATTATTATTGCTGGAATGTCTATTACCGAAGAAAGAAAAGAAAAAGTTAATTTTACTACTGGATATATGACAGATGGTGCAAGATTTGCTGTTTTAAAAAATAGCGGTTTAGCAAATTTAAATATTGCAGGTATGGCTAAAGTTAATCTTAATAATGCAGGTGGAAAGGAACAAGCTGCAATAGGTCAATTAATTGCTGCTATGGATGGTAAAACTGTCTGTGTTCAATCTTCAACGATTCACCAAAATTTCTTAGAAAAACACATGTCTGGTGCAGTTGATGTTAAACTTTATCAAGCAGTTGACGATCACAATTTAGATTTAGCTGCTGGAAGATGTGATGCTGTTCTAGCTGATGTAGGATCAATTATTGATTTTATGGAATCTGATGGTGGTGTTGATGTTGCATTTACTGGTCCAACTTTTTCTGGTGGAGTCTTCGGTGATGGTGTTGGCGGAGCAGTTAGAAAAGAAGATACAGATATCTTAGAAATGTGGAATGCTGCCATTGCAGAAATGTCTAAAGATGGAACTACTGCTGAAATAACTAAAGAGTGGTTTGGTAGAGATATTTCTATGTAAATTAAATATTAATTAATTTAAAAGCGGTCTAACGACCGCTTTTTTTATGACTAAAAACTACCCATCAAAAGAATATTACAAAAATCTAAAATACTACAAAGATATGCATAAAAATGGCTATCATTTAATAGATGGTAGAAAAAGAGAGGCAAAAAATGCATATGATGGGAAAAGTACATTAGCATACGCAGAAATAATTAAAAAAGTTATAAATAATGAAAATATTTTTAATATGATTGATTATGGCTGTGGAAAAGGAAATTTTTATATGAATGAGTTCATTCTTGGAAATAAGATCATTCCACCTCTTAGTAAATTTTGGAATATTGATATAAGACTTTATGACCCGTGTTATGAAAAATATTCAAAATTTGTTAAAGATGAGACTTTCGATTTAACAATTTGCATTGACGTTTTAGAGCATATTCCTGTAACTGATATAGATTGGATATTAGAAAGATTTTTTGAAATATCAAAAAAATTTATTTTTATAAATGTAGCGTGTTATGAAGCCATTGCTTTATTACCCGATGGCACAAATGCGCATATAAATATTCAAAAACCAATCTGGTGGTCAAATAAAATTGAAAAGTTAATAAAAACTCAAAAAGAAGTGAAAGTAATTTGTATATGTACTACCAAAGATGATGGTAAAATAAAACATATTCCTTTAGAATATGGGTGTAAAATCAAAGACTATTTATAAATGAATTCACTATTATATTTAATAATTCAAATTATAAACTTATTTCAGTTTGTTCTTATAGTTTACATAATTTTAACTTGGTTGGTAAACTTTAATATAATTAATACTGGAAATAGATTTGTTTATAGCATCCTTGATACTTTATATCGATTATGTGAGCCAAGTTTAAATTTTGTACGAAGATATTTGCCTACTTTTGGTGCAATAGATTTATCTCCAATAGTTGTATATCTTGGTTTATGGTTTATAAAAAGTTTATTGATTGAATATTGGCCTAGATAATTATGCCACATATATTAGATGGAAAAAAAATAGCACAGAATTTAAAAGATCAATTAAAAATTGAAATTGAAAATATAAAAATAAAATCTAAGCGTGTACCTGGGCTTGCGGTTATACAAATAGGAAATATTGCTGCAAGTAGTGTTTATGTAAAAGCTAAAACAAAAGCTGCTAAAGAAGTTGGAATTGATGTAATTGATCATCACCTGGCAGAATCCACAAATCAAAACGATTTAATCAATTTAATTAATCAATTAAACAATAATGATGATGTTAATGGTATTCTTGTACAACTTCCTTTACCTAAAACTATAAATGAAGATTTGGTTTTAAATAGCATTTTACCTGAAAAAGATGCTGATGGTTTTCATCCCCTAAATGTTGGTAAACTCTCAATTAGTCAAAAGAATGATGAAAATTTAATGATACCATGTACTCCATATGGTTGTTTGTTACTTTTAAGAGAGCTTAACATTAATTTAGCTGGTAAAAATGCCGTTGTAATAGGAAGATCAAATATAGTTGGAAAACCTATGGCGCAATTGTTGTTAAAAGAGTCTTGTACAGTTACAACTGTTCATTCAAAAACTCAAAATATTGAAAGTATTTGTCGAAATGCTGATATTTTAGTAGCTGCTATAGGTAAGCCCGAGTTTGTAAATAGAGATTGGGTTAAAGAAGGCGCTATTATTATTGATGTGGGTATCAATAGAATCAAAGTAAATGATGCTAAATCAAAATTGGTTGGAGATGTCATGTTTGATGAAGTTAAGGATAAATGTCATGCTATTACGCCAGTTCCTGGTGGTGTTGGACCCATGACTATTGCCTGTCTTCTAAGAAACACAACTATTGCATTCAAAAAAATTAAGAATTTAAACCGAATATAAATTTTTAAAATGATTAAGAAAAATATCAACTGTTATTTTTTCTCTAGCAGTTGCACAATGATCACATATTTTGCCATATTGACCACATGGAGAGCGCTTGTCATTAAAATAAATATTTTCATGAAAATCATACCCAATATTTTCTGGAGAAATCCATCCACCAAAATATATTACAGCTTTCTTTCTTAAAGCAGCAGCAACATGACCAAAACCACCTTCGGGCCCTACATAAATATCACATTGTTGAAGAACAGCACAAGCTTGTCTAAAACTTAGACTAATTGGCGAAAAAACTCCTTCGATCTTTTTAGTTTTTTCATGAACAGATTGTATGATTAAATAATCATTTTTTAACTCTTTAGCTAACTTCATCCAATTATTATAACCCCAATCTTTATTTTGATGCTTTATACTAAATTGCTTATCATTAATTTTTGTAGAGGAAGTTTCTAAAAAAATAATTTTTTTAAAATTTTTATTATTTTTTGTTTTCCAAAAATTGATAGCATCATCAACTATTTTTTTTGATTCTGATATTTCTTTTTTTGAAAAAAAAATTTCACCTGGAACTGGCTTAAATTTTTTATTCCAAACATAGTGAGAGTTTGTACTTTTTTTATAGTCAATATAGGGTCTATTCCATTGGTGATAATCAATAATATGAATAGGTTTATTTTTTAATAAATTTCTACAATCTGAAATATTGGGGTTATGATCATAAATAGGTGAGTGATAAGCATGTTTTTTTTCTGCAATGCCAATTACTATTTGTCTTTGAGGATATTTTTGTTTTATTTTTGAGGCTAAGGCAGTTACTAGTAAGTCATCTCCATAACCCATAATATTAATTGTTATTAATATTTTTTTTGAGTCTTATAGAATTAATTTTAATAAATCCTTCGGCATCTTTTTGGTGATAATCTCCTTTAATATCAAATGAAACCATATTAGCGTCATACAAGCTGTTTTCTGATTTTCTTCCTAATATAACAACATTCCCTTTGTATAATTTAATCTTTACTTGTCCGTTTACTTTATGTTGAGTTGAATCAATTAATTTTTGCATAGCAAATCTCTCTGATGAAAACCAGAAACCATTATAGATTGACTCAGCATATTTTGGCATAATTTCATCCTTCAGATGAGCCTCGCCTTTATCTAGAGTAATACTTTCTATAGCTCTTCTTGCTTTTAATAAAATTGTACCGCCAGGTGTTTCATATATACCTCTTGACTTCATACCAACAAATCTATTTTCAACTAAATCAATTCTTCCTACACCATGTCTACCGCCTAATTGATTTAATTTTTCTAGAATTAGGTGTGGACTAAATTGATTTCCATCAATTGAAACAGGATCACCGTTCTTAAAATCTATAACAAATGTTTTACTTTCATTTGGAGAGTTTTCTAAGTTATTTGTTCTTGTAAAAACATATTCAGGAACTTCCATCCATGGATCCTCGAGTAATTTACCTTCAGAAGAAGTGTGTAATAAATTAGCATCTGTACTAAAAGGTGGTTCACCTTGTTTATCTTTAGGAACTTGAATTTGATTTTCTTGTGCATATTTTATCAAGTCATTTCTACTATCGAATTCCCAATCTCTCCATGGTGCAATAACTTGAATATTAGGATTGTTAGCATAATACCCAAGTTCAAATCTAACTTGATCATTACCTTTGCCAGTAGCTCCATGAGCAACGGCGTCAGCTCCTACAATATCTGCAATTTCAATTTGTCTTTTTGCAATTAATGGTCTGGCTATTGCAGTGCCTAATAAGTATGTTCCTTCATAAAGTGTATTTGCTCTAAACATTGGAAAAACATAATTTCTGACAAATTCTTCTTGCAAGTTTTCTATAAATATTTCTTTTACACCTAAATTTTTTGCTTTTTTTTCTACAGGCTCAAGCTCATCTCCTTGGCCAATGTCAGCCGTGAAAGTGACTACAGGACAATTATATTTGTTTTGAAGCCACTTAAGTATTACACTAGTATCTAATCCGCCAGAATAAGCTAAAACAATTTTTTTAGGCATTTAGCACTCTTCAGTTAATTTATTATAAGCTGCAGTAAATCCATTAAGTGTGTATGTGTCATTTGTTATAGTGCCTCTAGAAGATTCACCACTAACTTTAAGCTCAAGTCCTTTTTTCATTGCAAAAATAACTTTATTATCTTCTTCTGTCCAAGCGGCGGTAGGCAAATCCTCAGTTGTATAAAATTTGTATTCTCCTTTATCAATATTTACAATTATATCAGATGGAACTTTATAGTTATAACCTGCTTCTATCTGTACTACAGTATCTGGATTGCCAATGTTTTTATAAACCAATACGTAGAAGTTTCCTCTCTTCTTATCACTGGGTAAATCTGACTCTGTTGCTAAGCTGCCAATATAACAATACTCATCAGCTTTCTCAAAAGACCATTTGCCAACTTCTAGCGCCATTAAAGTACTGGGAAGTGCTACATATAGCACTATAAAAAACTTAAGAAAAATTTTCATCAATGCCTTCTTTTAGTATATCTTATGCAATTAGTTAAGAGCGTTTAATCAATGTTAGAGTCTTTTTAAATTATGGAAAAATCAAACTTAAATGACTTGATGAAACGGATTCAAAAAGACCGCGACGAAATGGCTTTTTCACTAATTTTTGATTTTTTTGCCCCTAAAGTTAACGCCTATTTTATTCAAAATAGGATCAAGTTTGAAAGCTCTGAAGAGCTCACACAAGAGGTCTTAAGTACTGTTTGGGTAAAATCAAACCTGTATGATTCAACAAAATCAGCACTTTCAACATGGATATTTACTATTGCTAGAAACAAAAAAATAGACTTTTTAAGGAAAAATTCAAAAATAAACTTTAAAGAAGAAGATATAAGGGAATTTTTGTACCAAGATAGAGAAATTGACCTCATTGAAGAAAATGAGGCAAAAAAACAAATAGAAAGAATAAATAATGAGCTCGATGAACAGCAAAAAATAATGATAAAAATGAACTTTTTTGAAAACAAAAGTCATAAAAAAATTGCAGATGAGCTTGAAATTCCATTAGGGACAGTTAAATCAAGAATAAGGCATATTTTAACAAAAATGCAGGAATTTTTAAGATGAACGGATCAGTAGTAAAAAACCAGCTAATATTTGATTTTGCTTCTGGAATTTTAGGTCCAGCAAAGTCGCTGTTTGCATCAACATATTTAGAATTGAATTCAGATGCCTCTAAAATCGGCAGCACATTTGAAAATATGTTGGGTGAAAATTTAATGGATAACGAAAACATTCATCCTAAAAATTTGAAGTATACAGACTGTATGAATAATGAAAATATTAGATCTGCTTCAAATCTTAAAGATCCAGTAACTAGCTTTTTTGGAAACTTAAATAATTTAAATTGGAAACAAGTTTATAAAGGTTTCAAAGAGTATACTGCATCTATCGATGATAAAGACGAATTGAAATTAATAAAAATGGAACCTGGAGTTTCCGTACCGCTGCACTCACATGGTGGAAAAGAATATATATTAGTCTTAGAAGGTAGTTTCTGCGATGAATATGGTAAGTACTCTAGAGGTGATATTCAGATAAATGACCAAAAAATAAAACATACGCCAATAGCATCAAAAGACACAGGCTGTGTATGCTTAAGTATTACTGAAAAAGATGTAATATTCTTTGGTAAGTATGGATCTTTCTTAAACTTATTTACATTTATTAAATCTTTTTTTAAGTAAAAATAAACTCATTATTGTATAACCTTATGAGTGTATAAGATTCACGTACATTTTATTAGAGGTAAAAGAGTTGAGAGCTCCCATCAAGTTAAGGCATTAGTAACAAATGTTGATGGTAAAGTTTTATTATCTACAAATAATGATAATGATTATTTTTTCCCTAGATCATCAATTAAAATATTTCAAGCAATTCCTTTTGCAATGTCAAATGCAATCAAAAATTATAAATTAAATAATAAACATATAGCTTTAGCTTGTGCTTCACACAAAGGAGAAAAATTTCATATAAAAGAGTTAAAAAAATGGATTTCAAAAATAAACTTAAAAACAAAAAATTTACAATGTGGTATTCATGCGCCATTAGATAAAAACGCCTCTGAAAAAATAATATATTCTAGAAAAAAATTTAACGAACTACATAACAATTGTGCAGGCAAACACTTAGGTATGTTAACAAGCTGTTTGGTCAATAATCAGAACATTACAAACTATCTTGATTATAATCATGCACATCAAAAAAATATTAGAAAAATTTTTAATAAATTTACAGAAAGCAAATTATCAAAAAAAAATTTCTCTCTAGATGGTTGTAGTGCGCCACAATACTCATTTAAAATTAAATCTATATCAAGAGCATTAAATAATTTGATAAAGAGTTATAAAAATAATTATGAGTATACTGATCAAGTAAGAACTTTGGTTAATTCAATTTTAGAAAATCCCAAATTTATTGGAGGAACTGCTAGTTTTGATACAAAAGTAATAAAAGCTTCAAAAGGAAAAATATTTTGTAAAAGTGGGGCTGAAGGTGTTTTTTTATTTGTTGATTTCCAAAAGGAAATTAGTGGGGTAATTAAAATTACAGACGGAAATGAAAGAGCCATTCCCATCGCTATATTGAATATTTTTAAAAAATTAAAAATTATGAATATGATAGAATTAAAAAATTTTGAAAAAAAAGTAAAATTTGACCTTCAAAATCATGCTGGTAAAAAAATTGGCCTAATCAATCTTACAATGAAATAAGAAATATAAATATCATAATTAATATC
>CACGNZ010000001.1 GCA_902574475.1 uncultured Alphaproteobacteria bacterium | reverse complement strand
TTTACTTAAGTAATCAACCGCATATTTTAAGAGTTTTTTTTCGTCCACTAAATTAATATACAAATAATTTAAATATATTAAAAGAAAACTCCTAATATGATTGAGTATAATTATCTTTGTTTTCTTACATTAGTAAAAAAAGAAGTCTTTAGGTTCTTAAAAGTTGGAATACAAACTGTGATTGGACCAGCTATTAGCTCTTTATTATTTTTAGCCGTTTTTACTCTAGCTTTAGGCAGATCTGTTAATTCAATAAATGGTATTGATCTTTCTTATTTTATTGCACCTGGTTTGATAATGATGACGATGCTTCAAAACTCTTTTGCTAATTCGGCATCAAGTATTGGTCAATCAAAATTTCAAGGTAATATTGTAGACATATTAATGGCCCCATTAAACAATGTTGAATTAGCATTCGGATTTATAATTGGCTCAGTTTGTAGAGGTGTTGTGTGCGGTATAGTAACAACTTTAGGAGTTATGATATTTGTGCCACTTCATGTCCACTCTTATACAGCACTTTTATTTTTTACATTAATGGGGTGTACAATGATGGGAACTTTGGGAACAATTGTTGGTATATGGGCAGACAAATGGGATCAACAACAAGGTATAACTAACTTTATAGTTTTACCTCTTACTTTTTTGTCTGGAACATTTTATTCAATTTCGAGACTTCCAGAGTTTTGGCAGAAAGTTTCCTCATTCAATCCATTCTTCTATAATATTGATGGTTTCAGATATGCTTTTACAGGTATTTCTGATAGCTCATTAATCCAAGGATCAATCTTCTTAATAATTATTAATATTATATTAATTTTATTATGCTATTTTATGTTTCGCAAAGGATATAAAATTAAATTTTAAATATGGTTAGTAAACTTTTATCAAACGTGATGCCAACTTATGGGAACAAATCTCTTGAATTTGCAAAAGGCAAAGGATGTTATTTATACTCTAGTCAAAATACAAAATATTTAGATTTTGCAAGTGGAATAGCTGTAAATTCTCTTGGTCATTGTCATCCTAAGCTTATAGAGGCGCTTAATAAGCAGTCGAAACAACTTTGGCATATTTCAAACTTATATAAAATTAAAAAACAGGAACAATTTGCAAAATTACTTTGTAAAAATTCTTTTGCAGACAAAGTCTTTTTTACTAATTCAGGAGCTGAATCTATTGAATGCGGAATTAAAATAATAAGAGGATATCATTCATATTACAAGACTAACAAAACAGAGATTATTACTTTTGATGGTGCTTTTCATGGAAGAACTTATGGAGCACTTTCTGCACAAAAAAACAAAAAATACTCTAATGGTTTTGGCCCTATGCTTAAAGGGTTTAAACAAATCGAATTTAATAATGAAAAAAAATTAATATCGGCAATAAACAAAAAAACAGCTGGTATTATTATTGAACCAATTCAAGGAGAAGGAGGTATTCGTCCTGCCAATCTAAGTTTTTTAAAATTACTAAGAAAAATCTGTAACGAAAAGAAAATCTTACTTTTTTTCGATGAGGTTCAGTGCGGATTTGGAAGATCAGGTAAATTATTTTCACATGAATGGGCAAAAATAAAACCTGATATTATGTCTGTAGCAAAAGGTATTGGATCGGGTTTTCCACTTGGTGCTTGTATGTCAACAAACAAAGCATGTGTTGCAATGACTAAAGGTAGTCATGGATCTACTTATGGTGGTAATCCGTTAGCCATGAGTGTAGGTTTAGAAGTTTTAAAAATTATCTCTAATAAAAAATTTCTTTCAAAAGTTGATAAAGCGGCTAGATATTTTTGGAATAATTTAAAAGAATTGGAGAATACATCTAACATTATTGCAGAGGTTAGAGGTGCAGGACTTTTGTTGGGAATCAAAACAAATATAAGCAATATAGATTTTTCTGAACAACTAAAAAAAAATAAATTATTAAATGTACCTGCTGCAGATAATACAGTAAGATTGGCCCCACCACTTATTGTATCTTATAAAGAGATTGATAAATCAATAACAATAATTAAAAAGAGTTTAAAAGAACTATCAAGATGAAACATTTTATTGATATTAATAGTTTTAAAAAAAAAGAAATTGATGAAATAATTTCACTTGCTAAAAAAATTAAAAAAAACCCAAAAAAATATTCTGCGTCCTGCAAGGATAAAACTCTTGGTTTAATTTTTGAAAAACAATCACTTAGAACAAGATTAAGTTTCAATGTAGGAATGCAAAAACTAGGAGGTTCTGTTTTAGAACTACAAAGTAAAGATATTGGTTTTGATAATAAAAGAGAAAAAGGCGAAGATGTTCTTAATGTATTAAATCAATATATAGATTGTTTAATGATAAGAAATAATAATCATAAACAAATAGTAAATTTAACCAAAGAAAATATTCTTCCAATAATAAATGGCTTAACTGAATATAGTCATCCTTGTCAAATACTTGGAGATTTTTTAACCATACAAGAAAATTTTGAAAACTATAAAAATATAACTTTTGTTTGGATTGGTGATTATAATAATGTTTTGCGTTCACTTATTCATTTGCAAAATATTTATAATTTTAAACTTAATGTAGTTGTACCCGATCAAATATTCAAATTATACAAAAATGAATTTTCAAACTTTAAAAATAAAAATTTGAAACATTATTCTGATCCATTTGCAGGTTCAAATAAAGCAAATTGTATAATGACTGATGTTTGGATTTCTATGGGTGAAAAAAGTAATAATAAGAAAAAATATTTTAAAAATTTTACAGTTAATAAGAATATTATAAGTAATGCTGCAAAAAACGTAATTTTTATGCATTGTTTGCCTGCTAAAAGAGGACAAGAAGTAACATCAGATGTTTTAGATGGTAAAAATTCTGTAGTACTAAAACAAGCAAAAAATAGAATGTATATTCAACAAGCTATATTAATATATGTACTTAAAAAATAGTTTAATTGTAATTTTATTTTTTGTTTTATCTTGTCAGCCAATTGAAATATTGAAACCTATTGAAATTGATATTTCTAATTTTGAAAAAATTTCAATAAATACAAAAGAAATAGAAATTAATACAAAGTATAATCCAGTCTTTGCTAAAAAAAATATTGAGGATCAAATTCAGAATCCACCAATTGAATTAATTATTAAATGGAATAATGAAAATATTATTAAATTGGGCAATGAAAATAAATTAGTAATAAATATTTTAGATGCATCTATAACAAAAAATGAAGTTGAAAATATTGATGCTAAAAAATATGAAGAAAAAACAATATTTAAATATGAATTATTTTTTTTAGTTGAGTATGAACTTTACGATAATAGCGGCTTCTTAAAAGCTAATGCAACTGTAGAAACCTCAAGATCTACAACATCTCAAAAATATATTTCTTTAAATGAAACTGCAATAATTATTAATGACTTATTATTTCTAGCCTTGAATGATTATATCAATGAAACAAAAAACCAATTATCAACTTATATGGGAAATTATTTAAGTATTTAGCTTCTCCAAAAATTCATTGATAATAAAACTAACACTGTAAAAATTTCCAGTCTTCCAATAATCATTGTAAGAGATAATATCCATTTTGCACCATTGTCTAATAAAAAATAATTTCCACTAGGTCCAATTATTTCACCTAAACCAGGGCCAACATTTGATATTGCAGAAGCCGCTGCTGAAAACGCTGTAAGAAAATCTAAATTAAATAAACTTAAACTTACTGCTGATATAATAAATAAGAATATATACATGAAGAAAAAGCCCATTATTGAGTTATAAGTATTTTCATTCACTGTTTTGCCATTAAATCGCATAACCAAGACTGCATGAGGCTGAGTTAATTTTCTAATTTGTGTAATTGCACCTCTAAACAATATTTGTAATCGAAATATTTTTATTCCACCAGTGGTAGATCCTGCGCATCCACCAACAAACATAATAATCATCATTATTACAATGCCAAAACTTCCCCAATTGGAAAAGTTACTACTAGTATAACCAGTCCCAGTTAAAATTGAAGTAATATTGAATAAAGCAATTCTAAAAGCAGAGATTGCATCTATAGATTGATTAGTAGTTAGCCAAATAGATGTTAACAAAATAATTAGAAATAAAATTAGAAAGAATAATTTTATTTGATCATCTTTAAAAATTAATTTCTTTTGATTATGTAAAAATTGTAAATACAAGACAAATGGTAAACTTCCTACCAACATAAAAATTACACTTATTGCTTCTATTTGAAATGAATTAAAATGTGAAAAAGATTCATCATAATTAGAAAATCCACCAGTTGAAATCGTAGTCATCGCATGAATAATTGAATCAAAACCTTTCATTCCATTAACATAATATAAAACGGCACAAATAATTGATAAGAAAACGTATAAAAGAAATAATTCTATAACAAATCGATTAACCTTAGGAATTGTTTTTTCGTAAGGATCATCATGTTCCATGTGTAGTAGCTGCATGCCACCAATTTGTAACGTTGGTAATATAGCCATTGCAAGAACTATAATTCCTATACCTCCAAACCATTGAAGAAGAGATCTCCAAATCAGTATTCCTTCAGATAAGTTTTCTAAGTTATTAATTACGGTTGCTCCAGTTGTAGTGATACCGCTTACAGACTCAAAAAAAGCATCTGTATAACTAAGCGAAGAAGAAGAATAAACAAATGGTATTGCTCCAAAAAGTGAAATTACTATCCAAGATGAAATTGTTAATAAAAATGCCTGTCTAATTCCAAGTTTAATATTTTTTTTTCTAAATGAAAAATATAAAATTATACCGATAAAGAAAGTGATTAAACTCGAATAAAAGAATTGTAGCCAATCATAATTACCATAATAAAGATCAAAAAACATTGGGATAAGCATTGCTAGTGACTCTATACATATTAGTATTCCGATTATGTTAAGAATTGACCTAAAGTCTCTCATTGTTTTTGTGAATTAATTTAATTTATTATTTTCAAATGGCGTATCTAATGAAAACTGAGGAATTTGAACATCAAAAGTATTTCCATCATTACCTTGCATCTCATAACTTCCTTCCATGAAACCTGATGAGGTAGTTAGTGGTGTTCCACTGGTATATTCAAACTTTTCACCAGGATTTAATATTGGTTGTTCACCTACTACGCCTTTACCTCGTACTTCTTGAAGAGTGCCATTAGCATCAATAATTTTCCAGTGCCTGTTTACAAGTTGAACTTTTTCGTTACCTTGATTATCAATCGTAACTTTATATGCCCATACATAATGCTGATCTTCTGGCTCAGATTGGTCCTCAAGGTAATACGGTTTTACGGTAATATTTATTTGCTTTGTAGTTTTAGAATACATTAAAAAGAGCTCATTATACCAAAATAAGTATAAACAAAAGTTAATTTGTTTTTTTTATTTCGACTCTTCTATTTGCTGGTTGCTTGGTATCATCTGGAGTATCCACAGCTAAAGATTCCTCACCTTTACCTAAAATTTTAATACTATTTTGATTAATTCCATAATTAATTAAAATTTCTTTTACAACCTCTGCTCTTTTGATTGATAATGATAAATTATATTTATTTGTTCCTTTGGTATCAGTATGCCCAATGACAAGATACTCGTTAATAAAGTTTCCATAATTATTTAAAAATTTTTTTATTTTATCTTTACTAACTTCTGATAAATTGAATTGATCAAAATCAAAATAAATAATTTGCATTAATTCTTTATTTTCTTTTTTAGTCACAATTGTTACTTCATCATTTGTTTTATTTTCTAAATTATTATCTTTGTTATTTGAAGTTTCCTGCTCATTTTCCAGAGTAGATATTTTTTCATAAATATTATGCATGGCTTTTAAAAAATCATTCTTGCAATTATTAATATCCCATGTTTGCCAATTTTCCTCCTGTTGTTCTGACCAGCAATCTAACGACGAAATAGCTCTTGCTAAATTAAAAGGATCAATATTTTTAGCATCTTTATAAATTGTCATAAGGTTGTCATATGCAATTTTTATTTCATTAATATTTTCTTCTGGAATTTTCCAATATGAAATTTCTTCTGGATATATTTCATCAGTTTCTAAACTCTTGAGAGCTTTTTCAGAATATAATTTTGCAGAATTCCAATCGTGCATTTCTTCTGCTTCGAAACTAGCTCTTTTTTTGTATTCGGATAGTAAATGTTCTTGAAAGTTTTTTGGTTCTTTATTTTCCATTTTAGAGAGTTGTTTATAACTAGCTGAACAACCGCCTAAAAAAATTAGTAAAGAGATAATAGGTAGTAATAATTTAAATTTCATAGTGTACAAATATCAAAATTTGCTGTCAAAACTAAGACGAAATCTTGACCTAATTAAGGTCCACTATTTTTTTTACATCACATACATTTTATCATTGCAGAGTATTTAAAGATTAAATACAGAAATAACATATTTATTTAAGGAGTTTATAATGATTAAACATTCTACGTCAGTGGATCAATCGGACAGAAAGGTTCCCTACAATTTAAGACAAAGTGGTCCTACACCAGTTCAAATGCTTATTTCAACCAGAGTGAGAAAATCACCTTATTGGCATTTGTCAATGGAGGCGGGATGTTGGAGAGCAACAGTTTATAATAGAATTTATCATCCAAGAGGTTATGTAAAGCCTGAAGATGGTGGAGCAATGGTTGAGTATGAGGCAATTAAAAACCATGTTACTATGTGGAATGTTGCTGTCGAAAGACAAATTCAGGTTAAAGGTCCAGATGCTGAGGCATTTGTTGATTATGTCATAACTAGAGATGCTACTAAAATATCTCCAATGAGAGGAAGATATGTTATTCTTTGTAATCAATATGGCGGTGTTTTAAACGACCCTATTCTTCTTAGAATTTCAAAAGACGAGTTTTGGTTTTCATTATCTGATTCAGATATTGGTCTTTATTTGCAGGGTGTAAATCATGATAATAGGTTTAATGTTCATATTGATGAAATTGATGTAAGCCCAGTTCAAATTCAAGGCCCTAAAGCGCATGCATTAATGAATGATTTAATAGGTGATCAAGTTAAAGTTGATGAAATGCCATTCTACGGACTTGCTGCTGCGAAAGTAGGTGGAAGAGATTGTATAATTTCACAAACAGGTTTCTCTGGTGAGGCTGGATTTGAAATTTATTTATATGATTCTACTAAATACGCTGATGATATGTGGAATGCTGTTTTAGAAGCAGGAAAAAAACATAATCTTATGGTTATAGCTCCAGCTCATCATCGAAGAATTCAAGCAGGAATTCTATCTTGGGGTCAAGACATGGATAATCAGCATAATCCTTTTCAATGTAATTTAGGCTATCAAGTATCTCTATCTGGTAAAGGTGAGTGGAATAAAACTTCTGACTATGTTGGTAAGACTGTTCTTGAAAAGATGAAGGCAGATTTAAAAGATGGAAAAAAACCATACAAGCTTCAGTTAGTTGGATTAAGCTTAGGTGGAAAGCCTATCGAAGAATATGCCCCTGATTTTTGGCTTGTTTCAGAAGATGGCAATGAACCTTGTGGATTCATAACATCACCTTGGTATCATCCTGAACAAGGAAGGAACATTGCTATGGGCTATGTACCATTTGATGGAACCCTAAATAAAAATGGTTTTCCTATTGGTAATTTTGGTCGTAAATTCAAGGTTCATCTACCTGATCAATATGCAGATACGCCGGGTGTACCAGTGGACGCAGAAGTTGTGCCAATTCCTTTTACTGAATCACACAACGCTAATACAAGAGAAGTAGTGGATAAATAAAATATTTTAAGAAGCTCTATTTAATTAATAGAGCTTCTTTATTTTAATAGAGCTTTTATTCTATCAATAGAGATATACCCAACAACAAGTTCTTCATTAACAAAAAAGGTAGGAGTACCTCGAGCACCTGATCCATTAGCTAAAAAAGAACTCAGTCTTACAATATTATTTACACTTTCTTTTGTCATATCGATATTTAATTTAGCATCATTCAACTCAAGATCTTCAATTATTTGTTTTAATTTTGCATTATTTAAATTTCCTTCAACTTCAAACAATGCATTATGAAAATCAATACCTTTGTTCTGCATATTTGCAGCTATAACCATATTGGCTAGTAATTTAGAAGACTCACTTAAAATTGGATGTTGTAAGAATACCATTCGCGTGTCTTTTCTTTCGCTTGCAATCTGAAGTAATTCAGGATGAACTTTTTTACAGTATCCACAAAAATAATCCATAAATTCAATAATAGTATTTTTGGCATTTTTATCACCAATTTGAACAATTCCTTCCTCAGGAATAACATCTAATATTTTTAAATGAAAAGGCTTAGACTCATCAAAAAATAATTCTTTAAGAGTCATTTCAGCCTTAACGGGAAGACAAATAAACGCACTCATTATAACCACCAAAATTATTTTTTTGAAGTATCTCATGATTGACCCACCTTATTTAATATGATTAATGAAGTACAGTATTAAATAGTAATAATGAAATCAAAGTCAAAAGTAGTTGTCATTGGTGGAGGTGCTGTTGGTGTTAGCACTCTCTATCATTTAGCAAAAAAGGGTTGGTCAGATGTAGTTCTGGTTGAAAGAAAGGAATTAACTTCAGGATCAACATGGCATGCTGCTGGATTACTTCCATTATTTAATATGAGTTATTCGGTAGGTCAATTACATAAATACGCAGTCAAACTTTACAAAACTCTAGAAAAAGAAACAGGACAAAAAGTTGGGTTTAGTGTGGTTTCAAATATTCGTTTAGCAACTACTCAAGATAGAATGGATGAGTATTATCAATATTCAGGAGTTGCTAAAACAATTGGTGTAGATGTTAAATTTTTAACTCCTGAACAAGTAAAAGAAATTTGGCCTCTTTGTAATACAGACGGATTGATAGGTGCTATTCAACATCCTGAAGATGGATATATTCAACCAGCTGATCTAACTCAAGCTCTTGCTAAAGGAGCAAGAGATAAAGGTGCAGAAATTTATAGAAACACTTCTGTAACAGGAATAAAAAAAAATAAAGATGATTTATGGATTGTAGAAACTGATAAAGGATCTATTGAATGTGAGCATGTAGTTTCATGTAGTGGTAATTTTGCAAGACAGACTGGAAAGATGGTCGGACTTGACATTCCAGTTATACCTGTTGAACACCAATACATTGTGACTGATGATCATCCTGAAATATTAAAAAGAAAAGAACAAGGACTTCCTGAAATGGGAGTCTTACGAGATTCTGATAGTTCTTGGTACATGCGTGAAGAAAGAGGAGGATTGATTTTAGGGCCTTATGAAAAAAGAGCTCCCGTTTGTTATGTTGATGGACCTGATAAAGAATCTGAATTCGAATTATTTCAAGAAGATCTGGAGCGATTAGAGCCTCACATTGAATCAGCAATGCACCGTGTTCCTATTTTTGGAGAAGTTGGAGTTAAGAAAGTTTACAATGGTGCCATTTGTTATACACCAGATGGAAGTCCAATTGTTGGACCGGCATGGGGACTTAAAAATTTCTGGTTAAATGAAGGTCATAGTTTTGGAATTACTGCTGCTGGTGGAGCTGGATGGCAAATTGCCGAATGGATAGTAGACGGTGAGCCTACAATTGATATGTTAGGTGTAGACCCTAGAAGATTTGGTGATTATGCAACAGAGGCATATTTAATTAAAAAGAATGAAGAAGCTTACGCAAATGTCTTTACAGTACATTATCCTGATGAGGAAAGAGAAGAGGGACGTCCATTAAGACAAGCTCCTTGTTATGATAGATTAAAAGATCTTGGTGCAGTTTTTGGTCAAAAGTTTGGTTGGGAGCGCGCTAACTGGTTTGCACCTTCAAAAGAATTACAAAAAGATGATTGGTCATTTAGAAGATCAAAATGGTTTGAACATGTTGGCAACGAGTGCTTGAATGTTCAGGATAATGCTGGCCTTCTAGATATGACTGCTTTTGCTAAATGTCGGATTTCAGGGCCTGGTGCAGAAGAGTTCCTAGACTATTTAGTAGCAAACAAAATTCCTAAAAAAATTGGAAGAGTTAATCTTTGTCATGCATTAAACACTGCTGGAGGGGTTCACTCAGAATTCACAATTGCAAAAGAAAAAGAAAATTCCTTTTATTTAGTTTCAGCAGGGGCGTTTCAACGATTAGATCATGATTGGATTCATAAATGGATGCCCAAAGATGGATCAGTGATTTATGAAAATTTAACTAATAGTATGGGTGTTCTTGTTTTAGCAGGACCGAAATCAAGAGATATTCTCTCTAAAATTACAAAGACTGATTTATCTAATGAAAATTTCCCTTGGCTATCATCAAAAAAAATTAATGTTGGTTTAGCCCCTAGTATTGCTATGCGTATGAATTTTGTTGGAGAACTCGGATGGGAATTACATCATCCAATTGAATATCAAAACCATATTTTTGATAAATTGATGGAAGCAGGAAAAGATCATGGACTTAAACCATTTGGTATTAGAGCGATGGAAAGCTTACGTGTTGAAAAAACATATAAATTGGTTGGTACAGAAATGTCTATAGAATATGCAGCTTTTGAGTCTGGGTTAGATAGATTTGTACATTTAAACAAAGGGAATTTTATTGGAAGAGATTCTCTTGTTAAATGGCAGCAAAATGGTTTTAAAAACAAAATGGTAACTTTAGAGGTTCATGATGTTGAAGATGCAGATGCTTTGGGTAATAATCCAATTTATAATAATGGAAAAGTTATAGGTCGTGCGACAGGAGGTAACTATGGTTTTAGAGTGAAAAAATCATTAGCTATTGCTATGGTAGTACCTCAATTTGCAGATATTGGTCAAAAATTAGAAATGGATATATTAGATAAAAAATACAATGTAACTGTTATAGAGGATAGTCCTTATGATCCTAAAAATGAAAAACTAAAACAATAGTATGAAGTTACTTGTCACCGTAAAAAGAGTCATAGATTATAATGTTCAAATCAGGGTTAAGGCTGATGGTTCAGGAGTTGAAAAAGATAATGTAAAAATGTCCATGAATCCTCCTGATGAAAATGCGGTAGAGGAAGCTCTACGAATAAAAGAAGCTGGTAAAGCAGATGAGATTATAATTCTTACTATAGGAAATGATAAAGCTCAAGAAACTATACGAACTGCATTAGCAATGGGAGCTGATAGAGGTATACATATTAAAACACAAAATGATCTAGAGCCTCTAGCTATTTCAAAAATAATTTCTAAAGTTGCAGAAGAAGAAAAACCATCAATTATTTTAATGGGAAAACAAGCAATTGATGATGACTGTAATCAAACAGGTCAAATGACATCTGCTTTACTTAATTGGCCTCAGGCTACATTTGCATCTAAAATTGAAATAGAGGGGCATAATGCAATCGTTACTAGAGAAATTGATGAAGGTTTGGAAAGGATAAAAGTTTCTATACCATTTGTAGCATCATGTGATCTTCGACTTAATGAACCTAGATATGCCTCTTTACCAAATATAATGAAAGCAAAGAAAAAACCAATTGATACAAAAGATGCATCTTCACTTGGTATAAATATAGAACCTAGGATTGAACAAATAAAAGTAGAAGAACCACCTGTCAGACAAAAAGGAATTATGGTAAGTGATGTTGCTGAACTGGTTCAAAAACTTAAACATGAGGCAAAAGTTATATGACAATATTAGTATTAGCAGAACATAATAATATAGATATCAAATCATCAACCTTAAATACGATATCTGCAGCATCACAAATAGACCAAGATATCCATGTTTTGGTAACAGGCTATGAATGTGAAGAGCTAGCTAAAAATATCTCTAAATGTGAAAAAGTTTCAAAAGTATATTTAGCAAATAATGAAAAGCTTAAAAATCCAATTGCTGAAAATATTGAGCCTATCGTTGTATCTTTGGCTAATAATTATTCCCACATAATGGCACCTGCAACAACATTTGGTAAAAATATTTTTCCTAGAATTGCCGTTAAACTAGATATTGCTCAAGTTAGTGATGTTATAAAAATAATAAGTTCCGATACTTTTATGAGGCCAATTTACGCTGGTAATGCTATTGCAACAGTTAAATCAAATGACAAGATTAAAGTAGTAACTGTAAGACCAACATCGTTTGATCCTATAGAAACTAGCGGTGGAAAAGAACAGGTCGAAAATATTTCTTTTGATAATGATAGTGGCAGTGTTGAATTTATAGATAGAGAAGAATCTCAATCTGAAAGACCAGAGTTAAGTACTGCTCGAGTTGTGATATCCGGTGGTAGAGGATTACAAAGTGCCGAAAATTTTAAACTTTTAAATGAAATAGCAGATAAGCTTAATGCGGCAGTTGGTGCTTCTCGTGCTGCTGTAGATGCTGGTTATGTTTCTAATGATTATCAGGTTGGGCAAACTGGCAAAGTAGTTGTCCCAGATTTGTATATTGCTGTCGGAATTTCTGGTGCAATACAGCACTTAGCAGGTATGAAAGAAAGTAAGGTAATTGTTGCAATCAATAAAGATGAAGAAGCGCCAATATTTAATGTTGCCGATTATGGACTAAACGCTGATTTATTTGAGGCATTGCCTCAATTATCTTCTGAACTAGATAAATTAAATACTATTCAACAATAAATTAATTTATTACAATAAATAAGATGGAAGTAGAACGCGAGTCAATGGACTATGATGTTGTGGTGGTAGGTGCTGGTCCATCAGGCCTTTCAACTGCAATTAAACTAAAACAACTGAACCCAGAAATTAATGTTTGTGTATTAGAAAAGGGATCAGAGGTAGGGGCCCATATTTTAAGTGGTAATGTCTTTGAAACAAGAGCACTCGATGAATTAATACCTGATTGGAGAAGCAAAGACTCACCAATTAAAACTAAAGTAACAAAAGAAAAGTTTTTATTCTTATCAAAAAAAGGCTCGTTAAATTGGCCTACATGGCTTCTTCCTAGTGTACAAAAAAATCATAAGAATTATATCATTAGTCTTGCAAATTTATGTAGATGGCTTGCAAGTGAGGCTGAAAATTTAGGAGTAGAAATTTTTCCAGGATTTGCGGCATCTAAAATATTATATTCAGATGAAGATCATGTAATTGGCGTACAAACTGGTGATATGGGTATTGATAAAGATGGTAACAAAAAAGATAGTTTTGAACCAGGAATAAATATTAACTCTAAAGTAACAGTCTTTGCTGAGGGTTGTAGAGGTCATTTAGGAAAAGAATTAATTAAAAAATATAATTTATCAAAAGATAAGTCACCACAACAATACGGAATTGGGTTTAAAGAAATTTGGGAAGTCGATGAAAGTCAGCATGAGGAAGGTCTTGTCATGCATACTGCGGGATGGCCATTAGATAATACAACTTATGGTGGCAGTTTTTGTTATCACGCTGAAAATAAACAAATATTTTTAGGATACGTAATCGGTCTTGATTATAAAAATCCATATTTATCTCCTTACGATGAATTTCAAAAATTTAAAACTCACCCAGCAATTAAGAAAATTCTCAGTAATGGAAAACGTATTGCTTATGGAGCAAGGGCACTTATTGAAGGTGGTATTCAAAGTTTACCTAAAATGTTTATGCCAGGTGCATTACTAGTTGGGTGTGATGCAGGAACCTTAAATATGCCAAAGATTAAAGGTTCACATACTGCAATGAAAAGTGGAATCATAGCTGCTGAAACAATTAATGATTATTTAAGTAAATCTGTACCTCTTGCAGCATATGAAGATAAATTTAAACGTTCATGGCTTTATAAAGAATTGTTTGCTGCAAGGAATGTAAAACCAAGTTTTAACTGGGGACTAATACCTGCAATAATATTTACAGGAATTGATCAAATAATATTTAGAGGCAAGCTTCCTTTTACACTAAAACATAAACATGCTGATCATGAATCTTTACAATTAGCAAAAGATTCAAAAAAAATAGATTATCCAAAATATGATGGAATATTTACTTTTGATAAAACCAGCTCTGTTTATTTGACTGGAACTAACCATGAAGCTGATCAGCCAGTGCATTTACAATTAAAAGATAAGGAATTGCCAATAAAATTTACTTTAAAAGCTTATGATGAGCCATCTCAAAGATATTGTCCTGCTGGTGTATATGAGATTGATAAGACAGATAGTCAAAATCCTAAATTTGTAATTAATGCACAAAACTGTATTCATTGTAAAACATGTGATATTAAAGAGCCATCACAAAACATAAATTGGGTTGTACCTGAAGGTAGTGGGGGACCAAATTATGCAAATATGTAATATATTTAGAAAAAAATTATTTTATTTAAATTAATTCATTTTCATTATGAATAAAAATAAAATTGTATTTACATTTGCAACAGCGGAAGTAAATTTTATTGGTCAAATATTTATTAAGATTACTGAATTATTAACAGGAAAATTAAAATTAAAAAAATTATATGATGAATATTTATCTGAAAATAGACCTCCTGAGCTTTTTTGGGATGATGCAGTAGATAAATTAAATTTTACTTTAATAACTAATTTTCAGGACGGTAGTTATATTCCAAAAAAAGGAAAATTAATTGTTATAGCAAATCATGCTTTTGGAGTTGCAGATGGCGTATCCATATGTTCAGCAATTTCAAAAGTAAGACAAGATTATAAAATGGTTACACATAAAGTCTTAAGGCAAGCAGAGGCAGTAAAAGATAAAATATTACCAATTGATTTTAATGAGAATAGAGAAGCTCTAATAACTAACATTAATACACGTAAAGAAGCTGAAAAAGTTTTGCATAATGAAGGTGTTCTAATTCTTTTTCCTTCTGGAACGATAGCAACTAAACAAAACTTAAAAAAAAATACAAAAGCTGACGATGGTGAGTGGAAACAATGGGTATCGAAACTAGTTCTTAAAACTAAAAGCCCTGTGTTACCAATTTTTTTTGACGGTCAAAATAGTCAACTTTACCACATTGCTAATAAAATAGGACAAACATTTAGATACTCTTTATGTATGTATGAACTGAAAAGAAAGATAGGTGATGATATCTATATGTACTTTGGTTCACTTATACCTTACGAAAACCTTGTAAAAATTGGAGATATCAAAAAAATTACTCATTACTTAAGGTCAACCACATATTCTTTAGATCCACAATTTAATAATAATTAAATATTTATTTTTTACACTTGCCGTTTTATAGAGTTCATATGGTAGGTTTTGTTGGTTTACAAGCAAAAAGAAGAAGAAGAAATAGAATCTTACTTGTAATTTCAATTATAGTTATCTTTGGTATTTTTTTCTATTTGCCTTCTATGGATTTTTCATCTGATCAAACTGAGCCACCTATTGAAATCATTCCTAGCAGTGTTGTTGATGAAACAAGTTTACGATCTGAAATAGAAAAACTTAAACTTGAGATATTCCAAAAAGATCAGCGATTAAAATTTAGAGATGATCAAATAAAAAACTTACGTGAAGAAATACGTGATTTAAATGAATCATTCGATACAATTAAGAATGATTATGAACAATCTCTTAACAATATAACAGATCTAGAAAATAACACATTAGAAAATAATTCAGAAAGTATTGAGAAACTTAACACACTTGAAAATAAAATAACTGAATTAAATAAACAATTATCAAAATATGAAGATCTTGTTCAAAAATTACAAATAGAATTAGAAAGTTCAGCATCGACTGAAGATATGGAAGAAGTAAATATTGAAAATTCAATACTAAAATCAGAACTTAGACAAATTGAACAAAAAAATCGTAGTTTTGAAAATGAATTAAATGAGCTAAAAAAAATAATTAAAAGTAAAGATAAAGAAATAGAAGATTTAATTTATTTAAAAGATTCCCAACATCATGGTTGATTATTTATTTTTCTTTCTAAATAAATAAGGATCTTCAAAATCCCCAATCCATATACCTTTTTTATCTCGTTTTGCCTCTTCTTCTTCTTCAACATAATCTTTTGAATAATAGCGATAAGCTATCGCCCATCCATTCAGAACCATTTCACTATTTAAATCTAAATTATCTTTATAGCAGATTCCAATAAATCTATTATATCGATCCTTACCTTTTGTGATGCACCCAATTTTATTATTACCAATTAATTCCTTTAAGAACTTTGTTGATTCCACACCACAATTCCAGACTGTACTATTTTTATTACATGTTTGATTTGTTTCAGGCGCATCAATAGCATGCAGTCTTATTTTATTTTTATTAATATGTATAGTATCACCATCAATTACTTTTGCTTTTCCAAATATAGTTTTACCAGATGATACTGTGCTTAAAGAAATTAAGATAAAAAATAAATTAAATATTAAGATTTTTACTACCATCAACTAATAAATCATAAACATATTTTGCATGTGATCTGTTTAAATGTAAATCTAATGAAGTTTCTTCTTTATCAGTATTGTTTCTAATAAAAAGTATTGGAATTTTTATAAATATAGTTTGAGCTACAGAAAAATTAGTTTTCAAAATTTTTTCTAAGTTCGCGACAAGAAACTTAGAAAGTAAAATAAATACCTTTTCCCCTTCAAGGCGTAAAACAGTTTTATTAAATGAAACATCAGTTATTGCTGTTTTTTCTGGATTAAGTTTAGATTCTAGTAGGGAAATAATTTCATCTTTCTCATTTTCTGGTGTTTCGACTAACCATTCATTAGGACCAAGCCACATAATACTAATATTATTATTAAAAATTCTTACATTTTGCTCAATTGGTAAAACCAGGTTTAATACTGAGCCTATATTTTTCATAAATTCTTTATCTGAACTTTTACCACGTATATTTATTTTACCTGATAGAGCTTTTTCTTCTATTGTTACTCCATTGTAATTTTTTTTATTTATATTCAAAACATTACTGTAAATTAAACTCATTGATTAACCCTTTGATTCTCAGGATCAATAAATATTGGACTAGTTATTTCTACTTCAATATTTTCATTTTCCATTGGAGCAATTAAAACACTTCCTTTTTTTTCAAGACCACCTTTGATTAAAGCTAAAGCAAAAGAGCTTTTTAAATTAGGTGAATAGTAACTAGAGGTCACGTGACCAACCATTTTCATAGGTAGGGCAGTTATTTTTTCAACCAATTGAGATCCTTCTTCAAGAACCTTATTTGGATCTTTAGTTCTTAATCCAACTAATTGTTTCCTATCTTTTTTAATAGTATCACTTCTATGTAATGCTCTTTTACCAATAAAATCATATTTCTTCTTACTAACTATCCAGTCCATATCCAGATCTACTGGTGTCACTGATCCATCTGTTTCTTGACCAACAATAATAAATCCTTTTTCAGCACGAAGTACATGCATCGCTTCAGTACCATATGGCGTAATATTAAATTCGTTACCATTATCTATACAAAGTTCCCAAAGATTTTTAACATAACCAGATGGAACATTTATTTCGTAACACATTTCACCTGTAAAACTTATACGCATGACTCTACATTTTATTCCGTCAATATTAATATTCTTAAAACTCATATGAGGAAAATTTTCTTTTGAGAAATCAAAATCTGGAACTAATTTTTGCATTAATTTTTTTGAATTTGGGCCATTTAAGCTTATCGTTCCATAATTTTCTGTTACGGATGTTAAATATACTTCTAACTCTGGCCATTCTGTTTGCAACCAATCTTCTAATTTTGACATTACTGATGCCGCATTTCCTGTAGTTGTTGACATAAGATAGTGATACTCATCTAATCTAGTTGTTACACCATCATCAATAACCATCCCATCGTCGCCTAACATTACACCATATCGACATTTTCCAATTTCTAATTTTGACCAAGAATTTGTGTAAATTCTATTTAAGAATTCGCTAACATCTCTTCCCTTAATATCTATTTTACCAAGCGTTGATGCATCTAATATCCCTAGACTATCTCTAGTTGCTTTTACTTCTCTATTTAAAGCAGACTGAAAACTTTCATTCCTTTGAGGATAATACCAGGCTCTTTTCCATTGACCTACATCCTCAAATAAAGCTTCATTATCAATATGCCATTGATGCATTGGACTTGTTCTCTCTAAATCAAAAAATTCTTTAATATGACGTCCAGCAATTGCTCCAAATGTTACTGGCTTATAGGGTAAACGAAATGTTGTTGTACCTAATTCGGAAATTTCAGTATTTGTTAACTCTGATATTATTCCAAGTGCATTAACATTACTGGTCTTGCCTTGATCAGTTGCCATTCCTGTAGTTGTATATCGTTTGACATGTTCAATGGATTGAAAACCCTCTTTTAAAGCTAGTTTAATATCTTTTGCTGTTACATCGTTTTGAAAATCTACAAACATTTTTGTTCGTGAGATACTGTTCTTTGATGTAATCCAAACATTTTTGTGTTTGCCTTGCTTTAGATCATCTGATTTGTAATTTACTTCGCCAAGTTCATTTTGCTGATTATCATTTAAATATTTATTAGTATCTTCTTGAGTTTTTAATAATATTTCATTTAAATTATAATCACCATTACAACTTCCAACACACAATGTATCTTGATAAACTTCATTAGGAATAAAACTTCCATCTACATCTCTAAATTTGAGTTTTCCTTTTGATTGAGTAAATAAATGAACAGTAGGAGTCCAACCACCAGCAATTGCTAAAAGATCGCATTTAATATTAATAGAAGATTTTTCATTATTGTTTTCAGTTTTTATTTTTCTTAATTTAACTTCTCTAACTTTTAATCTTCCAACAGTATCACTAATTTCATAACCTTTTAGTATAGTCATACCTAATTTATTTGCTTTTTTAGGGTAATATCCATCACTACTATCTCTTGTATCGACAATAGCCTCTACTTTTATACCCTGTTCAAAAAAATCTATTGCAGTTTCATAGGCACTATCATTGTTTGTAAAAAAAACTAAATTTTTTCCAGGTGCAACTCCATACTTATTTAAGTATTTTTTCGCACTGTTAGAAAGCATAATACCAGGCCTGTCATTATTGTTAAATATTATTGGTCGTTCAATTGCGCCAGTTGCTAAAATAACTTTCTTTGATCTAATTTTCCAAATTCTTTCTTTAATATCATTTTTTTTATTTAAACCTTTTTCTGGATCAATTTCTTGTACTGCTAGTAATAAATTATAATTCAAGTATGCAAAACAAGTTGTATTTTTAACTATTTTTATATTTGAATTTTTAGAAAGTTTATCAACTAATTTATTTTTCCATTCATTAATCGGTAAATTTTCAATTTTAATGTCTTGATTTTTTGTAGATAAAATTTCACCACCGAGATCCTCTTCTTGCTCAACTAGTAAAACTTTATAATTTTTATTCGCTGCAATTTCTGCTGAAATTAATCCACTCACTCCTGCTCCAACAATTAGAACATCACAATGATAATGAAAATGTTCGTATTTGTGGGGATCATCTTTTTTTGGAGATTTACCAAGTCCTGCAGCGTGTCTTATAAAAAACTCATATGCTTTCCAAAACTTTGGCGGCCACATAAAGGTCTTGTAATAAAACCCTGCAGGAAAAAATGGGGATAGTAAATCATTTATAGCGCCAGCATCAAATTTCACTGACGGCCAATTATTTTGACTAAAAGCTTTTAACCCATCATATATCTGGACTTCAGTTACTCTTCTATTAGGTTCGGTATATTCTTTGGTTTCAAGCTGAACTATTCCATTAGGTTCTTCACTACCTGCGGTATAAATACCCCGCGGTCGATGATATTTAAAACTTCTTCCAACTAAGTGAACATCATTTGCAAGAAGTGCAGAAGCAAGGGTGTCACCTTCAAATCCAAAATATTCTTTATTATCAAAATAGAACCTAACAGACTTATTATTTTCGAGATTTTTATTATTTTTGTATCGCATCTTTATTTTTAAAACCTATCTTTTTTCGATGTTGATAAATTCCCTGATCCAATACTTGGCTCACCTGAAGGAGTAGCTGGAATATTTGCTTTTAATATGGGAGGAGCTTCTCCCATCTTATATACTGCAAGAATTTCATCGGTTGCTGTATTTCTTGCTAAATTAAACCATTGTCTGCATCCATATTCATGGTTCCATCTTTCATAATGAATACCTTTTTCGTTCTTTCGCAAGAATAAATATTCTGCCCATTGATCATCAGATAGTTCAGGAGGATTTTTTGGTCTTGCAATATGCGCTTCACCTCCACAAGAAAATTCAGCTTGATCTCTTTCTCCACAGTATGGGCAATTTATTAAAAACATGATTTAATGTGCTACGGCAGCTGCACCATGTTCATCAACTAATTCACCACTAGAAAATCTATTTATTGTAAAAGGAGCATTTAATTCATGTGCTTGATCATTAGCTATAGTGTGAGCAAATACCCAGCCTGAACCTGGTGTTGCTTTGAAACCACCTGTTCCCCAACCACAATTAAAATATAATCCGTTTATGTGCGTCTTACTGATAATGGGGCTTGCATCAGGACAAATATCTACAATTCCTCCCCAATGACGAAGCATTTTCATTCTAGAAAATATTGGAAACAATTCAACTATTGCCATTAATGTATCTTCAACAATGTTAAAGCCACCTCTTTGAGTATATGAAGTGTATCCATCTGTTCCAGCACCAATAACTAACTCTCCTTTATCTGACTGAGATACATACGCATGAATTGTATTTGACATTACTACAGTATCAATGACTGGTTTTACTGGCTCTGAAACTAGTGCTTGTAATGGTTTACTCTCTAAAGGTAATTTGATACCCGCCATATTGGCAATAACACTGGTATGCCCTGCAGCAGCTATTCCAATTTTATTTGAATTAATGGTTCCTTTTGTTGTTTCAATACCAGTTACATTTCCATTTTTTACATTAATACCAGTTACTTCACAATTTTGAATTATATCAACTCCCATTTCATCAGCTCCTCTTGCATAACCCCATGCAACAGCATCATGTCTTGCAGTTCCTGCTCTTCTTTGCAGCGTTGCTCCTAAAACAGGATATCTAATGTTTGGTGAAGTATTTATTATTGGACAAAATTCTTTAACTTTCTTTGTATCAAGCCATTCACAATCGATATCATTTAGTCTGTTTGCATGCCACCGTCTTTTTAATTCTCTTACATCATGAAGATTATGAGCAACATTCAAAACCCCTCTTTGAGAAAACATTACGTTGTAATTTAATTCTTGAGACATACCTTCCCAAAGTTTTAATGCATGCTCGTATAAAGCTGCACTTTGATCCCATAAATAGTTTGATCTAATTATAGTGGTATTTCGCCCTGTATTCCCACCGCCTATCCAACCTTTTTCAATTACTGCAATATTATTAATTCCATGGTTTTTTGCTAAATAGTAAGCAGTAGTTAAACCGTGTCCACCACCACCCACAATTATTGCATCATAACTTTTTTTTGGCTCAGGACTATTCCACGTCTTTTGCCAATTCTCATGATGATTTAAAGCATTTCTAGCAATAGATAGAAATGAGTATTTATTTTTATTAAACATTATAACTCTTTATAGCAGTTTTAAAAAAGACCTTCAATTTCTCCATGGTCATTTAGCTTTATCGAATTTGCCGCAGGAACACTCGGTAGACCCGGCATGGTCATAATATCACCGCAAACAACTACTATAAATTCTGCTCCTGATGACAATCTTACCTCTCTAATAGGTAAAACGTGGCCAGTAGGGGCACCTTTTAAATTAGGGTCAGTTGAAAAACTATATTGAGTCTTTGCAATGCAAACAGGTAATTTGCCAAATCCTTTAGTTTCAAAATCCTTCAATTGTTGACGTACTTTCGTGTCTGCCACAACTTCACTTGCGTGATAAATCTCTTGCGCAATTTTTTCTATTTTTTTGAATAGAGTTAAATCATCTTCATATAAAAATTTAAATGTATTCTTATTATCTTCACAAATATCTATTACATTTTGAGCTAATTCAGTTGCACCATCACCACCATCGGACCAGTGAGTACACATAGAAGCCTTGACTCCTTGAGTTGTACAAAAACTTAGAACGGCATCAACTTCAGCTTTAGAATCAGTGACAAAATGATTAATAGCAACAGTTACTGGTAATCCAAATTTTCTAATATTATTAATATGTCTTTCTAGATTTACTAAACCATTTTTAAGAGCATTTACATTTTCATTTTTTAAATCTTCTTTTGAAACATCGCCATGCATTTTTAGTGCTCTAATTGTAGCTACCAAAACCACACAATCAGGTTTTAAATTTGATTTTCTACATTTTATATCAAGGAATTTTTCTGCTCCTAGATCAGCTCCAAAGCCTGCTTCAGTTACAACGTAATCACTTAATTTTAAACTAGCTTTAGTTGCAATTACAGAATTGCAACCATGAGCAATATTTGCAAATGGCCCACCATGAATTATAGCAGGATTATTTTCTAACGTTTGTGTTATGTTGGGCCTAATGGCATCTTTTAATAATACTGTCATTGGACCTTCTGCCTTTAAATCTTTTGCATAAATAGCTTTTTTGTCTCGTGTATAAGCAATAGTTATATTTCCAATTCTCTCTTCAAGATCTTTTAAATCTTTTGCTAAGCAGAAAATTGCCATTATCTCCGATGCAACAGTAATATCAAAACCATCTTGTCTAGGATATCCATTTGCAACTCCACCTAAATCAACAACAATAGATCTAAGTGATCTATCATTCATATCCATTACTCTCTTCCAAACAACCCTTCTAACATCAATATTTAATTTATTTCCCCAGTAGATATGATTATCAATCAATGCAGAAAGTAAATTGTGAGCGGATGTAATTGCATGAAAATCTCCAGTAAAATGTAAATTAATTTGCTCCATCGGTACTACTTGAGCATAGCCTCCACCAGCTGCACCACCTTTCATGCCGAATGATGGTCCAAGACTCGGCTCTCTTAAACAAACTATTGATTTCTTTCCTAGTTTATTAAGACCATCACTTAATCCAACAGAAGTTGTTGTTTTACCTTCTCCTGCTGGTGTTGGAGTTATTGCTGAGACTAGAACAAGTTTACCATCTTTATTTTTATTAAGTGACTCTATGTACTCCAAATTTATTTTTGCTATATGACGACCCATAGGACTGAAGGCTTCAGGTGTGTCTGGTACATCAAGCCCTTTTAGAATTTCACTAATAGGCTTCATTTTAGCTTTTCTTGCTATTTCAATATCTGACATGAGACTCCTTAATTATTAGATTCTTAATCTATAAATTAACTTAAATATCAAACAACTTTTGTTTCATTAAAAGATAAAAAAATTGTGAAGAAGCTAATTTAACTCGAATTTCTGTTTATTATTATAAGAAAAATCTGAGTTATTAAATTGATTTAACCACTCTGATGTTTTTTTCATACCACCAAACGCATAGAAGTGTATTTTTTCAAGTTTAGAGTCTTTGTTTATTTCGCTATGTTCAGCAAGATCATAAATTAATTTGTCAGGAGTGCTCAATGTTGCAAGTTTAGTTAAGTTAAAAGCCTGTTTTGTAATAAATCTTAAAGAATTTCCAATACCGCAAGACCTTGCATAATTTACTAATGTTTTAATAGAGGCTGGACCTGGTATCCCAGCGTGGATTGGTAATTTATTTCCAATTTTTACTAAGTGTTTTTCCCAGTCGATTAAAGATTTAGCTTCAAAAAAAAATTGTGTTGCTAAATACATTTTAAAATCAACATTTTTTGCAAAATCATTCTTCTGTTTAATTGCTAAATCTAAATTTTCATTTGAAATATCTGGGCTTCCTTCGGGATGTCCAGCCACACCTACAAATTGATAATTATATTTTGAAAGAAAATCTGTTTTTAAAACATCAATTGAGGAAGAGATTTCGCCAGCTTGATTTCCACCACCACCAATAATTAAAATCTTTGAACACCCAGATTCATTTGCAAGTTCACCAATATATTTTTCTAAGTCATCTTTATTTACAATAGTTCTCGCAGGCAAATGAGGTATAACATCATAACCTTCTAATTTTAATTTTTTTGCCGTTCTAATAACATTTTTTGAATTTTCATCTGGTAAATAAGTTATATAAACGTCATGATTTTTATTAAGAAATTCAGAAAAGCTTCCATATTTTTCGTAAACATTTGGAGTTGTTTCTATAGAATAACTATTGAGAAAATTTTTAACAATATTAATGGTTTCTTTAGACATAAATTTTTAAAGTTTTTTATATTAATTAGATAAATGAACAACAAGTACTTTACTATAATTACTTTTTATCAATTCAAAATAATTAAAGATAAAAATGATATAATTACTAAACTTAAAGATTTTTGCAAATTTAATAAAATAAAAGGTACAATATTAATTGCTAATGAAGGCATTAATGGAACAATAGCTGGCTTTGAAAAAAACATAAATTCTTTCATTCTATATCTTGAAAATTTTAGTTTTGAGAAACTTAATCTTAAACGATCAAAATATAAATATATGCCTTTTCAAAAACTAAAAATTAGAAATAAAAATGAAATAGTCACACTCAGAACCAAATTTGCTGATCCTACAAAAATATCTGGAAAAAAAGTTAAATACAATGAATGGAATCAACTAATTAAAGACAAAGACACTATTGTGATTGATGTAAGAAATGAATTTGAGGTTAAAATAGGATCTTTTGAAGGGGCAATTAATCCAAAAACTAAAAGTTTCACTGACTTTAAATCTTTTGTTCAAAAAAAACTAAATAAGTCAAAAGACAAAAAAATTGCAATGTTTTGCACTGGAGGTATCAGGTGTGAAAAGGCTTCATCATATATGATGATGAAGGGTTTTAAAAATGTTGCTCAGTTAGACGGCGGTATACTAAAGTATTTAGAAAAAACTCCAAAAAAAGATTCAATGTGGAATGGTGAATGTTTCGTATTTGATGGAAGAGTATCTTTGAAAAATGAATTAAAAGATGGAACTTACAAACTTTGTCATGCTTGTCGGTTACCCATTAGTATTAAAGATACTGATAATAAATATTATGAACCAGGTGTATCTTGTCATAATTGTTTTGATAAAACATCTGAAGAAAAGAAAAAAAACTTACTTGAAAGAAATAAACAAATTAAACTTGATAAAAAAAGAGGAAATTTTAACCGTTTTATTAAGCAGTCAATTTCTGATTATGAATAAATAATACTTTATTTCATATAATTATTCTGTATAGACACCTCATGGCAAAAAAAACTTCATTCGCTCTTAAACAACTAGTACCTGAAGAAAATCCAAAAACAGGAACTAAGTATATTGTAAGAAAACCGACAAAAGGATTGAAAGTTGCTGAAAAGCTTCGAATGAAAAAATATGATCCTGTGTTAAAAAAACACGTTTGGTTCGTAGAGAAAAAAATGCCTCCTCATAGTAAATAATAGATTTACCTCTTTAATTTATTCTAAATTAACATAATTTAAACTCATGGTATCCACCTATGGAATTCATTGGTTTAGGCAAGATTTGCGATTACAAGAAAATCCATCTTTATTGTCACTTTCAAAAAAAGTTGATCAGATAATTCCAATTTATATTTTAGATTTAAATCAAAGAATTGGATCCACATCCAAATGGTGGTTAGAAAAATCCTTAATTAGTTTATATGACTCAATACAAAAACATAATGGCAAACTAAATATATTTGCTGGTGATCCAGAGAAAATTATATCTTCAATACTAAAGAATTCAAATGTTAAATATGTATCCTGGAATAGACTATATGATCCATATTCAATTAAAAGAGATACTAAAATTAAATCTATAGTTACTTCATCTAAAATAGAATGCGACTCGCACAATGGATATCTTTTAAATGAACCTTGGAATATTAAAAATAAAAGTGGAACCTTTTTTAAAGTATTTACCCCTTACTGGCGACATTGTGATGAACTACTAAAACTAAAAGATCTTAAATTTAAAAATACAAAAATAAGCTACGCCAATTCAAAATTTAAAAATGAAATAACTATACAAGATTTAAATCTAACAAACAAAAAAGAGAAATGGATCAAAAAAATTGAAAAATATTGGATACCTGGTGAAAGTAATGCAAAATTACAATTAAAAAAATATATTTCGCAAAAAGCAAATAACTATTCAGTTGGAAGAGACAGACCCGATAAAGATTTAACCTCAAAATTATCACCTTATCTTCATTTTGGAGAAATATCCGCTTTGGAAGTTTATGATACCGTAAATATTGAAAAAAAAATTGATCCTGAAAATAAAAAAAAATTTCTTGCTGAACTTGGCTGGAGAGATTTTTCTTATAATCTTTTATTTCATTATCCAGATATGACTCATAAACCTATACAAAGTAAATTTAATAAATTTCCATGGATTAAAAATGCTAAAAATTTATCATTATGGCATAATGGTAAAACTGGTATTCCAATTGTTGATGCTGGAATGAGACAACTATATAAAACAGGCTGGATGCATAATAGAGTAAGAATGATTGTAGGCTCGTTTCTAACAAAAAATTTATTGTTACACTGGAAAAATGGAGAAGAGTGGTTTTTTAATACTTTAGTTGATGCTGACGTTGGGTCTAATTCTGCAGGTTGGCAATGGATATCTGGTTGTTGTGCTGATGCAAGTCCATATTTTAGAATTTTTAATCCAATATTGCAGGGTCAAAAATTTGATCCAGATGGTAATTATGTAAAAGAATTTGTTCCTGAGTTGAATAATATTCCAAAAAAATATATTCATAATCCTTGGGAGATGTCTATGGAGGATCAAAAGAAATATAATTTTGAGATAGGTACTTCATATCCATTACCAATTGTAGATTTAAAAGAAACAAGAAATAGAGCACTATCAGCGTTTAAAACTATTAGTTGATGTGAGAGAAAAAATAGCAATCATTGGTTCTGGTATTTCAGGAATAAGTGCAGCTTACCTTTTATCTTCTAAATATGATGTTTATTTATTTGAAAAAAATAATAGATTGGGCGGACATACAAGAACTATCTATGTTGAAGAATCAACAAAGACAATCCCAGTTGATACAGGGTTTATTGTATTCAATGAAAATAATTATCCAGATTTAACAAATTTTTTTAAATTACTTGATGTGAAATGTAAAAATTCAGATATGTCTTTTGCCGTCTCAAATCAAGATCCTCAAATTGAATATAGTGGTAAAAATATATTTTCTCTTTTTGCTAATTTTAGAAATGTTTTTTCTTTTAATTTTTTTAAAATGTTATTTGAAATAAGAAAACTTTATTTATTATGTAATAGCTTGAATGTTAGTGATTTAGAGCAAACTAAAACCTTAAATGATTTTTTAAAAACTAATAATTTTTCAACATACCTAATAAATTATCATATTTTACCTATGATATCATCTATATGGTCAAGCAATATAAGTGATGTAAAAAATTTTCCTCTCATAACATTCATTAATTTTTTTAAAAATCATGCTTTATTTAATTTAAAAAAAAGACCTCAATGGAAATATGTAGAAGGCGGTAGTAACGAATATATAAAAAAAATTATTAATAAAAATGTTTTTGAATATGAAATAAATTTCAAAATTAAAAAAATTATTAGAGAAAATAATAAAATTAAAATAGAAGATGAGAAAAATAATATATTAGAATTTCATAAGGTAATATTTGCAACCCATGCAAATCAAGTATTGGATATTTTGGAAAAACCAACAGAAGAAGAAGTAAAAATATTTTCACAATTTAAATATTCAACTAATTCAGCAATACTTCACTCCGATCACTCTTTAATGCCTAAATCAAAAATTGCTTGGTCAAGTTGGAATTTTTTAAATAAGTCATCATCTTCTAAATTTACTTTAACTTATTGGATGAATTTCTTGCAAAAATTACCAACTAAAAAAAATTATTTTGTAACTGTTAATCCATATAAAAAGCCTAAAAACATAATTAACGAAACATCATTTAATCATCCAATATATACTACCGATACTATTTTAGCTCAAAAAAATGTTATGGAAATCCAAGGAAAGAATAATACTTTTTTCTGTGGAGCTTACCTTGGATATGGTTTTCATGAAGACGGCATTCAATCATCTTCTTATGTTTGTAAATTGTTACATTGTGATTTACCTTGGAAGAGAGAGAAAAATTTTTATAATAGATTGCAAATTAATTTTAAATGATTTCTCAAATTCTATTATCTAGTATTATTCATAAAAGATTTATTCCATTTAAACACACATTGAAATATGAGGTACCAAGTCTTTTTATTAATTTGGATAATCTTGATCAATTAAGTAAAAACTATAAACTTTTTTCATTAAACTCTTTTAATCTTTTTTCTATTTATGAAAAAGATCATGGATATAGAGACAAAAGGTCAATAAAGAAATTCGTTAAAGATTCCCTCTCTAAATTTAATATTAAATATAAACATCTTAATATAATGATATTGTGTTTTCCAAGAATTTTGGGATATGTATTTGATCCCTTATCAATTATATATTGTTATGATGATAAAAAATTAATATCTATTTTCTATGAAGTCAAAAATACGACTAATGAACAACATACCTATATTTTTAAAGGAAATGTAAATTTTGAAGATTTTAAATTATCTCATGAATGTGCAAAGCAGTTTTATGTATCTCCATTCATAGAAATGGAGGCAAATTATAAATTTTTTAATCGAATGCAAAAAGATAAAATAAATATTAATATTGATCTTTATGATAAAAATAATAAAAAAGTTCTAACAGCTTCTCAGCATGGCAAATTTATAAATTTTAACTCAAAAAATATGTTTAAATTTTTATATTATAATCCACTTTTTGGTTTTAAGGTAATGGCTGGAATTCTTTATGAGGCTTTAAAAATAATTTACAAAGGTGGTAAATATTATGCACGAAAAAAGAAGCCAAATGATACAGTGAGTTTTGAAGGTTATTTTTAAATGAATTTTTTTAAAACAAATTTTGATAAAACTGTTGAAAAATTATTAGTAAGCTTTTTATCTAAAATTCGATATGGAAAATTAACAGTTCAATTTCCTACTGGCGAGGAGAGAGTTTTTGTCGGAAAAGAGGAGGATATATCTGCAAGTATCAAAATTCATAATTATAATTTTCTAAATTTAATTTTTAAAAAAGGTTCTGTAGGTTTTGCAGAAGCCTATATAAATGGTTACTTTTCAAGCACCGATTTAACTAATTTATTACTACTTTCTCATAAAAATGAGAGTTATTTTTTACAAAGTATAAATACTAATCTTTTTTTTGCAACTTTTGCCAAATTAAAACATTTTTTAAATAACAATTCAAAATCACAGAGTAAAAAAAACATTAAATATCATTATGATTTAGGAAATAATTTTTACGAAAAGTGGTTAGATAAAACCATGACCTATTCTTCTGCTCTTTTTGATAATAAGAATACAAATTTATCAGATGCACAATTTAACAAATATAGAAAGATTGCTGAAACTTTATCATTAGACTCAAATTCTAAAACTTTAGAAATTGGATGTGGATGGGGAGGTTTTTCATCATTTGTAGCGAAAAATTACAATTGTTCAGTTGATGCTATAACTATTTCTAAGGAACAATACGAATATGCTTCTGAAAAAATTCAAAATGAAGGTTTGTCTGAAAAAGTATCAGTTATATTCAGAGATTATAGGGATATCCAAAAAAAATATTCAAATATTGTTTCAATTGAAATGTTTGAGGCAGTTGGGAAGAAATATTGGCATAATTACTTTGATACAATTCGTAATTCTCTCAACGATGGCGGTATGGCTGCACTACAAGTCATAACAATTGATGAACAAAAGGCAAAAGATTATCAAAACAGACCAGATTTTATTCAACAATATATTTTTCCTGGCGGCATGCTTCCAACCAAAAAACAATTTGAATATTCAGCAAAACACGTTGGGTTAAAATGTATTGAAAAATTAAGTTTTGGCGGTTCTTACGCTAAAACACTAAAAATGTGGAACAAACAATTTCAAAAATCTTGGACTGATTTATCAAAGTTTGGCTTCGATATTAAATTTAAAAGAATGTGGGAATTTTATTTCTCTTATTGTGAAACAGGTTTTTCAAATAGTTCTACTGATGTTTCTCATTTTTTAATTCAAAAATAGAAATGCAAAAACTAAAAGTATTTTTAGTCTTAACTGGGTATCAATTAACTTGGTTAGCCTGTGTATTTGGTGAAACAAATTTTTCTAATCCTATGCTAGGCATCTGGGTTGGAATTATTTTTCTACTAATTTTTTTTTATTTTAATCATAATAGAAAAAAATTTATTAAAATTTCACTTTTGATCTCAGTTCCAGGATATATTTTTGATACTTTATTAGTTTATTTCCAAATATACGATTTTGAAACTATTACTAAAATTGGCACCTTGCCATTGTGGATGATTGTTTTGTGGTTAAGTTTTAGTACTCTTTTTGATGAAATTCTTACTTTTTTTAAAAATTATAAAATTTTAGGAATAATTTTAAGTGGAGTTTTAGGACCTTTAACCTATTATCTTGGTGAACCCATCGGAGTTATAAAAATATATAATTTTCAGGTTTTTATTATTTCAATGATATTATTTTGGATGATCTTGATGATCTACTATCTAAACTACGTTGTAAAAAATTATTAGCTATCTTGATCTACTTTTTTTGTTCTAGTTCTATTTAAAGTTCTTTCGAGATCCTTATAAGTACACAAACCAACGTCCATTGGACTCTTTGCCTCAAGAACTGCCTCTCTGTATGTACCATTTCTTATAGCCTCTACTGTATTTTTTGTTGAGCCGGTAAGTTTTGCAATTTGAGAACTACTTAATTCAGTCGGATATCTTTTTATAAGCCACAAAATAGCGTATGGCTTTTCTTGTCTTAAAGAAAGAGGTGTATATTTAGAATCTTTTTTTCTTGGCGGTAAATCCTCAATTACATCAGACTTAATAAGATTCAAACGAGCTGCATTATCTTTTTCACATCTTTCAATTTCTTCTTTTGTCAATTGATTATTATCAATTGGATCATAACCTCTCATACCTACAGCAACTTCTCCATCAGCTATTCCTTGAACCTCTAATTCATGTAATCCACAGAATTCAGCTATTTGATCAAACGTCAAAGCTGTATTTTCTACTAACCATATCGCTGTTGCTTTTGGCATTAAAGGATATTTCATAACTGGCTCATATAATATAATCAAAAAATAATATATAACAAAATATAACTATGACAGATTTTTTTGAAGTTGATGAAAAACAAAAGACGGTTAAAATATTAAATTTGGACGATTTCAGTGTTGAGGATTTACAAAACTATATTTCTGAACTTCAAACTGAAATACTAAGAGTTCAAGATGAGATGAAAAAGAAAGAAAATTTAAAACTTAATGCTGAAAAGTTTTTTAAATAATTATTTATTAATTTTTAGACCTTTAAATCTTTTTTGGAATCTAGCTACCTGTCCTTCAGATTCATTAAGACCAGCTTTACCACCAGTCCATGCTGGGTGAGATTTAGAATCAATTTCTAATTTAAGAGTATCACCTTCTTTACCCCAAGTAGATCTAGTTTTAAAAGTAGATCCATCAGTCATAACAACGTTTATTTCATGATATTTAGGATGTATATCTTTTTTCATGACTGTCTTATATTTATATAGATTTCAAAGTAAAGTAAGTTTTTTAACTAATTCATTATGAATTTTATTATTTGAAGCAACTAAATCAAGAGAATTTATTTCCCATGCATTTCCGTCTATTTTAGAAATTTTCCCCCCAGCTTCTTTAACTAAAAGAATTCCCGTTGAAACATCCCATAAATTTAGATCTTTTTCCCAAAAACCATCTAATTTACCAGAGGCAACATAAGCCAGGTCAAGTCCCGCAGAACCGAGTCTTCTTATTCCTGCAGATGATTTTAGGATTTCATCAATCTCACTTAAATAGTTTTTATAAATTCTTTCTCCAAACGGAAGCCCAGTACCTATCAAGCAATCTGAAAAAATTTGCCTGTTTGAGACTCTAAGTCTACTATTATTACACCACGAACCTTTACCTTTAGAACTCCAAAAAAATTCGTTTAAAATTGGATTGTAAATCACACCGTCTGTGATTTCATCATTTGTCATTTTGGCAACGATTATTCCAACATGAGGTATTCCATGAATAAAATTAGATGTTCCATCAATTGGATCAATAATAATGGTGTTTTCATCACCCTTTATTTCACCAGTTTCTTCAGTTATGTAAGTATAATCTGGATAATAATATTTAAGAGTTTCTAAAAGTGTTTTTTCTACTTTAATATCTGCATTTGTTACAAAATCTCCAACTGATTTAGATTGTATTTGTAAATTTTCTAATTCTCCAAAATCTCTTAATAATATTTTACCAGCTTTTTTTACTGCCTTTTCAAAGATATTAATTACAGCAGGCTGCATTAATTTTTTGATTTTTCGATATAACTACCGTCAATTGTACTTATTACTATTTTATCATTAACTGCAATAAATTGCGGTACTGATGTTTTAATATTCTTTTCTAAAGTAGCTGGTTTATATGATGAAGCAGCTGTTTGACCTTTTACAACACCTTCAGTTTCTATAACTGTTAATTCTACAGTATCAGGCAAGTCAATTCCGACTGGTTTTTCATTATAGAAATTAATAATAACATTACTATTCTCAACTAAAAATTTTGATTGATCCTCAGTTAATATGTCTGAGCCAAGTTCTATTTGTTCATAAGTTTGTATATCCATGAATATAAAATTATTATTATCATCATAAAGATATTGAAATTCTTTTTCATCAAGGATAGCTCTTTCTACTGTTTCTGATGATCTAAACCTACTATTCATTTTAGTACCTTCTCTTATTTCTTTAAGTTCAGCTTGCAAGTAGGCACCACCCTTTCCTGGTTGAGTATGCTGGGTTTTCAAAACTTTCCAAAGTTTGTTATTAATTTCTAAAATATTTCCGACTTTAATTTCATTTCCATCTATTTTCATAGTTTTATCTTAAGTTTTTTTTGTATATTTTTAATTTTCGTAAGATCTACTACATCAAAAGTTGGATTTAATAAAACCTTATTTTTTTTAGCAATTTGATTAATTTTATTTAAGATGATTTTATTATTTTTTAATTTTAAATAATCAATATTTTCGTGAGTTAATAATATACTAAGACCTTGATCATAGCCTGAGTCGATAAAAAACTTAATATTGTGTGTCTTATATTTATTTTTAATATGGTTTATTAACGTTCTAAGCCACTCTATCCCAAAACCTTTAATTAAAAAATATTTTATAAATATAATCGAAGTTTTGAACTTTGATTTTCGAAATTCTATTAAATTTTCAATTTGTATTAGTGTCGATACTGCAAAACAAATTTTTTTAGGCACTAAATAAATTTTTTAAGATTAACCATAGTGTCTACCATTCTATTTGAGAATCCCCATTCATTATCATACCAAGATAAAACTCTGCAGAATTTATCTTTGACAACTTGTGTTTGACTCAAATCAAATACAGAACTGCTTGAATTATGATTAAAATCAATTGAAACCAGAGGTAATGAGTTTGTTGTTAGTATTCCATTTAATTTTTTAGTTTTTGAAGCTTGAAGAACTATAGAATTAATTTTTTCTGGGCTAGTTTTTTTCTTACTTACAAATGTAAGATCTATAAGTGAGACATTAGGAGTAGGTACTCGAATAGCTGTTCCATCTAGTTTACCTTTTAATTTTGGTAAGACTAGACTCAAAGCCTTTGCTGCTCCTGTAGAAGTTGGAATCATTGACTCAGCTGCAGCCCTTGCTCTTCTAAAGTCAGAATGGGTTTGATCAACAGTTCTTTGATCACCCGTATAACTATGAATTGTTGTCATGAAACCACTTTCAATTCCTAATTTTTCATCAAGAACCATAGCTAAAGGAGCAAGACAGTTAGTAGTACAAGATCCGTTTGAAATTACGTTATGATTTTTTTTAATGGTATCGTTATTTACACCTTGAACAATTGTGGCATCTACATTTGAAGCTGGTGCTGAAATAATAACTTTTTTTGCTCCTGCATTTAAATGAGAAATCGCCTTTTCTTTTGAAGTAAAAACACCACTACATTCAAGAACAACATCTACCTTGAGTGATTTCCAAGGAAGGTTTTTTGGATCTCTTTCGGAATAAAAATTAATTTTATGTTTACCAATTTTTAATCCATTTTTGATTGAGCTAATCTCATCTTTAAGAATACCGTGAACACTGTCATATTTAAGTAAGTGAGCACTGCTCTCAACACTTCCTAGTTCATTAATAGCTACAATATTAATATCTTTAGGATTTTTTTCTAATAAAGCTCTAAAAACAAGTTTTCCAATTCTTCCAAATCCATTTATTGCAACTTTCATATTTCTCCTTTTTATAAACTTTTAATTATTTTTTCAATTAAGTAATCATCTGTTATCTTAAAGTGCTTATATAAATCTTTGTATGGACCACTTTCACCAAAAGTTGACATGCCAACAAAATTTTCATTTTTAATATATTTTTCCCAACCATTTATTACTCCAGCCTCAATAGCAAAAATAGGTTTATTTCCTAAAATTTTATTTTTATAAGCATCATCATTTTTCTCAAACAATTCAAATGAAGATATGCTTACAACTCTTATCTTTAAATTATTGCTTTCAAAAAGTTTATTTGATGCAGAGCAAGCAATCTCAACTTCAGAACCAGAAGATAAAATTGTTGCATCATATTCTTTAAAATCTCTTATTTTATAAGCACCTTTATTTACAAGATTTTCTTTGCGATTATCTTTTTGTAACATCGGTAGATTTTGTCTTGTTAAAACTAAGATTGTTGGTCCAGTATTGTTGATTGCACATTCCCATGCTTCTATAGTTTCAATAATATCACAAGGCCTAATTACTGTTAAATTTGGTATAGCTCTTAAGGATGCAAGATGTTCAACAGGTTGATGGGTTGGTCCATCTTCTCCTAATCCTATTGAGTCATGTGTCATTACATAAATAACTGGTATATTCATAATAGCTGATAACCTAATTGAAGGTCTGCAATAATCGGTAAACACCAAAAACGTTCCTCCGTATGGAATTAAACCTTTATGCAAAGCAATACCATTCATTACTCCAGCCATTCCATGTTCTCTGATGCCATAATGAATATAATTTCCATTAAATTTATCAGATGTAATTACATTCATATCTTTTGCCTTAGTGTTATTTGATCCAGTAAGATCAGCAGATCCACCAATAAGATTTTTTTGATAGTTTGAAATTAAATTTAGCGTCAGCTCACTCGATTTTCTTGAAGCACAATTTGTTTTGTTTTTAAAGTGTTCAGATTTTAATTCAGCTAGTTTTTCTGGAAGTTGTGAATTAATTTTTTGATAATAACTATCTTTAAAATTTTTACTTTCAATTAATTCTTTATTTTTTGATAACCATGAATTTCTTGATTCTTCATTTCTTTTATAGAAACTTCTCCACTCACGTAATAAATCATCTGGAATTTCAAACGGCGAATAATTCCATTCTAATTTTTTTCTTGTTAAACTAATTTCATCCTCACCAAGAGGTGAACCATGTGATGAAGCTGAACACTCTTTGTTTGGAGAGCCAAAACCAATTTTAGTTTTACAAGATATAATTGTTGGAGCATTATTTTTTTTTGCTTGAGTTATAGCTTGATCAATTTCCTCATATTTATGACCATCTATTTCAATTATATTCCAATTATAAGCTTCAAATCTTTTTTTCACATTGTCTGAAACTGAAAGATCTGTTGATCCATCTATGGAAATAGAATTATTATCAAAAAACATAATAAGCTTATTTAATTTTAAATGTCCTGCGAGACTACACGCTTCATGACTTAAACCTTCCATTAAGCATCCATCTCCAGCAAAAACATAAGTGTAATGATCGACTAATTTTTCTCCATAATTATTTGATAATTTTTTTTCTGCTAAAGCCATTCCAACTGCATTTGCTAAACCTTGAGACAAAGGCCCGGTAGTTGTTTCTATTCCTTGTGCACTTCCGTATTCTGGGTGACCTGCAGTTTTATTATGCAATTGTCTAAAATTTTTAATTTGATTTATGTCAATGTCTTTATATCCTGTTAGATACAAACAAGAGTATAAAAGCATTGAGCCATGCCCATTTGAAATAATTAATCTATCTCTATCAATCCATTCCGGATCATTCGGATCAAACTTTAAATGATTTTTGTAAAGAACTGTTGCTATGTCCGCCATACCCATAGGCATACCAGGATGACCAGATTTTGCTTTTTCCACTGCATCCATTGATAAAAATCTAATACAATTTGATAATTGTCTTAGATTTTTGATATTATTTAAATTATTCAAATACTTACCTTTATGCTTGATATAAAATTATTTAATATGGGTTCATTACAGTGACAATTATAAAATTACAAACTATAAAATTATAATGGAAATACAAAAAAAAATTACAGTTCTAAGCGAAAACTTAAATAATCTAAGATCAGCTTTAGAAGATTTTAGGGATCATCATATTTCCAAAAAAGAAAAAATTAAAAATCTTGAAAATGAAATTAAAAATTTACGAAAACAAATGTCCGAGTATATTGATGAATTGGAACTTCTAATTAAGAAATAATCATGCCTTTTTATAAGACAAAAATTTTAAATAGAGAAATATCATTAGAATATGAAAAAAAAGATGAAAAAAAAATAATAGATTCAATAAATTTAATTAATGAAAAAATTGATGATAAATTACAAAATCCAAAATATTCAAATGGAAAAATAAGTGATACTATATTGTTATCACTTCTCTCTATTGAGCTTCAAGCAGAGCTTTCAGAAAAATTAAATATAAAAAGAAGTTCAGAAGTAAATGATACCAAGAAACAAGAATATCTAAAGAACAATTTAGAACTTAAAGACAAAATACTAAAACTACAAAATGAAAAAAAAATTTTAGAAGATGAAAAATTGAAATTAGATCAAGAATTTGATGAAATAAATAAAAAGGTAGAAGGTTTAATTAATATAATTAAGAATTCTTATTATGAATAATATTAAAGATGAAAAATCAATTATCAGAAAAAAACAAAAAATAATAAGAGATAAGATTTTTAATAATAAACCATCTCATTTTGCTTTAACTTTGTTTAATAAGCTTTTTGAAAAAATTAATTTTCAAGAAATTAATATAGTTTCTAGTTTTATTTCTATAAATTCTGAGATAAATACGAGAGAGCTTAACAATCTTATCTTTATTAAAAATAAAATTTTATGTCTCCCTGTAATTGAAAAAAAAAATAGTCATTTAATCTTTAAGCAATTTAAGAGTGAAGAGAATTTTGTAAAAGGACATATGAATATATCAGAGCCTCAAAATAAAAATAAAATTTTAAATCCTGAATTAATTTTTGTACCTTGTTTAGCTTTTGATAAGAAGGGAAATAGATTAGGTTATGGTGGAGGTTATTATGACAGGACATTTGCTTATTTAAATAAAATTAATCACAGATTCATCTCTGTAGCCTATGCATATGAAGATCAAAAGTTAGATTACATACCCATAGACAAATTTGATTTTAAAGTGGATTATGTTATTACTGAAAAAAATTTATATAGTTTTCAATGAAAATTCTTTTTATAGGTGATATTGTCGGTAAGGCGTCACGAAAAAAAATTAAAGAAATTATCCCAACACTCAAATCTAAATATAATATAGACATGATTATTGCTAATGGTGAGAATGCTACTTCTGGTTATGGACTTTCAAAAAAGGATGCAGAAGAATTATTTTCTAGCGGAATTGATCTACTTACACTTGGGAATCATGCATGGGATCAAAGAGATATGCTTTCTTATATTGAAGAAAATCCAAAAATAATCAGAGCTTTGAATTATCCTGATGGGGTTCCTGGAAAAGGATATTATAAGCTTGAACTTTTAAATGGAAAAAAAATTATAGTAGTACAAGTAATGCTCAGATTATTTATGAATTTATCATTAGATGATCCCTTTAAAGGCATAATTGAATTTCTTCAAAAAGAGAAGTTAGGCAGTACATGTGATGCGATAATTATTGATATGCATGGTGAAGCAACTTCTGAAAAAAAGGCATTTGGATATTATGTTGATGGACAAGTTACGGCAGTTTTAGGCACACATACTCATGTGCCAACGGCAGACAGTGTTATTTTACCTAAAGGTACAGCCTATCAAACAGACGTGGGGATGTCAGGTGATTATAATTCAATAATTGGTTTTGATATAAATAATCCAATACATGGATTTGTTAAGGGGTACAGGGCAGAAGGTAGATTTACACCTGCTACTGAAAACATAACAGTATGCGGGGCTTTAATAGAGATTGATACTAATACTGGTTTAGCTAAAAATATCACCCCAATTCAAGAGACATAATTTACATATATTAGACACATTTATCTAATATTTTATATCTTTACTAACATCGGATTAAATATTTATAAATCTACTAGTAATGGCAGGGCACTCGAAATTTAAAAATATTATGCATCGTAAAGGTGCTCAAGATAAAAAAAGAGCAAAAGTTTTCTCAAGACTTGGAAGAGAAATTTCTGTTGCTGTTAAAGTAGGAGGCGAAGATATTGAGAGTAATATTAGATTAAGATCTGCAATTTCGTCGGCCAAGTCTCTAAATATGCCTAAAGATAATATTGAGAGGGCAATTAAAAAAGGTCAAGGAAATGATCCTGATAGTAATTATGAAGAAGTAAGATATGAAGGATACGGCCCTGAAGGTATAGCAATAATAGTTGAAGCACTTACAAATAATAAAAATAGAACAGCTGCTGAAATCAGATCTTCTTTTAGTAAATATGGTGGTAATTTGGGTGAAACAGGAAGTGTTAGTTTTGGTTTCGATAGATTTGGTAATATCACTCTTGATAAAAGTTTAGTAAAAGAAGATCAACTTTTAGAATTTCTAATTGAAAATAATAGTGAAGATTATGAGATTAATGATACAGAATATTCAATATACTGTAATCAAAATGATTTGCATGAACTCAATGATAAATTAATTCAACAGTATGGTCAGACTAACTCTGCAAATTTAATTTGGAAAAGTAAAAATAATATAAATATTGGAAAAGATACAGCAGACAAACTATTTAAATTATTAGAAGTTTTAGAAGACAACGACGACGTTCAAGTAGTATCATCAAATTTTGAGGTTGATGATAGTGTGCTAACTTCACTTACAGCATAATGAAAGGAATATAGATGCCTGATAAAGCTTGGAAAAAAAGGGAAAGAGATGTTGCAAATTATTTTAATGGGAAAAGGACACCTTTGAGTGGAGGAAATGGTAAAGTTACACGAGCTGATGTAATTCATGAAGATCTTTTTATAGAATGTAAATTAAGAGCAAAACATACAGCAATTAGCTTGTGGGATGATACTGCAAAGCTTGCCAAAGAAGAGGGCAAGACACCAGTCATAGCATTATGTGAAAAAAATAGACCAGGATTTTGGGTGATGGTTCATAGTAGTGATCTCGAAAAAATTAAAAAATAATTGTTATGGCAGATATTAATAGTACAAATTTATCAACTGAAGCTCCAGATTTTTCAATGCTTGCTTTATTTATGCAAGCTGACCTTATTGTTAAATCGGTAATTATAATTTTAATCTTAGCTTCTTTATATTCCTGGAATGTAATAATTTCAAAAATTTTGAGAATCAGACAATTAAAAAAACTTGAAAAAGAATTTGAAGATATTTTTTGGTCTGGAAATTCATTTGAAGATTTGTATGAAACTTTAAACTTTAATCAGACAGATCCAAAGTCAAAATTATTTTGTGCTGCAATTTTAGAATGGAAAAAAAGTAAAAATCAATTTGAAGATGACACTTCAGATATAAACTCTTTAAAAGATAGAATGATGAGATCAATGACAGTTGTTTTTAATAAGGAAAGTGAAAATGTAGAAAGAAATTTAACCTTTCTCGCAACTGCTGGATCAACTGCACCGTTTATAGGACTATTTGGAACAGTTTGGGGCATAATGAACAGTTTTAAATCTATTGCAATTGCACAAAATACAAATTTAGCAGTAGTCGCTCCAGGAATTGCAGAGGCTCTTTTTGCAACTGCATTAGGCCTTTTTGTAGCTATACCTGCTGTAGTTGCATACAATAAAATCTCAAACGACTTATCAAAATACTTTATATCCTTAGAAACATTCATGGATGAATTCACAACAATTTTTTTTAGACAATTAGAGAAAAAATAAATTGATCACCTCAAATAATTTAAACAAACGTAAGAAGCAAAGGTATACTCAAATGAGCGAGATTAATGTTACACCTTTCGTCGATGTTATGCTTGTTTTACTAATTGTTTTTATGGTAACCGCACCTCTATTAACGGTTGGCATAAAAGTTGATTTGCCAAAGGTTAAAGCTACTGCATTAACTGACATTAAAGATCCAATTGAGATAACCGTAAAGTTAGATGGAGAAGTCTATATTGGAGAATCAAAGGTTGAAGTAGAAAATTTAATTCCACGACTAAATTCTATTACTGAACAAAACACAGAAGCAAGGATTTATATACGAGGTGATAGAGTAGTAGCCTATGGAAGGATTATGGAAATTATGTCCATAATAAATTCTGCAGGATATATAAAAGTTGCACTAATTACTCAAAATCTTGAGCAATAAATGGATCGTATAAGTTATAATAGCTTAAAAATTATAAATTTTTTTGAAAACTTAAATCCTAAAACATCAGGAGTTATTTTTTCAACACTCATACATTTAACTATCCTTTTGTTTATGGTTGGCTTACCAAATTTTTTTTCTACAAAAGAAATCTACGTTCCAAACGTAATACCTATTGAAATACTTAATGTTGATGAAAATACAAATTTGAAAAAATCTGATACTGAAAAACCAGAAAATAAAAATAAGGAAACAATTACTAAGCAAAAAAAATTTAATTCATCAGATCAATTAGAAGTAAAAAAAAATGTTGAAATAAATAAAACTGAAATTGAAGAAAAAACTAATCCAAATCAACCAGTTTTGGAAATGAAACAAACTCCAAATTTAGATGTTAAGGAAACAAAAAAAGTAGTTATCAAGGAAAAGGAAATTTTAGAGGTTAAGAAAAAAGTAGAAACAATTAAAACTGATACAATTAAACCAAAACTCAAGCCAAAGCCAAAAATTATAAATAATGAAAATGTTAAATCAGATTTAGATGTTGAAACAAACATAAAGGATAAACCAAAGTTAGAAAATGATAAAGCCGTATCTAAACCAAAGCCAAAACCTGAAAAAGATTTTAGCATAGCATCAATGCTTAAAGATTTAAGAAATGAAAAAACAAATATGGTTCAAAATGAAGTTAAGGAAGAGGTTGAAGAGGTTGATAATAAAAGTACAGATGATACTGATGACAATATTATGCTATCAATATCTGAAATTGATATGTTAAGGCAGCAATTATCTTCTTGCTGGAACGCTCCAGCAGGTGCAGTTATAGAAAGAGGAATGCAGGTAACAATTTCAGCTAAAATACTTCAAAATATGAAGGTTTCTTCAAACAGTGTCCGCATTGTTGACACAAATATAGCTAAAACTAATCCATTTTATGGACCAATTACTGATAGCGCAATGAGAACTCTCTTAAATCCAGAATGTACACCATTAAAACTTCCTAAAGATAAATATAATCTATGGAAAAATCTTACAATTACTTTCGATTATAGTATTATGAAAGGGTACTGATGAAAAAAGTTTTCCTTCAAACCTTTTTTATAACCTTTTTTATATTTTTTACTTTTAAAGTTTTTTCTTTAGAAGTGACTCTAACACAAGGCAGCGTGAAACCAACTCCAATAGCAGTTTCAGAACTATACTCAAAAAATTCAGAATTAATAAAAATAGGCAAAAACATTTCAACTGTTATTTCAGATAATTTAGAAAGGTCTGGACTTTTTTTACCAATAGATAAAAGATCATTTATTCAAGATAATCAATCTCTATCTAATAAACCAAGATTTGAAGATTGGAAATTAATAAAAGCACAACATTTAGTTTCAGGAAAAATTTCATCTAATAATGGAAAAATATCTGTCGAATTTAGATTGTATGACGTGTTTCAACAAAAACAAATAGTTGGAAAAAAATATGAGACTAATGAAAAGAATTGGAGAAGAGTTGCACACATTATCTCAGATTCAATTTTTAAAAATATAACTGGAGAAGGTGGATATTTTGATACAAGAATAGTATATGTAGCTGAAACAGGTCCAAAAGAAAATAAACAAAAAAGATTAGCAATAATGGATCAAGATCAATCCAATCATCGTTTTTTGACAGATGGATCATATCTAGTTCTAACACCAAGGTTCTCTCCTAATTCACAAAAAATTACATATATGTCTTATGTAAGTAGAAATAATCCAAGAGTTTACATTTTTGATATTGAAACTGGTAAACAGGAAATAGTAGGGGAATTTCCAGGAATGACATTTGCCCCCCGTTTTTCACCAGATGGAAATCAAATTGTAATGTCTTATACTGATCCAGAAATTGGAAATTCTGAAATTTATATTCTTGATTTAAAAACGAGAATTTCAAAAAGAGTTACTAATAATTCTTCAATTGATGTTTCTGCAAGTTTTTCACCAGATGGAAAAAAAATAGTTTTTAATTCAGATAGAAGTGGAAGAAGACATTTATACATAAGTGATAATAATGGAAAAAATATTAAAAGAATTAGTAGGGAAACTGGAAGTTACTACACCCCAGTCTGGTCGCCAAGAGGTGATATGATCGCATTTACTAAACAAGAGGGAGGACAATTTTATATAGGTGTTATGGAGATCGATGGCTCAAATGAGAGAATGATTGCTAAATCATTTCATGTTGAAGGCCCAACATGGGCTCCAAATGGAAGATTTTTGATGTACTTCAAAGAAGAAAGAACTGCCGAAGATGGTTCTGGCGGAGAATCCAGTCTTTATTCTATTGATTTAACAGGATTTAATGAAAGAAAAGTAATTACTCCCTTAGGCGGATCTGACCCAGCTTGGTCCCCCTTGATGCATTAATTTGATTATAATACAAAAAAATATACTAAATTTATAAAAAAATGATAAGAAACTGCTTATAATTTAGTATATCTATTCAAAGTATTAAGGGAGCGCTTATTTATGTTTTACAAGTTTTTTATCTCTGTATTTATTGTTTTTTTTGTTGCCGCCTGCGCAACAAAACCTAAAGATTCAGCTGACTCATCAGGATCAGGTTCTACTAGTTCAGATAGCGATGTATCTTCAGAAGGAGCTATTACTGAAACAGTAGGAAGTGGAATTGTTTCTGGATCTCAAGAAGACTTAATTGTTAATGTAGGCGATAGAGTTTTTTTTGGATATGACAGTTCAGATTTAGACTCTGATGCACTTGAGTTACTTCAAGATCAGGTTGCGTGGCTTAAGCAGCATAGCGATGTTTCCGTAACAATTGAAGGACACTGCGACGAAAGAGGAACAAGAGAGTACAACTTAGCACTTGGAGAAAAAAGAGCCCAAGCTGTTAAAAATTACTTAATTGGGTTAGGAATAAATCCAGATAGAGTTTCAACTATTAGTTATGGTAAAGAAAGACCGGCTGTTGTAGGGTCTAACGATGGAGCATGGTCTCAAAATAGAAGATCAGTTACTATAGTTAACTAATTTTTTTTCCCTTATACTATGGCGCTATACATATATAGCGCCACAATTTTATCTCATTTAGAAATTAAAATCTAAAAATGATTAAATACTTAATAACTTTTTTAATTATTTTTTTTACATCTTTAGTTTATTCTAATGAAAACGAGCTTACAGTATCGCAACAATTAGAAAGATTGCAAAAAGAAGTTTCCGATCTTTCAAGAGAAGTGTTTACAAATCCATCTAATCAATCAAATGGAACAAATAATGATTTTGTTAAGAATCTTTCTGCTATTGATTTGAGGATTTATGACATTGAAAATGATATTAAAAACTTAACTTTAAATTTAGAAGAACTATATTTTCAGTTGGATAATATTTTTAATAAATTAGAAAATCTAGAAATAGTAATAAATAATTCTGAATCAGTTTCTTTAAATAATGTTGAAGTAAAAACAGAAGTAGATTTACAAGACGGTTCAGACGTAAAAAATAACTCTGTAAATGATATTAAAACTGAAAATACACTTGGAACTTTAAATATTACAAAAAATACAAACGAGACAATTGTAGAAGGAGCACCTGAAAATGACGATACAAATTCTTTTGAAAATGAGAAAGTCTTATCTCCTGAAGATCAGTTTCAAATAGCCTTTGATAATATTAGAGATAAAAAATGGCAGGATGCAAAAGACTCATTTGAACAGTTTATTAAAGAAAATCCTGATAATCAATTATCAGGTTCAGCACATTATTGGCTTGGGGAATTATATATTCTAGAGAAAAATTATAGAGAAGCTGCACTTGTATTTGCAGAAGGTTTCCAAAAATTTCCAGATAGTATCAAAGCAGCAGAAATGCTTTTTAAACTTTCTCAATCATTATACCAAGTTGAAAAAAATGTAGAAGCATGTAAAACTATGGAAAAATTAATAATTGATTTTCCAAAAAACAAAATAATTCCTCAGACAAAAAAACAAATTATGGATTATAATTGTTTAGAAAATAATGAATGAAGCTTAACGATAAAGATTTCATTAAAATTATAGAAAAAAAATATACTTTTGAGAAAAAACCTTCTGTAGCTGTGGCAGTTTCTGGCGGCCCAGATAGTATGTCATTATTATTTCTTTTACATGCATATATTAAATTCAAAAAAGGGAATTTGGTTGCTTTAATAGTAGATCATCGAATTAGAAATAATTCAAAAGAGGAAGCGAATTATATTTCAAATTATTTAAAGAAATTCAAGATTAAATTTCAAATTTTGTCTGTAGATAAAAAGAATGTAAATAAAAAAAATATGAATGAGGCTAGAAATAATCGTTATAATTTAATTACAAATTTTTGTATCCAAAATAATATTTTACATTTATTTGTTGCTCATCATAGAGATGATAACTTAGAAACTTTTTTGAATAGAAAGATATCTGGTAGTGACTTTTATGGTCTAAAATCAATGTCTGAATTCTCACTATATAATAAAATATGCATAATTAGACCTCTTTTAAAATTTTCTAAAAATGCATTATTAGATTATAATAAAGAAAATAAAATAGAATATATCAATGATCCTACAAATTTAAATTTAAATTATACTCGCCCTAATATTAGAAATTTTCTAAAAAATTCTGATCAAAAAACGATTAAAGAAATAAATAAAGATTTTGAGAACATACTTTTTTATTCACCTTACTTTGTTCAAATGATATTTGAAATCTTTCTTAAAAATATTATTTATATTGATAAAAAAAAAATCGTTGTTAGCATGAATAATTTACAAAAAATAAATGAGGTTACTTTAGAAAATATTATAAGAAGAATATATCAGTTCTTCTTTTATCAATCTAAGGCTCCTCGATCCAAAAAAATTAGAATCTTAATAAGTGAAATAAGAAAATTAAATTTTAATAATTTTAATATTAAAGGTATGATCGTTAATAAAACTAATGATTTTCTAACATTTTCAAGAAAATCCATTTAAATTTTTACAAAACTATTGTGTTTTTATAATAAATTCCTATGTATAAATAGATGAAAAATATCAGTAAAAATGTCGTATTATGGATTATTATTGGACTCCTATTAATTGTACTTTTCAATCTTTTCCAAGGAACTTCAAATAATAGAAATACGTCAAAAATCTCCTTTTCTGACTTTATAGCTGCAACTGAAAGTGGAAATGTGTCTGAAGTAAATATAAGTGGTAATACTGTTACTGGTTTTCTCAACGATGGCAGATCATTCAGTACATATGTGCCTAATTATCCAAACCTAGTCGAGAAGTTAAATGAAAGTGGAGTAAAAATAACTGCTGAACCTTCAGAAAGATCAATGCATCCACTTTTAAGTGTATTATTATCTTGGTTCCCAATGCTTCTATTAATCGGTGTATGGATTTTCTTTATGCGCCAAATGCAAGGTGGCGGAGGAAAAGCAATGGGCTTTGGTAAATCTAAAGCAAAGTTATTAAATGAAGCAGTTGGTAAAGTTACATTTGATGATGTTGCGGGTATTGATGAAGCTAAACAAGAATTAGAAGAAGTTGTTGAATTTTTGAAAGATCCATCTAAGTTTTCTAGATTGGGTGGTAAAATTCCTAGAGGCGCACTTTTAGTCGGCCCTCCAGGAACAGGTAAAACACTACTGGCTAGAGCAATTGCAGGCGAAGCAAATGTTCCTTTCTTTTCTATTTCAGGATCAGACTTTGTTGAAATGTTTGTTGGAGTAGGAGCAAGTAGAGTTAGGGATATGTTTGAACAAGGTAAAAAAAATGCACCTTGTATTGTATTTATTGATGAAATTGATGCTGTTGGAAGACATCGTGGAGCAGGCCTTGGTGGAGGTAATGATGAAAGAGAACAAACTCTTAATCAACTGTTAGTTGAAATGGATGGTTTTGAAGCAAATGCAGGTGTAATTATAATTGCAGCTACTAATAGACCTGACGTTCTTGACCCAGCCTTACTACGACCTGGGAGATTTGATAGACAAATAACTGTTAACAACCCTGATGTAATGGGAAGAGATAAGATTCTTAAAGTTCATATTAAAAAAATTAAGGTTTCACCCAAATTTGATTCGAAAATTATTGCAAGAGGTACGCCAGGTTTCTCAGGAGCTGATTTAGCAAATTTAGTTAATGAGGCTGCATTACTTGCAGCAAGAAAAAATAAAAGAATGGTTACACTTGAAGATTTTGAAAGTGCAAAAGATAAAGTGATGATGGGCGCTGAGAAAAGATCAATGGTTATGTCTGAAGATGAGAAAAAATTAACTGCTTACCATGAGGCTGGCCATGCAGTCGCAACTTTGCATTCTCCAGCTTCAGACCCAATACATAAAGCAACTATTATACCAAGAGGTAGAGCTTTAGGAATGGTAATGAGACTTCCAGAAAAAGATCAATTGTCTATGAGAAAAGATCAGATGAAAGCACACTTGTTAATTGCAACAGGAGGAAGAATAGCTGAAGAAATGATTTTCGGTAAAGATAAAATTACTAATGGTGCAGCAAGTGATATTCAAATGGTAACAAATCTTGCAAAAAAAATGATCACTGAATGGGGAATGAGTGAAAAGTTAGGTAGACTCAGATATAACAGTGATAGCGAAGAAGTTTTTCTTGGACACTCAGTTGCACAATCTAAAAATTTATCTGACTCCACTGCTAAATTAATAGACGAAGAAGTAAGATTTCTCGCAGAGGAGGCAGAAAAAAATTGCAGAAAAATTCTTCAAGATAATATTGAAGAGCTACACATAGTTGCAAAAGGACTTTTGGAGTATGAAACATTATCGGGTGACGAAATTAAAGATTTAATTAAAGGCATAAAGCCAACTCGAGATGATTTTGATAATGACATAAACACACCAAAAAAACCAGCTACTTCTGTTCCAAAAACTGGTGGATCAGCTCCAGCTCCTATAAACTAATTTAATTACTTCACTTTATTTATTTTTTTGAATAAAAGACGTAAATGTCTAAAATTTTTGGCACTGATGGAATACGGTGCTTAGTTAATCAAGAACCACTTACTGCTGAAACTTGTCTCAAAATTTCCAAAACTGTTGCTTTTATTCTAAAAAAGAGGACTTCTAAAAACAGTAGAGTTGTCATTTGTAAAGATACAAGACTGTCTGGTTATTTATACGAGCCACTTGTAACAGCTGGTTTTATTTCTATGGGTATGAATGTAATTTTGGTTGGTCCTCTCCCAACACCCGCTGTACCATTGATGATTAAAACTTTAAGAGCTGATATTGGAGTAATGATTACAGCGTCTCATAATACTTATGAATATAATGGACTTAAATTTTTTGATAGAACTGGAAGCAAATTAAGTTCTTTAATAGAGCAAAAGGTTGAAAATATAGTTTTAGATAATAAAAAATATTCTAAAATTTCAAATAACACATTTGTATCTGGTAATGCAAAGAGATTGGAGGACGCTTCTGGAAGATACTCAGAATTTTTAAAGAGTACTTTAACTAAAACATCTTCCAAAAAAAGACTAAAAATTATTTTAGATTGTGCAAATGGAGCAACATACAATATAGCTCCTAATTTATTTTGGGAACTAGGTCATAATATAATTGCTATTAATAATAACCCGGATGGACTAAATATTAATAAAAATTGTGGTGCAGTTGATACTAAATTTCTTTCTCAAAATGTAATTAAAGAACAGGCTGATATTGGATTTGCGTTTGATGGTGATGGAGATAGATTAATTGTCATCGACGAAAAAGGAAAAGAAGTAGATGGTGATAAAATTATAGCTTTGTTATGTAAAAATTTCGTTAAACCAAGAAAAAAATCCAATCAACATGACGTTATTATTACTGTTATGTCAAATATGGGATTAGAAAAATATCTTACAAATAAATTAAAATTAAAAATTAAACGTACTCCTGTTGGAGATATAAATGTTATAAATCAAATGAAAAAATCCAAATCCACGATTGGTGGTGAACAATCAGGGCATATTATTTTGTCAGAATATTCAAATTCGGGTGACGGAATTTTAGCAGCTTTAAAAGTCACTGAAATAATCACTTCAAACAAGGCTAAAGCAAGCAAAATATTTAATTTATATGATGATTTTGCACAGGTAAAAATAAATTTAGAATATAAAACAAAGAATAATAAATTATTAAAAATTGTTACTAAGTTAAACAGTGATAAATTATATAATAATAAAAAAATTAGATCCCTTATTAGGTTATCTGGTACAGAACCATTGGTAAGAATATTGGTCGAGGGACAAGAATTGAATGATGTAAAAAATATATCTATGGAAATAAAAAAACTAATAAGGCCTTACCTTGGTAAATAAATTTTTAGTACCAGAAGGTTTTAAAGATAGTCTCAATTTTGATGCATCTATTGAACACAAATACAAAAATAACATAATTAATTATTTTAGAGATAATGGTTTTACTTTGATTAAAACCCCTCTAATTGAGTACAGTAAAAATTTGGATAGTAATTCCCTAGCATTAAAAACAAATAAAAGAAAAGATCAATTAAGTATTCGAAATGATATAACTCCACAAATAATTAGAATTGCTTCTTCTAGATTAGCAAATAAAATACGACCACTTAAACTATGTTACTATGGTGAAGTTGTTAGAAAAATAGGCACTATTTTAAGACCTGAAAGACAATTTCAACAAGTTGGCGCTGAGATTATAGGAGCTGAAAGCTATAAAGCAGATGTAGAAATTATTAATCTTGCTTACCAAACTTTAAAAAAAATTGGAGTTAAAAATATTGTTATTGAAATTACAGCACCATTTTTTCTAGATAGTCTGTTAAAAAAAATAACTGATAAAGAATTAAAAAATAAATTAAAAAAATTTATTAAATTAAAAGATATTAGCAATATCTTAAAACTGTTAAAAAAAAATGAATTATACAATTCATTCAAAACTTTATATTTATGTTCTGGTACAATTCAAAATAAAAAAAAACATATTTCAAAGTTAAATAAAATAATTGGTTATGACAATGAGGTTGAAAGATTAATAAAAATAGCAAATCTAATTAATACTTCAAAAAATGATTCTTTGAATGTAGATTTTTTTGACTTATATAAAAATAAAAATTACTACAAAGGTATAAAATTTACATTTTTTGCCAAAAATGTAAGAGGTGAAATAGCTGGAGGGGGTCGCTATAATTTAAAATATGGTACTAATTCTGAGACTGCTATAGGATACACTTGTTACATGGATACAATTTTACGATCTTCATCGTTAATCAATCCAAATAAAAGAATATTAATTTCATTCAATACAAGTGATAAAATTAAACAAAAATTAATTAATAAAGGTTATAGTTTATTTAAAACTTTTGAAGATAATATTGATATAAAAAAAGAGGCAAAAAAATTTGGAATCAAGTATTATTTAATGAATAATATTGTTAAGCAGATCTAATGTTTTATACGATAGTTGGAACCCAATGGGGAGATGAAGGAAAAGGCAAAATTGTTGACTGGATTTCCTCTAATGCTGACTTAATAGTCAGATATCAGGGGGGTAATAATGCAGGTCATACAATTAAAGTAGATAATAATGTTTATAAACTTAATTTATTACCTTCAGGAATCATTAATAATAAAAAATGTGCAATTGGAAATGGTGTTGTTTTAGATCCGTGGGCACTAATTAAAGAAATTGATAATCTTAAAGAACAAGGAATAGAAGTAAATGAAGACAATTTATATATTGCTGACAATATTTGTTTAATCTTGCCTATTCACAAACTTCTTGATGAAATAAATGAAATCTCTAGAGGAAAAAAAGAACTAGGAACAACTAAAAAAGGCATTGGTCCAGCATATGAAGATAAAGTAGGTAGAAGAGCAATTAGAATTTGTGATTTAAAAGATCCAATATTTTTAAAACAAAAAATTGATAACCTGTACGAATTTCATAAAAATAAAATTTCAAAACATATTCATAAAATTACACATAATTATTATGAAGAGCTTTTATCCATGTCTAATTATCTTAACTGTTTTAGTGTTCCATTATGGAAAATAATAAATGAATTAGGTCAAAAAAATAAAAATATTGTTTTTGAAGGGGCTCAAGGTTCAATGTTGGACGTTGATTTTGGAACATATCCATATGTGACATCATCAAATACAATATCAGGTCAGATATTCTCTGGCACAGGTTTTAGTGATAGAAAAAACCACAAAATTTTAGGAATTACAAAGGCGTATACTACTAGAGTTGGATCAGGCCCATTTCCAACAGAGTTAATAGATCACATTGGAGAGCATCTTGGTGAAAAAGGTCAGGAATTTGGTACAGTTACAAAACGAAAAAGAAGATGTGGTTGGTTCGATAGTGTACTTTTGAAACAATCAATTAAACTTAATGGTATTACAGATATTGTACTTACTAAACTCGATGTCTTAGATGAATTAAAAGAAATTAATGTATGTACTGGATATTTAATTGATAATAAACCCTACGATTATTTACCTAGTGAAGAATTTTTATTCGATAAAATAAAGCCTGTTTATAAAAAAGTTGCTGGCTGGGAAAAATCAACAGCAGGGATTAACAAATTTGATGATCTTCCTGAAAATGCTAAAAAATATATTAAAATACTTGAAGAACTTATGGAAACTAACATTTCTATTGTTTCAACAGGGCCGGATAGAAAAGAGACGATTGATATAAACGGAACCTTATCTAATATTTGAAATTTCTTTTTGCAGTTTTTCTAATGCTTTTTCTTCAATTTGCCTTACTCTTTCCCGGCTAATCTTATACTTTTTACTTAAGTCTTCTAACTTTAATGGATTTTCACTTAGTTTTCGAAGTTTTATAATTTCTTTTTCTCTTTCGTTCAAAATCTTAAAAGCTTTTGAAAATAAACTTCTTCGATAATCAAGCTCATCTTTATTTTCAATAATTTTGTCATGAGTTTCTTGTTTATCTTCTATTAAATCCTGCCATTCTGTATCATGTTCTTCACCTAGTTTAACATTTAATGATTGATCTGAAGTAAAAAGTCTATTTTCCATATCAATTACTTCACCTTCCTTTACATCGAGTCTAGTAGCAATCTCTCTAACATTTTCTGGTGATAAATTACCTGAATCAATTGAGGTAAGTTGATTTTTGATTTTACGTAAATTAAAAAAAAGTTTTTTCTGAGCAGCAGTAGTTCCAATTTTAACTAAAGACCAACTATGCAGAACATATTCTTGTATTTGAGCTCTGATCCACCACATTGCATATGTTGCTAGCCTAAAACCTTTCTCTGGATCAAATTTTTTTACTGCTTGCATGATGCCAACATTACCTTCTGAGATTAAGTCTGTAACAGGTAAACCATATCCTCTATACCCCATTGCTATTTTAGCAACTAATCGAAGATGACTTGTAACAAGTTTATGAGCAGCTTCTGAATCTCCATGTTCCTTATAACGTTTAGCTAACATGTATTCCTCTTCAGCTGTAAGCATTGGAAATTTTTTAATTTCCTGCATGTATACTGCTAAATTGCCCTCGCTTGATAGAACTGGTAAATACATGATACGCCTATAGCATAATTTAAATATAAATTAATATTTAAGCAACAATTCTATTAAATTCTTAAAATCTTCAGGAATTTCAATATCAAAATTCACCCTTTTTTTTGATGTAGGATGATCAAAACCAAGGTGATACGCGTGTAATGCTTGTCTATTAAAATTTTTCAAAATCATAAATTTATTAAATGTATTTTTATCTTTTCCAAATTGATTAATTTTACTTTTTCCATAAACCTTATCACCAATGATTGGAGAATTTTTAGAAGTTAAATGAACTCTAATTTGATGTGTTCTTCCGGTATGTAAGTGGCAATCAACTATACTAGCAATACCAAAAGTTTTTTCTAACTTAACATCGGTTTTAGAAAATTTACCAAAACCTTTATTATTTAAACTCATTTTTTTTCTATTCTTTCTATTTCTTTCTATGTATCCTTCAATTGATTGATTATCAGGCGATCCCCAAACTATTGCTTTATACCTTCGTGATATTGTATGTTCTTTGAATTGTTTGGCTAAATTTATATGAACATTATTATTTTTTGCTACAACAAGAATTCCACTAGTATCTTTATCTAAACGATGTACAATTCCTGGTCTAGCACTATCATCTAAATTGCTAAGTTGATTATTAGTATAATGCATAAGAGCATTAACAAGAGTACCACTTTCATTTCCAGGAGCTGGATGCATAACTAAATTTGGAGGTTTATTTATAACGATTAAATCTTCATCTTCAAAAATAATGTTTAATTCAATATTCTCAGCTGAATGTTTCGTTTCTTGTTTTAAGATAATATTTATAGAATAATTTTCATTTTCTTTAGTTATGTAAGATGGATCTTTTATTTCATTTTCATCAAGACTTACATTACCATTTAATATTAAAGTTTTTATTTGTGTTCTTGAATACCCATCCAATTTTGAAACAAGCACTTTATCTAATCTTTGTGAACTTAATTGTTTATTTATAGTTAATTTAACATTATAGAATTCGTTCATGTCTCAAAAAATTCTTAAATTTATTGTAATATTTTTAGGTATGTTAATTGTTATTTGTTTTTTAGCTCTTGTTTATGGTTTGTATATAAAAACAACAAAAAAACAAAGTAATTTAGAAACAAATTTAATTGATTACAATTTAAATTTAGAAAAAGGGCATAAAATTACAGATATAGATATGGTTGATAATAATAGGATTTTATTTACAATAAAAAATAATGATAAAGTTTATGCTTTAATATATGATATACAAACATCAAATATTACAAAAATAGATACAGTAAATGAATAAAGATAATAATTTTGAAAATAATTTAAAAAAACTTGAGTCTATTGTAGAGAAATTAGAAAATGGTGAAGTTGATTTAGAAGAATCTGTAAAACTTTACGAAGAGGGAATGAATTTAAAAAAAGCATGTGAGGAAAAGTTAAAAAGTATTGAAAGCCAAATTAAAAAAATTAAGCAAGAAAACAATAAAGTCACAAAAGAAGATTTTAAGTAATTTTCAAATTTGAGTAAAAATCTAAAAATAAGACTTGATCAGCTTTTAATTGATAGAAACTTAGCTGCAACTAAATCAAAAGCCCAATCTATGATTATGGCCGGCCAAGTCTATGTAAACGACAAAATTATTACCAAAAGTGGTAACAGTTTTAATGAAAACTCAAAAATAAAAATTAAACAACTTCATCCTCCATGGGTATCAAGAGGTGCATTCAAATTACTGAAAGCGATTGATCATTTTAAGATTGATATTGAAAATAAAATTTGTCTAGATATCGGTTCATCAACTGGTGGATTCACAGAAGTTCTTTTAAAAAAAAACGCTAAAAAAATATATTCTATTGATGTTGGTACAAATCAACTTCATGAAAAATTAAAAAAAGAAAAAAAAATTATCAGTGTAGAAAATTTTAACGCTAAATATTTAGATAATTCAATAATTCATGAGAAAATTAATTTGGTAGTCTGTGATGTTAGTTTCATTAGTCTAACAAAGGTTATAGAACCTAGCTTGAAGCTTTTATCAAGTAAAGCTGATATTATTTCACTAATTAAGCCACAATTTGAAACTAATAAAATAAATTTGAAAAAAGGTATTGTGAAAGATCCATTGATTCATGAACAAGTATGTAATGATATATCGAATTGGTTTAAAAAAACAATTAAGGCTGAAGTTGTAGGTTTAGTCGAAAGTCCAATAACTGGACCAAAAGGAAATAAAGAATTTTTGATTTATAGTATTTTAAAGAAATCTTAAACAATGATCAGCTATAGTTGTGGCAACCATTGCTTCACCAACAGGAACAGCTCTTATACCAACACATGGATCATGACGACCTTTAGTAGATATTGTTGTTTCTTTTAATTTTGTATTAATTGTTTTTTTTGGCGATAATATTGAGCTTGTCGGTTTTACTACAAATCTAGTAATTAATTCTTGGCCAGTTGTAATACCCCCAAGAACTCCACCATTATTATTTGAAAGAAATAAGGGTTTTTTATTTTTAATTCTCATTTCATCAACATTAGAAATTCCAGTTTCATAAACACTGCTAAACCCATTTCCCATTTCTACACCCTTAACAGCATTAATAGACATCAATGCCTTAGCTATATCGGAGTCTATTTTTTCATAAATAGGCTCTCCTAATCCAGCGGGCAAACCTTTTACTCTAATTTCAATTATGGCACCTAAAGAGGAACCAGATTTTCTTGCAGTTTGTATTTCGTTTTCCCATGTTTTAATAATTTTTTTATCAGGACTCCAAAAATTATTTTTTGGAATAAAATTATTATTCCAATTATCATAATTAATTTTATGGTTACCTATTTGAATTAATGCACCTGTTATTACAACTTGATTTTTAATTTTATTTTTAATAATTTTTCTTGCTATTGCCCCTGCTGCTACTCTCATCGCAGTTTCTCTAGCGCTAGATCTACCACCACCCCTATAATCTCTTATGCCATATTTTTTCCAATATGTGTAATCTGCATGACCTGGTCTAAATTTACTTTTTATATCACCATAATCTTTTGATCTCTGATCTTGATTGTAAATAATTAGAGAAATAGGATGACCTGTTGTTTTTCCTTCAAAAGTTCCAGATAGTATTTCAACTTTATCCTCTTCTTTTCTTTGAGTTGTAAATTTCGACTGACCAGGTTTTCTTTTATCTAAATAGGGTTGAATATCTTTTTCAGTTAAATTTATGTTTGATGGAACTCCATCGACAACACAACCGATAGCTTTTCCATGGCTTTCTCCCCATGTAGTAAAATTAAAGATTTTTCCTATTGAATTAGAAGTCATTTTTTAGAATTTGTAAATTCACCTAATAGTTCTGAAACACTTTCACTCTCATCAACTGCAACCATTCCTACAGTATGATAGCCACAATCTACATGTTGTATCTCACCAGTAACGGCACTCCCAAGATCACTTAAGAGATACAAAGCAGAATTTCCAACATCTTGCTGATTTACATTTCTTTTAAGCGGAGCATTAAGCTCATTCCATTTTAGAATAAATCTAAAATCACCTATACCTGATGCTGCTAAAGTTTTAATTGGGCCAGCACTAATGGCATTAACTCTTATATTTTTTTCTCCTAAATCAACTGCTAAATATCTAACACTTGCCTCTAAAGCTGCTTTTGCAACTCCCATAACATTATAATGGGGCATAACTTGTTCTGCTCCATAATATGTTAAAGTTAAAATTGATCCACCATTGTTCATTAAAGGTTCTGCAAGCCTACAAGCTTCTGTAAAAGAATAACATGATATATGCATAGTTTGTTTAAAATTATCAGAAGATGTATTGTAATATTTACCTCTCAATTCATCTTTGTTGGAAAAACCAATTCCATGAACAAGAAAATCTAATTCACCCCATTTATTTTTAAGTGTTTCAAAAACATTATTCATACTTTGTGAGTCTGAAACATCACAAGGAATAATAGTGTTGGAACCTATTTCAGCCGCAAGTGGTTGAACTCTTTTCTTAAGAGCTTCTCCTTGATAAGTAAGTGCAATTTCTGCCCCCTGTTCTGCTAATTTTTTCGCAATACCCCAAGAAATAGATCTGTCATTTGCCACTCCCATAATTAGACCTTTTTTATTTTGCATCAACATATTGTAAATCGGTGTTTTTTTATAAATATAGATATATATACTTATAATAAAATATTCATATCTATAATATGCAATCAAATCAAAAATTAATAAATTCTGATAAAAAACCAAATGAACTGTTTCAAGAATGGTTTGAAGAGGCAAAGAAAAATGAAATCAATGATCCAAATGCTATGAACCTCGCTACCATATCTTCTGATGGCAAACCCAGTTCAAGAATTGTTTTACTTAAATCATATGATGATAAAGGTTTTGTTTTTTACACAAACTCAAATAGTAAAAAAGGTAAGGCTATTCAAAACAACGATAGTGTAGCTTTAAATTTTCATTGGAAAACACTTCAAAGACAAATAAGAATAGAAGGTAATGTTTCACAAATTTCTAAAGCTGAAGCTGATGAATATTATAATTCAAGACCACTAGGAAGTAGAATAGGAGCCTGGGCTTCATTGCAGTCTGAAGAGTTAGATGATAGATCAACATTAACTAAAAGAGTAGAAGAGTATGAAAAAAAATTTTCAGATAATGATGTGCCAAGACCTTCACATTGGAATGGTTACTTAGTAACTCCAATATTAATTGAATTTTGGCAAGATATGCCATTTAGATTACACGATAGGCTTGAGTTCCGTAAGGAAAATGATCGTTGGGTTACTAGAAAATTATATCCTTAATTATCTTCTTTCCATTTTTGTAAAATCCACGAACTGGAGTTTGATTTATTATTTCCACCAATACCCCATAGTAACTCTATATCGTTATCATTGCAAAAAATTGACTCTGGTGTAGTATTGTCATTCCTATCTCCACCATTTGCAAATTTAATAATTGATTTAGGATATTTGTTTTTTACTTTTTTAAGACCATCGATGCATGTTTTATCAGCATCATCAAATTCTATAACATCAATAACATTTTTTAATTCATTCATTATTATACTTCTTTCTATAAAGGGTAGAAACTCCTTACCTTTCTTTTTTTGAAGCCATGAATCAGAATTTAATAAAACAACTACATCACCATGTTTAGCGGCTTCTTTAATTAATTTTATATGACCACTGTGAATTGGATCAAAACCTCCACTAACCACAACTATTTCATGCATATTTGTTTCTCCATTTATCTGGATCATCTAAAAATTCTTTTAAATTTGAAATTTCGTTTTCAGAATATATCTTTTCACTTTCAATATAATCTATTACGTCTTTCCAAGTACAAAGTGAGTGCATATTTACATTTAATTTAAACAATTCTGACTCCTCAAAAGTAAAAATATCATAATAAAATATTACAAATATATCTTTAACTTCTAATCCAGCTTCACGCATTGCATTAATAAAAATTATTTTACTACCTCCGTCAGTAGCTAGATCTTCCACTAACAGGGCTTTTTGATTATTTTCAAATTCACCTTCAATTTGTTTGTTTTTTCCAAAACCTTTTGTTTTTTTTCTTATATAAACCATTTGCTTATCTAATTTTTGGGAAATAAACGCTGCATAGGGTATTCCCGCAGTCTCTCCACCAGCAATAATCTCTGCCTGAATATTATTTTTAATTAAATAATCTACGGCTTTATCAATTATAAAATTTCTTTCTTTTGTAAAAGAAATAATTTTTCTACAATCAACATAAACAGGACTAACTAAGCCAGATGTAAGAGTAAAATATTTATTAAATGAAAAATTAATAGACTTTATATCTACTAATATTTTAGCTATCTCTTTTGACATTTTTTAAGTTATTTGTGCAATATGTTCAAATGATAAATTTCCAGGCACAATCATTATAGGTATTCTAAGGTTTGTTATTTCATTACTCACTAGAGAGGTTATTATTGGACCAGGATTTTTACTATTTGGATCGGTATTGGCAGCTAAAACAAGAACATTAATATTTTTTTCCTCATCTAATAATTGTTTTAATTCAGCTATAGTATCTCCTTCTCTCAAAGATAGAGCAGGATAGTCACCTGTTCTTTCCTTTACAAATGAGGCAGCTTTTTTAAGAATTGTTTCTGCTTCTTCTCTAGCCTCCTCTTTCATAATATCTGTAACACCCTTGGTTGTTAGAACATCCAAAGGCTCTATGAATGTTGCAATTATAATTTTTCTTCCTGTTTTTTTTGATCTTGCACAAGCATACTCAAGAGCAGTATTCATTTCTTCTGAATTATCTGCAACAACTAGAATATATCTTTCATCATTCATTTACTTCTCCTAAATAAAGCAGCAGCAATAAAACCTGAAAATATTGAAAAGATAATTACAAAAACACCATATGTAGCTGCATTTTTATTCGCAAAATCAAATATTTGACTTCCAATACCAGATTTCTTTATAATTATATTTTTTTGATCATTGCTCATTATTGTATTATTTCTTATATAGTAAATATCAACATTATAAATCCCCGGTATAGTATTTGTTGGAAAAAAAATGCTTGTTTGAAATAATTTATCTTTAATCTTTTTCATTTCAAAATCTTTATAAAATGATTGTTCTTTTTTAATTCTAACAAAATTTTCGTTCCAATTTTCTTGGTCATTTTTAAAAATAAAATTTTGATTAAAAGTCTTATTATTTAAAATTTTTTCAAAACTTAGATCCTCATTAATTAATATCGATTCTGGCAAAATTTTATTAATTTCTTTTGAAGAAGATAAAAAGAATAAGGATGGGATATTGCTATAAGTAACGTACTGATTATTTACCCATATTCCCAAATATCTCTCTTTTTTTTGTATTCTCACTTTTGAAGGTGGCCCTTTAATTGTTAAAAGCGTCTCGTGATCGTTTTTTAGTAATCCAAAAATAATAATTTCTTTTCCATTAAAATCTGTTTTTAATTCAATACTATCCTCAGATAAGTCAAAGTAAATTTCTTCAGCATGAATAAAATTATAAAAAAAAATAACATTCAATAAAATTGTTAGATTAAAATAAAATTTTATTGATAAATTTTTAATCATTTATTTTTGTTACTTTTAAAATATAAAATTCTAAATAAAATCCAATTATTGCAAAAATTGATACTAATAAAAAAGATACTTTCTCAATCAATATATCAATCACTAATACATCTTTTTGCACAATCATATAAATTGGAATAATAGTAGATAAAATAATAATACTTAGTTTTGTAAATGAATCATTAAATAGTATATTTTTAAATATTTTATTAAGATCTTTTTTAATAAATACTATGTAATTTGACCAAATATATATTTTGTTAAATCCATTTATAACAATTATTATGATTAAAAAATATTCAAAATTCTTTAAATTAAAATCAATACTTGTAAAAATAAAATATATGAAGAGACAAACTATGATCAATAAATTAATTGAAAAATTAAATATTGATATCATATAATTACTAATGAAAATAAATCATTTGGCCTTATAACTAGATCTGTAAATATTTTACCACAGACACCCAGTACTAATATAGCTAAAATACCTCTTAAATATTCTGCTTTTAATTTAGAACCAAAAATTACACCAATTTGTGCACCAATTACTCCGCCAAATATCATTAGTGCAGACAGAACAATATCTACGTTATAATTAATATATGATTGAAAGAACGTTGCATTAGCCGTAACAAAAATTATTTGAAATAAAGATGTTCCAACAACTATACTTGTTGGCATTCCAAGTATGTATACCATTGCAGGTATCATTATAAATCCTCCCCCAACTCCCATCATTGCAGACATAACTCCAACTGCAAAACCTATAAGTACAGGAGGTATAGCACTTATATAAAGTTTTGATCTATGAAATCGAACTTTGAATGGAAGTCCGTGAAACCAAGAATGTTGATGCAGTTTTGTTCTTTTAGTATTTCTTGCTCTATATTGTTTTATTGTGGTTCTTGCACTTTCAAAAGCCATACTAAAACCAATAAAACCTAGAAAGAAAAGAAATAATAACTGAATAACTAAATCTATTTGACCAAAGTTTTTTAGATAACTGAAAATATTTACACCAACTGTAGAGCCAATTAAACCTCCTATTAGAAGGAATATGCCCATCTTTATATCAACACTTCGTTTTCTCCAATGGGCAATAAACCCTGAAACTGAAGTTGCTAAAACGTGTGGAGCTTCAGAACCAACAGCTACAACTGGAGGAATTCCTAAAAAAATTAGTAGTGGTGTCATTAAGAATCCACCACCAACACCAAAAATTCCTGAAAGAATTCCTATACTCATTCCGATAAATATAATGAGAAAAATATTGACATTCATTTCAGCTATTGGAAGGTAAATTGACATATCTTTTTATAAATTTTATATAATTATTACTTGATAAGTACAAATTATATTTATTTTAATAAATTATATAAAATTATTGAGTACTATGATTCCGATATAACTTACTATTCCAACGCAACAAGCAGCAGAAAAACCAACATAAAATGGTCTTACGCCTAAGCTTTTTAAAGAAACTAAATTTGTACTTATACCAACAGCTGCCATAGCTATTGCTAAAGAATACTCAGCGATAGATTTGATAAGATTAATAATTAATTGCCAATTATTATTATTTAATAGTTCAAAAGCTAAATTATTATTTTGAATTCCATAATCCCCGATTGATCTTATGAGGCCCATTAGAATAAAACCAATTATGAAAATTGGAAACATTGATATTATTGATGGTTTACTATTATTTTCATCAATATTATTTCTAAGATACATATAGCTTATTGCAGGAATGACAATTATCATACTAACATTTCTTACTAATTTTGTAATCGTTGCTATATCCATAGTTTTTGGTGAATTGAATTGCTCCGCATATATTAATCCAGCACCAGCAACTTGAGCTGTTTCATGTATTGAAGTTCCAAGAAATAATCCTGTCGCTAACTCATCTCCGCTAAAAAGATAATATGCTAGAAATGGATAAAGGAACATTGCGATTATTCCGAATATTGTAATATTAGCTATAGCATAAGCAACTTCCTCTTTATCAGCATTAATTGCAGGACTAGTTGCAACAATTGCAGATGCTCCACAAATACTTGTTCCAACTGCAATTAATGATCCCATTTTGGAAGAAACATTTAATAATTTGCATAAATAATTTACAACCAAGATTGATATAATAATACATGCAACAATTAGAGGTATTCCAACTATTCCAACTTTAAAAATATCTAGAAGTCCTAATCTAATACCTAGACAAATTATTCCTAATCTTAGAATGAATTTTAAAGAAAACTTAATTCCCTCTAATAAAAAATTATTAATTTTAAATATATTTCCTATCAAAAGACCAAATATTATTGACAGCATTATTGGCGATATTGGACTTTTTTTTAAATTTAAAATTTCTATTCCGATAAACTCACTTAGATATATGCCTGAATAAGCAATTAAAAAACAAAAGATAATACCTGGAAATATTTTATTTACTGATCTTATCATTGTAAATATTCTTTATACAAAAAAAATATTTTTTATATATTTATATTAATCCTAGATATTTTTTGCAGTATTCCATTCTTCTTGAGTATTAATATTGAAAAAATTCTTTTCCTGGCTTTTGTCAAATTCAACAAACTTATACTTGTGTTTTTTAACCCAATACATAATCTTACTATTATTTAATTTTAACTCATTTTCTAAACTAGTTATTAGCGATACATGCCACATCGCTATTACAGGATGATGTCTACTATTTGATCTTGCAATAAATATTTTTATTTTTTCATCATATGCCTCTAAAAACTTATCTAAAAGATTATTGGGTAAAAATGGGGTATCACTTGGAACAGTAAAAACCCATTCTTTGTTTGTGTAATTTTCTTTAGCCCAAAACATAGATGTGTGAATCCCTGCTAAAGGTCCTAGAAAACCTTTGAATCTATCTTCAATTATTGGGTAATTAATTTTCTTAAAATTTTCTAAGTCATTAGCATTTATTATTATTTCATTATTATATTTTTTAAGCTTGTTTATTGTTTTGTCTAGGATTGTAATTCCATTTATTTTAGCAAAAGCTTTAAATCCACCTCCAAATCTTTTTGACTGACCGCCAGCAAGTATGGCAAACAAAATTTTTTTCCTATTTATGGTCAATTCTTTGTTCCCCAGACAGTGCTAAATATTTTTTTCCTTTTGCTCGTCCAATAAGTGTTAAATTCGAACCTCTAGCCAACTCTACACCCCATGCTGTGAAACCAGATCTAGAAATTAATATTGGAATACCCATTTTTATAGTTTTAATAACCATTTCACTAGTTAATCTCCCTGTAGTGTAAAAAATTTTATTTGATGAGCTAATTTTTTTTAAAAACATAAAACCAGCAATTTTATCTACAGCATTATGCCTCCCTACGTCTTCCATATAAATTAATGGTTTATTATTATGAATTATGGCACAACCATGTATTGCTCCTGTTTCTAAATATAAACTCGGTGTTAATGTAATTTTTTTTGAAATTTCATAAATCCATTTATGTTTAATTTTCTTTTTGGATTTTAACTTTGATTTTTTTATTTCCTCATATATATCTCCAAATACTGTGCCTATTGCACAACCACTAGTTGTTATTTTCTTTCTTAATTTATTTTCATAATTTGTTTTACGTTTTGTTCGTACAACAACCACACCTAAATCTTTATCAATTTCAACTTTTGCAATTATGTCATTTTTCTTAAGCATATTTTGGTTTAATAAATAACCAACTGCAAGATATTTTGGATGATCACTAATAGACATTAGAGTTACTATCTCTTGATTATTTAGAAAAATTGTAAGAGCTTTTTCATTAATAACTTTAGAAATTATTTTATTCCCTTTCTCATTAAAACCATTTAGTTTTGTAATTAAGGACTTATTATTAATATCAGGGGAGACTAAATATTTCTCTTTTTTTGCCATATGTTGTAATTATACTAATAATATAAATGAACATATTAGAAATTTTCTCAAATTCCATACTATTAATTATTACTTTAGATAATGAACTATGGGACATTATACTTTTATCTTTATTTGTAAGTTTTACTGCTCTAATTATTGCTTCATTATTGGGATTTGTAGTAGGGTATTATTTTGCAATTTATAATTTTTATTTCAAAAAAATTATTTTAATAATCATTAACTCATTGATGGGAATTCCTCCAGTTGTAGTTGGTTTAATTGTTTATTTTATTTTTGCATCTGGTGGTCCTTTAGGTATCTTACAGCTTCTATACACACCTTCTGCGATGATTATTGCTCAAACTATAATAATTTTTCCAATAATTGCTTCATTATCTCATGAGATATTTTCTAAAAATTGGTTTGAATTTAAAGATCAGATAAGATCATTAAATATTCCTTTTTGGGGTTCTGTAAAACTTTTATTTAACCATAGTTATTTTTTATTAATAACAACATTATTATCTGCTTTTGGAAGAGCAATTTCAGAAGTTGGTGCAGTTATGATTGTGGGTGGTAATATTGATCATTATACACGAGTAATGACAACTGCTATATCGTTAGAAACTAGAATGGGAAATTTAGAATACGCTATGGCATTAGGTTTAGTTTTAATATCAATAACAATAATTATTTACTCTCTTGTATATTTATTAAATAATAGATCTATTAAATGAAAATTGTAGGAATTGTTGGCTGGAAGGACTCAGGGAAAACGACTATTGCAACTAAAATTATAAATAAACTTAGCTCTAAAAATTTTCGTGTTGCTTCAATTAAACATGCACATCACGAATTTGAAATAGATCATGAGAATACAGATAGCTTTAAGCATAGATTAGCGGGATCTTCTCAAGTAATAGTTAGTTCATCGAAGCGATGGGTTAAAATATCAGAGCTAAACAATTCAAAAGAAAAAACATTAGATGAATTAATTAATCAACTTTCAGAAATTGATATTGTAATAGTGGAAGGGTTTAAAAATGAAAATCACCCAAAAATTGAAATAATTAAAAATGATAATGATAATTACTTATTCAGCAAAATTAAAAATATAAAAGCTATTATTACAAATAATAAACTTGAAACTGACTTGAGAATTTTTAAGAATGACGAAATTGATAATATAGTCGATTTTATTTTGAGAGAATTTTAATGAATAAATCACCTCTAACTAAAAAACAAATTGTTAATTTATTTAAAAAACAAAAGATTGTAATTTTTAATTCTGAAAAAGTTAATTTAGAAAATTCAGAGGATAGATTTCTTTATGAAAATATAAAAAGTAAAATTAATTTACCTCCTTTTAATAATTCTGCTGTAGACGGTTATGCTATTTTAAATGCAGATTTAAAAACAAAAAAAATTTTTTTTTGTAACAGACGAATAGCTGCTGGAGACAACAAAAATATAAAAGTAAAACCTGGCGAAGCAATTAGAATTTTTACTGGAGCAAAAATGCCTTCGAATTCATCAACTATAGTTATGCAGGAAAATACATACAAGAAAGGAAACAAAATTCATTTAATTAAAATTCCAAAATTTGGAGATAATTATAGATTAAAGGGTGAAGATATAAAAAAAAACCAAAAAATATTGGAAAAGGGGTCTAAATTAAATCAACAAAATATAAATTTAATTGCTGCTACTGGTATTAGTAAAATAAAAGTATTTAAAAAAATTAAAATTGGTTTCTTTACAAGTGGTAATGAATTACGAAAACCAACTAAAAATTTAAAAAATTCTGAAATTAATAATTCAAATTATTATAGTTTAAATAATTTACTTGATAAGAATTTTATAGAAAAAAAATATTGTGGAAATCTCAAAGATAATTTTAAATCTATTAAAAAAAAAATTTTTAATACTTCAAAAAAATTTAATGTAATAATAACTGCTGGTGGCGCATCTGTTGGTGATGAAGATCATTTAATCAAAGTTTTATCTGAATTAGGTAAGGTATATTTTTGGAGGGCAGCAATAAAACCAGGAAGACCAATTGCAGTTGGAAAAATAAATAAGTGCTACATAATTTGCTTACCAGGTAATCCAGTTTCTGTTCAATTACTATATGCAATGTTAGTAAAACCATTAATAGAAAAACTATCTGGTGGAAATTTTAAGCTACCATCTTCAAGTAAAATTACAGCAAATTTTTCTATGAAGAAAAAAACAAAAAGAATGGAATGGTTACGCGTAAATAAAGAAACTATAAATAATAAAAATATTGCAAATAAATTTCCTAAACAAGGTTCTGGCATGATTAGTTCTATATCCTATTCAGATGGTATAATTGAAATTGATGAAAATGTTTCTCAAGTTAACAAAGGAGACATATTTGATTTTTTTAATTATGAAAGTTTATTTTAATTTTTAATTTTAAATCTATAACGAATTACAATTTTATCTTTAATTTTTTCACAACTTAAATATTCATAGTTGGACTGATCACAATAATGTTCAAAGTCTGCTTCAGCCAAAGGATCAGTTGCAATAATTTTAATAATTGTATCTTTGTTTAATTCTGAAGCAAGTTTCCTAGCTTTAAGCACTGGTATAGGACATTCTGTACCACTAGTATCAAGAACTAATTCTTCATTTTCAACTGAATCTTTCATAGTTTTCTGATACTTAATATATAGTATAATATTAATTGGAATGGATAAATTTGTTTCTCAAACTGAAACTTCTTTAAAAAAGAAGAAAAGACGTTGGACTCCAAAAGGAAGACAAGTCGAAGATAAATATTTAGATGAAGTTTACAAATTGTTTTCAGGATTAATATTTAAGCGAGATGAATTAATAGAATATTTGCATATTTTACAAGATAAATTTGGTGTTTTGTACGATAAGCATCTGGTAGCTTTATCAACTATTACTAACTTACCACTTTCTGAAATTTATGAAGTCGCAACTTTTTATGCTCACTTTAATATTGTCAAAGATAGTAAAGATTATAACCCAGTAAATGTTGTAAGGGTTTGTGAAAGTTTAACTTGTGAAATATTTGGCGCACATAAATTACTCCAAGATATAAAAAAATTAGAAAATAAAAATATAAAAGTTGTACCTGGGCCATGCATGGGAAGGTGCAATGTTGCTCCTACTGTTTGTGTTGGAAAAAATTATGTTGATGTGGCTAATTTTGATAAAGTTAAAAAAACAATCGATGAAAAAAGTTTTGAACCCTTCATTCCAGATTATATAAATTTATCTTCTTATAAAAAAAATGGCGGTTATGAAATTGCGAACAAAATAAAAAATGGTGTGATCTCAAAAAAACAAGTTTTGGATTTATTAAATCAAAGCGGATTGAAAGGTAAGGGTGGTGCTGGATTTCCTACAGGAAAAAAATGGGAAATTGTTTCAAATTACAATGGTAAAAAATATGTTGCTGTTAATGGTGATGAAGGTGAACCTGGAACATTTAAAGATAGGTCATATTTAGAAAGTGATCCACATAGATTTTTAGAAGGAGCTTTAATTGCCTCTTATTTCATAAATGCTGAAAAAGTTTACATTTATATGAGAGATGAATATCCAACAGTTATAAAAATTTTACTTGATGAAATAAATAAAATGCAAGATGAAGAAATAATTCCAAAAGACTTTTTCATAGTAAGAAGAGGGGCAGGAGCATATATTTGTGGAGAAGAGTCAGCAATGATAGAAAGTATTGAAGGCAAGAGAGGATTGCCAAGGCATAGACCGCCTTATGTGGCTGAAATTGGTTTATTTGGATGTCCTACTTTAACAAATAATTTAGAAACTCTTTTTTGGGTAAGAGATATAATTGAAAAAGGAGCAAAGTGGTTTGCTGAAAAGGGGGTCAGTGGAAATAAAGGTTTTCATAGTTTTTCAGTATCTGGAAGAGTAAAGAACCCAGGAGTAAAAGTTGCCCCAGCCGGTATAACAATTCAACAATTAATTGATGAGTATTGTGATGGTATGGCAGATGGACATACTTTTAAAGGATATCTTCCTGGAGGTGCATCTGGCGGTATTCTGCCCGCTACTATGAATGATATTCCACTTGATTATGGATCGAAAGAATTGATGGATGCTGGATGTTTTTTAGGTTCAGCGGCAGTAGTTGTATTATCGCATCATGATAGTATGAAAGATGTTGCACTTAATTTACTTAAATTTTTTGAAGAGGAAAGTTGTGGTCAATGTACACCATGCCGTTCTGGTACAGAGAAAACTGTAAAATTAATGCAAGAAAAAAATTGGAACAAGGAAAAATTAAAAGATTTAAGTGAAGTTATGGCTCAAGCATCGATATGTGGTTTAGGGCAGGCTGCAACAAACCCATTAAATTCTGTTTTAAAATATTTTAGCAATGAAATAACTTATGACTAAAGAGAAAACAAAATTTTATTTAAACGAAAAGTTAGTTGAAGCAAATGCTGATGAAACTATTTGGCAAGTTGCAAATAGACTTGGAACAGAAATCCCACATTTATGTTATTCCGATAAACCTGGCTATAGAGCAGATGGAAATTGTAGAGCATGTATGGTTGAAATTGAAGGAGAGCGTGTGTTGGCAGCTTCTTGTATTAGAAAGCCAACTGATAGTATGAAAGTAAAAACTTCTTCAGAAAAGGCTAAAAAATCTAGAGAGTTAGTTTTTGAATTACTTCTAGCAGATCAGCCAAAAAAAGAAATTGCCCATGATAATAATTCTGACTTTTGGAAATGGATAGAAAAAATTGAAGTTAAAGAAAGTAGATTTCCAAAAAAAACTTCATGTAAGGCAGATGTTTCTCATCCTAGTATGGCTGTAAATCTAGATGCATGCATACAATGTAATCTTTGTGTAAGAGCATGTAGAGAAGTTCAGGTCAATGATGTCATTGGAATGGCATATCGAGGAGAAAATTCTAAAATTGTATTCGATTTTGATGATCCAATGGGTGATAGCACATGCGTGGCATGTGGTGAATGTGTACAGGCTTGTCCAACTGGAGCATTAATGCCAGCATCGATTGTAGATAAAGATGGTGTTGGCCATAGTAAGGTAGATAAAAAAATTGATAGCGTTTGTCCTTATTGTGGTGTGGGTTGTCAGATAGAATACAATGTAAAAGATAATAGAATTAAATACGTAAATGGCGTTGATGGTCCCGCAAACAAGAATAGATTATGTGTAAAAGGAAGGTTTGGTTTTGATTATGTAAATAATCCAGAAAGACTTACAAAGCCATTGATTAGAATTAAAGATAAACCAAAAGATTTACACCCAAGTATTAATTTTTCAAATATTCATGAATATTTTAGAGAAGCATCTTGGGATGAAGCTCTAGATTATGCTGCACAAGGATTTTTAAAACTTAATAAAGAAAGAAATGGTAAGAGCAATCTTGCAGGTTTTGGATCAGCTAAATGTTCAAATGAAGAAGCTTATTTATTTCAAAAATTAATCAGAACTGGTTTTAATACAAATAATGTTGATCATTGTACAAGACTTTGTCATGCTTCTTCTGTAGCAGCTTTATTGGAAACTATTGGTTCAGGAGCTGTTACTGCTCCATTCTATGAAGTTGAACATTCTGATGTGATAATAGTCATTGGAGCAAATCCTACTGAAAACCATCCAGTAGCAGCAACTTTTTTTAAGAATGCTGCTAAAAAGGGTTCTAAATTAATTGTGATGGATCCTAGAGGTCATTCCTTAAAAAAATATGCAACTCATATGTTGCAATTTAAACCAGGATCTGACGTTGCTCTCTTAAATTCAATAATGAATGTTATTGTTGAAGAAAATTTATTTAATTCCGAATATATTAAAAAACAAACTGAAGGATTTGAAAAATTAAGAAAACATTTAATGAATTATTCACCTGATATAATGGAAAATGAAACAGGTATCGATCCAGAACTTATAAGAGAAGTAGCACGCTTATATGCCAATACAAATAAAGGAATAATTTTTTGGGGGATGGGGATTTCTCAACACACACATGGTACTGACAATGCTAGATGTTTAATTTCTCTAGCTTTAATGACAGGGAATGTTGGAAAAAGAGGTTCTGGTTTACATCCTTTAAGAGGACAAAATAATGTTCAAGGAGCGTCTGATGCCGGTCTTATACCAATGATGTATCCTGATTACCAATTAGTTGATAAAGATAATAATAAAGATTTTTTTGAAAAATTTTGGAACACTCATTTAGATGATAAAAAAGGTCTAACTGTTGTTGAAATTATGGATGCTATTCACGAGAATATAATTAAAGGGATGTATATACTTGGTGAAAATCCAGCAATGTCCGACCCTGATCTTAATCATGCAAGAGAAGCTCTACAAATGTTAGACCATTTAGTTGTTCAAGATATTTTTTTAACTGAAACAGCAACATATGCGGATGTTATTTTTCCAGCTTCGGCATGGCCTGAAAAAAATGGAACAGTTACTAATACTAATAGACAAGTACAGATGGGAAGAAAAGCTTTAGACTCTCCAGGTGAAGCTAAAGAAGATTGGTGGATAACGAACGAACTTGGAAAAAGAATGGGTTTAAATTGGAAATATAAACATCCCAAGGAAATTTATGAAGAAATGTCACTAACAATGCCTTCATTAAACAATATCTCTTGGGAAAGATTAGAAAATGAAAACTCTGTAACTTATCCAAGTAAGTCTCCAACTTCACCAGGGGATGAAATTGTTTTTGGTGATAAATTTCCAAATGAAAATGGTAAAGGTAAATTTGTTCCAGCTAGTGTTACTGCACCAGATGAAGTGCCTAATAAAGAATTTGCGATGATACTAACTACAGGAAGGCAACTAGAGCATTGGCATACTGGAGCCATGACTAGAAAGGCATCAAATTTAGATGCTATCGAACCAGAACCTTCAGTTTCAATTTCACCTAGGGATATATTAAAAAATAATATGAAAGCTGGTGATAAAATTAAAGTATCAACTAGAAGAGGATCTATCCATATTAGAGTAAGACAAGATAGGGCGATTCCCGATGGAGTTATCTTTATTCCATTTTGTTATAATGAATCTGCCGCTAATCTTTTAACTAACCCAGCTTTAGATCCGTATGGAAAAATTCCTGAATTTAAATATTGTGCTGCAAAAATTGAAAAGCTATAAATATTTAATGATAAAAAAAACTTTAATAATATTATTTCTTGTATTTAGTCCAATCACTGCTTGCTCTACATTAAGTGAAATAAATGAAAGAGTTAAAGGTGATGGAGTTCCTTATATTCCTGGAATTTAATTTATAAATTTCTTGTCGAATTTGTAATTTAATATAAATGCAATTTTAGTGCCGCGTTAGCTCATTTGGTAGAGCAGTTGATTTGTAATCATCAGGTAGTCAGTTCGATTCCGACACGCGGCACCACTTCCAAATGATGTCTAGCTTGAATAAAATTGATACAAAGCGATTGATGTTGCATTAGAAACATTTAAACTATCAATTTCAAATTTTAAATTATCTTTCATTTTAATTTGCATTAATTCATCACATTCTTTTTTTATTAATTCTCTAATACCTTTTCCTTCTGAACCAAAAACCAATACTGATTTTTCTGAAAAATTTAATCTTGAATTTTTACCGTCTGTACTGTCAAAGCCATAGACCCAATAATTATTTTTTTTTAGGAAAGAAATTGCTCTTCTAATATTTGTTACTCTAATATAATTTACTATTTCTGCAGCTCCAGATGCAGATTTATATAACGATGATGTTAATTCTGGTGAATTATCTTTTCCAACAATAATTCCTGCACAATTAAATAGAGCACACGATCTCATTATTGAACCAATATTTTGCGGATCAGTTACTTGATCTAAAATTAAAATGACTGATTTTGATTTTTTACTTTCTACTTTCACAAATTCTTCTAAACTTGGTCTAGAAAAATCTTTTGTTTTTAAAACTACGCCCTGAGTAGCATTCTCATTTCCAAATCTTCTTATAAATTCATTTTGAGGAAGAATAGTAATTTTTTGTATCTTAGATTCATATTTTTTAGCAAAATCTATCTGATTTTTACTTATTATAAGCTCAATTTGCACTCTTTTATCATTTTGGATGGCTGCTTTAACAGAATGTTGACCAAAAATTGTCTGAATTCCTTGATTTTTATTAGTTTTATTAATTCTATACTTACTCATGATTTAATATCACAGATTTATCCAATTAATACAATCTAGATATGTACAAAATAGCATTTTTTGTCTAAAAGCCTTTTGCTTTTACGAGTATACGTATTTTGCAAGGGTGATGTTGCTGTTTTAGATTGACATATATACTAATTTATTAGTATTGGCCAATTTCTTCAAACGGAGGGGTGGTCGAGTGGTTAAAGGCAGCGGACTGTAAATCCGCCCGCGTGAGCGTACGTAGGTTCGAATCCTACCCCCTCCACCATTATGGAGGTAATGGGATGAAAGCATTAAAGTGAGTGTGTGAAGCAGTCAGTTTAGTTGCGGGTGTAGCTTAGTGGTAAAGCTCCAGCCTTCCAAGCTGGCTACGAGGGTTCGATTCCCTTCACCCGCTCCATAACAAAAAATTATTGGGGTAAAAAAAAATGGCTAAAGCAAAATTCGAAAGAAACAAACCGCATTGTAACATAGGAACTGTTGGTCACGTTGATCATGGTAAAACAACATTAACTGCTGCTATAACAAAAATATTAGCTGAGTCAGGTGGAGCAGAATTTACAGATTATGCAAACATAGATAAAGCACCTGAAGAAAGAGAGCGTGGAATTACTATTTCAACGGCACACGTTGAATACGAAACAGAATCGAGACACTATGCTCACGTTGACTGTCCTGGACACGCTGATTATGTTAAAAACATGATCACTGGCGCAGCCCAAATGGATGGAGGTATCTTAGTTGTTAATGCAGCTGATGGACCAATGCCTCAAACAAGAGAACACATACTTTTAGCAAGACAGGTAGGCGTACCTGCGCTTGTTGTATACATGAACAAAGTTGATCAAGTTGATGATAAGGAGTTGATTGACCTTGTTGAAATGGAAATAAGAGAGCTTCTAACATCTTATGAATTCCCTGGTGATACTATCCCAATCATTAAGGGTTCAGCTTTAGCAGCCTTAGAAGGTAGAGATGACGAAATTGGTAAAAATTCAATTATGGAATTAATGAAAGCGGTTGACGAACACATACCACAGCCAAGTCGACCTGTTGATCAGCCTTTCTTAATGCCTGTTGAGGATGTTTTTTCAATTTCTGGTAGAGGTACCGTTGTAACTGGAAGAATTGAACAAGGTCAAGTTAAGGTTGGAGAGGAAATTGAAATCTTAGGAATAAGAGAGCCTCAAAAAACAACTTGTACAGGTGTTGAGATGTTTAGAAAGCTTCTAGACTCTGGTGAAGCAGGAGACAACGTGGGTGTACTTCTTCGTGGTACTAAAAGAGAAGAAGTTGAACGTGGTCAAGTTTTAGCAAAACCTGGTTCAATAAAACCTCATACAAAATTTAAAGCAGAAGCATATGTCTTGAAAAAAGAAGAGGGTGGAAGACATACTCCATTCTTTTCTAACTATAGACCTCAATTTTACTTTAGAACAACTGATGTAACTGGAACTATTAAGCTACCAGAAGGAACTGAAATGGTAATGCCTGGCGATAATATTGCTATGGAAGTTACTCTTTTATCTCCAATAGCAATGGACAAAGGTCTAAAATTTGCAATTAGAGAAGGTGGAAGAACAGTTGGCGCTGGAGTTGTTGCTGAAATTATTGAATAGTTTTAGAGACCGCTCTATCTGTTAGCCAATACTTAATAATAGGAGTGTAGCTCAACTGGTAGAGCACCGGTCTCCAAAACCGGGGGCTGCGGGTTCAAGTCCTGCCACTCCTGCCAAAAAAAAGTGAATATATGAATATTGAAAAAAAGAAAACATCGCCTGCTCTTTTTGTAAGACAAGTTAGGCAAGAATTACAAAAAGTAACTTGGCCTCAAAGGAGGGACACTTTCATTTCCTCGGCAATAGTCATATTATTAATAATATTATTTTCATTATTTTTTCTCTTAACTGATCAAATTTGGTCATTTTCAATAAGAAAAATTATTGAAATAGGTTCGGGCTTTTAATGAATAAAGCAAGATGGTACGTCCTTCATGCCTACTCAGGTTATGAAAAAAAAGTTGCTGATAGTATTTTAGATCAAGCAAATAAACTTGGTGTTAAAGAACATATTGAAGAAATATCTGTTCCAGTTCAAAACATTGTCGAAGTAAAAAGAGGTGTTAGGGTTAATACAGAAAGAAAAATATTTCCAGGTTACATATTAATAAAAATGAATTTGAATGATGATACATGGCATATAATTAAAACTACACCTAAATTAAGTGGTTTTTTAGGTAATAAAGGTAAGCCAGTTCCAATTAGCAATGCTGAAGCAAAAAGAATATCTGAACAAGTGATAGATGGTGTAGAAAAATCTAGACCTGCAATAATGTATGATATTGGTGAACAAGTAAAAGTCATTGATGGACCATTTGCATCATTTAATGGAGAGATCGAACAAATAGATGAGGATAAAGCAAGATTAAGAGTTGCTGTATCAATTTTTGGAAGATCAACACCAGTTGATTTAGAATACTCTCAAGTAGAAAAGGTATAGACTATGGCTAAAGAAATTTTAGGATTAATTAAATTACAAATTCCTGCTGGAGGAGCAAACCCTTCTCCGCCAGTTGGTCCTGCCCTAGGTCAAAGAGGTTTAAACATAATGGATTTCTGTAAAGCTTTTAACGATAAGACTAAAGATATTGAAAAAGGTGCTCCAATTCCTGTTGTTATAACTGCTTATAAAGATAGAACATTTGATTTTGTTACAAAGTTACCCCCAGTTAGTTTTTATTTGAAGAAAGCTGCAAAAATAAAAAAAGGAAACTCAACACCAGGGAGAACCCTGGTCGGTAAGGTTTCTATGCAAGATATTGAAAAAATTGCAAAAGAAAAAATGCAAGATTTAAATGCTATTGATTTAGATGGAGCAATGAATATGGTTAAAGGTTCTGCAGTTTCAATGGGTATGGAGGTTGAAGGTAAATGAAAATAACAAAAAATAGAAAAAAAATAATAACTAACCTTGATGCTAGCAAAGTTTACGAACCACTAGAAGCAATAAAAATTTTAAAAGAAAATTCTTACGTAAAGTTTAACGAAACGATTGATATCTCAATAAACCTAGGTATTGATAGCAATAAAACAGAGCAAAATATTAAGGGCGTGGTTAATCTTCCAAAGGGTTCAGGTAAAACAGTCAAAGTTGCTGTAGTTGCTAATGAAGATAAACAAGGTGATGCTAAAAGTAGTGGTGCTGATTTAGTCGGAAGTGAAGATTTAATTGAAAATATTTCTAAATCTAAAATAGATTTTGATATATTAATTGCAACCCCAGATATGATGCCTAAACTTGGTAAAGTTGCTAAAATACTAGGCCCAAAAGGGTTAATGCCAAATCCTAAACTTGGAACAGTTACAAATGAAATTTCTCAATCAGTAAAAGATGCTAAATCAGGTCAAGTTAAATTCAAAAATGATAAGTCTGGCATTGTCCATGCTGGTGTTGGTAAAATAGATTTTAGTGAAGAAGATTTGTTAGAAAATATTAAAACATTTTATTCTTCAATTGTAAAAAGTAAACCCGATGCTGTGAAGGGTTCTTTTGTTAAAAAGGTTACCATAGCTTCAACTATGGGAATTGGATTAAGTATTAACCAAGCAAGCTTGCGTTAATTAATCCAATAGATGATCTTTGATCATCACCTGTCAAAGACTGCAGGAGCTTAAAGCTTAATATCCTGCATAGACTGAAGCGAGTTATTGATTTGCTTCTTGACAGGCTTTAAGTTAGTTTGATGGTCAAACTAATTTTAGCTAATTTTAGATCCTCTGGATCTAATTAAAACCGAGGTTGACGTGAAACGTTCTGAAAAAAAAGATTTTGTAAGTAATCTCAAAGAAGATTTTTCAAATGCTACGTCTGTGATTGTTGCTGAATATTCTGGGTTAACAGTTAATGAGACAGAGCAACTCAGAAAAGAAATGAGAGATAATGGAGCAAAATTTAAAGTAACTAAGAACAGGCTCACTAAACTTGCTATTTCTGAAACTCAGTTTAAAGATATTTCAGAGCTTTTTAAAGGTCCAACAGCAATTGCTTATTCTGATGATGCAGTAGCACCAGCAAAAGTAGCGGTTAGCTTTGAGAAAAAATTTGAAAAGTTTAAAATTATTGGTGGAGGTTACAATGGTGAGAAAATTGATAAAGAGAAAATTGATTTTCTTGCAAAATTACCTTCTTTAGATGAGTTAAGAGGAACAATAATAGGATTAATTTCTGCACCTGCTCAAAAGATAGCTTCAATTACAGCTGAACCTGGAGCACAAATTGCAAGATTAATTAGTTCTAACAGTAGCAATAAACAAGAGTCGAACTAGGTAAATAAGGAGAAATAAATGGCTGATTTAAATAAAATTGTAGAAGATCTTTCTTCATTATCTGTGCTTGAAGCAGCTGAATTAAGTAAAATGCTTGAAGAGAAATGGGGAGTATCTGCTGCTGCGCCCGTAGCTGTAGCCGCAGCTCCAGCTGCAGGTGGCGGAGAAGCTCCTGCAGAAGAGAAGACAGAATTTGATATTGAATTATCTGAATCTGGATCTAATAAAATTGCAGTTATCAAAGAAGTCAGAACTATCACTGGTCTTGGCTTAAAAGAAGCTAAAGATCTAGTAGAGGGTGCGCCTAAACCACTTAAACAAGGGGTTAAAAAAGAAGAAGCTGAAGAAATGAAAAAAGCATTAGAAGCAGCTGGCGCAAAAGTTGCATTAAAATAAATTGATGGCCTAGCTTAATTGTTAGGCCTCAAATTTAAAAGAGGGATAAAATGAGTTTAGATCACATAAATACAAAAAAAATTAGAAAATCTTTTGGCAAAATACCATTAGTGACTTCGCTTCCAAATTTAGTGGAGGTTCAAAAAAGATCTTTTGATAATTTTTTGCAACTCAAAATTACTCCTGAAAAGCGAGATAATATTGGTCTTCATTCTATTTTTAAATCTGTATTTCCAATTCACGATTACACTGAAAGAGCATCAGTTGACTATGTGAGTTATGATATTGGTGTTCCAAAGTATGATGTAAATGAATGCAACCAACGTGGTATGACTTATGGAGCACCTCTTTTAGTAAACTTTAGATTAATTATTTGGGATATCGATGAAATTGCTGGAACTAAATCTGTAAGAGATATTAAAGAACAAGAAGTTTATATGGGAGATATTCCTTTAATGACTAAAAATGCTACCTTTGTAGTAAATGGCACAGAAAGAGTAGTCGTAAGTCAAATGCATAGATCTCCAGGTGTTTTTTTTGATCATGATTATGGTAAAACTCATACAAGTGGAAAATTTTTGTTTAATGCTAGAATTATTCCATATAGGGGTTCTTGGTTGGATTTTGAGCATGATGCAAAAAATAATATTCATGCAAGAATAGACAGAAAAAGAAAATTTCCAGTTACAACATTGCTCAAATGTCTCTTAGGTAGCATGTCTGAAAATTACCTGATCGAATGTGAAAAAAATAAAATAGAACCAGATCCAAAAAAAATTCAAGGTTTAACTGCTGAAGAAATTTTATCAATTTTTTATAAAAATATTCCATATAAGAAAAATGATTTTGGTTGGTCATTTAAAGAGGATCTAATATTTTTTAAATCAAAAATAATAAATTTTGATTTGTTAGATTCTAAAACAGGTAAAGTTCTTATTGAAAAAGGTACAAAGATAAATCAAAGAAGTATAAATGAATTGAAGAAAAAAAATATTTCTACGTTAACAATTACCAACGAATCTCTTTTAGGGCATTACATATCTTCTGATATAATAGATGAAGAAACAGGTAAAATTTATTTTGAAGCTGGTTATGAGATAGATGAAATTTTTTTAGAATTTTTAAATGAATATAAATTAAACAAATTAGATATCTTGCAGGCTGATAACATTGAAATTGGATCATACATAAGAAATACACTTCAGCTAGATAAAGCAAGATCAAGAGAAGAAGCTTTGTTTGAAGTATTTAAAATCTTACGACCTGGTGAACCGCCTACAATTGAAACCGCAGAAAATCTTTTTAACAACTTATTTTTTAACCAGGATAGATATGATCTGTCATCTGTAGGTAGATTAAAAATAAGTTCAAAATTTAAAAAGGATACACCTGTAGAACAAAGAATTTTAGATAAAAGTGATATTATTGATGTTATAAAGCATATGCACAATCTAATTGATGGCAAAGGTGAAGTAGATGATATTGATCATCTTGCAAATAGAAGAGTAAGGTCAGTTGGAGAGCTACTTGAAAATCAATACAGAATTGGACTACTAAAGATGGATAGAGCAATTAAAGAGAGGCTCAGTTCTCTGGAGGTAGACAATATTATGCCTCAAGATATTGTAAATGCTAAACCAGTAGTAGCGTCCATAAAAGAATTTTTTGGTCTTAGTCAGCTCAGCCAATTTATGGATCAAACAAATCCATTAAGTGAGATAACACATAAAAGAAGAGTGTCAGCACTTGGCCCTGGTGGTTTGAATAGGGAAAGAGCTGGCTTTGAGGTAAGAGATGTTCATCAAACTCATTATGGCCGCATATGTCCAATCGAAACTCCTGAGGGGGCTAATATAGGTTTGATAAATAGTTTGGCTTCCTATTCAAGAATCAATAAATATGGATTTATAGAAACACCTTACAGAATAGTAAGCTCTGGTAAAGTAACAAATAAAGTTATTTACTTAAGTGCCATAGACGAAGAAGACTTTGTAATCGCTCAAGCTAATGCAGAAGTTGATCCAAAAGGAAAGTTTGTAAATCAAATTGTTAGTTGTAGAAAAAATGGAGAGTTTATAAATGCTGAAATTGATGCTATCGATCTAATGGATGTCTCACCACAACAATTAGTTTCTGTAGCGTCTTCACTTATTCCATTTTTAGAAAATGACGATGCTAATAGAGCATTGATGGGTTCAAATATGATGAGACAGGCAGTTCCTCTTATAAAGCCAAAAGCTCCATTAGTTGGCACTGGTATGGAGTTTACTGTTGCTAAGGATAGTGGTTCAACAGTAGTTGCAAAAAGAGAAGGCGTTGTTGATCAGCTTGATGCTAATAGAATTGTTATAAGAGTAACTGATAAAAATGATAAATCTTTAAACAAAATTGATATTTACAATCTATTAAAATTTCAAAGATCTAATCAAAATACATGTATCAGTCAAAGGCCCCTTGTGAATGTAGGTGATAAAATATCAAAAAATCAAGTAATAGCTGATGGACCTGCTACAGAATTAGGAGAATTAGCATTGGGTAGAAATGTTCTTGCAGCTTTTATGCCATGGAATGGATATAACTTTGAGGATTCAATTTTAATCTCTGAAAAGGTTGTTCAGGATGATGTTTTTACATCAATTCATGTTGAAGAATTTGAGGTTATGTCAAGAGATACTAAACTTGGTCCAGAAGAAATTACTCGAGATATACCTAATGCTAGTGAAGAAATGTTAATAAATCTTGATGAGACTGGAATAGTATATGTTGGTGCTGAAGTAAATTCTGGAGATATACTAGTTGGTAAGGTCACACCAAAAGGTGAATCTCCTATGACACCAGAAGAGAAATTACTTAGAGCTATATTTGGAGAAAAAGCTGCTGAGGTAAAAGATACAAGCTTAAGAGTGCCTCCTGGTGTTAAAGGTACAATTGTAGAAATAAGAGTTTTCTCTAGAAGAGGTATAGAAAAAGATGAACGTGCAATAAGTATCGAAAATAATCAAATTGAATCCATAGCTCGTGACAGAGATGATGAACTAAAAATTCTTGAAAAAAGTTTTGGGAATCATCTTAAAGAACTTCTAAACAATAAGACTTTTTTATCTGGAAACGAAAACTTAAAGAAAAACTCTACAATTCAATTTGAACAAATAGAAAATATATCATTATCTGAGTTACTTAAAATTTCTATTAGCGAAGAAAAAACTACTTCAGAAATTGAATCTTTGGTTAAAAATTATGAAAACCAACTTGGAAATATTAATCAAAAATTTGAAAACAAAATTGATAAGATCCAAAGTGGAGATGAGTTACTGCCTGGAGTTTTGAAGCTAATAAAAGTATTCATAGCTGTGAAAAGAAAACTTCAACCTGGAGATAAGATGGCAGGAAGACACGGTAACAAAGGTGTAATTTCTAAAATATGCCCTGTCGAAGACATGCCATATTTAGAGGATGGAACACCAGTAGATATTGTTTTAAACCCACTAGGTGTACCAAGCAGAATGAATATTGGTCAAATTCTTGAAACTCATCTTGGATGGGCTTCTGCTTCTTTAGGAAAACAAGTTAATAAAATGATTGAACAAATACAAACTGAAGGACAGACAAAAAATCTAAAAGAAAAACTAATAGATATATATAATTTACAAGATCATCAAAAAATAATTAAAAATATGGATGACGATCAAGTATTAGAACTTGCAAATAATCTTAGGGATGGAATACCATTTGCAACACCTGTATTTGATGGAGCTAAAGAAAAAGATATTACCAATTTACTTATAAAATCAGGTGTCTCGCAAACTGGACAGGAAGTTCTTTATGATGGAGTTACTGGAAAAAAATTTGAAAGACCAGTAACAGTTGGATACATGTATATGCTTAAACTTCATCATTTAGTTGATGAAAAAATACATGCAAGATCTATTGGTCCTTACAGTTTAGTTACTCAACAACCACTTGGTGGTAAGGCTCAATTTGGAGGTCAAAGATTTGGTGAAATGGAGGTATGGGCACTAGAGGCCTATGGCGCAGCTTATACACTTCAAGAAATACTAACAATTAAATCTGATGATGTTGCAGGTAGAACTAAAGTTTATGAATCAATAGTGAAAGGTGATAATAATTTTGAGTCTGGAACACCAGAATCATTTAATGTAATGGTTAAAGAGCTTCGATCTCTTGGTTTAAATCTTGATTTTAAAGAAAACTTAAAAGAAAACAACTTAACAAACTTAATAGGATCAGATGAATAATGAATAAAGAACTAACAAACATATTTAATCAAAACTTAGGTGTCCAAAATTTTAACAGCCTTAAAATTTCTATTGCTAGTCCAGATGATATAAGATCCTGGTCTTTTGGTGAAATTAAAAAACCAGAAACTATAAACTATAGAACATTTAAGCCTGAAAAAGATGGTTTATTTTGTTCAAGAATATTTGGTCCCGTTAAAGATTATGAATGTCTGTGTGGAAAATATAAAAGAATGAAGTTTAGAGGAATTATTTGTGAAAAATGTGGAGTAGAAGTTACTCTCTCAAAGGTACGTAGAGATAGAATGGGACACATAGAATTAGCAGCTCCAGTTTCTCATATTTGGTTCATGAAATCCTTACCAAGTAGAATAGCAACTCTTCTTGATATGACAATAAAAAATCTTGAAAAGGTCCTTTATTTTGAACAATTTATTGTTGTTGAACCAGGGTTAACCGATCTTAAAAAAGGAGAAATAATATCTGAAGAGCAATATATTGATTATCAAGATGAGTATGGTGAAGATTCTTTTAGTGCATCAATCGGTGCGGAAGCTATTGAGCAAATGCTTCTTGGCATTGATTTAGAAGCTGATCATAAACAATTAAAAATTGAACTTTCTGAAACAAAATCTGAACTTAAAAAAACTAAAATAACTAAAAGATTAAAACTGATAGAATCTTTTTTAACATCAAAAAATAAACCAGAATGGATGATACTAAGAGTGCTTCCTGTAATACCCCCTGAATTGAGACCTCTTGTTCCACTTGATGGAGGAAGGTTCGCAACGAGCGATCTAAATGATCTGTATAGAAGAGTCATAAATAGAAATAATCGATTAAAGAGATTAATCGACTTAAGAGCACCTGACATAATTGTTAGAAATGAAAAAAGAATGCTTCAAGAGTCAGTAGATGCTCTTTTTGATAACGGTAGAAGAGGAAGAGTGATTACTTCAACTAACAAAAGACCTTTAAAGTCACTCTCAGATATGCTTAAAGGAAAACAAGGAAGGTTTAGACAAAATTTATTAGGAAAAAGAGTTGATTACTCTGGAAGATCAGTAATTGTTGTTGGTCCAAATCTTAAATTGCACCAATGCGGTATTCCAAAAAAAATGGCATTAGAGTTATTTAAACCATTCATTTTTCATAAGTTAGATATTTATGGCTGGGCCAACACCATTAAAGCTGCAAAAAAATTAGTTGAAAAAGAAGATCCTAGGGTATGGGATATTCTAGAAGAAGTAATTAGAGAACACCCTGTACTTTTAAATAGAGCACCTACTCTTCATAGATTAGGTATTCAAGCATTTGAACCTATGTTAGTAGAAGGTAAATCAATTCAATTACATCCTTTGGTATGTACTGCATTTAATGCTGATTTTGATGGTGATCAAATGGCAGTACATGTGCCTTTAAGTCTTGAAGCTCAACTTGAAGCAAGAGTTTTAATGATGAGTACAAATAATATTTTATCACCTTCCAGTGGCAAACCAATTATTGTTCCGTCTCAAGATATCGTGCTTGGGATTTACTATCTTTCTATTTTGAGAAATAATCAAGTTGGTGAAGGCAGGTATTTTCTTGATATAAATGAAGTTGAAAAAGCACTTGAAAATAAAGATATTAATTTGCACACTAAAATATTTGCTAGAATAAAAGATAATGATAACAATCTTGTAAAAGTTGAGACCACACCTGGTAGACTTATACTCAGTAACATTCTTCCAAAGAATAAAAATATAAATTTTGAAACAATAAATAAGGTACTTACAAAAAAAGAAGTTAGTAATATTATTGATTCGGTTTACAGATTTTGTGGTCAAAAAGAAACAGTAATATTTGCGGATCACTTAATGCAAATTGGATTTAAATACGCTGCTATAGCTGGTATATCTTTTGGTAAAGATGATTTAATTATACCTTTAGATAAAGAAAAATTACTAGATGAGACGCAGAAAAAAGTCCAGGAATACGAAAGACAATATCAAGATGGATTAATAACACAGGGAGAAAAGTATAACAAAGTTGTAGATGCTTGGTCTGATTGTACAAATAGAGTTGCAGACAAAATGCTTGATGTAATATCTAACCCTTCAGATAATAAGCCAATCAATTCAGTCTATATGATGGCACATTCTGGAGCAAGAGGTTCAGCTGCACAATTAAAACAATTATCGGGTATGCGTGGTTTAATGGCTAAGCCATCTGGAGAGATTATTGAAAATCCAATTAAATCAAATTTTAAAGAAGGTCTCTCAGTACTTGAATACTTTACTTCCACTCACGGTGCACGTAAAGGTCTTGCAGATACTGCATTAAAAACTGCGAGTAGTGGCTATCTTACAAGAAGGCTTGTAGATGTTGCTCAAGATGCTGTCATAAGAGAGGTTGACTGTGGGACTAATAATGGAGTAATTGTAGAAGAAATTGTTGAGGCTGGTAACATAACTTCCCCTTTAACCGAGAGGGTTTTGGGAAGAACTCCTTTAGAAGATATATTTGATCAAAACGAAAATTTAATAGTTTCTGCCGGAGAAATAATTTCAGAGAGACATTTAGACCCTATCTCTAAGCAAGGTATAAGATCTCTTAAAATAAGATCAGTTTTAACATGTGAAACTGAAGATGGAATATGTGCAAAATGCTATGGAAGAGATCTAGCAAGAGGAACTTCTGTTAATATAGGTGAAGCTGTAGGAATTATTGCAGCACAATCTATAGGAGAACCTGGAACTCAGCTAACAATGAGAACTTTTCATATAGGTGGAGCTGCAAGTTCATCTGTTGAACAATCTAACGCCGTTTCTCCGATACAAGGAAGTGTAAAATTTGAAAATATCAAAATTATTGAAGATAGGTTTAATAGTAAAATAGTTTTGAGTAGAAATGCTAAGATAAAAATTATTGATGAAAATACAGAGAAATTCTCTAGTAACATTCCTTTTGGTTCAAGATTACTGGTAAGTGATGGAGATAAAATTAAAAGTAACCAAACTTTAGCTGAATGGGATCCTTATACATTACCAATTATTTCCGAGAAAAATGGATTTGTTAGATATATTGATTTAAAGCAAGGTGTATCTTTTAGGGAATCAATTGATGACACAACAGGGATATCAAGTAAAATAGTTATTGATTGGAGTCAAAATCAAAAAAGTAAAAACTTTAAGCCTGCAATTAATATTTTAACAAATAAAGATATGGACACTGAAAATGATCATGTCCTTAATTATCCTATGTCAATAGATACAATTTTGAGTGTCGAAGAAGGTCAAGAAGTATTTGCTGGTCAGGTACTTGCAAGGATACCTAAAGAGTCTTCAAAAACGAAAGATATAACAGGAGGTCTTCCTAGAGTAGCAGAGTTATTTGAAGCTAGAAAACCTAAAGATCCAGCAATTATGTGTGAAATTGATGGTAAAATATCATTTGGAAAAGATTATAAAAATAAAAGAAGAGTAATTATAACTAGCATAGATGAAAAAGATAGCTTTGAAACACTAATACCAAGATCAAAATATTTGAATGTACAAGAAGGAGATTTTGTAAAAAGAGGTGATATACTAGTTGAAGGTACTCCTGTACCACATGATATATTAAGAATATTGGGAGTAGAAGAACTTGCAAGATATCTAGTTAGAGAAGTACAATCTGTTTATAAACTCCAAGGTGTTTATATAAATGATAAGCATATTGAAACAATTGCAAGACAGATGCTTCAGAAAGTTCTCATTAAAGATTCAGGTGACTCTAATCTAATCGTTGGAGAACAAGTTCAAAAGAGAGACTTGTTAAGACTAAATAAAATTCTTGCTAATGAAGGTAAAAAAGAAGTTAAATTTGAGCCTGTTTTATTAGGAATTACTAAAGCAAGTTTACAAACTAACTCCTTTATCTCTGCCGCTTCTTTCCAAGAAACCACTAAAGTTTTAACTGATGCAGCAACTTTAGGAAAGGTTGATTTGCTTAATGGTCTAAAAGAAAATGTTATTGTAGGTAGGTTAATACCTGCTGGTACTGGACAAATGACAACAGACTATGAAAATCTTGCCGCTGACAGAGATAACAAAATAATTGCTCAAAATCAGTCAAAAATTGACGAAAATAACTAAATTATAGCTATATTTTCTTGACTTTTAGTTTAGCAATTTATAAAGACCCCTACGATTTGTTAAAGGTCGTGGATTAATTTCCAAACACTTAACTAGAGGATAGAATGCCAACAATTAACCAACTTGTTAGAAAAGGTAGAACATCTACAGTCAAAAGGAACAAGGTTCCTGCTCTTGATAAAAGTCCTCAAAAAAGAGGAGTATGTACCAGGGTTTACACCACTACTCCTAAAAAACCTAACTCAGCATTACGTAAAGTTGCTAGAGTTAAATTGACTAACGGTCAAGAAGTCTCAGCTTATATTCCAGGAGAAGGTCACAATCTGCAAGAACATTCAGTAGTATTGATTAGAGGTGGTAGAGTAAAAGATTTGCCAGGTGTTAGATATCACATTCTTAGAGGTACTTTAGATACTCAAGGTGTTTCATCTAGAAAACAAAGAAGATCACTTTACGGAGCTAAAAGGCCTAAATAGATATGTCTAGAAGAAGAGCAGCTGAAAAAAGGACAATACTTCCTGATCACAAATACAAAGACCTTGTTTTGGCTAAATTTATGAACCGTATTATGCTTGATGGTAAAAAATCTGTTTCAGAGCAAATTGTATATGGAGCATTTGATATTGTTTCAAAGAAAACAGATAAAACTCCTATAGATTTTTTTCACGAAGCTCTTAATAATGTAAAACCCACTCTTGAAGTTCGTTCTAGAAGAGTTGGAGGCGCTACTTACCAAGTTCCAATGGAAGTTAGACCAAAAAGAGCTCAAACTTTAGCTATGAAGTGGATTGTAGACTCAGCTACAAAAAGAAATGAAAAAACTATGAAAGAAAGAGTTGCGAATGAAATTTTAGATGCATTTAATAATAAAGGTAATGCAGTAAAAAAAAGAGAAGAAACTCATAAAATGGCTGAAGCAAATAGAGCCTTCTCACACTTTAGATGGTAAATAAATTATGAGCAGGACACACCCTTTAACAAAATATAGAAACATTGGAATAATGGCGCATATAGATGCCGGTAAAACAACAACTACAGAAAGAATATTATATTACACTGGAAAATCCCATAAGATTGGTGAAGTTCATGATGGAGCTGCAACTATGGACTGGATGGAACAAGAGCAAGAAAGAGGAATTACAATTACATCCGCAGCAACAACTTGTTTTTGGAATGATCATAGAATAAATATCATAGATACTCCTGGTCATGTTGATTTTACAATTGAAGTTGAAAGATCACTTAAAGTACTTGATGGAGCCGTTGCTGTTTTTGATGGAGTAGCTGGTGTTGAGCCACAATCTGAAACAGTTTGGAGACAAGCAGATAAATATAAAGTTCCAAGAATGTGCTTTGTTAATAAGTTAGATAGAACTGGTGCAAATTTTTTTATGTGTGTTGATATGATAACCGAAAGGCTAGGTTCATATCCTTTAGTTTTACAATTACCGATTGGTATTGAGTCTGATCTTAAAGGTGTGGTTGATTTAGTATCTAACAAAGCAATTATTTGGCAAGATGAAAGCCTTGGAGCAAAATTTGATATAGTAGATATTCCTGATGATCTAAAAAAACAATCAGCTGAATATAGAGAAAAATTAATTGAAAAGGCAATTGAAGAAGATGATTCAATTATGGAGTCTTATCTTGAAGGAAATGAGCCATCTGTTGAAGATATAAAAAAGTGTATTAGAAAAGGAACAATATCAGGTTCTTTTGTCCCAGTCTTAACAGGGTCAGCTTTTAAAAATAAAGGCGTTCAACCTCTTCTTGATGCAGTAATAGATTATATGCCATCTCCAACTGATGTTGCTAGTGTTAAAGGAGTTGATATAAATGATGATAAAAAAGAATTATCTAGAAAATGTGAAGATAGTGAGCCGTTTAGTGCATTAGCTTTTAAAATTATGACGGATCCTTTTGTTGGAAGTCTTACATTTGCAAGGATTTATTCTGGAACTATTAACACAAAAGATACTGTTTTAAATTCGAATTCAGGAAAAAAAGAAAATATTGGTAGAATGCTGCTAATGCATGCAAATAATAGAGAAGAAATAAAAACTGCTAATGCCGGTGACATAGTAGCTCTTGTTGGTTTAAAAGATGTTACCACTGGAGAAACATTATGTGATACTAATGACCCAATAGTTTTAGAAAGAATGGACTTTCCTGATCCAGTAATAGAAGTTGCAGTTGAACCAAAAACTAAAGTTGATCATGAAAAAATGGGTCAAGCACTTGGAAGATTAGCTCAAGAAGACCCAAGCTTTAGAGTGACTACTGATCATGAGAGTGGGCAAACAATAATCAAAGGAATGGGTGAACTTCATTTAGAAATATTAGTTGATAGAATGAAAAGAGAATTTAAGGTTGAGGCCAATGTTGGGGCTCCACAAGTAGCATATAGAGAGACTATATCCAGTTCATTTGACGTTGACTATACTCATAAAAAACAATCTGGTGGTGCCGGCCAGTTTGCAAGAGTAAAAATTAAATTTGAACCAGGTGAACCTGGTAGTGGTTATGAATTTATAAATCAAATTAAAGGAGGTAACATACCAACAGAACACATCCCCGGTGTTGAAAAAGGTCTTGTTGCTCAACAACAAACAGGCGTTATAGCGGGTTTTCCTTGCATTGATTTTAAAGCAACTCTTTATGACGGAGCTTATCACGATGTCGACTCAAGTGTATTAGCATTTGAAATTGCTGCTAGAGCCGCATTCAGGGAAGGAATTGCTAAATCAAAACCAGTATTGCTGGAACCAATGATGAAAGTGGAAGTGGTAACCCCTGAAGAATATATGGGTGATGTAATTGGAGATTTGAATAGTAGAAGAGGCCAAGTACAAGAAATGTCAACAAGAGGAAATGCTAATGTTGTTGATGCAATGGTTCCTTTGGCAAACATGTTCGGATATGTAAATAATTTGAGATCACTGTCACAAGGTAGAGCAAATTACACAATGCAATTTGATCATTATGAGCAAGTACCTTCCAATGTAGCAGATGAAGTAAAGGCTAAGTTGGCTTAATGGAAAACCAAAATATAAGAATTAGGTTAAGAGGTTTTGATAACTCACTTTTAGATTCAAGTACTCAAGATATAATTGATACGGCAAAAAGAACTGGTGCTAAAGTTAAGGGGCCAATTCCATTACCTACAAGATTTGAGAGATTTACAGTAAATAAATCACCTCACATTGATAAAAAAAGTAGAGATCAATTAGAAATTAGAACCCATAATCGTTTGTTAGATATTATCGATCCAACTCCCCAAACCGTTGATGCTTTGATGAAGTTAGATTTGTCTGCTGGTGTTGAGGTAGATATTAAAATATAGTCATGATGAGAGCAGGCTTAATAACAACAAAAATTGGCAACAGCTCTCTGTTTAATTCAGAAGGGAAATTAATGCATGTAACTTTACTTAAGGTGGATGAGTGCATAGTATCTAAAATAAAAACTAATGATAAAGATGGATATAACGCTGTTCAATTATCAAGTATTGAAACAAAAAAAGATATTAACAAAATTAAAAAACCACAGAGAAAGAATTTTACATCCTTAAGTATTGATCCTAAAAAAATATCTAAAGAATTTAAAGTTGATGAAGATAACTTACTTGAGATTGGTAGTAAATTATCAGTTGATCATTTTAAAAAAGATCAATTCATTGATGCAAGTTCGATTTCTATAGGTAAAGGCTTTGCCGGAGTAATGAAAAGGCATAATTTTAGTGGACTTCGAGCATCTCATGGTGTTTCAATTTCTCATAGATCACATGGTTCTACTGGACAAAATCAAGATCCTGGAAGAGTTTTTAAAGGTAAAAAAATGGCTGGAAGAATGGGTGGAAAAAAAGTTACAAAGCAAAACTTAAAGATAGTAGAGATTGATAATAAAAATAATATTTTAGTAGTAAAAGGTTCGGTTCCAGGAAAAAAAAACTCGATAATTTTTATAAAGGACTCTGTAAAAAAATAATGATTAAGAAACCAGTTCAAAATCTTAGCAATAAAAATGTTGGTGATGTAAGTTTAGATCAAAATATTTTTGGTATTAAAGTTTTTCCAGATATTATTCATCAATACATTAGATATCAAAATGCAAAATCTAGACAAGGCTCACACACAACTAAAAGTAGATCAGAGGTGAATGGTAGGGCAAAAAAACCATTTTCTCAAAAAGGAACAGGTAATGCTAGGCAAGGAAGTAATAAACCGCCTAACTTTAGAGGAGGAGCAATTGCAATGGGCCCTAAAAATAGGGACTACTCATTTAACTTAAACAAAAAAGAGAAAAAGCTAGCAATTAAATCAGCATTGTCAAGTAAGCTCCTTGATGACAAAATTGTTATTATTGACCATTTTAAAATTGAAAGTTTTAAAACAAAAGATCTAAATATGAATTTAAAACTGTTTAAATTTGATTCTGCACTTTTTATTTACTCAGAAAAAGAAATTAATAAAAATTTCAAACTTGCTTCATCTAACATCCCAAAAGTGTCTGTTTTAAATCAAAATGGTATCAATGTTCGTGATCTAATCTCTTATGATAAAATTTTTATTGAAAAAAACTCAATAGATGAAATTACAAAGAGGTTATCATGAAAAAAAAGTTAAATAATATTTCTCTAGAAAGAGCTTTTGAGATAATTAAGAAACCTCTTACAACTGAAAAATCTACGAATCTTCAGCAATATAATCAGTACTCATTTGTAGTATCTAAAGACTGCAATTCATCAGAAATAAAATTTGCTATCGAAAAAATATTTAAAGTTAAGGTAAGTAAAATAAATACAAGTATTCTTCGTGGTAAATCTAAAACATTCAAGGGAACTTTTGGTTATAGGAATGATATTAAGAAAGCAATTGTCACTTTGATTGAGGGGAATACAATCGATTCTTCATTGGAGATAAAATAATGTTAAATAATTTTAAACCAATAACTCCAGGTCTAAGAGGAACCGTTTTAATTTCAAAAAAACATCTTTCTAAAGATAAGCCAGTAAAATCTCTTACAAAAAAACTTAACTCTACAGGTGGAAGAAACAATCAAGGTAAAATTACTTCAAGGCGAATGGGCGGAGGGGTTAAGAGAAAATATAGATTTATTGATTTTAAACGATCAAAACAAAATGTTACAGCGGAAGTTATTAGAAATGAATACGATCCCAATAGAAGCGCGTTCATCTCGTTAATAAAATATGATGATGGAGAATTAAATTATATTATTTCTCCTAAAAACATCAAAATTGGTGATAAAATTTTGTCTGGAAATGATGTTGCTATTAAATTAGGCAATTGTCTTCCTCTAAATAATATACCAGTTGGAACTAATATCCATAATATAGAACTCAAACCTGGAGCTGGAGCTCAACTAGTTAGATCTGCAGGCTCTTCAGCACAAATTGTATCAAAGGAAGAGCCATATGTTCAAATAAAGTTAGTTTCTGGTGAAATTAGACACATTAACAAATTTTGTAAAGCTACAATAGGTGAAGTTTCAAACCCAGACCAAAAAAACATAAAATTAGGCAAAGCAGGAAGAAAAAGATACTTGGGTTTTCGACCTAAAGTTAGAGGTGTAGTAATGAATCCTGTTGATCATCCACATGGTGGTGGAGAAGGAAGAACTTCAGGTGGTAGAGATCCTGTAACACCTTGGGGTGTGTCTACAAAGGGTAAAAAAACTAGAAATAATAAAAAAACAAATAAGTTTATAATTAGGAGAAGGAAGAAATAATGACAAGATCAGTTTGGAAAGGACCTTTTGTTGATAGAGCTTTATTAAAAAAAGCTGAAAAATCTTCTCAATCTGGAAGAAAAGAAGTGATTAAGACATGGTCAAGAAGATCCACTATTCTTCCTCAATTCGTTGGTCTTACATTTGGTGTATATAATGGACAAAAATTTGTTCCAGTTTCAGTTAATGAACAAATGGTTGGTCATAAACTAGGAGAGTTTTCTCCAACTAGAAATTTTAAAGGGCATACAGCAGCCGATAAAAAGGCAGAACAAAAATGAATCAAAACTTGGTAGCTATAGCAAAAGATAACATGGTTAGAATTAGCCCAACTAAAGCCTCAACAATAACTAAAAGTATTGTTAACTTAAAAGTTAGTTCAGCTGTTAATCAACTCAAATTTTCTAACAAGCGAGTTGCTAAAAATATATTAAAAATACTCAACTCGGCAATTTCAAACGCTGAAAATAACAAACAACTTGATATTGACAAACTATTTATTAAGGAAGCATATGTTGGAAAAAGTCTTAGAATGAAAAGATGGAGACCTAGAGCAAAAGGTAGAGCAGGGTCTATAATTAAACCTTTTAGTAAGGTAACTATTGTTGTTGAAGAAAGAACAGATAAAACAGGAGATAAAGTATAATGGGACAAAAAGTAAACCCATACGGTATAAGACTTGGCATCAATAAAACTTGGTCATCTAGATGGTTTTCTAAAAATGATTACACTAAGCTATTACACCAAGATTTGAAAATAAAAGAATACGTCGGAAAAAAACTTAAAAATGCAAGCATTTCAAAAATTAATATTGAAAGAGCCGCAAAAAAATTAAGAATCTCTATTTATAGCTCAAGACCTGGAATAATAATTGGAAAAAAAGGTGCTGATATCGAGACTTTAAAGAATGATTTATCTAAAATGTCAAAATTAGAAGTTTTTTTAGATATTAAGGAAATAAGAAAACCAGAAGTAGAAGCAAAATTGGTAGCAGAAAATATAGCAAATCAACTTGAAAAAAGAATCTCATTTAGGCGTGCGATGAAAAAAGCCGTTCAGTCCGCAATGCGATTAGGAGCAAAAGGAGTAAAAGTTGTATGTAGTGGTAGACTTGGTGGAGCAGAAATTGCAAGAACTGAGAAATATCATGAAGGCAGTGTACCTTTACATACACTTAGAGGTGATATTGACTATTCAACTGCTGAAGCAGAAACAACATATGGCATATGTGGTATAAAAGTATGGATAAACAAAGGTGAAATCTTATCGAAAGATCCATATGCAAGTGAAAAAAAACAAATTGACCAAGGCAGTGTAAGATAATGAATATGCTATCTCCAAAAAAAACTAAATTCAGAAAGCAATTTAAAGGTAGGATACATGGAAATGCTAAAGGTAATTATAATCTTAACTACGGAAGCTTTGGATTAAAAGCTATGGAACCGGAAAGAGTTACTTCAAGACAAATTGAGGCAGCAAGAAAAGCAATTACTAGATATTTAAAAAGAGCAGGAAGAATGTGGATAAGAGTTTTTCCTGATGTACCTGTGTCCAAAAAACCTGCTGAGGTAAGAATGGGAAAAGGTAAAGGCTCTATTGAGTATTGGGCATGTCGAGTAAAACCAGGAAGAATAATGTTTGAAGTAGATGGTGTGAATATTAATGATGCGAGAAAAGCAATGACTTTAGCTGCTGCCAAACTACCAATCAAGTGTAAATTTGTAGAGAGAAATATTTAATGAGCCAAAAAAATAATATTAATGATCTTAATAAGACAAGAGAAGAAATTATGAATCTAAAAAGAAAACTAATGAATTTGATGTTTCAAAAATCATCTGGACAACTTGAAAAAACTTCACAAATAAGAATAACTAAAAAAAGTATTGCTAGGCTCAAAACTAAGATTTCTAAAATTTCAGGAGAAGCAAATGCCTAAGAGAATTTTATCTGGAATCGTTGTTTCTTCAAATACCGACAAGACTATAGTTGTGAACGTAACAAGAAGAATAAAGCATAAGCTTTATAAAAAAATAATAAGAAGATCAAAAAAATACCATGTTCACGATGAAAAGAATGAATTTAAAACAGGCGATCTAGTTTCAATTATTGAATCTAAGCCAATTTCTAAACTCAAGAGATGGATTGTATTGCCCAATGAGGATGTAGCTAAATGATACAAATGCAATCAAATCTTTATGTTGCTGATAACTCTGGAGCTAGGAGAATACAATGCATAAAAGTTCTAGGCGGTTCAAAGAGAAGATCAGCATCAATTGGAGATATTATTGTAGTATCTATAAAAGATGCTATTCCAAGAGCAAAAGTTAAAAAAGGTGATGTGTATAAAGCTGTTATAGTTAGAACATCAAAGGATCATAAAAGGTCTGATGGTAGTGCCATTAGGTTTGACAAAAATGCAGCAGTTCTTTTAGATAAGCAAGAAGAACCTATCGCAACTAGAATTTTTGGTCCCGTAACTAGAGAATTAAGAAGTAAAAAATTTATGAAAATAATTAGTTTAGCGCCTGAGGTTCTATGAGTAATAGATTAAAATTAAAGAAAGGTGATGAGATCATCGTTATCACTGGTAAAGATAAAGGAAAAACCGGCAAAATTGTAAAAATGCTTCCAAAACACAATAAGGCTATAGTTGCTGATATAAACAAGGTAAAAAAAAATCAGAAACCTGATAATAATCAAGCGGGAGGCATCATTGAAAAAGATATGCCCATACATATTTCTAACATCGCATATTATGATACGTCTTCAAAAAAAGGCGTAAAAATAGGTTATAAATTTGAAAATAATAAAAAAGTTAGAATAAATAAAATCACAGGAAAGGTTATTTAGATGAGCAGACTACTTGATCAGTATAATAACCAAATTAAATTAGATTTAAAAAATAAATTAAATATAAAAAACTTATATGCTGTTCCTAAGATTGAAAAGATTGTTATTAATATGGGTATAGGCGAGGGTAAAGAAGACTCAAAACTAATCGATAAAGCTCTTGAGGATTTATCACTTATTGCTGGACAGAAAGCAATAAAAACAAAATCAAAGAAAGCTATTTCTGGTTTTAAAATTAGAGAGGGTATGCCTCTTGGAGTAAAAGTTACATTAAGAAATAAGATTATGTATGAATTCTTAGATAGGTTAGTAAATATTGCTATACCTAGAATTAGAGACTTTAGAGGCTTAAGTTCAGCCAGTTTTGATGGCAATGGCAATTATTCTTTAGGTATTAAAGAGCATATTATATTTCCAGAAATAAATTTTGATAAAATAGATAAGGTTAGGGGTATGGATATAGTAATTTGTACTTCTGCTAGAAACAACAGTGATGCGTTTGAGTTGCTAAAAAGTTTTAATTTACCTTTTAAAGGCAATTTGGTTAACTAGGAGGAATATGGCAAAGTTAAGTTCAATTCAAAAAAACATTTCTAGATTAAAGTTAATTGAAAAATATAGAACTAAAAGAAATAATCTCAAAATAAAAATTAAAGATAAGAACTTATCTCTAGAAGAAAGAATTAATTTGCAAAATAAGTTAAATGATCTTCCTAGGAATGGCTCTAAAATTAGACATCGCAATAGATGTGAGATTACTGGTAGGCCAAGAGGAAATTACAGAAAATTTGGTTTATCAAGAATAAAATTAAGAGAACTTTCAATGTCTGGTGATTTACCAGGGGTTGTTAAGTCTAGTTGGTAGGAGAAAATAATGGCTTTCAATGATTCATTATCAGACATGCTTGCGAGGATTAAAAATGCTCATCAAGCAAAAAAAGTATCTACTTCCTGTTTTAAATCCAAACTGAATATGAATGTACTTAGTGTATTAAAAGATGAGGGTTATATTAGAGATTTTTCAGATATCGAAGAGAGAAAAGGAATAAATATAATAAAAATTGAATTAAAGTATTACAATGGTAGCCCAGTAATAAAACAAATTAAAAGAATATCTAAACCAGGAATTAGAATTTATTCCAAAATTTCTGATTTAAAAAAGCCATATGGTGGCTTAGGAATATCTATTATATCTACCCCTAAAGGCGTAATGTCTGATCAACAGGCAAAAAAGAATAATGTTGGTGGTGAGATACTTTGTGAGGTATTTTAATTAATGTCTAGAATTGCTAAAAACCCTATAAAAATTCAAGATGGTATAGAATGTAATTTTAATAATGGCATTTTTATCGCAAAAGGTAAGCTAGGAGAAATGAGCTTAAGTGTTAATTCTAATTATGATATTCAAATAAGTGAACGAGAGGTAAATGTTGTTCCAAAAAAAACATCTAATACCAAAGATCCTAATTGGGGAACCACTAGGTCTATTGTTGCAAACATGATCAACGGAGTCTCTACTGGTTTTAGTAAAACATTAGAATTAAATGGAACTGGTTATAGAGCAAGCATTTCAGGATCTATTTTGAAATTACAATTAGGTTATAGTCACGATATTAATTTTAATATCCCTAAAGATGTTAAAATAGAGTGTCCCAAACAAAATATTATTAAACTTTCAAGTTTCAATAAAGAAAAACTTGGTGCAGCTGCTGCAAAAATAAGGTCATTTAGAAAGCCAGAACCTTTCAAGGGAAAAGGTATTAAATACGATGATGAATTTATTTTTAGAAAAGAAGGAAAGAAAAAATAAAAATGTTAAATAGAAAAGAAAGAAATAGAGTAAAAATTAAAAAAGTTTCAGAAAGAAATAGACTATCTGTATTTAAATCCAATAATCATATTTATGCACAATTGATTGATGACAAAAATGGTAAGACTATTGCAAGTTCCTCTTCTTTGGAAAAATCAATTAAGGAAAAAAAACTGAATAGGAAAGAAATTGCTGAAATAGTTGGAAAAGAAATTGCAAAAAAAATAATTTCTAAAGGCATCGATAAAGTAGCTTTCGATAGAGGAAAGTATAAATATCATGGATTAGTAAAAATTCTTGCTGATGCAGCAAGAGTGGAAGGTCTTAATTTCTAGAGGAATATTTATGTTTGAGAATGATAAAAACGATTTTAGTGAACATTTAGTAACCATCAACCGAGTAGCTAAGGTTGTTAAAGGGGGAAGAAGATTTGGTTTTGCAGCAATAATGATTGTTGGTGATAGTAAGGGAAGGGTAGGAATTGGAACAGGTAAAGCTAAAGAAGTACCAGAAGCAGTCAGAAAAGCTACTGAAAATGCAAAAAGCAAAATGATTAGGGTTCATCTTAAGGAAAATAGAACATTACATCATGATGTTGTTGGCCGATTTGGTGCAGGAAAAGTAATTCTTAGATCTGCCGCCCCTGGTACTGGAATAATAGCTGGCGGCCCAATGAGAGCATTGTTTGAATCTTTAGGTATAAAAGATGTAGTTGCAAAATCAACAGGCACATCCAATCCCCATAATATGCTTAAAGCAACCTTGAATGCATTTAAAGTTTCAGAGTCACCTAAGTCAGTTGCTTCTAAAAGGTCTAAAAAAATTAATGAAATAAATAACAATAAAATTAAATAATATGAAAATAAATCAATTAAGATCAAATCCTACATCAAACAAAAAAAGTAAGAGAAGAGGCAGGGGGTCAGCTTCTGGCCTTGGTAAGACTGCTGGAAGAGGTGTAAAGGGTCAAAAATCAAGGTCTGGTGTTTCTATTAATGGTTTTGAAGGTGGACAAATGCCTCTCTATAGACGTTTACCTAAAAGGGGCTTTAAAAACCCATTTAAAATAAAAGTTCAGCAAATTAATTTTGAAATTATCAATAATATAATCAGCAAACATAATTTAGATAATAATTTAATAAAAGAGAATGATTTGTTCGATAAAAAAATATTTAATAAATCAAAAGGCAGTTTAAAACTTTTGAATGTAGGTAAATTAAAAGACAATATAAACCTTGAAATTTCTTTTGCTTCAAAAAAAGCTATTGAAGTTATTGAAAACATGGGTGGAAAAATTAAACTAACAAAAAAATAATATGGCAACAGCTGCAGAAAGATTTGCTAATAATTTAAATTTTGGAGCTTTAGGCAAGGCAACAGAACTTAGGCAAAGATTACTTTTTACTTTAGGTGCGCTTATTGTCTTCCGTTTAGGTACATTTTTACCTATACCTGGAATTAATCCATTGGCTCTTCAACAATTTTTTGAGCAACAATCTTCAGGTATACTTGGAATATTTGATACTTTTTCTGGAGGTGCCTTGGGTCGAATGGGAATATTTGCACTAGGTGTAATGCCCTATATTTCTTCATCAATTATAATGACTTTGATGCAATCTGCGATACCTTTTTTAAAAAGCTTAAAAGAACAAGGCACAAAGGGTAGAAGACAGCTACTTCAGTACACAAGATATGTAACTGTATTAATAGCAGCTGTTCAAGGTTATGGTGTTTCTATCGGATTAGAATCAATGCAAACTACTTATGGTAATATTGTTTTTGAACCGGGACTTTTTTTTAGAATTACCACTGTGATTACTTTAGTTGGCGGAACAATTTTTTTAATGTGGCTCGGTGAGCAAATTTCTTCTCGAGGAGTAGGTAATGGTATTTCTTTAATTATTACTGCAGGTATTATAGCCAATCTTCCAAGTGCTTTTGTAAGTACATTGCAATTAGGCAGAACTGGTGAATTAAGTATAGCTTTTATACTAGGGATATTAATACTTATTCTTTTATTAATAATTTTTATAGTTTTTGTGGAAAAAGCTCAAAGAAGGTTACCAGTTCAATATCCAAAACGACAAGTTGGTAATAAAATATATGGTGGTCAAAGTTCTCACTTACCACTTAAAATCAATACAGCAGGTGTAATACCAGTAATATTTGCCTCATCGATTTTGCTTTTACCAAATACCATGTCGGGTTTTGGAGCTGGATCCTCAAGTGATATTTTTATACTTATTTCTAGTTATTTAGGAAGAGGGCAGCCACTTTATTTAGCACTATATGCTGCTATGATTATATTTTTTGGATTTTTCTATACTTCAATTGTTTTTAGCCCAGACGAACAAGCAGAAAATTTAAGAAAGTATGGTGGATTTATTCCAGGTATAAGACCAGGTGAAAATACAGCTAAATATATTGAGTTTATACTAATACGATTGACTACTATTGGAACTATTTATTTAACATTTGTAGCATTACTTCCTGAATTTCTTTTATCCAGAACTTCCATTCCGTTTTACTTAGGCGGTACTGCTTTGTTAATTGTAGTTGTTGTTATGATTGATTTCATTAACCAAGTCCAATCACATTTGTTTCAGCATCAATATGAAAATCTTTTAAAGAAAACGAAATTAAAAGGCAGAAGATAAATTGACAAATATAATTTTTTTTGGCCCACCTGGAGCAGGCAAAGGTACCCAAGCAAAAATAATATCAGATAATTTAAAAATCACTCATTTATCAACTGGTGATATTTTGAGAAAAAAGATTTTAGAAAAAGATAATTTAGCTATTAAATTAAAAAAAATTATGTCTGATGGTAAATTAGTATCTGACGAAATACTCAATTCAATAGTTTCATCTAGATTAGAAAATGAAGCTTCTAGCGGTTTTATACTTGATGGATATCCTAGAACATTACAGCAAGCTTATTTTTTAAATAAATTTTTAGAAAAGTCATTATATAAAATTAATTTTATTTTTAATATTGAAATTAATTTTGATATTTTAAAAAAAAGAATTCTAAAAAGATCAATTGAGGAAAAAAGAGAAGATGATAATTTAACTGTTCTTGAGACTAGATTTAATGAATATTCTAATTCCACAGCTAAAGTTTCCCAACTTTATAAGGATTCAAACTCTAAAATATTTCATGAAATAGATGGATCTCTTCAAATTAGTGAAATTACAAACAAAATAATACAAATCATTAAAAAACCATGAAAATTAGCCAAAACTTACAATTAATCCTCTTGACTAAAGCTATGATTATCTTGTATTCACCCTCATTCATTTTTTTTTAATTGACATATGGCAAGAATTTCAGGTGTAAACATTCCAACCAACAAGAAAGTTAATATAGCTTTAACTTATATTTATGGAATTGGACCAAAAATCTCAAAAGACATTTGTAAAAATGCATCTATTGATATTTCTAAAAGGGTTAGTGAACTAAGTGATGAAGAAATAAACAAAATTCGGGATTTAGTAGATAAAGATTATTCAGTTGAAGGTGACTTAAGAAGAAAAATATCTATGGATATAAAAAGACTAAATGATTTAGGATGTTATAGAGGATTAAGGCATAGAAAAAAACTTCCTGTTAGAGGACAAAGAACACACACTAACGCTAGAACTAGAAAAGGTAAAGCAGTAGCAATAGCAGGAAAGAAAAAAGTTACTAAGGGTTAGTATGGTTGATAAAAAGAAAAATAAAGTTAAAAAGAAAATTTCTTCGGGTGTTGCGCATATTGTTTCATCGTTTAATAATACTATAATTACAATTTCAGATGATAAAGGAAATGCACTAGCATGGTCATCAGCGGGACATAAGGGCTTCAAAGGTTCTAGAAAATCTACACCATATGCTGCTCAAATAGCAGCAGAAGATGTAGGAAACAAAGTTAAAGATTTTGGTTTAAAAAATCTTAAGGTAGAAGTTTCAGGTCCTGGCTCAGGAAGAGAGTCTGCTCTTCGTTCATTACAGTCAATTGGATATGTAATAACATCTATAAAAGATGTTACACCAATTCCTCATAATGGATGTAGACCAAGAAAAAGAAGAAGAGTTTAAAAAAAAGGAGTATTCAAGTGTTACAAAAAAACTGGAGCGAATTAATTAAACCAACTAAGATGGAAGTTAATGTTGAAGAAAGTAATGGAAGATTTGGTATTCTCACCGCTGAACCACTTGAAAGAGGTTTTGGATTAACTCTTGGGAATTCTATAAGAAGAGTTTTACTATCTTCATTACAAGGCGCAGCCATTACATCTGTAAAAATTAAAGGTGTAGTTCATGAATTCTCTACAATACCTGGTGTTAAGGAAGATCTAACTGATATATTATTAAATTTAAAATCTATTGCAGTTAAAGTTCATTCGCAAGGATTAAAGAAAATGTATTTGAAGTCTTCAGGGTCAGGTGAACTAAGAGCTGGTAATTTTGAAACTGACTCAGAGACAGAGATAATGAATCCTGATCAGTTAATAATGACTCTTGATTCTAACGCTGATATTGAAATTGAAGCAAACGTTGAAACAGGTAAAGGTTATGTATCTGCTGAAGTAGCTGAAGATGAAAATAAAATAATTGGTGAAATAAAACTAGATGCAATGTTTAGTCCGGTAGTTAAAGCAACATATAAAATTGAAAATAGCAGAGTTGGTCAAGTTACTGACTTTGATAAATTAATTTTTGAAGTTGAAACTAATGGAGTTATCTCACCTGATGATGCGATAGCTTTAGCAGCGAGAATTCTCCAAGATCAACTACAACCATTTATCAATTTTGATGAACCAGAGATTACTCCTGATCAATCAAACGTTGAAAAATTATCATTCAATTCCAATCTTCTCAAAAAAGTTGAGGAACTAGAATTATCTGTAAGATCTGCAAACTGCTTAAAAAATGATAATATAATTTATATTGGAGATTTAGTACAAAAATCTGAGTCAGAAATGTTGAGAACACCAAATTTTGGTAGAAAATCATTAAATGAAATAAAAGAAGTACTGCAGCAAATGGAATTAAATCTTGGGATGTCCGTTCCTGATTGGCCTCCTGAAAATATTGATGAATTAGCTAAAAAGTATGAAGATCCATTTAATAAATAAATATGAAACATAATATTAAAAATAAGAAACTTAATAAAACCTCATCTCATAGAAAAGCTATGTTTATGAATATGTCAAACGCACTAATTAAGCATGAACAAATAACAACTACTTTAGCAAAGGCAAAAGAACTAAGAAGATTTGTAGAAAAAATAGTAACTTTGGGCAAAAAAGGCGATTTATTATCAAGAAGAAAATCCATTTCTGTTTTACAAGATAAAAAAATGTCAAAAAAAGTTTTTGATGTCCTTGCTGAAAGATACAAAAATAGAAATGGAGGATACACACGTATCATAAAACTTGGAAACAGATTTGGTGATAATGCACCTACAGCAGTAATAGAGTTTGTCGACAGAGATGAAAATGCAAAAGGACAAGATAGTGGACCTGTTATTGAAAAAAAATCTACTGATGAAGTAGAACAACAACCTCAAATATAGAAACGATTGTTTAATTTATTTCTTGTAGCAACAGGTGGCGCTACTGGAGCAGTTTTGAGATATATTTTAACTAACTTTAGTAAAAGTCTTTTATCATCAAGTATATATGGAACTCTTTCTGTTAATATTTTAGGCTCTTTTTTAATTGGTTATTTAATTACCTCTGTTTATGTAAAAAATATACCTGAAGATTTTGTAAAGTTCTTTTTAATAATTGGTTTACTTGGATCCTTTACAACTTTTTCTGCTTTTTCTCTTGAAGTAGTTAATTTAATTATGTCAAAAAAAATATTTTTTTCTTTTCTTTTTATTTTTATTTCAATTACTAGTTGTATCTTATTTGCTTATTTAGGAATGATAATAAATAAATTTTGAATTGATTAAAAATATAAAAATTAACAGTCGTTATGAAATAAGGTTAGACAAATATTTAAAAAATTTATACTCTTCTCTCACTCAAGGTTTTATTGAGAAAAATATTAGAAAAAAAAATATTTTAATCAATGGTTCACGAACTAAATCAAATTATATTATTAAAATTAATGACAATTTAAAAATACTAAATTTTCATGATAAAATATATAAAAATAAAATAACTGTTAAAAAAAATATTAATATTTCAAATAAGGATTTAGTAACTTTTAATAAATCAATAATTTTTCAAAATAATAATTTTTTAGTTCTAAATAAATGGACTGAAATCGCAACTCAGGGTGGAAGTAAAATAAATCTTTCTATAGATCATATTATAAAAAATATTAATTCAAATTATAGGCTTGTTCATAGACTTGATAAAGAGACAACAGGATTACTTTTAATTGCTAAAAATTTAAATTATGCAAAATACTTGTCATTACTTTTTAAAGAAAAAAAAATTAATAAATTTTACATAGCTTTATGTGAAGGAATTCCTAAAAATGATGTTTCTCAAGTAAATTTGCAAGTAAGAAATAAAAAACAAAAACTTGAAAATACTTTAACTAATTACAAACTTATCTATAAAAAAAATAGTTTATCACAAATTTTGTATAATCCTAAGACTGGAAAAACTCATCAATTAAGAATTGTTTCAAAAAATCTAGGATGTCCAATTATAGGAGATAAAAAATATAATAGTTCTTCAAAATTTAAGAAAGAAAAACTAATGCTTCATTCTTATAGTTTAAACTTTAGCATAGAAAATAAAGATTTTGAGTTTGTGGCAGATTTGCCCGACCATTTTCTATCATTTTTAAAAATTAATAAATTAAAAATTAACAAAAATTTTAATAAAAACTTACATACTTTTTAGTTTATTTATAAATATATTTTTAAAATTTTCATCAAACTCATTTTGATCTAACTCAATTCCTAATTCTTCCATAGAAGTATTTTTATATTCTTTTAAACCACATGAGTGAATATAATCATAATACTTTAAATCAGGATTGATATTAAAACTCATACCATGATAACTAATCCATTTTTTTACTCTAAGACCAATAGCGCCAATTTTTTTTTCTTTATCAAAAGTTATTTTATTATTTTTTATTACCCAAATACCAACTCTATCTTTGAATGCTCTTGACTCAATATTGTAATTATTTAAAAAAGTAATTAATGAATCTTCGATAATTGAAATAAATTTTCGTATATCTTTTTTTTTATTGTTCAAGTTTAACATAAAATAAACAATTCTTTGACCTGGACCATGGTAGGTTGTTTTACCTCCACGATTTGTTTTAATTACATTAATAATATTTGAGTTTAATATTTCATTATTTTTAGCACTTGTTCCTTGAGTGAAAACATGATTATGAGTTAAAAACCACAATAATTCTTTAGACAGATTGTTATTTATACTTTCTACTTTTGACTCCATAAAACTGACTGCCTCATCATAATTTATTTCATTACTAGATATTTTAACTTCAATCTCGTTCATCTTATTTATTTTACTTTATTGATAGATAATATTCTATCTGATATTTAATTATACTATATATGCGGCTGTGGCGGAATTGGTATACGCGCAGCGTTGAGGTCGCTGTGGGATTTATCCTGTGGAAGTTCAAGTCTTCTCAGCCGCACCAACTTTTATGGAAGAAATAATTATTAAAAAAGATCAGGATTCTCCAATTAAATCTGTTGAATTAATAACTGATTATTTAGAAAATTATAAATATGATAACGTATTATCTTATTTAAAAGATATTCATAATGCAGATATTGCAGATATTCTTCAAAATTTAGATCCAGTTTTAAGATTAAGCCTTTTGAATATAATTGATAAGAATTTTGATCCTGAAATTTTAACTTATTTAAATGATAGTGTTAGAGAAGAAATAATAGAGACTTTAGATATAAAGCAATTAGCTAATAATGCTAAAAGTTTAGATATTGATGATGCTGTCGACTTAGCTGAAGATTTAGAGGAAAAAGCTCAGACTATATTCTTAGAAAATTTAGATAAAGAAGAACGTACATTAGTTGAAGAAGGATTAAATTACCCTCAAGACTCTGCTGGAAGATTAATGCAAAGAAAATTTGTTGCTGTTAATCAATCATGGAATGTTGGTCAAGCAATTGATTATTTACGAAACAATAAAGGAAATTTACCTGAAGATTTTTATGATATTTACTTAATCAATAATAATAAAGAAGCAAAAGGTATAGTTCCATTGGGAAGATTAATGGGTTCAAAAAGAGAAATAGAATTAAATTCAATAACAAATAAAGATTTAAGATTAATAGATGTTAATACAGATCAAGAGGATGTAGCTTTATTATTTAATAAATATGGATTAGTTAGTGCTCCAGTTATAAATAATCAAAAAAAAATTATTGGATCAATTACATTTGATGATGTTGTAGAGGTTATAGAAGAAGAAAGAGAGGAAGATATTTTAAAGCTTGGAGGTGTAGATCACACAGATTTGTATGAGTCAGTTATTAATACAACAAAATCAAGAATTTCGTGGTTAATTGTAAACTTAATGACAGCGGTAGTGGCTTCTATAGTGATAGGTCTATTTGAAGCTGCGATAGAAAAAGTAGTAGCCTTAGCTATTTTAATGCCAATAGTAGCTTCAATGGGTGCTAATGCTGGAACTCAAACTTTAACAGTTGCAGTACGAGCTATTGCAGTGAAAGAACTAACTACTAGTAATGCTTTAAAAATAATAATCAAAGAAACTCTAATTGGTGGTATAAATGGTATTATATTTGCAATCATAATATCTTTAATTTCTATTTATTGGTTTGATAATTTGATGTTGGGGTTAATAATAGGTCTTGCCATGATACTAAACTTACTTATTGCTGGTTTTTCAGGAATTGTAATTCCACTAGTACTAGATAATCTAAAAATTGATCCCGCTTTAGCATCTGCAGTAATTTTAACTACAATAACTGATGTGTTTGGCTTTTTGTCTTTTCTTGGATTAGCAACTTTATTTTTGATATGATCTTTCCTATTTAAGTTAATGCAATGCTAAAAAAAAACGATTTAATTGATTACTTTTATAAAGGAGTGAAAGATAAAAATGATTTACGCATAGGAGTAGAACATGAGAAATTTGTTCTAAAAAAAGATAGTTTACAGCAATTATCTTATGAAGAGCCAAATGGTATAAAAGATATTCTTTTAAAATTTGTAAATAAGGGATGGAAACCAAAATACGATGATAGAGATAAAACAATAATTGCTCTAGAAAGATTTGGTGAAAGTATAACTTTAGAACCAGGTGGTCAGATCGAATTATCTGGAGCACAATTAAAAAATATCCATCAAACCTGTACTGAAACTAATAGACATTTAAAGGAATTAAAAGATATTGGTGAAGAATTTGGCTTTATATTATTAGGATTAGGCGTTGAGCCAAGCTTGTCTCTTGATGATTTTTCTTGGATGCCAAAACAAAGATATTCCATAATGAAAAAATATATGCCTAAAGTTGGTACTCTAGGACATCATATGATGAAACGCACATGTACAAACCAAGTAAATTTGGATTATCATTCTGAAGAAGATATGATTAATAAATATCGATTAATGTTAAATCTTGAAGGTATAGCAACTGCAATATTTGCTAACTCACCTTTTGATCAAAAAGAAGTTTCCAAATATAAGAGTTTAAGATCTCATTTTTGGCATCACACAGACAAAGATAGAACAGGTTTATTGCCTTTTGTTTTTGATAAAGATTTTAATTTTGAAAGATATGCAGAGTATGCCCTTGATGTTCCAATGTATTTTGTAATTAGAAATTATAAATATATCGATATGACCAATTATACTTTTAGAGATTTTATGCAAAATAATATTTCTAAAGATTTAAACCTTGAACCCACTATCGAAGATTGGATTAATCATTTATCAACTCTATTTCCTCAAGTTAGATTAAAGCAATTCTTAGAAATTCGTTCTATGGACGCATGTTCATGGGATTTAATATGTTCTCAGCCTGCTTTTTGGATTGGTATTTTATATAATGATGAAGCTATTGATAAAACTAATGAAATTTTTGAGGGCTGGACTCAAAATGATCGAAATTTAATAAATAACTTAGCCCCAGTAGAAGGTTTACAAACAAAATTTAAACATGGTAATATTTTAGATATTGCACACAAATTATTTGAAATTTCAAAATCAGGTTTAGAGAAAAGAAATATTCTAGTAAAAAATGAAAAATATAATGAAACATTTTATCTCAAAGATTTAGAAAAAAATCTATCAAATGGTCATTCACCAGCTGATTTATTAACCAGTAAATATAATGGTGAATGGAAAAAAAATATAAAAAAAATATATGAGGAAGAAATTTTCTAATGAAAAAAAGTATAGCAATCCAAATGGATAATATTGAAAAGATTGATTATGAATTCGATACATCTTTTTTAATAGGTTATGAAGCGCAAGAAAGAGGTTATGATATTTTTTATTACAATCCAAAAGACTTATTCATAAAAGAAAATAGTATTCAAGCATCTGGATATTATCTAGATTTATTTTTAAATGAAAATAATTATTTTAATTATAAATCTAAAAAAATAATTACTAGATTAGAAGATTTTCAATTTATCTTTTTAAGACAAGACCCTCCTTTTGATATGAATTATATCACATCGACATATATTTTGGATTTACTTCCATCCTCAACAATTGTTGTCAATGATCCAACTGCAGTCAGAAATTCTACTGAAAAGTTATTTACATTTAATTTTAAAGAATTTATGCCACCTACTTTGGTAACAAAAGATTTAAAAATTATTGAAGAATTTTTAGATAAAGAAGAAGATATTATAACTAAACCACTTTATGGTAATGGAGGAGAGGGTATACATAGATTTGATAAAAGTAATTTTAATTCTAAAATATTAGAGGAATATCTAAACTTGCCTATAATGGTCCAAAAATTTATCAATGAGATAAATGATGGGGACAGAAGAGTGGTTTTGTTCGATGGTGAATATTACGGTTCAGTTGCTAGAATACCTCAAGAAGGTAATGTAAAGGCAAATTTTCATGCTGGCGGCAAGGCAGTTAAAACTGACCTAGTTTATAGAGATAAAGAAATTATCGAAATTTTGGGACCAAAACTAAAAGAGAATAATCTATTTTTTGTTGGAATTGATATAATTGGAAATTATCTAACAGAAATAAACGTAACTTCCCCTACAGGATTGAAGCAAATTAATGCATTAAATAATGTAAATTTAGAAAAAGATTTTTGGGATAAGCTTGAAGCAAAATATAAATTAGTTTAATTACAATAATTAAAGGAAAATATATGCACGAAGATAGAATTTTAATTAACAAATTAAAAAATTTTGAGAATATTAATTCAAATTTTCTTACAATAACATTGATTTTAATTGGTTCAATTTTACTAGCGATTTCAGCTAAGGTTCAAGTACCATTTTGGCCGGTGCCAATGACAATGCAGACATTTGTAATTTTCTTAATAGGAATGACTTATAGTATTAGATTATCTTTTGCCACAGTTGCATTTTACCTTTTTCAAGGAGCTATAGGACTTCCTGTATTTGCTACAGGTGGAGGAATAGCTTATTTAGTTGGTCCAACAGCAGGATACCTTTATGGTATGTTATTTGCATCAATAGTTATTAGTTACTTAGCAAATTTAGGTTTTAGCAAAACATATTTTAAAGCTACGCTGTCTCTATTAATTGGTTCTGTTGTTATATTCTCATTTGGTATCATGTATCTTGGTTATATTATTGGTTTAGAAAAAGCATTAGCAGCTGGTCTTTTACCATTTCTTCCTAGTGAGTTATTTAAAATAGCATTAGCAGTTGCTCTGATCCCGACTTTACATAAAATTATTAAAAAATAATAATTAATGAAAATAGGTATTGATGTAGGGGGTACCAAAACTGAAGGTATTCTTCTAAATCCGAATGGAACTGAAATAGATAGAAAAAGAATCAATACTGAAAAAAGTTATGATGGTACAATTAATGGAATACTCTCCATTATAAATCATTTTGAGGAAAAACATGGTAAAGCAGAATCTGTAGGCATGGGAATGCCGGGAGCCATATCAAATGATACAGCTTTAATTAAAAATGCTAATTCTATATGGTTAAATGGCAAACCATTTAAGCAAGATTTAGATAAAATTCTTAATAGGAATATTAACATAGAAAATGATGCTAATTGTTTTACACTCTCTGAAGCAGTAGATGGGGCAGGTAAGGGTTATCAAGTTGTTTTTGGAGTAATTATTGGAACAGGTGTTGGTGGTGGTATAAGTATTAATCAAAAAGTTATAAGAGGTCGTAATAGTATAAGCGGCGAGTGGGGTCATATAGTATTGCCGGGTAGAACTGAAGAAGAAAAAAAGTATGTAAAAAAATGTTATTGTGGGAAAAATGGTTGTTTAGAAACTTATATATCTGGCCCAGGATTTTCATCAGCTTATAACTTGCGTTTCAATAAAAATTATAATTCACATCAAATATTAGAGGGATTTATTAATAATGAAGAAAATAGTATTTTTGCATTAAATCAATACATTGATCATTTAGCAAGAGGCTTATCTGTTGTGTGTAATATTCTTGATCCAGATGTAATAGTTTTGGGTGGTGGCATGTCTAATATAGATTTTATTTATGAAAATATAAATGATACTCTAAAAAAATATGTTTTTACTGACACGCTAGAAACTAAAGTTGTTAAAAATATTTATGGGGACTCAAGTGGTGTAAGAGGGGCCGCTTGGCTTTCTTAAATACCACCCATTGAAATATATTTTATAGTTAAATAGTCATCAAGACCATATCGAGAACCTTCTCTTCCCATTCCTGATTCTTTTACACCTCCAAAAGGAACTTCTGCAATTGTTGGTAAACCATTGTTGATAGATACAATTCCATATTCAAGTGCTTCAGCAACTCTCCAAATTCTCCCTATATCTCTTGAATAGAAATATGAAGCTAATCCATATGGTGTATCATTAGCCATTTTAATCACTTCATCATCACTGGAAAATTTATAAAGAGGAGCAACAGGTCCAAATGTTTCTTCAAAAGTTATTTTTGCCTTTGTAGATACATTAGAGAGAACAGTTGGTTGATAGAAATTCCCTCCAAGCGAATGTACATCACCACCAATTGCTATTTTAGCTCCTGTGTTCACTGCATCTTGAACATGATCAACTACTTTTTCTAAAGAGGATTGATCAATTAAGGGACCAGATGTAATTCCATCTTCAAGTCCATTACCCACTGTTATTTTACTGACTTCATTTGTAAATTTTTCTAGGAATTCATCATAAATATTTTCATGCACAAATATTCTATTTGAACAAATACATGTTTGACCACTATTTCGAAATTTACTTTGAAGTGCGCCTTCAACAGCTTCATCCATATCTGCATCATCGAAAACAATAAAAGGTGCGTGACCACCAAGTTCCATAGAAACTTTTTTCACTGTTGATGCACTTTGTTCTAAAAGTATTTTTCCAACCTCCGTAGATCCTGTAAAAGAAATTTTTCTTACAATACGGTTGCTTGTTAGTTCTTTACCAATCTCACTTGCCGATCCAGTGATTACATTAAATACACCATCTGGAAAACCAGCTTCTTTAGCAAGTACTGCTACAGCTAATGCAGAATATGGTGTTTGACTTGCAGGTTTAACGACTGTCGTACAACCAACAGCAAGAGCGGCTGCACATTTTCTTGTGATCATTGAATTTGGAAAGTTCCATGGAGTTATTGCTCCTACAACACCAACAGGTTGTTTAATTATTACAATTCTTTTTCCAGGTCTTGGATCAGGAACTATATCACCATACACTCTTTTAGCTTCTTCAGCATAGAACTCAATGTAAGAAGCACCCATTAGTATTTCGCCTTTTGCTTCAGCTAGAGGTTTACCTTGCTCAATGGTCATGATTTTAGCTAAATCATCTGCATTTTCTGTGATTAGCTCTCCCCATTTTTTAAGAATAACTGATCTTTCTTTCGCAGTAGTTTCTTTCCAAGTTTGGAAAGCAGTATTTGCATCATCTATAGTTTTTTTAGTTTCTGAAACTGAGCATTTTGGGACATTGCCAATAATTTCCAGAGAAGCTGGATTATTAACCTCAAGAGTTTCACCTGAAGAGCTATCAACCCATTCCCCATTTATGAAACATTTTTGTTTAAAGAGTGATTTGTTATTTAATTCCATATGTTTTAATTATAATGCATAGTTTTAAATTAAGGAAAATATAATGACAATAGTTAATTCTTGGAATGAATGGGATCCATTAAAACATGTTATAGTTGGAGCAGTTGAAAATGCTAACATACCTCCAATGGAACCAGCACTTGAACCAAAAATTAGTAAAGATAGTGGTATGACAGGATCTCACGGACCACGTTCAAAGGAATCAATTGTTAAAGCAAATATACAATTAGAAAACTTTGTTAAAATTTTAAATTCCCTAAATATAAAAGTTGATAGACCAACACCTATTGACTTTTCTCAGAGTATCGAGACACCCGATTGGTCTAATGACGGTATGTTTGGTTGTATGCCTCCAAGAGATGTTATTCTTACTGTAGGAAATGAAATGCTAGAGGCGCCAATGTCTTACAGATGTAGATGGTTTGAGTACCTTGCTTATAGGCCACTACTTGAAAAATATTATGCAGAAGATAAAAACATGAGATGGGAATCGGCACCTAAACCAAGATTAACTAATCAATCATATAAGTCTAATTATCTTCCTGAAGGAATAACGGAAGAAGAACGATATAAAAAAATCGAAAATAGAGACATGATATTGACAGAAAAAGAACCACTTTTTGATGCAGCAGAAATTTTACGCTTTGGCAAAGATCTATTTTATCATAACAATTTTACATCAAATTTAAGCGGTTTAGATTGGTTAAGAAGACATTATCCAAATCATCGCGTACATCAAATTAATTTACCAGGTGATTTAATTCCAACTCACATTGATGCATGTTTTACTCCAATTAAACCAGGAGTTATAATTATTAATCCGAATAGAAAAATATCATCAGAGCAAAGAAAAATTTTCGATGATAATAAATGGGAAATTCATGAGGCTGCACCTTCCATTCATAATAGTCCACCACCTATGTGTTATTCATCAATCTGGTTATCAATGAACGTTTTGATAATTGATCCAAAAACTATATGCGTCGAGGCAACTGAAGAAAAAATGATCAAACAAATGGAAAGTTTTGGATTGGATGTTGTTCCAGTTCCTTTTAGAGACGTTTATGCATTTGGAGGTAGTCTACATTGTGCCACTACTGATGTTCATAGAGAGGGTGAGTGTGAGGATTATTTTCCAAATCAATAATGAATAATTTTAAACAAAATAATTTTAAAGCCAATTTACATGATACAAACTTTTCAAGAATTGGCATAATTACACTATCAACGGATTTTACTATAGAGCAGGATTTTAGAAAAATTTGCCATAATTTACCAGTTGATCTATTTTTTAATAGGATACCTTTTTTAAATCCTCTAACTCATGAAAATTACATAAAGATGGCTGATCATCTTACAGAAACAACAAACCAAATACTACCCAATGAAAAAATACAAGTTGTAGCGTATGGATGTACTTCAGGAACTATTGAAATTGGTGAAAAAAGAATAAGATCTGAAATTTTCAAGGCTAAACCTGATGCTTTAATTACTACACCTATTACAGCAGCTGTCAAAGCACTTAAATTGTTAAACCATAAAAAAATTGCTGTTCTTACTCCTTATCCAAAAGATGTTAATGTTAAAGTTTACAAATATTTAATTGATAGTGGATTTGAAATTAAATCATTTAGTTCATTTAATTTAAATTATGATTCGGAAATTGCCAAAGTTACTCATGATAGTTTAATGCGAACAATTTCTTCAATTAATTTAATAGATGTTGATAGTATTTTTGTTTCTTGTACTGCATTAAAAGTAATTGATATTATCGAAACATTAGAGTCAAAATTAAGCACAGATATCATTTCAAGTAATCAAGCTATTATTTGGGATTCATTAAGATTATCTAATATTAATCAAAAAATTGATGGTTTTGGTAACCTATTTAAATTACATTAAATAGGGTTTAAATTGATTACACTTCAACAAATACAAGATGCACATAAGAAAATTTTACCTTATGTTAATTATACACCATTAATTAATTCTAATTTCTTATCAAAAAATACTACAGTAAAACTAAAGTTAGAAAATTTTCAAATCACTGGTTCATTTAAGTTAAGAGGTGCGGTTAATAAACTTCTTTCTTTAAGTGAAGATGACAAAAACAAAGGAGTCATTGCAGTTTCTACAGGCAATCACGGCAAAGGCGTTGCTTATGCTTCAAAAGTATTGGGCATTCAATCAACAATATATATGTCTTCAATGGTCCCAGAATATAGAAAAGAGGCTATTGAAAAATTAGGAGCTAAAGTAGAAATTATTGGAAAGAATAGTGATGAAGCTGATTTGTATGCTAAACAAATTGCGAAAGAAAAAAATATCCCACTAATTCATCCTTTTGATGATGAAGATATTATAATAGGCCAAGGTACAGTTGGACTTGAAATGCTTACTGAATTTCCCGAAGTTGATACAGTAATTATACCAACATCTGGTGGCGGTCTTATATCTGGAATTGCTCAGGCTATTAAACTTCAAAAACCTAACACAAAAATTATTGCCGTATCAATGGAAAGAGGCCCTTCAATGTATGAAAGTCTAAAAGAAGGTAAGCCTGTTGATGTAGAGGAAACTGAAACTTTAGCTGATTGTTTAGGGGGTAGTATTGGTTTAGATAATAAATTTACATTTAATATTGTACAAAAATACGTTGATGACTTTGTTTTAGTAAGTGAAGAAAAAATAGCTGAGGGAATTAGAATAAACTTTTTAGAACATAAAATTGTATCTGAAGGTGCTGCAGCAACAAGTGTTATGGTTGTTAAAGAAAAATTAACATCGCACTTAGGAAAAAATATAATTTGTTTAATTTGTGGTGGAAATATTGACTCGGAACTATTTAATAAAGTTTTAAGCCATGCTCATCCTTAATAAAAATGATATTATTCAACATGTAAATTTGAATAAAAATCTCATACCAATAATAGAGGAGGCTTTCATAAGTTTATCAAAGGGATTGGTAATGATGCCACCTATAATGAGAATTGATATTGAAAAATATCATGGTGAATCAGATGTTAAAGCTGCATACGTTGAGGGTCTTGATAGTTTTGCAATAAAAATCGCTTCAGGTTTTTTCGATAATCCAAAACTTGGTTTGCCATCTAGTAATGGACTGATAGTTTTATTAGATTCAAAGACTGGAGTTGTAAAATCTATTTTATTGGATGAAGGTTATCTTACAGATACTAGAACAGCTATAGCAGGAGCAATAGCTACAAAATATTTATCAAATCAAAATGCTAATTCTGTTGGTATTATTGGAGCTGGAATACAAGCGAGATTACAACTTCAAGCAATAATGTTAGTTAGAAAAATTAATAAAATAATAGTCTGGTCAAGAGATAAAATAAAAGCAAATCAACTTATAAAAAGTTTTAAAGATTTAGATTTAGATTTGCATGTAGCTTCTTCTTGCAAGGAATTGGCAAGTTTATCAGAAATAATCGTGACAACGACTCCTAGCAAAAAACCTCTATTAGAATTTGATTGGATAAAAAAAGGAACCCACATAACAGCAATGGGATCCGATGCAGAACAAAAAAATGAATTAGACCCTCATATGTTAAAATATTGTGATCAATATGTGCCTGACAATCAATTACAAACAAGTGTTTTGGGTGAATTACATCATGCTTTAAAACAAAATATAATTTCTTCTAAAGAAAAATTTAATGAACTTGGTGATATTATTAACGATCCAAGTTTAGGAAGAAAAAATAAAGAAGATATAACGATATGTGATTTGACAGGAACTGGCGTACAAGATACTGCAATAGCAAGATTTACTTATAATCTTTGTAAAACAAATAATTTAGGCATCAATATTTAATTTATGAGTCAAGCAATAATAAAAAAAACGTCTGATTACTTCAAATCAAAAGGAGTTGTATTGCCAAGTATAAGTGAACTTCAAGACCCTCAAATTATTAATAATGATATTAAAAATTCTCTAAAAAAAATAAATAATAATGATATCAATCCTCTTAACCTCTTTCGGGTTCATTGGTTTAATAAAAGAGATCAATCAGGTTTTGGGAATGAACCTGAATATATTGTGCTTCCAACAGAATTTACAGGTGTTAAGGCAAAGATAATTGTAAATATGGGACGATATTTTCCCTTAATAACAGCTCATAAAGTTTTGGCAGCTTATGGTTGTTTGCTTCCAAGAATATTAAATGGCACTTTTGATTATGAAAAACATAAAGCAGTTTGGCCTTCTACTGGAAATTATTGTAGGGGCGGAGTAGCAATATCTCGGATAATGGGTCTTAATAGTATTGCAATACTTCCTGAAGGAATGAGTAATGAGAGATTTGAATGGTTGAATAATTGGGTTGAAGATAAAAAAAATATCATAAAAACAAAAGGCACAGAAAGTAATGTTAAAGAAATTTATGATGCTTGTAATGAATTAAAAAAAGATAATCAAAATGATATTATAAATCAATTTGATGAGTATTATAATTACAGTATTCATCGTTCTATAACGGGTCCATCTTTTGAAAAATCATTTCTAAAAGTTAAAGGTAACAGTAATTTAACTCCTAGGTTTTACGTAAGTGCTTCAGGATCAAGTGGTACTCTAGCAGCAGGAGATTATCTTAAAGATAAATTACAGATGAAGATTGCAGTTGTTGAAGCTTTGGAGTGCCCAACTTTGCTTCATGGAGGTTATGGTGAACATAATATACAAGGAATTGGTGACAAACATGTTCCCCTTATTCATAATGTAATGAATACAGATTTTGTCGTAGATGTTTCTGATCAAGCTACCAATAATCTAAATATGATTTTTAATACTGAAATAGGAAAAAAGTTTTTAATTGAGAAAAAAAATTTTGAGCCTGATTTTGTTTCACGACTTCCTGAATTTGGCTTTTCAGCAATAGCAAATATATTGGCATCAATAAAACTAGCTAAATATATGGATTTAAATAGTGATGACGCAATTATAACGGTCGCTACAGATGGTGCGGATTTATACATGTCAGAGTTGAACAAGACCATTGCTGATTTTAAAAATAATTATGATGAAATAGTTTGTGCTGAACTATTTGGAAAACACTTATCAGGAATATCTACTGATAATATGCTAGAACTTTCTTACATGGATAAGAAAAGAATATTTAATTTAGGGTACTTTACTTGGGTAGAGCAACAAGGTGTAAGTCTTGAAGAATTTGAAAAAAGAAAAGATCAAAAATTTTGGAATTCACATTATGAATATATGCTTTCTCTAGACAATAAGATTAAAGAATTTAATAATATGTAGTTTATGAAAACTCAGTCATTACATAACCAATTAGTAGAATGGCGTCATGATCTTCATATGCACCCACAATTAAGTTTTGAAGAAGAGTATGCTGCAGCAAAAGTGTCAACACTTCTAAAAGAGTTTGGAATAGAAGTTCATTCTGGAATTGCCAGAACTGGAGTAGTTGGAATTTTAAAAAAAGGAAATAGTTCAAAATCAATAGGTATAAGAGCTGACATGGATGCTCTTCCTATACATGAAACTAATAAGTTTAGTTATAAGTCCAAGTTTGATAACAGAATGCATGCATGTGGACATGACGGTCACACAACAATGTTATTAGGTGCAGCAAAATATTTATCAGAAAAAGGTAACTTTAACGGTACGGTATATTTTATTTTTCAACCTGATGAAGAGAATACATTCGGTGCAAGAACAATGATTGATGAAGGATTGTTTGATAAATTTAACATTGATGAAGTTTACGCTATGCACAATATTCCTAACATGGAAATTGGAACATTTGGTACAAGAAATGGAGCTATTACAGCCAGCGAAAATTTATTTGAAATTGAAATAAAAACTAAAGGTGGGCACGCTGCATTACCTCATATGGGGGTAGATGCAATAACTGTTGGTTCTCAAATAGCTGTAGCACTTCAATCGATAGTGTCTAGGAAATTAAATCCAGCAGACAACGGTATAGTGTCTATTACCGAATTTATAACCGATGGTAAAAAAAATGTTCTGCCAGGTATGGTAAAAATGACTGGTGACGCGAGAGCTTTATCAAAAGAAACAAATGAAAAAATTGCTTCAAAAATGTTACAAATTGTCGAAGGCATTTGCAATGCACATGGTGTTAATGGTAGTGTTAAATATGAAACAGCCTGTCCTGTAACTTTTAATTCAAAAAATCAAACTGAGTCTGCAACAAAAGCTGCAGTTTCTTTACTTGGTAGTGATAAATGTAATGGTAATATAGAACCACGTTTATTCTCAGAAGATTTTTCTGTTATGGCAAATGAAAAACCTGGCTGCTTTGTTTTAATGGGTAACGGAACATCAGAGCAGCATTCCAGACCTTTACATGCTGATAATTATGATTTTAATGACGAATTATTAGTCATAGGTTCTTCATATTGGACTGAATTAGTAGAACAACAATTAAAATAAATGTTTTCTGAAAACTTAAATAAACTAAAGAAAAAAATGTCTGAGAACAATATTGATCTCTCAATTATAACTGATGATGACTCGATATATTATTTCACAGGATACCATGACTTCCTTCATATGGATTTTTATCGACCAACATTATTAGTTGTTTCAAATGATCATAAAACTTATTTAATTACACCTCTTCTTGATGTTTTATTAGTACCAGAATCTTGTCCTGTAGATATGGTTGAAACATGGAATGATGGTATTGGAAATGAATGGAGAGAATTATTACCTCAAATCATCAATCAGCATAAAAATATTTTTATTGAAAAATTTAAAATTAACCCAATGGTTAAGAGTTATTTAGACGAATTACTTCAAGACCATCCTGGGGATTTAACCAAATTAATAGATAATATAAGAATGATTAAATCTAATCATGAATTGAATATAGCTCGTCATGCCGGCGAAGTTGGTATGGCTATGATGGAGGCAGCAAAAAAAACAATTGGCCATAATGTTCCTGAGTATGAGGTTGCACTTGCACAATCACAAGCTGGAACAAGAAAAGCTGCAGATCTTTTAAGAGAATTTTATCCTGATAATATCAATATGTCTCCAAATATTCACTTTTTACCTGTTATGACATCGGGTCATGATTTACCTAAAACTCACCATCGTGCTTCAACCAAAATTATAAAAAAAGGTGATCCCGTATTCGTATGTTATTGTGGTTCTACAAATTTCCATAGGTTTAAATTAGGTTTTGACAGAATATTTTGGGTAGAAGAAATTCAATCCGATCAACAAATAAAAGCTTTTGAGACTGCAGTTAAATCTCAAAAAGCTGCTCTTGAAATTCTTGGCCCTGGAGTAACAGCTGAAGAAGTTCATGCTGCTTATGCAGATACTATTCAGTCTGAGGGATACCCTTATCCTACATTTCGATGTGGAAGAGGTACAGGCTTTAGCTTTTTAGAGGAACCACAATTAGTAGTTGGTAATAAAACAGTACTGGAGCCTGGAATGGTATTTGCCGTTGATGGCGGGGCAAGTGCAAATAATTTTAGATCACAAGTTGGTGATAGTTTTATTATAACAAAAGATGGATACGAACAAATTACACATCATTCTAAAAATATTGATGACCTAATAATTCCACATGGATGAAATCACAGTATTTAACACACATTGCTGTGGTGAAATTGGGGATGTAGTAACTGGAATTAAAGGCTTGAAGTTTAATTCACCTGAGGAAGCTTCTAAAAAACTTTTTTTAGATAAAAAATGGAGAAATTTTTTTTTAAATGAACCTCGGGGAGGGGTCTTTAAACATTGTAATATTATTTTAGAACCTTCAAATAAAAATGCAGATGCTGGATTTGTAATCATGGAACCAGAAGATAATCCTCCAATGAGCGGATCAAATGCAATTTGTGTAACGACAGTCTTATTAGAAAAAAATATTGTTCAAATGAAATATCCTAAAACCATGCTTACACTTGAAGCTCCTGGTGGTTTAATAAAAGTTGTTGCTGATTGTGAAAATAAGAAAGTTAAAAGTGTCACTTTAACTAATCTTGCCTGCTTTGCAGATAAAATAGATGTAGATTTAAAGACTAAAAATTATGGTACAATTAAAGTAAGTACTGCTTTTGGAGGTGATAGTTTTTTAATTTGTAATGCTAGTGATTTTAATCTTAAAATTGAACCAAAGAATGCAAATAAATTTGTAAATGTTGCTAAAGAATTATTGAAAGAAGCAAACGCATCTATAGGATTTGAACATCCTACTATTAAAGGATTAGACTATCTTTCCTTTTGCCAATTTATTGAACCCTTAAAAAAAAATAATCAATCATTACTTACAGGATTAAATACAGTTGTTATACGACCTGGGAAACTTGATCGTTCACCCTGTGGTACAGGCACTTCAGCAAGATTAGCAGTAATGAAAGAAAAAAATGAAATACAAATAAATGAAGAATTTATATCAAAGTCTATTATAGGATCTTCATTTAAATCAAGTATTGAAAAGGAAATTAAAATTAATAACAAAAATTGTATTATTCCAAAAATAACAGGTAGTGCATTTATTACTGGAAAACAAAGTTTATATATCGATAAGGATGATCCTTTTCCAGAAGGTTATAGATTAAATGACACATGGCCAGATTCATCAAGTTAACTGTGATTAAATAACACTAGCATGGCAAGTTAATTCATTTTACTTTCATCAACTATTCTAATAATTAATAAAACAAATGACAAAATTTAATGCCTGGAATGTAATTAAAAACGGTTTAAATGGTCAGTCTTATTGGACTAGACAATGGCGTGATCCAGAACCAAAAAGTAGTTATGATGTTGTAATAATTGGTGGAGGTTTACACGGTCTTGCCACGGCATATTATTTAGCAAAGAATCATAATATAAAAAATGTAGCTGTCTTAGAAAAAGGCTGGATTGGTGGAGGAAACGCTGGACGTAATACAACTATTGTAAGATCAAATTATATGATGCCAGGCAACCACGAATTTTATGAACATTCTTTAAAGTTATGGGAAAATTTAAGTCACGAATTAAATTATAATGTAATGTTTAGCCAACGAGCTCATGTCTCGTTATTTCATAGCCCTGGTGCTAAAGATTCAGTTTCACGGATTTATAATATTATGCGACTCCACGGAACTGATGCAGAACTTTGGGATTTAAAAACTTTAAAGAAAAAAATTCCGCATTTAAATTATCATAATTCTAGATTTCCAATACTTGGAGCTGCAGTTCAAAAAAGAGCAGGCAATGCAAGACACGATGCAGTTGCATGGGGTTATGCAAGAGCTGCAGATACATTAGGTGTAGACATTCTTCAAAATTGTGAAGTTACAGGTTTCACAAGAAAGAATGGAAATATTGAAAGTATTCAAACTTCAAGAGGAATTATAAAAGGAAAGAAAATAGGATTTGCTGTTGCAGGCAATACTTCAGTATTATGGCAAATGGCAGAATTAGGCAACCTGCCAATTGAATCCCATAAACTACAAGCATTTGTATCTGAGGCTGTTAAACCACTTCTAGACCAGGTTGTTGTTTATGGTGTAGGTGGTGCGCATTTTTATATATCGCAGTCAGATAAAGGAAGCATGGTGTTTGGTGGTGATCTTGACTGGTATAAATCATTCGCTCAAAGAGGAAATCTTCCTATGGTTCAAGATGTTGCCGAAGCGGCCATGGCAATATTTCCTTCACTTGGAAGAATAAGATTACTTCGTCATTGGGCAGGTGTTATGGACATGACAATGGACGGATCATTTTTTATTTGTAAAACGCCAATATCTAATCTCTATTTAAATGCTGGTTGGAACTATGGCGGTTTCAAAGCTAGTCCTGCATCAGGTTGGTATTTTGCCGACTTAATTGCAAATGAAAGCCCGCATAACTACGTGCAAAATCATAATTTAGAAAGATTTGAAAAAGGTATCAATATTGATGAACGTGGCGCAGGACCTGATCCAAAATTGCACGGTTAAATGATTAGAATCAATTGTCCTTATTGTGGTGAAAGAGATCATAGTGAATTTAGTTATGGAGGAGATGCAACAATCAATTATCCTTCGTTAGATGCATCAGAGAAAGAATGGACTGAAGCTATATTTTTCAGAAAAAATATAAAAGGTTTTCAATTTGAAACATGGCATCATTCTAATGGATGTAGAATGTGGTTGGTAGTTGAACGTTCTACTGTCACTCATGAAATAAAAAGTGTCAAACCATGCCATCCGGATTTACAGAAGGTTGTAAAAAATAATAAATGAAGACAAGAAGAATAGATAACTACGGAAAAATTAATAGAGATAAAATTTTATCCTTTAGGTGGGATAAAAAAAATTACAAAGGTTTTGAAGGAGATACTCTAGCATCAGCATTACTTGCAAATAATATTGGTATAGTTGGTAGAAGTTTTAAATATCATAGACCAAGGGGAATATTTTCTAGTGGAGTCGAGGAATCCGGTGCTTTAGTTACTATTGGTTCAAAAGATAGAAGAGATCCAAATGTAAGAGCAACAACACAAGAATTATATAATGGTTTGGAAGCAAGTGGTCAAAATGCATTTCCAAATGTAAATTTTGATCTAGCTGGAATAAATAATTATTTAGGTAGGTTTTTTGCAGCTGGTTTTTATTATAAAACTTTTATGGGAATACCTCCGCTTGAATGGGGTAAAGGAACAGCCATATGGATGTTTTTTGAAAAGTTTATTAGAAAAGCTGCGGGAATGGGAAGTGCTTCTGGGTTACCTGATCCAGATACTTATGAGCATGCTCATGATTTTTGCGATTTAATTGTAGTAGGATCAGGACCTGCTGGTGTTGCAGCTGCAATAGAGGCAGCAGAAAAAAAATTAGATGTTATTTTAGTTGAGCAAGATAGTCTTATTGGAGGAAATCAACTTGCAGAAAATGATTTTGATAACTCGCAGATTAAAAATCAACTTGAAAATCTAGGCATAAAAATAATGACTAGAACTACTGCATTCGGATTATATGATAATTGCGTTGTTGGTTTATTAGAGAGAGTAACAGACCATATATTAGCGCCAAATGTAAACATTCCACGCCAAAGATTTTGGACCATTAGAGCAAAGCATATAATTGTTGGTGCTGGAGCAATTGAAAGACACATTGCATTTAATAATAATGATATTCCTGGTGTAATGACTGTAAATGCATCAAAGCATTATTTGAATAGATATGGTGTACTCACCGGAAAAAGAATTGTGATAGCTACAAATAATGATTCTGTTTATGAAACAGCACATCAATTATCAGAAGCTGGGGCCAATGTAACTGTTCTTGATTCACGAACTAATTTTGAAATTGAGACAAATAAAAGTTTTGAAATTAGAAAAGGGTATGTACCTTATAATATTAATGGTTCAAAAAAAATTGATAGTTTAGATATATCAAAAAGTGAAACTATTAATAAATCTGAAACTATAGATTGTGATCAGGTTCTATTATCAGGTGGCTGGTCACCTGCTGTACATTTGTTATCTCACAGAGGCGTAAAGCCTAAATGGGATTATAACAATGCTTGTTTTTTACCAAGTGACACAAAAGAAAATATTACAATGGTAGGTTCTTCTAGAGGTTTATGGAATAAAAATGATTGTATTGCTTCTGGGATAGCAGGAACTACTGATGCGTTGAACCGTTTAGGTATTTCTAAAACAAATTATTTTTTCCCAAAACCTGGTGGATGGAAAAATCCCATACAACCACTGTATGAAGTAAAATATAAAAAATCTAGATCAAAAAGTTTTGTAGATTTTCAACATGATGTAACAACAGATGACGTAAGACTCGCACATCGTGAAGGTTTCATTTCGGTAGAGCATCTTAAAAGATACACAACTTTAGGTATGGCAAACGATCAAGGAAAAATGGGAAATATCATTGGATTATCTTTAATGGCTGAACTTTTAAATAAAGAAATTCCAGAAGTTGGAACTACTGTATTTAGACCACCTTATACTCCTGTATCTATAGGTGCCTTAAGCGGAAGAAATGTTGGAAAACATTTTAGGCCGTTAAGAGTAACGCCAATGCATCAATGGAATATTGATCATGGTGCAAAAATGATTGAAGTTGGATTGTATCAAAGACCTTGGTATTATCCCAAAGAAAATGAAACTTTAAGTGACTCTTATATAAGAGAAGCATCAACAGTAAGAAAAACAGTTGGAATTTGTGATGTAACATCATTAGGCAAAATTGCTATTCAAGGACCAGGCTCTACCGAATTTTTAGATAGAATTTATTCGAATGGTTTTTCAAAACTACAAGTTGGAAAAGCTAGATACGGTATCATGTTGCGTGATGACGGTATTGTAATGGATGATGGCACATCTTGGAGATTAGCAGAAAATGAATATTTTATGACGACGTCTACAGGTGAAGCTGCAAAAGTGATGTCATGGTTAGAAGAATTACTTCAAACTAGATGGACAGATCTTAATGTTAATGTGACTAGTGTTTCTGAACAATGGGCAGGCGTATCAGTTGCAGGACCTAAATCTAGAGAAGTTCTAAATAATTGTGTCGATGATTCTTTGGTTATAACTAATAATAAATTACCTTTTATGGGTGTTACTTCAACATTTCTTAAAGGTAATATTCCTTGTAGGATTGCAAGAATTAGTTTTTCCGGCGAATTAGCTTTTGAAGTTTATGTCAAATCAGATTTTGCTAATACTATGATGGACTTACTTTGGGAAAATGCAAAAAAATATGATGGATGTTTATATGGATTAGAAGCTTTAGGTGCACTTAGAGTTGAAAAAGGTCATGTAACAGCTGCTGAGCTTGATGGGAGGGTAACAATTGATGATGCAGGTTTAAGCAAAATGGCATCTACAAAAAAATCATATATTGGAAGCGCAATGAGAAAACGAGGAGTTTTAAAAAATGATGATCGTGAAATTCTAGTAGGCTTCTTTCCTACAAACCTAAAAGAAACTTTTAATGCTGGAACTATTGTGTGTGAAAAAAATAATATTAAAGGACAGGGTATTGGAAGAATCACCTCAGTCACTTATTCTCCAGAACTTGGACATTGGATTGGAATAGGTTTTGTAAAAGGTGGTTTAGATAAATGGAAAGATACCACTTTAGTCGGCGCGGATCCTGTAAGAAATAAACAAATGAATTTAAAAGTTGTTTCACCACATATGATTGATCCTAAAGGAGAACGAATGTATGCATAGACATTCTGCACTAGAAACAATTTATAAGGTTGGAAAATATTCATCAAGCGAGAAACAATCTCTAACATTTAAAGAATTAAAAAGTTTAGAAATTTTGCAAATTGCTTGTTGGCCTGACAAAATTGATGAAATGAATAATTTAATATCAAAAGAACTAAAAATTAAAAATATTCCTAGTTTTAATAAAGGGATAATTTTTGAAAATAAATCATTATGGAGAATGGAACCTTTGAAATGGTGGCTATTTAATAAAGAAATTGAAATAAGTGAGCAAATCGCAACAATTTTAGACATGTCTCATGCTTTCACAGGTATTGAAATTACAGGAGATAATTCATCATTATTTTTAAATAGACATCTTCCAATTGATTTAAGAGCTAGGAATTTTCCAGATCTATCTTCTGCTAGCACAGCCATTCATCATGTCAGTGTTAAGTTATTTAAAATATCCTCTAATAATTACTGTCTATATATACCAAGAGGTTTTGCTTTATCAATTTGGGAGATCCTTCTTGAAACAGCAGATCAGTTTGGATACGAAGTATTAGAGAGATAGATAGATTATTTTAGGGTAACGGAAACTGGTTATAAACTAATTACTAATATATTTAGCGATTTGCATATAGTAAATTAATCATTTGCATCACCACCTCCGGCACCTTTTGCCCTAGATTCCTCTGACTCAGGAACAAAAGTTCTAAAAGCTATTTTAGATATTTCCTCCCAAGATTCTTTATCAGGATTAATACCCTTAGAGAGCAAGTTATTTATATTTGATGATGAAATATTAATATCTAACTTTTGTTCCTTTAAAATATTCTTTGTGAGTAAAAGATCAAAATTTCTTTGATAATTTGTAGAGATAATTTCTCTATTAACTCTAATATTTTTATTTGTTATTTGTGCATAAACTTTTTGATCTAATAAAAACTGTGAATTGATATTTTTTTTGGCATATTTGTAAAGTAAGGGTATTAAGAATATAGGGTCACTACAATTTTTTAAAGTTAATCTAAAATTATCCCTTTTATCTATTTTTGATATTAAATAATCGATTAATCCTGGGCCTATCACCAAAAAAGATTTATTTTTACAATCAAACTCATCATTTATTTTTGACGGATCTATACTAGCATTAAAGGTGTTATCTAATTCCTCAATCTTAAATGTTAATAATTTGACTCCATCGAAACCAAAAACTTCAAGCCATGTTGTAATAAATGCAGCATCCTCATCTGATCCATAAGTGAATCCTAATCCTGAAAAAGCTCGTTGTGTATTAGTGTAGACTTCATAGTAAGAATAACTCACAGATGTTAATATGTATTCATTGTTGCAAAACCCCATTCATCAACATTTTTATTATTTAGATCTGATAAATAAGGGGCTCCAGAAAAAAAACTTACTCTTAACCATCTATCCGACTTTGGATCATAACGATTAGCTCCAAAAAAGGATAATTTAAATCTTAACATATCAATTGGCATTGTTTTTTTATCGAGAACATTATCTTGAACTTCTGAAAAAGGATAATTTTTTAAAGATTGAATTCTCTTAACAATTCCTCTGTATTCTGGATGCATTAACAAAAATTCACAAATTAATTGATTTTCATCTACATTTTTTATTTGCTTAAATAAATCATTAACCATTTTTGCAATTCCTAAATTTTGTTCCAATTCACTTCCTTGTTCATTATATCTTTCACCCAGTCTAGGTTCTAACTTAGCTGCTGAAACATACCAAAATAAATAATTGCTATCTTTATTATTAAAATCAATATTTTTTATCCAAGTATATTTATCATTGATTATTTTTTTTAAATCTCCAATAGATTGATTTCCATCAATATCCATTATTTCCTCATCTGCCATATCTTCTGCTAACTCTTCTGATATTTGAGGATACAATTCAATTAGTTGTACTCTTGCAATTTCCTTAGTATCATTATTAAAATTCGAATCACAATAATCTAATATATCTAACCATTTAAATTTTTGAGAAAGATCTCTTTCATTAATGTAGGAAATATATTTTTTTAAATCTTCAGTAGTTAATTTATTTTTATTAATTTGGAATTCATCAATTGTGTTAACTTCTTCAAGATAATTTAAAGCTTTATTCAAAAGTTTTTTATATTTTTCGAAAACTATATTATCTAACTCAATTTGAGAAATTTCTTCTAATGTCTTTGAGTACTGTTTCATCCACTTATTAATCAACTTTGGATGTTTAATGATAAAAGGTGCCATACCTAAACCTGTTGAATTACCAATACCTAAATGTTGTTTAATTTTTCTATCTAACTTTACTGCTTTTTTTGGATTAATTTGCCTTGCAACATGTTCAACTAATTCAATACTAAATTCTCTAATTAAATAAACTGATAACATTTCTGCTCTAAAGGGTTGATTGAAAACAGTTGTATTTTTTGTGTTAGTAAAATCTGATAATCCAAATTTACCACTACCATAAACAGCAGTAGTTCTTAGTAAATATCCAACTTTATTTATTTCATAAATATCTGGCTGATTACCATTTGAAAGACAATCGACAACATACTGAAACAATCTTACACTTTTATTTGCTCTGCTAAGAATTAATTCATTTGGAGAATTACGACCTGATTCTTGAAGGGGAATTATTTTTTTTAATCTATTTAGATCTTGATCAGATAATTTACCTGCATGTAACGTATAGGCTGTATCCCATTTACTAGCGATAACTCTATCACTTCTATCCTTATCATCTAGAAAAGCAGAGAAACATACAAGTGAATAAGTTTGTTTATTAATAATTATTTCATAAACAACCGTACCGAAACCATCTTTATCTAAATCAAATTTTGACTTATGTATTTCCCAGTTGTCGTTAATTAATCTTCTTAACATACTTCTGGAAAAACTAAGACGAGAAGGATAGCGTGAACCCATTCTTGATAGTTTCATGTAGCTATCGTTTTCTCTTACTTTTTGTAACATTTATTAAATATCTATAGTTAATTTTGGTTTTTTCATTAATAGAAGTATTAATCTATGTCAAAAATAAGTGAAGATATACTTCTAATTGATGGATTGGAATATTGTAACTGGAATAGGGAATTATTTGAAAATGCCCACCAAGCTGGATTAACTGCAATCCATGCGACATTAGTGTATTGGGAAAATACTGAAGAGTCTTTCGAAAAAATAAATGATTGGCAACGTCTTTTTAAAGAGCATCATGACATTATTGCTCACGCAAAAACTACAGAGGATATTTTGGATGCAAAAAAAAATAATAAAGTTGCAATTATTTTTGGTTTTCAAAATTCTGCTCCAATTGCCAACGATATATTTTTAATTGAAAAATTTTTTGAAGCAGGTGTGAGATTTATGCAACTCACCTATAATAATCAAACTCCGCTTGCTGGAGGATGCTTTGAACCTAAAGACTCTGGTGTTTCACGATTTGGAAAAGCTGTTATTGAAGAAATGAATAGACTTGGAATGATTGTAGATTTAAGTCATGCAGGAAAGCAAACTTGTCTTGATGCTATTGAAGTCTCAAATAAACCTGTGGCAATTTCTCATGCTAATCCAAATTTTTTTCATAAATCTAAAAGAAACATTGATACTGATATTTTACAAAAACTTGTTAAAAAAAATGGTTTTATTGGGTTAAGTTTATATCCTTACCATCTTAAAAATTTAGGTGATTGTACAATAGAAGATTTTTGTGAAATGATTAAGGAGCTTGTAAACCTAATTGGTGAAGACAATATTGGAATAGGGTCTGATATTTGTTTAAATTGGTCTGATGATGTAGTTATGTGGATGAGAAATGGAAAGTGGACCAAAAATATCGACTATGGAGAATCTAAAGATAAAAATCCAAAATGGCCTAAGTTACCAAGTTGGTATAAGCAACCAAGTGACTTAAATAATTTATTTTATTCAATGTGTGAAAATAATATTCCAGAAAAACTTTCTACAAAAATAATAGGTCAGAATTGGTTTAACTTTATGAAAAATCAATTTTAGTTTCTACTGCTAATAAAAGAAGCTGATAGTAAACTGATTATTACAATCGAAGCACCAATCATTTGATAAGTTTCTAAATTTTCTTTTAATAAAAAAACAGCCCCAAGAACACCTACCACTGGTTCTAAATACAAAAATAAAGCAGTATATGATTGTCCAATCTTTGGGATAGCAATTAATTGTGACAAAAGTGCAAAGCTATAACATACCGAAGGAATTAAAATTAAAAGATAAATATTGATATCAAAATTAAAATTTAAAGAAAAAAATATTTTTAATATTACAAAGAAGAAAATAGTATTAAAAACATTTATAAAGATATTAATTGGTATTGGTGAAATACCTTTAATAGACATTTTTTGATTTACTATAATCATACTAGTTGAGCCAAGTGATGCAAGAAAAGCTAAAAGAATACCTATTATATTTATTACTTTAAAAGATGGTCCTATAACTAAAACAATTCCTAAAAATGTTACAAAAAATAATATCTTTACAGTTCCTGAAATTTTTTCTTTATCGACAATTATAGAAAATAAAAGAACATATATTGGATAAAGGCAAAAAATAAGAATTGTTAAACTAACTTCAATAAATATAACTGAAGTCAATAACCCAAGTGTTAATAATATAGAACCAGCTGATATAGATAAAAAGTATTTTAGGTTCTTTTTAAAAATTTCTAATAGATTCTTTTGATAAGGGATAAAAGGTAATATAATTAGCGAGGCAACTGCGTAACGTAAAAAAATAGTTAATGCTACAGAGGCTCCTGAATTATATGCTATTTTTGTAGTAGGGCCAATTAAGCCAAACAAAATTCCAGCAACTAAAGCAAAAATAACTCCAAATATGAACATTTTTTTAAATTAACTTTTGACTATTTGTTTTCATGCAGTTATTCAAGCTTCATTACAAAATATATTATGAATGACACATCTCAAAGTTTCGTTAAATTTGAAAAGATCGATAAAAGTTATGATGGAGAAGTACTAGTAGTAAAAAACTTAAACTTAGATATTGCTAAGGGTGAGTTTGTAACAATGTTGGGTCCTTCAGGATCAGGTAAAACAACAACTTTGATGATGTTAGCTGGTTTTGAAACACCTACAAACGGTGAAATATTTTTAGATACTAAACCAATTAGTAAAATACCTCCCTATGAAAGAGAAATAGGAATGGTATTTCAAAACTATGCTTTATTTCCTCACATGACTGTTGCGGAAAATTTGTCATTTCCGCTAGAAGTGAGAAAAATTTCAAAACCAGACATTAAAGAAAAAGTGCAGAAAGCACTTGATATGGTTGAGTTAGGTAATTTTGGTACAAGATTTCCAGCTCAATTATCTGGTGGACAACAGCAAAGAGTCGCTTTGGCTAGAGCACTGGTATTTGAACCACGTCTAGTATTAATGGATGAGCCTTTAGGTGCACTCGATAAGAATTTACGTGAACAGATGCAATACGAAATAAAACATATTCATGATAGGATTGGCATAACAGTTGTCTATGTTACTCATGATCAAAGTGAAGCATTAACAATGTCTAATAGAATTGCAGTATTCAATGATGGAGTTGTACAACAATTATCTACACCTAATATCTTGTATGAAAAACCTGAAAATTCTTTTGTTGCAAAATTTATAGGAGAAAATAATACACTTAATGGTGTTGTTAGGGAAGTGAATGGATCCTCATGTACTGTTGAGTTAGATGGTGGATTTGGAATGGTTAAAGCGTTAAAAATTAATGTGAATGAAGTTGGAGAGAAAACTCAACTATCTATTAGACCAGAACGTGTTTCAATAGACAATTCAACATCTGGTTCCAACAATTTTTCAGGAAAAATTGAAGAATTAATTTACTTAGGTGATCATATTAGGGCTAGGCTTGATGTTTGTGGAAATAATGAATTCATAGTCAAGGTTCCAAATGAAGGAAGTTTTAATCATAAAGAAGGTGATGAGCTTAAATTAAGCTGGAATTCTGAGGATGTTCGAGCATTAGATCTGTAATTATACTTTTTTCTTTATATTTAGCCAAAATTTTTTACTTTTACCCCTTTTTTTTCATTTAACGACATGTTATTACATTCGCATTACGGACATAATCTTAAGATTAAATAATTAAAAATAGGAGGATATATATGTCTAAATTTTTAAAAGCCTTCTTATTTGTGTCACTTGTCTTTGCTCCTTTTGCAGCTAGCGCTGTAACGGTTGCATCATGGGGTGGTGCTTATACAGAAAGTCAACAAAAAGCTTATGCTGATACATACTCTGATCCTAGCTCAATTGTATTTGAAAACTACAATGGTGGTTTAGGTGAAGTAAGAGCTCAAGTAGAAAGTGGAAGCGTTACTTGGGATTTAGTAGATGTTTTACCATCTGATGCAATAACTGGATGTGATGAAGGATTATTTGAAGATATTTCAAGTGAAATTGCTACTTTAGGTGTTCCTGGTCCTGACGGTGAGTCAATTGCAGAAGATATGGAAAATAATGGTCTTGAATACCACTCTGGTTGGGACTGTTGTGTACCACAAATCTTTTGGACATACGTAGTATTTTACGATCCAGATGCATTCCCAGGTGAAAAACCAGACAGTATGGCAGACTTTTTTGATACAGAAAAATTTCCTGGTAAAAGAGGTATTCATACTTGGGCAACAGGTATAATCGAAAAAGCAATGGTAGCAGATGGAGTAAGTCCAAATGCAGTTCCAACTGTTTTAGCTAACCAAACAGGTGCTATTGATAGAGCATTTGAAGTTATGGACAGAATTAAAGACGATGTTGTTTTCTGGTCTGCTGGTTCACAACCACTTGAATTAGTAAAAAGTGGTGAAGTTATTATGGCTATTGCATATAACGGTCGTGTAGGTGCAGCAAATTTAGCTGAAGGTGAAAACTTTGAGTATATTTGGGAAGGTCAGGTTTTAGACCAAGAGTATCTTTGTCTAACTGCTGGAGCTCCTAATAGAGATGCAGCTATTGACTTTATGATGCATGCTTCAACTCCTGAAGCTCAAGCTGAACAAGCTAAATATATTACATATGGACCAATGAGAGCATCTGGTATTCCAATCATTCAAAACAATGAGCCTTGGGGACCAGGAGGTGTTGATATTATGCCTCACATGCCTAACACACCAGAACGTTTAAAAGTTTCAATCGTGAGTGATCCTCAATGGTGGTCAGATTACGGTGCAGAAATTAATGAGCGTTATGCTGCTTGGATGGGTAACTAAGCTTGAAAAAATAAAATTTGTAATTTAATCTAAAGGCGAGAATTATCTCGCCTTTTTATTTGGAGGTTACTATTTCTACAGCGGAATTATTAACAACAGACGGAATTCCACTCAAACAAAGCCTTAGTAAGGCTGAAAGAAGAAATAAACTTCGTGCATTTCTTCTTGTTTTTCCTTTACTCCTTTTTATTTTTGTAACTTTTGTAATGCCTATTGGAGATATGCTTCTTAGGAGCGTTGATGATAGTCAAATTAATTCAGTTTTTCCTAATACTTTTGATGAATACAAAAATTGGGATAAAGGAGCTGACGAACTACCACCTGAAGAAGTATATAAAAGTCTTTTTTTTGAATTAGCCAATGGAGACAAGAGACAAATAGGTAAAGCCTTAACAAGAATGAATTATGCAAAATCTGGTTGGAAAAGTTTAATAAAAAAAACAACTAGAGAAATAAAAAAAATTGTAAAAAAAGGCGAAGAACCAGTTTCTTATAAAGATACATTTATTAATATAAATAAGCTGTGGGCGGATCCAACTTATTGGTACTCATTTAATCAAATGGTAAAAGATAGATCTTCAATTTATTATTGGAATGCTCTCGATAGAACATTTGATGAAGATGGGGATGTCGTTTTACAAGATGAAAAAAGAAGAATGTATATTAAAACGTGGCTTAGAACTTTTAAGGTAAGTATCTATGTAACAATTTTTTGCTTAATTCTTGGTTTCCCGGTTGCTCATCTCTTAGCTAATTTACCTCTAAGATACAGCAATCTTCTGATGATTTTTGTATTACTTCCATTTTGGACCTCTTTACTTGTGAGAACAACAGCATGGATTGTAATGCTTCAACAAAATGGAGTTATAAATGGAATTTTAGTTTGGCTAGGCGTTATAAGCGAGGATGGTCGAATACAAATGGTTTATAATGAAGTTGGAACATTAATAGCAATGACTCAAATTTTATTACCATTTATGATTTTACCTTTGTACAGCGTAATGAGGGTTATTCCAAAAAGCCACATGAGAGCTGCTCAAAATTTAGGAGCAAAACCTGTAACTGCATTTTTGCGAGTTTACTTACCTCAGACTATTCCTGGTATAAGCGCTGGTGGTTTATTGGTTTTTGTACTTGCCATTGGGTATTTTATAACACCTGAATTAGTTGGCGGAAAAGATGGTAAATTGATTGGGAGTTGGATTGCTTATCATTTAAAAACAACACTTAACTGGGGATTGTGTGCTGCTCTTGGCGCTATACTGCTTGGTATAATGCTGATCTTCTATTGGCTTTACAATAAAATTGTCGGAATAGATAACATAAAGTTAGGATAAATAGTATGGCTCTCCCAAGTTACGCATCACCAGTTCAAAGAACTTACTATTATTTTTACTTATTTTTTTGTACGGTAGTTTTCTTTTTTTTAATAGCGCCACTATTTGCAATTATTCCAATATCTTTTAGTGTTTCTCCTTTTATGGTTTTTACTGAAGGAATGCTTGCATGGCCTCCTGATCCAGAAGCATGGTCAATTAGATGGTATAGAAATATGATTGGTGATTGTAGTGCTGATGTTGTTTCCTCTACTGTTCCTTGTTCAACAAAATGGATGAAAGGTACAGTAAATAGTTTTTATATTGGTATCATAGCAACTGTTATTGCTACAGCCTTAGGCACATTAGCCGCATTAGGATTAAGTAGGCCACACATGCCATATAAAGGTTTGATAATGGCAATCTTAATTTCACCAATGATCGTTCCACTAATTATAACAGCCGCAGGAATGTTCTTCTTCTATGCAAGAATAAATCTTGTTTATACTTTCACAGGTGTAATTCTTGCACACGTTGCTCTTGCTACACCCTTTGTAGTAATTACTGTAACGGCAACATTAGTTGGTTTTGATATGAATATGGTAAAAGCTGCACAAAGTTTAGGCGCTAAACCAATGAGAACATTTTTTAAAGTCATTATGCCGTTGATTTTACCAGGTATTATATCAGGAGCTTTATTTGCTTTTATTACATCCTTTGATGAAGTTGTTATAGTTATGTTTATGGCAAGTATTGATCAGTTAACTATTCCAAAACAAATGTGGGCCGGAATACGACAAGAAATTAGCCCTGTTATTTTATGTATGGCTACATGTTTAGTACTTCTTTCTATATTCTTATTGACTACAGTTGAAGTACTTAGAAGAAGATCTGAAAAACTCAGAGGTATTAAAGCTCGATAGAACAGTGAAGAACATTGCTGTTATTGGTGCTGGCATAGTTGGTATATGTAGCGCATATTTTTTAAAAAAATCTGGATTTAATGTAACTTTAATTGACAGAGAGCAACCTGGCTCAATGACAAGTTTTGGGCATGCTTGTACTTTTGCAGACTATGCAAATGTTCCTGTAAATTATCCTGGATTGATTTGGGATATACCATCAATGCTCTTAAGAAAAGATGGACCTTTGGCAGTTGATTTTTTTTATATTTTAAAGAACTTGCCTTGGGCAATAAGTTTTTTAAAAAACTGTAAAAAAGAAAAAGTTAATGAAATAGCAAACTCTCTCACCAACCTTTTAAAACACTCGCAAATATCTTACGATGAAATTTTTCAAGATGTAAATGTAAAAGAATATATTAGCTATGAAGAAAATCTTTATCTTTTTGATTCAAAAAAATCTTATGAAAATTATGAATACGCAAACATTATTAGAAAAAATAATAACGTTAAAGTAAGAAACTTAAATAAAGATGAAGTTAAAGAATTAGAACCAAACTTAGCTGATGTTTATTATTCTGGGCAAGTCTTCACCGGATCGAGACACACAACAAATCCTTTAGCAATAAGTACTAAAATTTTTGAAAAGTTTTTAGAATTAGGTGGTATTTATATAAATCAAAATATAAAAAATTTAACGCAGAAAGAAAAAAATATTGAATTATTTTTAGAAAATAAAAAACTTTATTTTGATAAAATAATTGTAAGTGCTGGTGCTTGGTCCAATCAAATTGCAAATAAGCTTGGAGATAAATTCCCTCTTGATACCGAAAGAGGATATCACCTTTTATTTGAAACTGATGAGAAATTAATAAGTCGTCCCGTTGCTTGGTCTGAATCTGGATTTTACTTAATACAAATTCATGATGGTATAAGAGCTGCTGGCACAGTTGAAATAGCAGGTTTAAATAAACCACCTAATAAAAAACGTCTTGAAATGATAGAAAGACAATCAAGAAAGGTTTTACCCCAATTGAAAGAAGTAAGATCAACATGGATGGGTAGAAGACCTACTTTACCAGACTCATTACCTGTTATTGGAAAGTCTCGCAAAAATAATAATGTCATTTATGCATTTGGACATCAACATATTGGCTGGACTTTAGGAGCTGTTACGGGAAAAATTATTGATAGTTTATCAAAAGATCAACTGCCGAATATAGACATTAGTGATTATTCTCCTGGTCGATTTTAAACTAAACTAATACCAACATTTTTGACTTGAAGATAAGATTTAAGTCCATCTACTCCTTTTTCACGGCTATATCCTGATTGTTTATAACCTCCAAAAGGAGTTGCATGATTTCCGGTAAACCATTTATTTACATATACTTGACCAGCTTCTAATTTGCTTGCAGTCCAAGATGCTTTTTTAAGATCTTTTGTAAACACTCCAGCACCTAAACCATACTCAGTATCATTAGCAATATCAATTGCTTCTTCTTGATCTTCATATTCAAGAACTGAGAGTACTGGACCAAAAATTTCTTCTCTGGCTACAGTCATACTTTGTTTAACATTGTTTAGAACTGTTGGTTCCATAAAATATCCTTCACGTTCTAATCTTTTTCCACCACATGCCGCTTCTGCCCCTTCTTGGATTCCTGATCTTGCATAACCTTCAACTTTTTGAAGCTGATTTTCTGATATAACTGGAGTTAGGTCTGTATCTTTTTCTATACCAGGTCCAATTTTTAAAGATTTACTCATATCAACAAGCTTATCTAATAATTCATCTTTGATTGATTTATGAACTACCAGTCTAGACATCGCTGTACATATTTGACCAGCAACACTAAAAATTCCTGAACGTGCACTTTCTAGAACTTCATTTAAATCAGCATCAGGGTAAACAATACCAGCTGACTTACCGCCTAATTCAACTACAGCAGGAATAGCTTTATCTGCACAAGCATGAAGTATCTTTTTTCCAGTTGCGACCGAACCTGTAAAAACTACGTGATTTACATCTTCATGAGATACAAGATAAGATCCTGCTTCATTTCCATATCCACAAATTATGTTGATTAGTCCTTCTGGTACACCAGCATTTTGTATTGCTTTAGCAAAAATTGTTGCGGACAAAGGAGTTAATTCTGCAGTTTTTATAATTGTTGAATTTCCTGTAGCAAAAGAACATGACAGTGATCTTCCAATCATTGATAATGGAAAATTCCATGGCACAACATGTGCTGATACACCAAATGGTTCTAAAACTGTGTAATCAAAAACATTTTTTGCAACAGGTATTGTTTTACCCTCAAGTTTATCTGTTAAGCCTGCATAATAATCAAACATATCTGCTACATCATTGAATTCTTTAATTGCTGAAGCGATATTTTTTCCATTTTCATAACAAAGAAGCTCACCACCTTCTTTTGAAACCTTTCTTGTCTCTTCGGCAATTTTTCTCATTAGTTTTGCTCTTGAAAGTAAAGGCATATCTACAAGTACTCTGCTGTTATAAGAATTTTTAGCTGCTTCAACCGCAAGATCAACTTCATTTTTTTTTGCACA